>CAYGZQ010000021.1:20174-57269 GCA_964354375.1 uncultured Planctomycetota bacterium
CCTCTTCCCACAAGCCGTCGATTCCCTCGCCCGTGAGCGCCGACACCCGCACTCCCGTCAGGAGCGGGTTGGCGGACACCACTATCGTTTCCGGTAGCTGCTATCTCAGGCGTCCTCGCCTGAGTAGCTGCTACCGGAGGCTTCGTCCCGGATAGCAGCTACCTTGTCGCTCGCTTCGCTCGCGACGACGGTAGCAGCTACCGGGATCATACCGGAACCATATTTACGCGACTTTTGCCGCGACCTCTTCCCACAAGCCGTCGATTCCCTCGCCCGTGAGCGCCGACACCCGCACTCCCGTCAGGAGCGGGTTGGCGGACACCACTATCGTTTCCGGTAGCTGCTATCTCAGGCGTCCTCGCCTGAGTAGCAGCTACCGGGATCATACCGGAACCATATTTACGCGACTTTTGCCGCGACCTCTTCCCACAAGCCGTCGATTCCCTCGCCCGTGAGCGCCGACACCCGCACTCCTGTCAGCAACGTGTTCGCCGATACCACTATCGTATCGCTGTCGGCGTCCATGTCCGGGTACAGGTCGCACTTCGAGAAGACAAGCAGCCTGGGGATTTCGGATGCGCCGATATCCACCAGCGTTTTCTCGACGACATCGAGCTTGCGCTGCCAGTCGTGCTCGCTCGCGTCGACGATTATCGCCAGGAGATCGGCGTACATCGCCTCCTCGAGCGTCGCGCGAAACGCCGCGACAAGCTCCGTGGGCAGGCGTTCGATAAACCCGACCGTGTCGGTGAGCAGAACCTCCCGACCGATCGCGGGCGAGTAGGCCTTCCGGGTGATGGGGTCCAGCGTGGCGAAAAGGCGGTCGTCGGCGTACGCGTCCGATCCTGCAAGCGCGTTCAGAAGCGTGCTCTTGCCCGCGTTCGTGTAGCCGACGAGCGCGATGAGCGGCATGCCGGATTGTCGGCGCTTACGTCTCTGCAGCTCGCGACGTCTGGCGATCTGCTCTATTTTCCCCTTGAGATGAGATATCCGTTTCTCGATTACGCGACGGTCGGTTTCGAGCTTGCTCTCGCCGGGACCCCTCGTGCCGATCCCGCCGCCGAGCGCGCTCAATTCCTTCCCGCCTCTGCCGCGCAATCGCGGGAGGAGGTAGGTCAGTTGCGCGAGCTCGACCTGCAGGTTTCCCTCGGTGGTCTGGGCGCGTCGCGCGAAAATCTGCAGGATCACCTCGGTGCGGTCGAGAACCTCGCACCCGACATCGTCCTCCGCATTCGCGCGCTGCGAGCCGGACAGCGTGTCGTCTACGCAGAGGAGCGTTGCCTTGACGCGCTCGATCTCGTTTTTCGCGAGCCCCAGAAGGTGCGTGGAAACGCGAGTCCGGCCCTTGATCGTCATGTTGCGCTGGAAGACCTCGCCGACGACCTCCGCGCCCATGCTCAAAACGAGCTGACGGAGCTCCTCGAGAGGATCGTCGAGCGCCGCGCGAGGGTCGCGCTTGTTACGCAATGTGAAGCCGACCAGGACGGCGGTCGGCACCGGTTGTTCAGTTTCGTACGTCATATCTAATCGTTCTCCGAGAATTAATAGGGGGAAACCCGGCCGGGAGGGCATCCGTTGCGGCCGGCATCCCTGGTGGGACAAATCGTATGGCTGTTATCTCTTCCGCATTGCCGTATCCTACATATACTGAAGTTTTCGGCGACTATCGTAACACTGTCCGCCAACCGGTGCAATCGCGGTGCCCTCCACAAGCGGAATCTTCGGAGCTTGTGGAGATGTGGATTACCTCCGCATTACGACCAGACAGTAGCAATGCGCCTCCGGCGCATGGTGCTTCGAGCTGAGACCTTTTCGAGGCAAAAAGCGCTTTGTGGAGGGCACCGGTCAGGCTTCACACTCAGTACCCGGCCCCGTAATCCCTGAGAATCTGGCTGATCTCGCCGTGCGACAGATAGTCCGCCCACATGAGCGCGGTCTTATGGCCCCCATCGGTAGTCTGCCACGGCACGTTGAACTCTACCAGCAGGCGTACGAAATCGATCTGGTTCTGCTGTGTCGCGATTATGAGAGCGGTGCGACCGGTGTTGTTTTCAGAGGCGTTCATGTCGGGTCCGGCTTCGAGAAGCGCGCGGCCGGAGTCGAGGTTGCCGTGATACGCGGCGATCATGAGCGCGGTCCAGCCGTCGACCTCGCGGTGATTGATGTCTGCGCCGTTCTGTAGCAGCATCCTGACGGATTCGGCGGCATTGGTGCTCGCCGCGTACATGAGGGCGGTCCAGCCCTCATTGTCCGCCTTCTCGATCTCCGCGCCGTTTGCCAGCAGCAGGTCAATGACCTTCGGTTGGCCGTAGGAGGACGCGTCCATGAGCGCCGTGTCGCCGTACGCTTTTCGAGCGGCGTTCACATCGACGCCCGCGCCGATAAGCGCTCGGACATAGTCGCTATGACCGTTCCTCGCCGCGATTATCAGCGAATTCTGACCGTCGCTGTCGGCCGCGAACGGATCGGCCCCGGCATCAAGCAGCATGAAAAACGGTTCGGTGACTTCGCAGGCGGCGGCGAGCATCAGGGCTGTCCTGTCGCGATGCCGTCCAAGCTCCGTGTCCGCTTCGGCTCCGAGAAGCATGCCGACGATATCGGAGTACTGACATCTGACGGCGAACGTTAATGCCGTGTCGCCTTCGAGCGTAACGTGATTCAGGTCGGCGCCCGCGTCGATAAGCATCCGCACGGCTCTGGTGCGCCCGCAGGATGCGGCGAGAGTGAGAGGGGTCTCGAGGTCGGCGGATCGAACCGCGTCCGGGTCCGCGCCGGCGTCCAGAAGCGCCCGCGCCACGTCGGTGTAGTCGCATCGCGCGGCCAGCATCAACGCCGTGGTTCCATCGGGATTTTTCGCGTCCGGATCGGCCCCCGCGGAAAGGAGGGCCTCGGCGATGCTTCTTCGGTGGTCAAACATGCCGGTTAAGAGGATCACGGGATTCGCGGCCTCATCGAGCGCATTCGGATCGGCCCCGTTCCGAATCAAAAATCGGACTCTCTCAGGCTCGTTGTCATAGACGGCCTTCGTAAGCTCCATATCGAGGACCGGGTACCATGTCGCGTGTGTGTCGGTTTCCCGGTCGCGATTCCTGTATTCCCAGACCAGGTTCTGAATATCCGAGTTCCCGCTGAAGCGCGCAAAATCCGATGCGGTCAGGCCGTTGATCGAGCGCAGGGTCACATCCGCCCCCGCTTTGAGAAGGAGACGCACGATATCGATATTCTCTCCCCTCACCGCAGCCATGAGAGCGGTCCTGCCCCATCTGCAACGGAGATCCAGGTCGGTTCCGTTCTCGACGAGAATTTTCGCAGCGTCGGTGTAGCCCTTTTTCGCGGCGACGATCAGCGGGGTGAGACCGTCCTTGTCGCCGATGTCCGGGTCCGCACCGTTCTCCAGGAGAGCCTGCACCGCTGCGGTCTGATTCCTGTCGACAGCGTGGTACAGGCCGGTGCGTCCGTCATCGTCCGGCAGGTTGGGATCGACGCCTGCATCGATCAGGAGCTGGATGATCTCGGCATTCCCGCTGAACGCGGCGGCAGTGAGCGCGGTGCGGTCTTTGTTGTAGCGGAAGGGGGCGGGGTCCACTCCCTGGTCAAGATACTGGCGGACCAGGTCCACGTTGCCGTCGAGTACGGCATCGAGGAATTCCTGCGACAGGTCGCCCGACGCTGTCGCATCATCCTGTGCATAGGCCGTTTGGGGACCGAACAGAAAAAACGCAGTAAGCAGTACGCCGATAGCGCACGTGAGCCATCGACCAACGGCTTGCGCCGATCTTGAGTACCTCATTGATGACTCCCTCCTTCTCCAAGACAGATGGGCTCTCCAACCGAACTGCCTGAGCGGATATTTTACTACAACGCGAATCCCCCGTGTCAGGGGCTGTTGAAAAAGTCCAATATTGCGCCAGGAGGGCATGTCAGGCGTGGCACCCTCAGGCGAGTTCTCGAGCCTGGGGGTGCTGGACGAATCACTTGAATGCCTCATAAATAGAGGGATTAATAGATCGAACACCCCCAGGCAGAAAGCCTGCTTGCGCAGTCTTTCTGCCTGAGGGTGCCACGCGATTCTGCATCGAAATGGGTTTTTCAAAAGCCCCGTGTCAGACAGCGCTCTCAGTGATACTGCACGAGGTCTCTCATTCGCTGGAAGAAAGCTGCGAAGCTGATTTTGACGCACTCGGCGCCGACGATCGTGGTCGGACCCTGCGAGCACCAGGCCGCGACCGCCGCGGTCATTGCGATACGATGGTCGCCCATGCAGTCCACCGTGCCCCCTCTGAATTTCTGACCTCCCAGACCGCTTAACCCGTCCCGGTTTTCATCAACTTCGGCCCCGAGGCTCCGAAGCATCATCGCGGTGGTTGTGATCCGATCCGTTTCCTTCTCCCTCAGCCTGGACGCTCCGGAAATGGCCCAGGGACGCTCCGACAGACAGGCCACGACCGCGAGGAGCGGAAGCTCGTCGATCAGCGCCGGGATTCGCTCGGGGTCGATGGGCACATTCTTGAGTTTGGAGCTGAGCACGTCGATCTCCCCGACCGGCTCGCCGCCCGTGGATTTCGCCGGCTGTGAGTCGAGAGTAAAGGTAAGACTCGCGCCCATAGCCTGAAGGTGGCGGAAGAACGCGATCCGTCCTGCGTTCAGCCCGACAAACGGCACAGTGAGGGTGCTCTCCGGCAGGAGGGCCGCCAAAGCAATGGGATAGGCAGCCGAGGACGGGTCGCCGGGGATCACAAGGTCGAATGGAGGCAGGGGAAGCTGCTCGCCTCGGACGCTGATTGTCTTCCCGATCCGGTCGACGGAAACAAGGTCTTTTGGACCGAGGTTCCCCAGGAGCCGCTCGGTGTGATCCCTGGTCTGGAGGGTCTCATGGAAGACGGTGTAGCCTGCGGCGAAAAGGCCCGCCAGGATAACCGCCGATTTCAGCTGGGCGCTTGCGATCTCGGATGTCCAGGGTATGCCGGTAAGAGGCCCGCCCCGTATGGTCAGCGGAGGCCTTCCGCCTGCAGCGGTCTCCACCTCGGCGCCCATCTGACGAAGCGGCTCGGCGATCTGGTTCATCGGACGACGACGAAGGGAGTCATCGCCGACGAGGACTGACTCGAACGGCTGTGCGGCGAGCACTCCAGCCATGAGGCGCATGGTTGTGGCCGAGTTGCCGCAATCCAGGGGCCCCTGGGGAGGGCTGAATCTCCCCCCGACCCCGTCGACTACGGCGCTCTCGCCGTCCGGAGCAAGCGTGATTGGAGCCCCGAGCGCTCTCAGAACTCTCACGGTCGCGAGCACGTCCTCGCCGCTCGCGAGGTGCTGGATTTTGCAGCGTCCGCTCGAAAGCGCACCGAGAATCAGTGCCCGGTGACTGATCGATTTGTCGCCGGGGACAACGCACATCCCCCGGACCCGTACAGCCGATTTCAACTCGATGGTTTCGGCCATGGCGTCAAAGCGCTATTATAGCAGTGAGTAAGGCCGCGTGTTGCCGAGCAGGTCTGCCGATTTTATAATGATCAAGAGTGATAAGATGTCGTACCCACGGTCTAGCGCAAAGCCGCGTGCGCGATTGTAATTAGGTCAGGCATGACAATACACATCAAAACCGACAAGCTCACCAAGAAATATCCGAAGCCGGGAGGCGGGTATCTGTTTGCGGTCGACCAGGTTTCGCTCGAGGTGTACTCCGGGGAAGTGTTCGCTTACGTCGGCCCCAACGGTGCGGGCAAGACAACCACGATCAAGCTGCTTCTCGGCCTGACTCACCCGACGTCCGGCACCGCCGAAATCCTGGGCGGCGATGTCAGCGACAGAGAAATTCGGCAGCGGATCGGCTTCCTGCCGGAGGATCACAACTATTTCGCGTACCTGACGGTCGAGACGGTGCTGGACTTTTACGCGCGCCTGTTTGCGCTGTCGGGCAGGGCCAGACGGGATGCGATCGAGAGGGTGCTCGACATAGCGGGTCTGCAGGACCGCAGGAAGACCAAGGTGAAGCACCTCTCGAAAGGCCTCCAGCAGAGGGTCGGGCTCGCGCAGGCGCTTATCAACGATCCCGACATCCTCCTTCTAGACGAACCCGCGAGCGGCCTCGACCCCCTCGGCCAGGCCGATCTTCGGAAACTCATCGCGAGTCAGAAAGACATGGGAAAGACCATTTTCCTGAACACGCACGACCTCGAGGATGTGGAGCGGATCGCCGATCGGGTCGGGATTATCGACAACGGCGAATTGAAGGCCGTGAAGTCCCTGAAGGAAATTACAGGCAAGCAGGAGGGGGTCGTTATCAGGGCGGACCCGATCCGGGACGAGGAGTACCTGGCGCCCATCAGGGCCATCGCGAAAGGCGTGGAGACGAAGGACGGCTTTACGTTCATCGAGCTTGCCGAGGAAGGGCAGATAGCAGCAATCCTTCCGCTTCTGAAAAAAGCCGACTCCAAGCTCGTGGGCGTCGAGCAGAAAAGAGTGCATCTCGAAGATTTCTTCAAGGGGACGGTGACGAGCAGGGGCGACAGCTGGGTGGGCCCGTCGTGCGAGTCCGGCGAGGAGGGGAAGGGATGAAGAAGCTGATCGTCAATTTCCAGTTTCTCTGGGAGCGGGTGATCGGGCCTCACTGGTCGATCATCATCCCCGCCCTGTTCGTGCTGATGGCAATTGTCTGGCTGATCGCGGTTTACGCGAGGGGCAAATTCAGGTTCCTTCCCGCGCTGGCGATCGCGCGTGTCACTGTGCTCGATTCGATCGGTCGCATGGAAGTGATAATCCTCCTGGCCATGGGAATGATGATAGTCGGCGTGGACGTGATCCTTCCCAACACGGCCGCAGGAAAGACCGCATTCGAGAAATGGCGACAGAGCCTGCCCTACCTCGATCAGCAGCTTGAGAACCTTTCGGGCATGAAGAGCTTCACCGAGGAGGACGATACCGGATATCTGCCCTCGTCCGGGGGAACCGAGGGCTTGCGCGGGAGCTTGTCCGTTTCCGAAGGCGAGCCCGCTGTAACCAGCTTCGTCGAAGATGAAGGCCTTGCGATAAGCACGGGCGGAAGTGAGACAGGGGGTGTGGTTACGCCGCCGGGGGGCACTGAGGAGTTTGTGATTCCACCCGGCAGGGCCGAGGAGATCGCCGCCCAGCAGGGAGCCGCGACCCTGCAGGCATTGCTCTGGCAGGGCGCTTTTCTGTTCGCCGATTTCTTCGTCGCCCTGATCGGGTTCATCCTCGCCATGGTCGTGCTGCCCAACGAGATAAACCGGGGTGTGATCCTCTCCATTCTCCCCAAGCCGATATCCCGCGAGGAATATGTGTTCGGCAAGGCGATGGGCATCTGGATCATAGTCACCGGGTGCTTCCTCGTGTTTGCGCTGGAGCTGTTCGCGATCCAGTCCGTTTTCAACCTCATGGCGGGGAGGGCGGTCATGGACTGGCATTTCTTCATGGCGATCGTGCTGTTCCCGCTCAAGTACGCGACGCTGGTCCTGATAATCATGGGGCTGACGCTGAGGATGCCGGAGGTGCCCGCGGCGATCATCGGGGTCGCGCTTTTCGCCACCGGGCATTTCGTGGACAGAATCTATGAAATCGCGACCGCTCCCAACCTTCAGATCTTTTTCGCCGTAGGGCTCAGGTTCTCCTACTGGGTGCTTCCGCATCTGTCTCAGGTCACGTTCAGCATCCTGGACCGCGACGAAACGATGATCACCAACTGGAAGGAGCTCTGGGGCTGGGTCTGGCAGATCACGATCTACAACATGATCCTTCTGAAGATGTTGTCGTGGCTGTTCCGTCGACGGTCGCTCTAAGCTTGTATACAACACGGGAAGGAGAAATCATGGACGCCTCCGGGGCGAAAGAATCGACCCTCGACTTGATCCGCTTCATCGAGGCCGCTCCTACCGCGGCGCATGCGGCGTTGGAGTCCGCTCGACGATTGGAGGCCGGGGGATTCAGACGTATCGAAGAGACCGCCCGGTGGAAGATCAAACCCGGCGACCGTTTCTACGTGATCCGCGACCAGTCATCGATTGTCGCCGTGAAGATGGGATCGGCGCCGCCCGCCGAGGCGGGCTTCAGGATCGCCGCCGCCCATACCGACTTCCCGGGCTTCCGGGTCAAGCCGAACGGGGTCTACTCGAAGAACGGATACATCCAGCTCGGGGTTGAAGTCTACGGAGGACCGGTTCTTCACACATGGACCGACCGAGACCTCGGCCTCGCGGGAAAGTTAGTGATCAGAAGCGATGACGGGTCACATCGCGTCGTCCTCTTCTCCGTGAACCGCCCGGTGTGCCGCATCCCCAACCTCGCCCCGCATATCAAGGCCGACAAAAACGAGGGTCTCAAGCTCAACAAACAGGACCACCTCCCGCCGGTTATCGGCATGGGCGAGGAGAAGGCCCTCGAAGACAAGCCGCTTCTGAAACTGATCTCGGAATCGGCGGACGGCGGCCCGGTCGATCCTGAGAAAGTCACGGCATACTCGATTGAGGTCTTCGATCTTCAGCCCGGAGCCCTGGGGGGCATCAACGAGGAATTCGTTTTCATCAGGAGCATCGACAATCTCTCGAGCTGTCACGCGGAAGTCGAGGCTTTGACAAGGGCACCGAAGGACACGCCATTCACGCAGATCGTGGCGCTGTTCGACAACGAGGAGGTCGGGTCGCAGACGATGCAGGGTGCGAGGTCGGGTTTTCTCGACAGCGTGATGGAGCGGATCACGGCATCGGGGGACAATTCGAGAGAGACCTATTTCCGTGCGCTGGCGAGCTCGATGATGATATCGGCGGACGGGGCGCACGCGATAAACCCGAACTATCCCGAGGCGCACGAGCCCAGGCATCATCCCGTATTGAACGGCGGCCCGGTCGTCAAGGTCAACGCGATGGAAAGCTACACGACGCAGATCGAGGCGCTCGACCATCTCAGGAGATGCGCCGAGAGGGCGGACGTGCCGTTGCAGACATTCGTCGCGAAGACAGATGTCGGCACCGGCGGTACGATCGGTCCGATGACCGCAAGCCGTCTCGGCATCAGGTCGATCGACATCGGCAGTCCCATGATCGCCATGCACTCGTCCCGCGAGATGGGCGGCTCACTGGATCAGCTTCACATGATAAACCTCCTGACCGAGCACTTCTCCTAGCTTGATGAACCCGGGACTGGCCCCACCATGCGGTCGATGACTCCCAGACAACGAATGCTGACGGCGCTGGACCGCGGAGTGCCCGATCGCCTGCCCGCGTCGGTTCATGACTGGATGGAATACTGGCTCATCAAGTATCTGGATGGCGCAGGCAAATTCGAGGCGTTCGAGAGATTCGGGCTGGACTGGTCGGTCTATCAGTGGCGATGGAACCTGGATGAAAAGGCCGCGGGGAATTGGCGAATCGAGCGCAAAGACATCACCCCGCCCGACAGCGACCGGGTCGAGCAGATCACGATCGAGACACCCGAGAAGACCTTCCGCGAGGTCTGGACATGGGACCGCCACCTCACTCACTGGACGACCGAATACCTGCTGAAAGATCCTGAGGACATCTTCATCTTCTGCCGACACCATCCCGTCGAGATTCTCGACCTCGGCTATGAGCGCGAGACGCTCAAAATGATCGGAGACAGGGGGATTCTGCGGTGCGGACGGATCGGGCCGTGGCACAGGCTTTGCGAGCTTTACGGTGTGGAGAAGATGATCTACGCATGCTTCGAGGATGCGTCCTGGGTGCATGCCGCGATGAACGCGGTCACGGAAATGGACCTTCGCGCGCTCGACACAATGCGCTCAAGTCGCACCGACCTTTTCGAGACAGGCGGCGGGCATAATTCATCGACCGTCATCTCCCCGACGATATTCAAGGAGTTCATTCTGCCGTATGAGAAGCGGCTACACACATTTTTGCGGGAGGAGATCGGGATACGCACCGTATATCACACCTGCGGCGGCATGATGCCGATTCTCGACCTTCTCGTGGAGGTGGGATCGACCGCGCTCGAGACGCTCACGCCACCTGCCATGGGGGGCGATGTGGACCTGGCTGCAGTGAAGAAGCGGATCGGGGACAAGGTGGCGCTGATCGGGGGATTCGACCAGTACAACGGGTTCGAAAATGCCTCGCCCGAGGACACACGTCGCTACGTGCGACATTGCTTCGAGACCGCCGGCGTGGGCGGTGGCTACATAATGAATCCGTCGGACCATTTCTTTGAAGCGCCCGTGGAGAACCTGGAAGCATACGCCGACGAAGCTCGAAAATGCGTCTATTGATGCGGCCGGGAGCCGGAGCTTGTTGAAACTCGGACCATTGTGTATTCTCGTAGGGGGCCAGTGAAATCACTTCGTCCGGAGTCGAACATGCGCGGTACACAAGCGATTCTGATTCTGCTGCTGGCGATTGCATCGGCAGGTTGCGCCGGGGCATCTGCGGTGTTGCCCGACAGCAGTCCTCCCGATAACATCACGCAGGTCTCCTACGAAGGAATGGTGGGAAGGACCCTGTGGGGGCTGTGGGACGCGAGACTGGACAAGGAGAGCCTGACGGTGAACGTGACGCCGATGAGGAGCGCCGATTTCACCTGCAATGTCACGAGATTCATGCAGCCGCCGTACAGCCCGGTGAACATGCTGTCGATCTCGATTGGTCCCGGGAGCGATCCGGCGAACGGATTTTTCATCGTGGATGTCACGGTGAGACATCCGTTTCCGGGATTGAACAAGTTCAACGGTTTCGATGTGCGGGGCATACTTCTGTCGAATGGATCGGAGCATGGAATCCACGATCCGAGCGTCATAATCGCGGCCCAGGGCGAGACCCGTCTCAAGAACGCCGACGGTTACACGCGATGGTGGAACTATCCCGAGTTCACAACGTACGGCACTATCTTCGGATTCACGTTCGGTTCGCTTGCTCCTCCGAACCAACCTACAGCGACCGTGAATCCGTACAAGTATTTCGCGGACGGCCTGGATGCCGATGCGCAGATGTCGGAACTGAACACCGCGAATCGAGGCTTCTTTTCTACGAATCCGGGGGTTAACACTCGCAGGTACGAAATCCAGTTCAAAAATATCGGCGGTCAGAACATACTGGACTTCCAGTATGCCGTCGATGCAAGCTGGGCGCTGCCCGATCCGGCCTTTGAGCCGGAATATCCGGTCGAGGCGTTTCCGTTGAGCGCGAACTGTGCCGAGGCGTTCATGGTTGAGGTCACGGATGCCGGATCAGACGCGTGGTGGGGGGGTCCCGGACAGTCGGGGGGGAAACTGGTGCTCGACATCGCGGTCTCCGACTGGCAGGGTCTGGAGAACCCCGGCGGCGCTCTCGGGCAGATATCCGAGATATGGCTCGAGGGTCCGGTTCTGAACGGAGCTGTTGAGGTCCTCGGATCCGCCCAGGTAATCGACCCCGGCGGACTGACTGCGGTTGTACGAGCCACGATTGACGATCTGAATCTCACCCAGTCGGGTCCAGAGTATCTTTTCGGAGCTGTCGTCAGCTCATCACCCTCGACCTACGAACCGCAGGTTCCGGGAGGGTCCGCGTTCGCCCATCCCGATGCCCCCCTCTCGGCCTATTTCCTTGCCCAGGTCGATATTAAGGCCGCTGGGGAAAAGCCGATATGGCCGACGTTGCAGGGGAACAGGGCTAACACCGGCTACGTGGGTCTGCAGGGACCCGCGGCTGTTCATGATGCTCCGACGTGGACGCATCTGTGGCAGCCGAATCCATACGGAAATCCGCTTCCGGTCTTTCTCTCGGAAGATAACGCGTTTCTGAGCAATACCGGCGACGGCGGTCCGCTTCCGTGCGGAGCGGTCGACCTTATCACCAAGACAACCAAATGGAACCAGCAATTCCACGATGACATGCAGAACTGGCTGAATCTGAAGGCGATCAGCGAGGACGGCGAAGTGGCGTTGTGTTATGAGTCGAAGTATGCGCTGATCTATGGGCTCGACGTCGAGGACGGCAGCGAGCTCTGGCACATCCCCGGCACGATCAAGGTCGATGCCTACCCGACGACCGATCTGGACGGGAATTTCATCATTCCGGTGGACGAGTACGGGTATCAGAGTGTTGAGGCGCACACGGGCACGATCAACTGGACTTCGCAAATCGGCGTCGGTTACTACGACATTCCGGCTGTTGGAGATAATGGCGTGATATATGCGACGTCCGGCGGGCAATGGGACGGCGTGCTTTGCGCCCTCGATCCCGCCGACGGTACGACCAACTGGACAAGCCAGGGTCTGGGTCAGCTACGCATGAACGGCGTGACCGTGCATCCGAACGGGACGATCATTCTCCACAGCGAACAGGGACTTTTCTGCTTCAAGGACAACGGGGACAGCTGCGGGATCGCCTGGCAGAAACCGTACCCGTGCCCGTTCTTTTCATCGGTGGGAGTGGGTTCCACCGGCGACATCTATATGATGGATTACGAAGGAGTTCTGAGGAGACTCGACCCGGCCACGGGCGATACCCTGCAATATACGGAGGGCTGGGGCGATGGTGTGTCTTTCCGTCCGGCCATCGGAGCGGACGGACTGATTTATGCGGCCACACGGCTTTACGACGAAAACGAGGCCTACATGACCTGCTGGAAACCTGACTGCACGCTTCACTGGCAGTACTACGCCGGGCAATGGTTCATGGGGGACGGTCTGATGGCGGCTCCTGCGATCGGTCAGGATGGGACCCTCTATTCATCCTATCGAACCCTCGGACTCTGCGCTTGGAAGGATTGAGTAGCACGCGCATCCTGTCAGAAGTTGAAGTCCTTCCGAATGAGGCTCATCACCTTGTCGGACACAATCTTGCCCCCCGCCCTGGTCATGTGAATGCCGTCCTCGCCTCTCACCCCCACCTGCCTTCCGTTCAGGGTCAGATAGGCCGTGAAGTTCGATTCGGCGTCGCCGAGGATCGGGACGGTCGAGACATATGTCGACCTTGGGTTACGCCTGCACGCATCCTCGAACACTTTGTTCAGACTCTGCATTCTCCGATTGTAGCCGGGACTCCTCATTGGCGGCATGCCGATCCAGTAGACATGTGCGGCATGTCCGCGAAGGTCCCGGATGACACCGTCAACGCGGCTGAAGTAAATATTGAACCAGTCATCATCGCCGAATTGGTAGACCGTGCCGTCGATCTCGAACGCCTGCGCGTCGTTTGTCCCCATCATCACGATGACCGCATCGTAATGATCCTGGGCGAAAATCTCGTCTACCTGGGCTGGCCAGTTGTAGAAGTCGGGACGCGAGAGCCCGGAAGAATGTTTGAAATGCCTGTCGGGCACCATCGACGGATCGTCGTTCAGCGCGCGCACGATCATCGTCCCGAAACCGTCGCCCATCATGGAGTCGCCGATGAGAAGGACTTTGAGAGGATTCGACGGGCTGAACACCTCGCTGACCTCGACGGGCGGCTCCTGGGAAAGAGGAGGGCCCGTCAGGGGGATGCGATCGCCTTCGCCGTATGGCTCGCTTGTGGCCTCGACAAAACCAGCCTCCGGCTCTTTCCCCATGAACTCGTAGAACGATCGCCGCAAAACGTCTCTCGGAACATTGAGATGTAGTTCCGACGTAAACGAATTGAGCGGATCGATCGCGGCCAGGAAAGTGTCTCTCGTGCGACCGACCTTGAGAGTGTCGGCCCAGCGACGGAGCCCCCCGGCGTCCAGCAGAAGCGTCACGACCAGGCAGGTCAGAAGAATTACCGACACCTCTCTGATGGAGTAGAGTCTCTCTTCGCCGGTATGGGTCGTCTCGTCCATCGGTCAAGCCTAAAACCTGAAATAGATGAAGGGCGCGACGCCTTCGGATCCGAACGCGCTCAGCGCCAGCAGAAGAAGAGCAAGGATTACACCCTGCACCAACGCGGGCAGTCGAGAAAAGCTCCTTCTCGCCCATATCCCCGGCTGCGGCGGCATGAAATGCATCCCGATCCCGATGACCAGAAGCACGATAACAAACGGCGTCAGCAGCGTCGACGCAACATGCACATTGCCAAGAGCCTTGAGGTATTCAATCGCAAGCGTAAATGACCTCGCCCTGAAGAAAACCCATCCCAGGCACACAAAATGGAAGACAACGATCACCGAGATGATCTGCAGGAAAACGGCCTTCTCTCTTCTGCCGAAAATGTCGGCGAAAATCCTCTCTACCATGAGACCGAATCCGTGAAGCGCTCCCCACAGGACGAAATTCCACGATGCTCCGTGCCAGAGGCCTCCGAGCACCATGGTGATCGCGATGTTCATGTATGTCTTCCACTTCCCATGTCTTGAGCCGCCCAGCGAGATGAAGAGATAGTCCCTGAGCCAGGTCGAGAGGGAGATGTGCCATCGACGCCAGAAATCCCTGAGAGACTGCGCCCTGTACGGGTTGTTGAAGTTGTCCGGAAAGTGATACCCCATCAGCGCCGCGACGCCGATGGCGATCTCGCTGTACGCGGCGAAGTCGCAATAAATCTGGACCGCGTAGCCGTAGACCGCCAGCAGGACCTCCGGGCTGGAGAACTTAAGCGGGTCCTCGAACACCGGGTCGACGAGCTCTGTCGCGATGTAGTTGGCGACGATCACCTTCTTGAACAGCCCCGCTATGATGAGCAGAAACGCTCGCGCTGCGGCAATCCTCGAAGGATCCGGGTCCCGCTGAAGCTGAGGGATGAAATCGCGGGCCCTGACGATCGGTCCGGCAACGAGCTGCGGAAAGAACGAGATGTAGAGCAGCACATCGAGAAGCGAACGCGCGTACGGGGTGTCCCTCCTGTAGACATCGATAACATAGCTCATCGCCTGAAAGGTGAAAAACGAGATGCCGACCGGAAGGATTATGTCGACCAGAGGCATATGCGCGTCGAGATGCAGCGCGGTCAACAGGTTGTTGAAAGAGGAGACAAAAAAGCCGAAGTACTTGAAGAACCCGAGGATGGCCAGGTTCCATGTCACCGCCGAGGTCAGGATGATCCTTCGCGTCCGGTCGGGGCAGTCTCGACCGAGCGCAAGTCCGAAGAGATAGTTGCCCACCGAGCACGCCAGCAGCAGAAACATGAATTTCCAGTTCCAGTAGCCGTAAAAGAAGTAGCTCGCGAGAATAAGGAAAATTTTCCGCCACTGCGACCTGCTCCTCAGAAACGCGGAAACGGTTCCCTGGATTTCATAGGGGATGATTCTGAGAAAGGAATTGTCGACGAGCAGCCAACTGACTGTGAAGACGACGGTGAAGAAGATCGCGAAGTCGACAGTAGGAAAGAGCATAGTTGGCCGCCAGGCGCCTGTGCCGACGCGGTCGCTGCGATACACGGGCTATCCTGCACCGTTCGCGCAAAGCAATACCATTTTCCCGGTTCTTTGGGTAGTGTACCGGTGGGCTGACGTGGCCCCCCTGTAGTCCCCCCCAAGGGGGGGACGGCTTTTTTCTGAATCCTACAATCGACAAAGGCTCTTCCTGCGGCGCAGCGAAAGACCTAAACCCGCAGCACCAGCACCTTCTCCTCGGTCATCTCGTTCATGGTGCACCGGACGCCCTCGCGACCCTGCCCCGAGTTCTTCACGCCGCCGTACGGGTAATTGTCCACCCTGACGGTCGGGATGTCGTTCGCGATCACCGCGCCGACCTCGATCTCGCGATACGCGGAATTGATCCGATTGATGTCGCTGGTGAAAATCCCCGCCTGGAGCCCGTATTTCGAGTCGTTGATCAGGTCCAGAGCTTCATCCCAGGTTTTGTAGGGAGCGAGGACGATCACAGGACCGAATACCTCCGACGCATAGACCTTCGCGTCGCGGGGAACGTTTGCCAGGATCACGGGTGAGAGCACGAGCCCGCTTCGATGGGGCTTGAGGAGAGCGGTCGCGCCCAAGTCCATAGCTTCCCTCACCCAGGCCTCGACCCTGTCCGCCTCCGCCTCGGTAATCATGGGTCCGACGAGGGTATCCTCGCCCGACGGGTCCCCGACTTTGACCTTTCGAGTCTCGCGCAAAAGCATCTTGATGAAAGATTCGTAGATCGGCTCGTGTATGAAAACCCTCTGGACGCTGATGCAGATCTGGCCCGCGTGCGCAAATCCCCCGAAGGCGATCCTCTTGGACGCGAACTCGAGATCGGCGTCCTCGTGCACCGCGACTGCCGCGTTTCCGCCGAGCTCGAGCGCTACTCTTTTCCTGCCCGCGATGGCCTTGAGATTCCAGCCGACCCGTGCGCTTCCGGTGAACGAGAGCATTTTCGCGCGATCGTCCATTATGAGCCGCTCAAACGACAGGCCGGGGCAGGGCGTGACCTGGACCGCTCCCGGCGGCAGACCCGCATCGTGACACACCCTCGCGAGCTTCAAAGCGGTGAGCGGGGTCTCGCTCGACGGCTTGACGATCACCGGACATCCCACCGCGATCGCAGGCGCCAGTTTATGCATTATGAGGTTCAACGGGAAATTGAACGGGCTTATCGCGAGTGTGGGTCCGAGCGGCACTCTCCCGACCAGCGCGGTGTAGTCTCTCGACCCCGGCTGGATGTCGAGCGGGAGCCACTCGCCGCCGAAACGGATCGCCTCCTCGGCAGCCAGCCTGCACGTGATGCTCGAGCGGTCGACCTCCCCGCGCGCGAGTTTGATCGGCTTTCCACCCTCCCTGCTGATGAGTCTCGCGAACCCTTCGGCATCTTTGGCGATGCCGCGGGCTACCTTGTGGAGCATCTCAGAGCGCTGGTCGCGACTCAGGCGCGCAAACGGCTTAAATGCATCCGCCGCCGATTCCATGGCGCGATCGAGCATCGATGCATCGGCGATCGGTGAGAGAGCTATCACCTCGCCCGTGTAGGGATCGGTCACCGTGTTGTAGTCATTCGACCGGACAAATTCGCCGTTGATGTAGAGCTTTTCCTTCCTGATCGCAGGCATTATCGAAGCTCCAGCCTCATTTGGATCTCGTCGCGGACCGGGATTCCCGAGTAGCCGATCAATTCTGCGTCGTGCCCCCTCAAGACCTCTCCGCAGACGACCCGTTCTATCACGAATCCGGCACGCTGGTAGAAATACAGCGCCGGAAGATTGTCGTTCGTCGTTCCCAGCTTGATCACGGAGAGACCTCTCGATCTCGCCTCATCGATCGACGTGTTCAGAAGCTCACGGCCGACGCCACGTCCGTGCCACTGCGGCCAGACATGGAAAACGACGATATGCAGAAATCCCTCAGGTTCCTCAAAGAGCGAGACATGCCCGGCTATCCCGTGGGTCAGGGGACCCTCGGAATCCGGGTCATACTGGGGGGTTGAGGATGGGCGGGCGATGTAATTGTCGCAATCGAAGACGTTGTACGTCCGTCCGAAAATTTCCTGCTCCAGCGAGCTCCAGTAGAACGTGTTGATGGATTCAATAGCTTTCCTGTCGAGAGAACGGCCGATATCCGCCTTCTCCACTATCCCGGTGAAGCGGGGCCGTCTGGGGATATCGGACGCGGAAACCGTCGCGAGCCTCGCGCCGCGCAGGGTGAGGGGCTCGCCTGAGATGAGCGATCGATACAGAGGTGAGCGAGTGGTCCTTTCGTCGGACATAACGTCAATCCAACCTGTCATTTTTCATAATGGAGAAGGCGACATTCAAAGCGTCCCGCACCGCGCGGACATCGTGCACCCGGAAAATCCTCGCGCCGGACGCAAGCGAGGCGACACAGGCGCCGATCGTTCCGTACAGGCGGTCCGTCACTTCAACGTCCAGAAGCTCGCCGATAAACCGCTTCCGGGAAGGCCCGATCAATATCGGTCGACCGAATTTCAGCCACGAGCCGCACTCGTTCATTATGCGAAGATTGTGTTCGAGGCGTTTCCCGAACCCGATGCCGGGGTCGAGCACAATGTTCTCCCCGGGAATACCACGTCCGAGAGCGAAGGTCATGCGCTCGTCGAAGAACTCTCCGATCTCGGCGATCACGTCACGGTAGCTGGGGTCCTTCTGCATCGTCCGGGGCGTTCCGAGCATGTGCATGAGGATAACTCCCAGCTTTCTCTCCGCAATGAAGTCGGCGAGGTCCGGATCATCTCGCAGGGCTGTAATGTCGTTAACAATGGATGCGCCCGCATCGACCGCTTTCCTCGCCACCTTGAGCTTTCGCGTGTCGATTGAGATCGGTACGTCCACCCCTGCGCAGCGAATGCCCTCTATCGCGGGGATCACGCGCCTCAATTCCTCGTCTACCGGGACCGATTCACTTCCCGGACGGGTGGATTCGCCGCCGATGTCGAGAATGCCGGCGCCATCATCGACAAGTTGCCTTGCGTGAGAGACGGCGACGGAGGGATCGAAGAATTCGCCGCCGTCGGAGAAGCTGTCGGGCGTGGTGTTAATGACGCCCATGAGAACGGGGCGGCTGCAGTCGAGCGTGTGTGTCCCGAAGGTCCACTTGTTCGCATCATGCGGCATGCCGGAAAGTATAGCATTCCGGTAGCTGCTATCTCAGGCGTCTTCGCCTGAGTAGCTGCTACCGGAGGATCACCGGAGGAGCTCCAACATACGGATTTTTTGCGCCTCAGGTGGTAAAATCAGAATCCGCGTCCAAAGCCGTCCCCGGCTGGAGCGGAGCCATACCTGAACCGGGAGGACTCGACTCATGGACTTGAAGAAACTCGGCTTCACCACTCGACAGATTCACGCTGAGGGGCATGAGAAACCCGAGCTTGCCCATGCGCGCCCCATTTTCCAGTCGAGCACGTTCCTGTTCGAGTCGCCGGAGCACGGAGCGGCTCTGTTCGCGAAGGAAGCCGAGGGATACATATACACTCGACTCGGGAACCCCACTACCGAGGCGCTCGAGCGGACGCTTGCGAATCTCGAAGGAGGGGAGGTCGCCATCGTTTTCGCGAGCGGAATGGCGTCGGTCATCGGGGCCATGATTCCGTTCCTTGAGTCCGGCGACCACATTGTATCCGGCGACACTCTGTACGGGCCGTGCCTTCATCTGATAGGCGACATCTTCGGGAAGTGGGGGATCAAGTCGACGTTCGTCGACACAAGCGACATAGACTCGGTTCGGAAGGCAATCACGCCGAAGACCAGGTTCTGCTTTTTCGAGACTCCGGCGAATCCGACCAATCGCGTGACCGATATCGCCGCCGTCAGCGAAGTCTGCCACCAGAAAGGGGTCAAGGTGGTCATCGACAGCACTTTCGCGACGCCGTACAACCAGAGGCCTCTCGAACACGGCTGCGACATTGTGCTCCACTCGGCGACGAAGTACCTTAACGGTCACGGCGACGTGATCGGAGGCTGCGTGATAGGAAACGCCGATGACATGGCGGTAGTGAAGAAATTCAGGACCGACACCGGGCCGGTCATGAGCCCGTTCGACAGCTACCTCTTCCTGCGCGGACTCAAGACCCTCTCGATGCGGATGAAGCTTCACAACAAGAATGCGATGGCGATCGCCCGGTTCCTTGAAAAACGCCCGGATGTCACCAACGTCATGTACCCGGGGCTCCCGAGTTTTCCCGGTTACGAGATCGCGAAAAAACAGATGTCGGGGTTCAGCGGGATGATAGCGTTCGAGCTCAAGGGCGGGTACGAGGCGTGCAAGGAGCTTCTCAAGCGGACCGAAGTGTGCATTCTTGCAGTGAGTCTCGGTACGGTGGACACTCTCATTCAGCACCCGGCGAGCATGACTCATCACGCGGTCCCGAAAGCTCTCAGGGAGCAGCAGGGTCTGACCGACAGCCTGGTCAGGATATCGGTCGGGTGCGAGAACGTGGAAGACCTGATCGCCGACCTCGAGCAGGCGCTCGCTCGCACGAAAGCTGCGGTCCGGGCGTAATTCCGTCCCACCCTTTGGGGGGGGACTACAGGGGGGGTATCAAACAAACAACCGACTCAACTCATGCGGAGGAAGAGTGCGCGCAACTACACGAAAATCCTGGTTCATTCCGATCGTTGGCTTGACTCTTGTCATCTTCGCCGTCGCGACAGGTTGTGCGAAACCCAGCCCCATCCGGACTGTGCAAAACTACATGCAGCTTCTCTCCGGCGAACGACCGGTCACGCAGGCGAGCCTTGAGGCGGTAACCACCGAAAAATACAGGAGCGCCGAGCACCCTCATCTTCTGACAATCGCCTCCGAGAAGCGGTCTCGGGCGATCGATCTTGCCGACGAGCTTAGAGAGGACCCCGCGATCCGGGAGCTTCTGAAAAAGGTCTCATGGAAAACCAAGTATGACGTCATCGAGCGGAGCTCGTCGAGCGCGCGAGTGGTCGCAAGGGTGATAATGATCGAGCGGCATCCCGGCGATCGCGAGGCGGCGCTGAAAATCCCGAACCTGCCCCAGCCCCTGGTCGATGTCCTGCAGCGCGGACTTGAGCTTCCCTTCCAGTTCGAATTGAAGATGGAATCGGGGATATGGAAAATCGACAGTTTCGAGTTCCCGAAGGACCTCGTTCCACTCCTCGAGATTCCCGCCGCAGGGACCCGGGAGGAATAGCCCATCCCGCCAATACGGCGATATCGTAGTGCAACCGATTTGACACGGAATCGTCACAATCCTATATTTACCGCTGCTCCATTGATCGGATACTGCGTTTATCTGCACGGATCGAGCACTGGAGCTCGAATAAGTCGACAACCCTTGGAGGATGAAAATGTTGCGATTGTCATTTTCTCTGATTGCCTGCGGGCTGGCCGTCTTTCTTCTGATGTCGGCCCCCGCGAAAGCGCTCGACGAAGACTCGGATGCGCTTCAGTTTCTGCCGTCGGATGCGCCCATGGTCATGGCGATCGACATGGACGAGATCATGTCCTACGCCGGCGATGTCGGCGATGACTGGCGCGAGGCGGACCAGGCGCATTTCAAGGACATGCTTGGTTCGATCTCGAACATGTTGTCCAGCCAGGCCGCCAAGCCCGACGTTTTCACTTTTTTCAGCCGCCTTGACGGAGTGCAGGCTTTCACTATCAGCCCGTCCGGACAGCTCCCTCTCATGGTTTTCTCCGCGGGCTCGGAGCGAGACCTAAGGGTGTTGTCCAACTACACACTGGCCTACGTCGTCGAGAATCGGTACCAGAAGGAGCTGGACAAGATAGTCCAGGCGCTCATGATGTACCGCGGACGTACCGAGGAAGATCCCGAGACCGGCGAAAGCACCTATCCCGGCACCTACCCTGACTCGCTGGATATCCTGGTTGAGGAAGGCTATCTCGAAAGCATGCCCGTCAATCCCTACACCGGCGAGCCGATCCGCGTCATTGAAGAGGGAACCGAAGGATCGCCGGGCGACATCACGTACAAGCCGTGTTGCGGCGGATGCTGCGGACGATGCAGCTCAGAGGAGGAGGGTTCCGGGGAAAATGTGGTCTACCGATCCTACAAGATGAAATCCTATCGCATCGGCGGAGTCCTCTTTATCGAGGGCGGATGGAGCAAGACCTTCGAGCCGTACACCGACCTCGCCGACCGATTGACCAAGTTCGGACACGATTACCGGCCGTCGAACATGGGATTCAATGTCGAGGAGAAGGACGGGTTTACGTTTGTCACGAGAGATGACGCATGTTACGCGTTCGCGTACGGGGACCGATTCCTTCTGTTTGCGTCTGACGTCGACCGCCTGATGGATTCGGTTGAGAGATACACGGCCCGCAGCGGCTTTCAATTCACCGCGCCCGCCGATTTCGACACATCAGGCGCGTTCTATCGCGACCAGGCCAATATGACAAGCTATCTCGCTGAATTCGACACGATGGACATAGAGGGTGCACCGCCGGAAATGGCTCAGGTCATGCGGTCACTGATCGACGGTATGGGAATGAACGCGATTTCCATGCAGCACACGGCGTGCTGGCTGAAGTCCGGGGATATCGAGTCGGTTCGAAGAGTCGAGTTGTCGGGCTATGCATCGATTGGCCTTATCGGGAGCCTCATGAACGCTCAGCCCAAGGAACTGATGACCGCCGAGGGCGGTCCGTTCGATCTCATCGGCGAGGTCGCCTGGGCCAACCCCAATGAGTACGCGCACGCCTACATGGACTACGTCTTCGAGTTCGTGCTGCCGATGTTTATGGGGCAGATGGGCGCTGAGGGTGGCGATCCCAGCGAGATTCTCGGTATGGTGGGACTGAGCGACATCCAGTCGATGGATTTCGGCGACCAGATGTATGTTCTCGTCACGTCATCCGAGGATCGAGGAAACGGGGAGTATCTTCCCGGGCTCGTCGCCCTTCTGAAAAATCCGAATCCCGACCTCCCGTATGCTGCTGTCGGCGCGATGGACTCAATCGGCTTCATGGTTCCGGACTGGCCGTTCTATCAGGCGGACTACGGTGACGAGAATGCCGTGAGCTGGGTTACGGACAATCCCGAGCTGCCGTTCACGCCGACGATCGCCTGGAACGACGAATGGATGATAAAAGGCATCTGGAGGGAGGATGTTTTTGCAGCCCGCGATGCGCTTGAGAACGGTACCCTGTTTGCTCCGGACGGGATGGACCCTGCGAACATGCGCGTCCATGTCCATCGCCAGGAGCTCCTGAGAGGGATCGCGGACGTTCTTTACGAGATTCCGGAGCCCCAGGTTGCGTCCGTGGGCGGTGTTTTCGAGCTGCTCGCCCAGTTGAGCGACCCTGACGAAAGGCTCTATGTGGAGACCATCAACAGGGACGGCTACGTTGAAACGCGCTCCTTGTTCTCGATAGACCTGGCCGAGAATCTGGTACCCTTGCTGCCGTACATAGCCAGGAGTCTCGAGGGTATGTGATCCCGGCTCCGCGAATAGTGGACTGAAATCGAGGAAAAATCGACCGGCGCCCTTCCCGAATGCCGACGTAATCAACGGAAGGGGGCCGGTTTTTGTTTGCCCGGGGGGGAAGTTACATCCGCCGAATCGAGAAGATCATCCGCATTGACTGTTGCAGGGTGAGCACGGCGCCGCTGGTTTTGTCGCACAATGCAACAAGTACTTACTTACTTAGGTTCCCGAGACTGGAAAACCCGCAAAAAAATCCGGCCTTAAGACCCGCATAAAATCGGCATTTCGTTGAACTCAGGCAAAACAGATTCGGTCTCAAAAGTCGGATGGAACGTCAATTGCTTAATGTCGGGGTGTCACCCCAAACTACATAGAACTGCACTCCCCATGGAGGTGAGAGTAATGGCCAGAGTTATCAGACTTAACGGCCTGCTCCGCTCCAGGGATTCCAAACCAGAAACCCGAACGGAGCGTAGAGAGGAAGCCCCTGATACCCAGGACAGGATTGTTCCACAGACCAAGCGCGAGTTGTCGCCATTCCAGAGAGTCAAGGAAGCAGCGGGCGACTGTTTTCTCGCGGCGGAGATGATACCGGCTCGAAACCTGGTGAATTGACCAACTGAAGAAATAAAAGTCCGACGTACGGACGCAAACGTCGGACAACCCATCGGTGTGGTCACAAGTCAGCAATTCTCCTCCAATTCTCCACGCGGTTCCTCCTCCTGAGCTAGACCGCACCGATGAAGACCCTCCTCCCCTTGTGATAGGCCCCCCTCCCCGGGGGGCCTTGTTTTTTGGCACCAAAAAACCCGCCGCAAGGCGGGGACATGATCATCGATGGTGGGCGCGAATGGGATCGAACCATCGACCTCCACTGTGTGAGAGTGGCGCTCTAACCATCTGAGCTACGCGCCCATGTGCAGAAGAAAATATACCCTACGAGATTCTCGCTGTAAAGTGCCGGCCTGTCGACAGGCTGGGTACCCCTGTAACCCCCCCTACCTCCAGCTCCAGGTCTCCTCATGCATGCCTGCTGATTTGTTCAGTGTCCTTGCGACCAGATAGAGAAGGTCGCCCATCCTGTTCATGTAGACCAGCACTGTAGCCACACGCTGGCCGTCCTCAAGGAGCACTGCTACGCGACGTTCGGCGCGACGGACAACGGTCCTCGCCCAGAATGACATCGCGGCGGCTGGTGTTCCCCCCGGCACTATGAAGCTCTTCAGCTCCCTGAGCTCACCCTCCAGTTTCCTGCACTCGAGCTCGATCGCCTGCACCATGGCGGAGGTAACGCGCGCAACCATCGCCTCGGGATTCGGGGACGCGAGGTCCGATCCGACCGTGAACAGCTCTTTCTGCATGCGCAGGAGAAGCTCGTCGATCTCAGGAGGAAGGTTCCCCGCGGCCCGAATCACGCCGATCGCGCACTGGGCTTCGTCGACAGCCCCGTACGCCTCCAGCCTGGGATGGCTTTTCGGCACTCTCAACCCCCCGAAAAGCGCGCTGCGCCCGTCATCTCCTGTCCCGGTGATTATCGACATTTTCGGCCTCCTTGACTTCCTCGTCTTCCCCCGAATCATATATCGGCCGGCACGGCCGCAATCCTATTTTTTCCACTCACCGCTTCTGCCTTTCACCCGCTCCTCCCAAGCGCGCTTGATACGTTCGCCGCGCGATTCGCCTCTGCTCGGCCCGAAACCTATACCCAACACCAGCCTGGTGAGGTCCCACAGGTTCCCGAACCCGATCTTGAACCCCAGCCATATCCAGCCCACGATAGCTGCAAGAAGAACGACTGCGATGAATGACAATATCCCGACCAGCGCAAGCGGGATGACAACGAAGACCAGCAGGGCGACTATCGCCAACCCGACTACAACCGCAATGACTACCGCCAGCCATCCTTCGAGTCTCGTTTCCCTCGGGGATTTCCCGGGAAGCTCGTTTCTGAAAACCACTTTCATGATATCACCATTCCTGCCTTATATTAGCATGAGAGAGCGCAGGAGTCAGAGGTTCCGGGCAAGTCGCCGGATTATTTCTCAGCCGGTTCGGACCCTTTTCTTCGTCCGCTTCCGTTTGAGGAACTGAAGGAGCGGGTGCAGGAACTGCTCGCCGGTACTCAATTCGATGAGATCGACCCCAGCATAGTTGCGCGCACGCAGAAGCCTTGTGTCCCTTTCCTCTGTCAGCCCGCGGAAAGCCTTGCGCACGAGGGGATCGGAGGTGTTGACGAGAAGCAGTTGTCCGGTTTCCGGGTCCTCGACCTCGATGAGCCCGACATCGGGAAGCTCGCGCTCCCAGCGATCGGTGAGCCTCACCAGCACTAGATCGTGCTTGATTGACAGCACCTTCAGAGGACGGGACAGGTCTTCGTCGGTGAGGAAGTCCGAGATGATGAACACGATTCCGCGACGTTTCGCGACCCGTCCGAGGTATGCGATCCCGGCCTGAATGTAGGTTTCGGTCCCGACGGGCTCATGGTAGAGCAGCGCCTCGATAATTCTGGCCAGTTGACGCTTTCCCTTGCGCGGGGGAATCGATTTCTCGACCCGGTCCGTGACCAGTGTGAGCCCGACCTTATCGTTACGGCTGATCCCGAGCCAGGCGAGCGTGGCGGTGAATTCGGTAAGAAGCTCCTTCTTGAGGCTGCCGAGCGTGCCGAAATCGTGCGACGGGCTGATATCGACTAGGAGATGGATCTTAAGCTCGCGTTCCTCGATGTATTCCTTTATGTAGGGCGCATTCATGCGGGCGGTGACGTTCCAGTCGATCAGGCGGACATCATCGCCCTCCGAGTACGGCCTTACCTCGCTGAACTCGATTCCGTGCCCCTGAAACGCCGATGCATACTCGCCGGTCAGCAGCGTGTTCACAAGCCTCTGAGTCTTGATTCGCACCCTTTTGATCTTGGTGATTATTTCGCGCTGGGTGGGCATGTTTTTGTTGCGCATTAACCAGCAGCACAACATCGGGCGTTTCTCATATTATATCCACATCTATATACACTGTGCAAGTCATTTCCGAGCCGTGGTTGTCGGAGAGGCGCAGCATTACGGGGCCATGGTAGGAGGCGGTGTAGGAGTGCGTGGGATTGTCCGGGTCGCCCGTGTAGGAATCGTCGACCGGCTCGCCGTAAAGGCCGTCCCCATCGAAGTCCCACTCGTACGTAAGCTCATCGCACGCGTCGGGATCGTACGATCCGGTCGCGTCAAACTCGATCAGCGCCGGGGCCGGTCCTATGTAAGGCATGGGGGTCACAACCTCGAGACAGCACTCAGGCGTGTGGTTCTCGGGTTCGACGATCAGGATCTTCCCGTCGATTCCCTTTCGCGCCGTCACAATCAACTCACCGCACGGCGACTGTGCCATGAAATAGGGAACGATCTCCGGATCCCCCAAGTCCACCGAGCGAAGATAGGCGCCGGTGTACTTATCGACCACAATCAGCCAGAAACCGGATTCCCCCTCGTGCCCGCTCTTCAGCTGGACCGTAACATATAGTTCGTCCGGGTTAAGGCAATTCGGCAGGAAATGGACTATTCCGACCTCTTCCCCGTTGGCATGTCTGATAGGGACACTGCTTACAACAGTACACGACGAAGGATCAATCAGCCGGATCGCTCGCGAGAAATCCTCAGGTGCGACACATATATCATAGTCGTAAGCACCGGTATTGCAGAAGGCCACAACCGAGTCATCGTCGGGCCACGGCGTGAGTGCATTCGTCCCATGAGACCTGTTTATTCTGGATTCTATCGAAGGTTCCATAATCTGGAATGTCGCCACATCCACTATCTGAGTAAGAACGAACGCTGTACACCAAACTCTGTCCGGCGACATCCCCTCGTGCTTATACATGCGAAGATGCCATATCCCCGCATTGACGGTCAGTTTGTCACCTTGCGCAAGTGAGGAGTAGTAAATCGTGTTGGGCATCGTGTCAACGACGGCCGAGCGGAGAATATCGAGAGTTGCCACATCAATTTCAAGGACCAACCCAGACTCGTAAGGAGCGGCGCGATAGTTTCTGTTCTCGTCGAATTCCGGCTCGGTAGTCGGAGGCCAAAGGGACGCACAGACGTACAGCTTCGTTTCATCGTCCGAAAGAGCTACACCGCGAACATAGTACGGGAGGGAGACGCTGTCCACTACGCACTCGTCATCGCAGTCGAAGACGGTAAGCCCAGGATCATCGCCACCGCGCGTGCAGTACAATCTACCATCGGAATCCGGACCCGCCATCGCTCGCAGATTGCCGATCGGAAACTGATAGGTGCCCCAATCCTCACCCGTTTTCTGGAGGAGTATCAGACCGACATCCCACTGGAGAATCCAGTATCGGTTGGGATTGGCATCAGCCGTTACCGTGTTCGTGAATCCCCCCGCGACATCCATCGTGTGGATTGTCTGAGCGAGAACGGGCCATCTGAAAAGGAGAACAGACAGCAACGTGAATACCACCACTGCCAGACTCAATCGGCTGCAGTTCATATCCGTGAACGTCACCACCTTATGGGTCCTTTTCCATACGGGCCTCGTCTGTATCAGTGTAGATTAAATGATAACGGTTCATCCCATCAGAAGCTGTTCATGTCAGCAGCCGCCATATTATCCGGCGCCGCGAGCGGGTCAGCAAATCCTCGGGAGCATTTCGCCGGAGAGCATGTCCATGATTCTTCGTCCGCCGGCGGCGGTTCTCAAAATCACCTTGCCCCCCAGGTTGTCTTTTACCTCTCCGATCTTCGCCGCCATTTGCCCGGCAGGATGAGAATGGCAGATTCCCAGCGCCTTGTCGACACCGGAGTTATCAAGGAAGATCAGAATCGCGCCTTCATTGGCAAGGTACAGGGGATCGAACCCGAGAATCTCGCTCACCGCGAGGGTGGAGGGACGAATGGGAACGGTGGTCTCGTCGATTTCGATTCCTACCAGACTTGCACGGGCGATCTCGTTCAGCGCAGTCGCGACACCCCCCCTCGTAGGGTCGCGCATGACCGAAACACGATTCCCGAGAGCGTCGAGAAGTTGCTCGATCAGGTCCGCCATCGAGCGGCAGTCGCTGAGAACATCGCCCTGGATCCCGAGATCGTTTCGAGCGCAGACAATCGCCGCGCCATGATCGCCCGCGGGGCCTGTCAGAATGACGGACTGTCCGGGCCTGGCAAACGAGCCGGAAAGCTCCACGTCCTTCCGCCGCGCACCGATACCGGTCGTGTTGATGAAAATCCCGTCCGCCGCCCCCCTGGGGACTACCTTGGTATCCCCGGTGACAATCCGCACTTTCGCCCTTCGACATTCGTCCGCCATGCTGCGGATGATTTTTGCGAGATCGGAAATCAGGAAGCCTTCCTCGATTATGAAAGCGACGGAGATAACAAGCGGCCTTGCGCCCATGACCGCGACATCATTGACCGTGCCCGCGATCGCGAGCTTGCCGATGTCGCCGCCCGGAAAAAAAATCGGCTGAACGACAAAACTGTCGGTCGAGAACGAAATCCTGTCGTACGGCAGACGAAGCACGGCGGCATCGTCGAGGCGCTCAAGCTCCGGCGTGGAGAATGCCGAAAGGAATGCGTCCCGGATCAGCCGGTGACTTGCCAGTCCGCCGTGTCCGTGCGCCAAAGTGATTCTTTCTTCGTCAATCGACATGACTGCCATCAATGATCTCAAGCCAGCTCCGCTTCGATCGGGCGCTGGTACTTATAGTAGGCGGCGCAGGTGCCTTCGCTCGACACCATGCACGCGCCCTGCGGATGGGTCGGGGTACATTCCCCCCCAAAAAGCCCGCACTGGGGAGGCTCGATCAGACCCTTGAGCACTTCCCCACACCGGCATCCGCTGAAAACCCTGGTCGGCTCCACTTCCACCGGGTGAGCTTTCTCGGCGTCGAAATCCCCGAATTCAGCCCGGATTTTCATTCCGCTTTGGGGGATTGTCCCGAATCCCAGCCACTCGGAATCGACCGGCTCAAAGACTTTGTTGATAATCTCCATGGCCCTGGCGTTGCCGTCCGTACGAGCGACCCGGGTGTAGACATTCTCAACGTCGCTTCTGCCCTCGACGATCTGCTTCAGAAGCGCGTATATGCCCGCGAGAATGTCGGCGGGCTCGAATCCCGCCACTACAACAGGAATCCCTTTCGCCGCGACAGGTTCATATGGCTTCAGCCCAATGATCGTGCTTACGTGCGCGGCCGCAAGAAACCCATGAATGTTCAGTTCGGGATCGGAGGCCAGAAGCTCCATCGCGGGTGGAATCAACTTGCCCAGCGAAAGCACTTTGAAATTCGCCAAACTCTCGTTCTCGGTCTTCAGGATGGCGGATGCGGTCCCCGGCAGGGTGGTCTCGAACCCGATTCCGATGAAGACAACCGTTTTCGTGGGATTCTCCCTGGCGATCTTTAGGCCGTCGAGCTGGGAGTAGACAATCCGGATGTCCGCTCCCTTTGAGCGCTCGTCCGCGAGCGAAGATGTGCTCCCGGGCACACGTATCATGTCGCCGAAAGAGGCGATGATTACGTTCGGGTCCCGGGCGTATGAGATCGCGGTGTCGAGCCCCTTCCGGGGGGTGACGCAGACGGGGCAGCCGGGTCCGCTTATCAGCCGGACGTTCTTCGGGAACACATCCTTCACGCCATGACGGTGAACGTTCATGGTATGGGTGCCGCAGACCTCCATAAGGTTGATCTGACGGTCCGGAAGGGGAAGGTCGTTCAACCTCGCGGCCAGCGCATGAAGGGTCGCCTGACGGCGATATGGATCGAGATGCTCCATCAGACCTCGGAACCGGATAGGAATCCCATTATACCCGATGAAGGGAGACTCAGGGCACGTGGTCGTCCGGTGGATTCCGCTTGATGATGTCGACTTCGCCCTTGGGTTCCTTGCCCTCCCTGGGTTCCCAACGTCTCTCCGGAAACACCACTACTTCCTCGCTACCATGAGACGGGGACAGAGCCGCAGAATATCCCCTTTTCCACTTGAGCTCCTTCAGAATCTGATCGATGCCGAGCTCCTTCTGGCTGCCAAGCGCACGTTTGGCGCGAGAGACGAGGAATTCCAGCGACACCAAATAAGCGCGCTTGCCCTTGACTTTGAACACCCAGAGATCGGGATCGCTGTTCGCAGCATTCAGGCATGCTTGCGCTCCCGGGCTGAGTGAGGACTTGATCGGCGGAGCCATCTCTTCCTTGGATGTCTTCTCTTCCTGACCTTCCTTCGCCACATCATCGAAGTTTCTTACTTTTGCCGAAATGACGAATGGCTGGTCGGGCGCCGACCAGAAGAAGCAGTTCCCCCTTATCGGCTCATTGCGGATCTTCAAGGATATCGGGAGCATAGTGAGCGTTGACCCTCCGAAGCACGTCCAGATCGTTCTGGTTCAGTAGATGCATTACGAAAAAATTGTCTCCCTGACTGAGAATCTCGTGAGCGATCGCACCGGGTTGCTGGGTGACCAGGATGGCGCCAAGGTCGTACTTCCTACCTTCTTTCACCCATCTGACGAATATCGAACGATCGGAGAGATTCTTAGCTCCAAGGATCGCTTGCGCTTCCTCAAGAACCACAAGGGTCCGGGCCTTTGCTTCTTTCTCCTGACTTGTCAGCGCATTGACGTTGTTGTAGAACACTTTCTCCATAAGTAATCCAGCGATCGCAAGGCCGTCCTCTGCACTTAGTAAGGAAATATCAACAATAATGATCCGGCTATTCCTAAGATCATCGAGAATGTCTCGCGCCAGCGAGGATTGAGGATCATGCTGCCGTTCGATTGGCGGGATCAAGTTGTTTCTAATTGCATCGATGCTCCAATTCTCTTTCCTTGTGATCTGATGGCCCAAAGCCCCCGCTATTTCCTCCTGTGTTGCTTTATACCCCTTGTCATCCAGGAGCCTCACCAATTTGGCCCAGTTTTCTTTCCTGAGGCCCTTAAGCCAGTTCGCCCAGACTTGATCGTGTTTCTCCGGCGTGACAAACGCATCAAGGATTGCCCTCGCGCGGAAGTCGCAAAAGTTCACTCTCACCCCGCCCGCATGGATGTCTTTGAAGTCATCTCTTGCTTCCCTCAGGGTGTAGTACTTCATGCGCTTTCTGAGCTCAGGCAGGCTTGCCAGCCCGGGAATCGGCCGACCACCCACTTCCTGAGGAAGCGCATACTCACCTTCCGGGTCAAATATAAGTAACCCAACATCCGGCGGGGATTCATACAGTCTTGAGAGGAGGTACTTTATAAGATTACTTTTGCCATACCCGGCACGGGCAAAGACGAAGGATCGCTTGGACTTCAACCTCTCAATGCTGAAATGCACCTTCACTTCCTTGCGTTCTTCGGTTGCGAGCGCATAGTGACCGAACACAACGGTGGACGGATTCTGAAGATCCAGGTTCACGTTGGCCAGATATTGAAGAGCGCGCAAGCTGGGTCTCCGGACCGGCATACCCAGCTTTGCCAGTGACCTGACTCCTGCGACAAACTGGAATCCGGTTTCCTTCTTCTGCAAGATCCCCAGAAGCGCGACCTTCATGGAATACCTGAGAACCAACTCCCTGACGGCCTCAGGGAATTTCTTCTCGGATCGACCCATCTCCGCGATATAGCTCTCCCCCTGTCCCATTGCCAGAGGACCCGTAGGATGATAATGAATAATCCGCCCGACCGCAGCCTTGTCCGGCTCCATTTCCACCAAAATGAACTCGCCAAACCGAGGAAGGTCAGCACTTCCATGAGGGACTATTATCTCCACTTCAAGCTCTCTCGGAACTGGCGAGAAGCCTTTGAACAGGCCGATAGGTTTCTCTTCAGCGTACATGTTCTCTAATCCTCCTCGTCGGGAATCGGCATGGAGAGCTTCCGGCCAAGCAGCATCTGGGTTAACACGTGTTCGGCAAGCAAGGGATCTCTTTCGCGAATCTCCTTGATGAGCATTCTCTCAAGAATCTCGATCTCGAACCCTCCTATCCTTGCAAGCCGGTGAGCCTTAACGAGGCTGAAGGGGTATCCCGGGATCGGATAGCTGCCTGCGGCATCTTCCGAGAGACTCGCCATGATCTCTCCCGTCTGCTTTGTCTCCCATTCCGGTATCTCGACGGGGAAAATCGGTTGCGAATCGGGCGTAAGACGGGCAAGCAGCAACTTGCCCATAGACCTGGGCGACGCCCACCGGTAACTCGGAGGCGCGGCCTCCCGCTCAAGGTCTTCCGATATCTCAACGTATCCCGCCAGACCGGCCGGAAGAGATTCATCGACCGAGATCACCAATGAAAGGTAGTTGAGCACCCTCGAACGTTTCGCTACTCCCACAAGTCTGTGGTTGTGCTGCACTGAAATATCCTTCAGCGCCTGCTTGAGGGCATCAAAGACGTCGAACGGAATTCCCACCGACCGGAGTAACCCATCTCGCAATACAATGCGCGGTCTGGACTCCTCGCTCATTAGCCGTAGTATCGCAGTCCATTCAAGAAGCTCCCGCAGCATCCCCATCAGGTTGGACTTCAGGTAGTCGGTTGATGGCGAGAAAGCATCCCAGTCAAGCCCCAGGACCGATTTGAGCCATTGAAGCTCCTCATTGTTCTTGAAGAAATGCTGGACGAGTTGGTCAGTGTCGAAACTTAGAGGGATGAAGCCCTCGAAGTACCGTCTGCCTTCGCTGTCAACAACCCGAATTATCTGGACCCGTATCGGATCCAGGACCAGTCTATTCTCTCCCCCATCGGTAGCGACCATCGCAGTTACCCCGGATATGTCTTCAGCACGGGGAATTTCGTGGACGGCGAGATGCTTAAGCCTTTTCCGGACTTCCCCGACCCGAGGGATTTCCTGATTGAGGGCGAAACGGAGGCTCCGGGCAAGTTCATCCAGTCTGTCAAACATGTTCTAAGAAGCATTCTAGCCCAATAATGCGCTGTTGGGAAGCTCTTACCGGTCCGAGTTCACTGCGGCTTTCGTCCCGGCGTGTTTTCCTGGAGGCCGCATGATGTTACAATCCCCCTATGCAGGTTGCGGTGATCGGATGCGGCTATGTCGGGCTTGCGACGAGCGTGGTGCTCGCCGACCTCGGTCACGCGGTTATCGGCGTTGAGATCGATGAAACCAGACTTCGGAAACTTCTGAACCGCGAGACCCCCATCTTCGAAATCCATCTTCAGGAGCTATTGGCCCGGAACATTGAAGCCGGTCGGTTGTCGTTCACGAACGATCACATCGCAGCCTGCAGAGAAGCCCGCGCGATTTTCCTTGCCGTGGGCACGCCGACACTCCAGACGTGGGAGATCGATCTCAGCCAGCTCGAGAGTGCGATCGACTCGGTGGCCAAAGCTCTTGAGGCAAGAGGCGAAGGCGCAGATGAAACGGTGGTGGTCATGAAATCCACGGTGCCGTCGGGAACGACCGACTACCTTCGCGAACGTCTCGCAGCCCAGACCTCGGTCCCGTTCAGGATCGCGACCAATCCCGAGTTTCTTCGCGAGGGACAGGCGGTTTTCGACACGTTCTACCCGGAACGGATTGTCATCGGCGCCGAGAGCGACGAAGCGTTCTCGGTCATGGAGGAGCTATACTCGGACCTCGTGGGGCAGGAATTCGACGATTCCTCGCCCAGGCCGTCCCGGCCGAAAGGCCTGAAGAAGCCGGTTCCAGTCGTGAAAACCAGCCCTCGGTCGGCGGAGATGATCAAGTACGCATCAAACGCGTTCCTGGCGACGAAGATCAGTTTCATCAACGAGATAGCCAACCTGTGCGAGGAAGTCGGGGCGGACATCACCGATGTCGCCCGCGGGATCGGCCTCGACAGCAGGATCGGACCCCAGTTCCTGAAGGCGGGCATCGGCTACGGGGGCTCGTGCTTCCCGAAGGACACAAAGGCCCTCCACCAGCACGCAGGAAGCCGAGGCTACACTTTCACCCTGCTGAACGCCGTGATCGAGGTCAATCGAATCCAGCGCTACCGGTTTCTCGCCAGGATCAGGCGGGCGCTCGAGCCTCTTTCCGACAAGACGTTAGGGATACTCGGGATCGCTTTCAAGCCCGGGACGGACGACATTCGTGAGGCTCCGGCGATCGATCTGATGAGGGAATTAAGGCGCGACGGCGTGAGGTTGAAAGCAACCGACCCGAAGGCTATCGAGAACGCAAGGCGGGTCTTCGATGGCTGCGAATATCTTGCGGACGTGTATGATGTTGTGCGCGAGGCGGACGCGCTTGTTCTGGTGACGGAATGGCCCCAGTTCGCCTCCCTCGACTGGCCTCGAATCGCCGGGCTGATGAGGGGAAAGGTCGTGTTCGACGGCCGGAATTTCCTCGACCGGCAGAAGCTTGCGGAGGCCGGACTGCACGTGATAGGGGTGGGAAGGTGAGAAAGGTCCATGTTAGACTGGAGAAGGATCCCGAAGGCGACTGGTGGGCGCAATCGCCCGAGGCGTCCGGCTTCTATGCGTACGGGGAAACCAGGGAGGAAGCGTTGGCGAATGCAAAGGATGCACTGTCGATTTTCCTTGGCATAGATGAGGATTCTTTCGAGTTGGAGATTACTGAAACCGGGGCGGCGAACAACGGAAAGGGCTGATCGAGCCAGGTCACGGCCCTTGTGTTATGCTTTCATGCTCAAGTCCCAGGAAAGGTGAGGAAAATGTCTCCCAAAGTCCCTCTTGGAGAACATCCCTTGATGTTCATCACTGATCGTCACCGCTCGAACGGTCGCGACAACAAGACCGTGGTGAGAGCGGCGCTGGAGGGCGGTGTTCGGTGGATTCAGTATCGTGAGCCCGACCTTCCGGACTCTGAGTTTTATAATGAATGTCTGAAGGTGAAGGAAATCTGCGACGAAGTGGGTGCGGGTCTGATCGTGAACGACAGGCTCGATGTTGCGGCGCTCGCGCACGCGGAAGGACTTCATCTCGGAAAGGGCGATCTTCCCCTGAGAGTTGTGAAGGAGTACATGGGCGAGGATTTCCTGGTGGGGTACTCGGCGCACACGCTTCAGGAAGCCATCACGGCCGTCTGGGAAGGCGCGGATTACATCACCTACGGCCCGATTTTCCCTCTTGAGCACAAGGATACGCCGCACAAACCTCATGGGATCGAAGGATCCAAGGAAGTACTCCTCAAAGTGAAGACCCCGATATTTCTTCTCGGTGGGATTCGGCTGCCCGACCTGAGGGACCTCGCAAACGCTGTCCACCCGCTGAGAGTGGCGACAGTGGGGATGCTCAGCACGGCGGACGACATCAAAGCTGCTGCGGAGGAGGCGCTTGCTATTCTGGAGCCGTCGCTCAGACGAGATCTGGGCGGATCCGTCTGACGACCGCTATCCGCAATGCGGATTGCCGGAATGTCGTATCCCCTCGTCGTTGCCTCTCCGTGGGCAATTGAGACTTACCAGGCCTTCACAATTCTGAGGCCCCAATCGTACACCGCCACGTAGGCATAGTTGTCAACCATCGCTATATCCCAGGCGGTATCGGGGAAGTCCAGGCTCGTGACAACGTAAGGGTTCTGCACCGGATCAACATCGACGACCTGCATGCTGCTGTTCCCCGTCGCAGTGAACAGATGGCCGTTCCCCGCCACGAAGCTGTGCGCTTCAAAGGCGGGATACATGTCGAAATACTCCTGATGCGTTTCCTCGGGGGGATCGATGTCGATGACGGAGTAGTACGGGATGTACCATCCGGTGGGCCACTCGCTGAAATACTCGCCATGGGAGGCGAAGGCATATCCGTCACTCAGAGCCATGTCATAGAAAGTGTTGCCGGGCAGGCCATGAATCGAGACGAAGCCGGGGGATTGAGGCGGGTCGACATCCACGACAATCATAGCCCCCCCGAAATAGTAATCCACCACGAATGCGTACCCTCCGTCCAGCTCCAGATCCAAAGCCTGGTCGTGCAGAACGGACGGGGCAACGCCCAACTCAAACATAGATTCGGGCGGGTCGACATCGAGGATCGCCAGGTCCGTTCCTCTCGCCACGTACGCGATCCCGTCCCTGACCCGGACTATCTCCCCGCCTTCCCATGTCGCCGCAGGGCTCAATGTGCCGGGTGGATCGATTCTGTAAACCTGCAGCCCGCCGGGACCTGAAGACAGCAGGTACAGGTAGTCGCCGCTGATGACGAAATCAGCCAACTCGGCGGGTCCGTCTATCGCCGCGGTAATCCAGGCGGATTCCGGCACGCTGATATCAACCATCTGAAGGCATTTGACAGAGCCATTCTCTTTCAGAACACATGCATAGCCGCCATCAGCCCTTACCCTGTCTGCTCCCCGAGCGCTGGCAACATATCCCACGATGTGCGCAGCCTCAGGAGAAACGTTGTCCACAATCTCAAGCCCGGCAAAGTCCTCGGAATACGCCCGATCACCACACAACACAATCTTTTCCGGTGCGCCGATCGCGTCAATCGTGTTCGTCAAAAGCGGATACGCGGGATCCGAGATGTCATAGACTCCCGTCCCCGACAGACCCCCGGCGTAAAGATAAGGCTCCTCAGCCTCAACCCAGTGGAAACCGTCCGTCACCTGCAGCGTTTTCACGACTTCCGGCGAGGACGGATCGCTGAAGTCGACAACATACAGCTTGTTATTGGTATCTTCGGAGATGTACCCGTACCCGTTGTGGACCGCGATGTCACCGAAATATTCCGGCAGGGCCATCGTTCCCACCTGCTCGGCGGATTCGGGCGGATCGACATCGTAGATGTACAGAGTCGTGTAGTAGTGCAGATACGCCATACCGTCCTTCACGTACAGGAAAAGCGCGTTATCCTGCAACGGAATCGATTTCACCAGGTACGCCGACGCGAGCGGATCGATATCCCAGATCTCAAGATACGTCTGGGGATCATGGCTGGTCAGCATGTACATGTACCCGCCGGTAGCGACCATTGTCCATGCGGGATACGGGGTATCGATGAAGCCCACGGTCTGAGGATTCGCGGGCGACGTGAGATCGATGACTTCCCAACCGAAGCCGCTGGACGCGTATCCGTAGCCGTCGAATATGTAGCGTATCCAGGATTCCTCGAGCTTGTTGACCATTATCGGATGAGCGGGATCGGAGACATCGAACACCATATAGGTGAAATCCGCGCCATCACGCACATAAACGTAATCGCCGAAAGCATAGCATGCCCGTATATCCATATTGAGCCAATCCGGCGTGACGTCCTGCAGATCGAACGTGAGGTCCTCTTCGATGAGAATCTCAAGAGGTTCGTCGAGGGTGTCGACTCCGCCGTTTTCGGCCGTCACCCTGAACTGGACCTTGTGCAGGCCCGCTTCGAGAAATGCATGGTTTACATCCGAACCTTCCTCGTCGAAGATCCCGTCGTTCTCCCAGTCCCATTCGTACTTCGTGATCGCCCAGCCGTCGGGGTGATACGACCCGTCA
>CAYGZQ010000022.1:0-23955 GCA_964354375.1 uncultured Planctomycetota bacterium
GGCCTCGATCCCGAAACGCCGGTCACCGACCTGGACGTATCCACACGCGGTTTTTTCCCGACCCTCCCCGGAGTGAACACGAGAACCTACAAGATTCAGTTTAAGATGAACGGCAGTCAGACGGTGTTCGACTTCCAGTACGCCGTGGATGCAAGCTGGGCCGATCCGGACAAGGACTATGCGCCTGATTTCCCGCAGGAGGCATTCAGCCTGTCCGCCAACTGCCAGGAAGCATGGACGCTGTCGGTGAACGACGCAGGCTCGACCGCGTACTGGCTGAACGCCGACGAGAAGGGCGGCGAGCTCGTTCTCGATATCGAGGTCTATGACTGGCAGGCAGCGGTGAATCCCGGAGGCGTTCCCGCGGAAGTGTCCGGGCTGTGGCTTGAAGGCGATGTGCTTGGCGGCGCGGTTGACGCGCTGTCCATCGCGACGATTCTTCCCGGATCGACTTCCGTCTCGTCGGTCTTCCAGGTCACGCTCGGGTCACTCAACCTGACGAAGTCCGGTCCGGAGAACCTTTTCTGCACCGTGGAAAGCGCCGACCCGAGCACCTACGAGCCGCAGATTCCCGGCGGAAGCTCGTTTGCTTATCCCGAGGCGACTCTCGCGGCCTACTTCACATTCGATGCGACGGTCTCCGGCGAAGCGCCGTACGTGCAACCGACCGTGCTCTCGATCGACCCGGACTGGGGATGGGCGGACAAGGCCTACACCGATGTCACCGTTACCGGCACCGATTTCGCTCCGGGCTGCACGGTCGACCTTGAATACGCTCCGGGGGATACGCTCGAGCTCACCAACCTCCAGTATGTGGACTCGACGACCCTCACATTCGATCTGGATCTCTTCGACGCAACGATCGGCTTTTACGACGTGAAGGTGACGAACCCGACCACCGCTCCCGGCGTTTTGGTTGACGGATACGAAGTGAAACTCTTCGAGGCCATGTGGCCTGTCACGCAGGGGAATCCGCAGCATACCGGGACAATCGGTTTCAACGGTCCCAACGGTCCGTCGGGGGGGGCTAATTTCGCGCCTGCATGGTTCTATACGTTCGCGGATGTGGCCAAGGGAAACGCAACGCCCGTCTTCCTCAACGACACCACGATCTTCTTCTGCATTCCGTTTAACTACCTTGACACCAACCATCTCCCGGCAATAGCGGTCGACATGACCACCCACGCGACCAAGTGGACGAAAGTGTTCAACACGACTACGCATTCCGCCGTGGTTTTCCAGGGGCTGAGCGAAGACGGCTCGATCGCGCTCCTGTGGGATTGGCCGTCAAACGATCTCTACGGTGTCGACGCTGAGGACGGGGACACTCTCTGGGGGCCTGTGGCTGCCGCGTCGGGTAGTTCTGACGGCTACGCAGCTCTCGACCAGGACGGAAACTTCATCGTCAACTCAGGGAGCTCGGTCCAAAGCATCGATCCCGAGACCGGTGACATCAACTGGACCTGCCTGTTGGCTTCAGGCGGATACTGCACTCCGGCTGTCGGTACCGACGGCACCATCTACGCATACGGGAACTGGCTCACCAATGCACAGCTTCACGCGATCGATCCTGCAACGGGCGCCGAGAAATGGGTGACCTATGGTATGGGCAGATGCGATAACGGCGTGGTCTACAATCCCGTGACCGAGAAGATCATAGTCTTTTCTCAGGGCGGCCTGTACTGCTGGCAGGACAACGGGTCGAGCTGTTCTCTCTATTGGCACGTCTCGATGTCATACGCATGGTACTGCTCGCCTGCGGTTGCCCCGAATGGCGACATCTATCTCATCGACGGCGGCGGAACCATGCGAAGGATCGATCCCAACAACGGCTCAACGCTGAATTCGTCACCGGGTTACGGAGGCGGGTACGGCAACCGGATTGCGATCGGCGATAACGGGCTCATCTATGTTAACAATGAGGCCTATTTCAGGTGCGCCAACTCCAATTGCACTCTCAAATGGTCTTTCTACGGGGATTTTTACAGCTACTGGAGCGCGCCTGCGATCGGTCAGGATGGAACGGTCTACTCCGCAAGGCGCAACAACGGCCTCTGCGCCTGGCACGACTGATTTAGCGATGCTCAGATCTTTGTAGGCATGTGCCTCCGGCACATGGTTCTTTCCGAACACAGAAGAACCATGCGCAGGATGCGCATGACTACGCGCAGGATGCGAATGCTACGTCAACGGTTCCCTCAGTACCGCCGCCAGACCTTCCCCTTCGATGTGGAAATAGCGTGCGTCGGGATGGTGCACGATGAAAGCCGAGGTGGACTGCTCCGGCACGATCTGGTACGCGCTCGTGAGGCGGGTTCCGATCGCGTTCTCGGCGTCGAGCAGCCGGAAAATTATCTGCTGCTGAGAGAGATCGGGCGTTGACGCGTAGCCGAACGAGTAGCGGTGTCCCTGGCCCTTGTCGAGTCCCAGATCCCACCTGATCCGTCTGTGCATGAATTCCGCCAACGACTCCGCGGACTCCATCGCAAGCCCGTGCAGGAAGAATCCCTTCGCGTACTCGCCCGACTGAGTGAACGAATGCACGACGTCGCCCACCCGGTCGCCCATTGTCACGACCTGCAGCGCGATGATGTCCCTTTCCCCGGAATCGAGCGGCTTGAAATAATCCGCCACGCAGAGCCTCTCTCCGTTCGACTGTCGCGGAAATCTTAATCGCGCAAGCTCGACTTCGCTCTTCACGGGATCGTCCGAAGCGAACGGATCGAATATGATCACTTCCTCGCCGAAGGAGTTCGCGGGGAAGTACCCGTAGACCGCGGCGGGAAGGAGCCAGGACTGTCTGCGGGCCTCCTCCTCGAGGTCCTCGAGGAGAGGCTCGAACGTGGATGCCACCAGGGCGTGATATTCCTCCGCTGTGCGACCGCGAATTCCCCAGTTCAGCTTGAAAAGGACTTTCGTGTCGAGCAGTTTGAAGACTTCGCGAATGTCGGGCGAGTCGAGTATCCGCATGCCCCAGAACGGGGGCTCGGGAACCGGGATGTCGTACCTGACGGCGCCGGGCGCTCTCAGGGGCCTCAGCGCCTTTCTCCTCTCGACCTCAGCGACAACCCGGTCGCGATCGGAGCGATAAGTCCGCGCGCCCTCCTCGGCCATTGCCTCGAGATCGCGCCGCTTCTCGGGATTCAGAAGCCCCTGCACGAGTTGCAGTCCGATGAAAGCGTCTTTCGCATAGTACACGCCGGGTCGGTAAATCCGGTCAGAGCCGATCCAGCTTATCCTTCTCGCGAACGATCGATTGATCGCTGCGCCGCCGATGATCACAGGCACTTCGAGACCCGCGCGATGAAGCTCTTCCACGCAGAACTCCATCTGCCGCGACGTTGTGACCAGCAGCGCCGACAGGCCGACAACGTCGACCGCAAACTCTTTCGCCCGCGAGACTATCGTCGCGTTCGGCGTCTGTTTTCCGAGGTCGATTACGTCGTAACCGTTGTTCTGGAGAATTGTCTTGACCAGGTTCTTCCCGATGTCGTGAACGTCGCCCGCGACCGTCGCCAGAAGCACCTTCCCGCGACTGATCTCCCTGTCCCTGGGAAGGTGGCTCTCCAGGCGCGCGACCGCCGCCTTCATAACCTCAGCCGACTGCAGCACGAACGGAAGGATGATCTCGCCCGCCGCCATTTTCTCGCCCACTTCCTGCATCGCGGGAAGAAGGATATCGTTGAGAATCGATTCAGGCGAATGCGTTGCGAGCGCTTTCTCTATGAGAATCTCGACATCCTCGCGCTTGCGGTGGATTATCGCGTACCTGAGACTCTCTTCGGGCGGGCGGTGAACGACCGGATGCTCCGACGGAGCGGGAGCGGTCTTCTTCTGCTGGAAATGCGTGAGAAGCTCCTGCAGGGCGTCCGCGCTTCGGTCGAAGAGAAGATTCTCGGCAAGCTCGCGCTCCATGGGGCTGATCGTGGGGTAGGGCACGACCTGTCCGGCATGAACGATGGCGAAGTCAAGTCCGGCACGCACGGCGTGATAGAGGAAAACGGAATTGACGATTTTCCGCGCATTGGGTGGAAGGCCGTAGGAAACGTTCGATATCCCGAGGATGGTGTAGGACTCCGGGAGGTCGCGCTTGATCTCCCTCAGGCCCATTAGAGTGTCGATGGCCGCTCGGCGATGTTCTTCGTCGCCGGTGGCGAGCGTGAAGGTCAGTGGATCGAAGATCAGGCGGTCGGGCTCGATTCCGAACTCGGTGCGGGCGAGCACGCTCATACGTCTGGCGATCGCCCTCTTGCGACCCGGGTCCCCAGCCATGCCGCGCTCGTCAATGGTCATGCAGATCACAAGTGCGCCGTGGCGCTTGACCAGATCGAGCGTTTTGCGCGCCCGATCTTCCCCGCTCTCGAAATTGATCGAGTTCACGACGGCGCGTCCGGGGATTCTTGCCAGCGCGCGCTCCACTACCCCGGAATCGGTTGTGTCTATCATGAGCGCTGCGGGTATTCCCGCGGTGAGGCGAGTGATAACCCTTTCCATCAGGTCGGCTTCGTCCTCTCGCTCGCTGGTCGCAAGAGAGATATCGAGGATCGCGGCACCGGCCTCGACCTGCTCCTGGGCCAGCGAAAAAAGTCCGTCTATTTCGTCGGCCAGAACGAGCTCTTTCGCCTTTTTCGATCCCTGCGCGTTGAGGCGTTCGCCCACAATCACGGGGCGCGGGAGATCGGACAGGTCGACTGCGGACAGCGGAGACGAAACCAGTTGCGGCCCGTAACCCGGACGCGGCGAGGGTTTCCAGGCGCCTATCGCCCGGACCGCCGCGCTTATATGAGCGGGGGTCGTGCCGCAGCATCCGCCCACGATGCTCACCTTGAACCGTCCCACGAATTCCTTCAAAGCCGAAGCGAATTCCTCCGGCTCAAGCGGCCATTTCAACTCGCCGTTCTCTTCGCATGGAATTCCCGCGTTGGGAATCGCGCTCACCCACATGGGAGCGTTTTCGCCCAGGTACCGGACGCTCTCGCGCATCTCGGTCGGACCGGTTGAGCAGTTGATGCCGATTGCGTCAATCGGCAGATCGATGAAGCTCGCGAGCGCGGCTGCCGCGTCGCTTCCGAGAAGTGTCCTTCCCGACGCATCGAGCGTGAACTGCACGATGAGGGGTATATCCAGGCCCAGGTTCTTCCTCAGACTCTCAACTGCGAAGACGGCCTGCCTGAGCTCGAGGAGATCCTGGCTCGTCTCGACGATCAGGCAATCCACGCCGTCGGGTTCCTGCGTGCCGCCTCTTCCGAGCACAAGCGCCATCGCTTGTTCGTAGAAAACGCTCTGGATTTCCGACAGGGAGAGTGTGTCCAGCGTCGGGTCGCCCGATGAGGGCAGGCAGCCGAGGGGTCCGATGGAGCCTGCGACGAACAGGGGACGATCCGCCGTCTCGAACCTGAAAATCGCTTGCCGTGCGATGGAAACCGCGGCCCTGTTTATCTCGGAAGCGCGATCCGCAAGTCCGTTCTCAGCGAGTTTCAGGCGGTTGGCCTGGAACGTGTTGGTCTCGATCACATCGCAGCCCGCCGAAAGAAATGCCTCATGGACCCTCAACACGCTCTGGGGCCGCGTGAGGTTGAGGATCTCATTGCAGCCGGGGCAGGCGCCATACGCATCAGCCGGAAGGTTCTGTGCGTGCAGGCTTGTCCCTATCCCGCCGTCGAACACGAGCACCTTCTCGGGGATTCGTTGTCTGAAGCGAGAAAATCGCTGCGACGCCGAAAGCATCGCACGCAATGGAGTCTCACTGTCGGAAATCTCGTTCATCCTGTAAAAAACCTGTTAACCGCGATCTAGAAAGCGACGGGCTTCGGAAGAGCCCGTCGAACTCCGTTCCAGATCATTGTCTCCCGCTTAACACGGAAAATCGTCGCTTCGCGCACGTGACGGCAATCGAACGTCGATATGCCCTGTCATTCCTTTCCGAACAGATGACGTCTGAGGGGCTCGGTATCCAGAGTCGATTCCACCTCGCTGAAAATCTCGTTCTCATGCGCGAAGTGGAGGATTTTCTCGGTCTGCTCCCGACCCTTCTCGGGGCTGAGCCTGGCCGCCTCGAAAATCCCCTGTCGAAGCTCCTCGATCCCCTCGTCGATCCGCCCGTCCTGAATCGCCATGCGCGCCTTCAGAAGGCACGCGTCCAGATTGAATGATTGTTTTGACACAGTCGCCCCTCCTCTGATAAGCCTGAGTCTCAACCCAGGCACGAATCAAGCTCTGGTCTTCAGCCCGGCTTCATCTCGAAGCTTGTCGGCCTTGTTCGTAAGCTCCCACGGGAGGTGAAGATCGGGTCGTCCGAAATGCCCGTAGGCGGCGGTCTGCAGGTAGATCGGGCGCCTCAGATCGAGTGTGTCGATAATAGCCGCCGGCCGGAAATCGAAGTTCTTCTTGACGATCTCAAGAATGCGCTCGTCGTCGATCTTGCCTGTTCCGAGAGTGTCGACGAAGATGCTGAGCGGACGAGCGACACCGATCGCGTAGGCGACCTGGATTTCGCACTCATCGGCGAGTCCTGCCGCGACCACATTTTTTGCCGCCCAGCGCGCGGCGTAAGTGGCCGACCGATCGACCTTTGTGCAGTCCTTGCCGCTGAAGGACCCGCCGCCATGACGCGCATAGCCCCCGTACGTGTCGACGATGATTTTTCTTCCGGTTACGCCCGAATCGCCGACCGGTCCTCCGATGACGAACCGACCGGACGGGTTCGTGTATATCTCCGGATCCTGATCCCAGAATTGACGGGGGATGGATGGCTTGATCACTTCCTCGATCAGCCCCTGTCGGATCTGGTCGTTCGTTACGTTGGGAGAGTGCTGCGTGCTGACCAGGATGGAGTGCACGCGCTTGGGTTTGCGATTTTCGTAGTACACGCACACCTGGCTTTTTCCGTCCGGCCTTATCCAGGGGAGTTTCTTTGTGTGGAAAACCTCGGCCATTCTTCTCGTGAGGGCGTGGGCGAGTGAGATAGGCAGGGGCATGAGCTCCGGAGTCTGGTTGCACGCGAAACCGAACATCAAGCCCTGATCTCCCGCGCCGATCTCCTCGTACGGGTCGCTGCATTCCTTGTCTCGAACATGAAGCGCCCTCGAGACGCCGCAGTTGATGTCCGACGACTGCTGGTCGAGAGCGATCAGCACTCCGCAGTTCGATCCGTCGAAACCGTATTCCGGGTTGTTGTACCCGATGCCGGTGATGGTCTTGCGCACCACTTCCCGGTAATCGAACTGCGCCTTGGTCGTGATCTCGCCCATTACCAGGATGAAGCCTGTGTTGGTGGCGCACTCGCAGGCGACCCGGCTGTAGGGGTCGAGGCCCACGCAGGAATCCAGGATCGCGTCGGATACATTGTCGCAGACCTTGTCCGGATGGCCCGCCGTGACCGACTCAGACGAGAAGAAAAAATCGTGTGGACTCAATTCCGATCAGCCTCCGCTTCAAAATATTGCCCCGTCAGTCCCGAAACTCGCTCCCTTAATGAAAACGAATACCCGCACATGCTGTCTGGCGGGCCCTGGAGCTTTCCCGTTCATTTCTCCGGAACCATCGACAGCTCCGGTAGGATTTGGCACCTTTGTCCCGATGTGGGGGGACAGGTTGCCGGGCTTCTTTGGGCCAGTCCCTCTGCCAGCTCTTTATGAACGAGAAGGAAGCTCACTAAATTTACGCAATCGTCGCGGATTTGTCAATTTATCCTGATGGACTTTTGGAGCGAAAAAAAGCGTGCCGGGGAGTGATCTTGGTTCAGGATGTCTCCAACCCCAACTTTTTCTCCAAAAGACTCTTACAATTTTCCATTTAATGCTATAATTTCCACCATCCGGTGCAGTAGCGGCTGCATCGGCAACTTAAGACAGAGAAAGGCTCCGGATTTCCGGGGCGATTGTCCGGTGCCTGTAAGCATACTCCCCGGAAGGAGAGAACCGATGAGATCATCGCTCGTATTGTGCTTGGCGGTACTCCTGACCGCAGTGGCGGTGGGATGCGCGGGAAACAGCCAGTCCCCAGTCGCACCCTCGTCCGAGCAGCCCGCCCTCACGGGATCCGCCCAGGTCGAGCAGACGGCCCCGAATGCGTCTCAGGGTCACGCTCTGCTTGGTTACTGGGAATGCGCGGTGGATCCCGAGACCGGCATGGTTGAGTTCGTCCCCCTTCGGACATCCGAGTTCCATTTCAACATGGTGCCCATTCTCGAAGCGGGAATGAACATTACACTCGTGGACCCGCCGACGGTGGAGAGCGGCGTGCTTCACGCGAACATCGCGCTTCACCATCCATTCGCCGGCAAGAACAATCTGTCCGGCTTCGATGTGAAGGGAATACTGATCACCGAGGGAAGCGAGACCGGCTTCGGGAACCCGGAAATCCGGATTGCAGGTCCTCACCAGACCAGGCTCTTGAACGCCGACGGATTCACCCGCTGGTGGAATCCCGCGGAGTTCCTTCACGAGGGAATGACCGGGTACACGCCTGGGAAGCTGGGGACATTCATGGATCCCGCCAAGGCGGCGACTCTGAACGGCTACAAACTGTACGCCGACGACTTCGCGATGGAAGCGAACATGAGCGAGCTCGATTTGGCATCGCGCGCGTTCTTCCAGGCGGGAAGCGTCAACTCGAGACACTTCGAGATCAGCCTCGCCTCCGGTCTCAAGTTCAACTACGCGGTCGACTGCAGTTGGGCTGCGCCGAACCCCAATCCGCCCGTGAATCTGCCCGGGGACTTCCCTCCGGAAGCCAACCAGGCCGAGCCTTGGTATATCCAGGTTGATGAATGGAATAATACCCTGTGGTTCCAGGACGGTGACTTCGGCGGAAATGCAAACTACAAAATCACTGTCCATGACTGGCAGGGAGTTGCGGATCTCGGCAAGCTCTCCATCCAGTGCCCCGGATTGTTCAACCTCGTGGCAAACGAGCCGGACAGCACCACCGAGTTCACGGCAAGCTATCATTTCGATATCATCCTCCCTGAGCTCACATCGGCCGATCCGCTGGACGTGCTCATCACGGTCGAGACCCCCGGCGATTACTTCCCCGAGCTTACCGGGGTCGACAAGCCTCTCCGGGGCTATCACAGGCACATCACCGGCGTCGCCAACTGGAATCCCGTCTTCAACAAGCCCCCTGTGGCGTTGATGGTCGCGACCACGCCGACCGATATACTCGCCGATGAAAGTGTCGGCTTCGATGGGTCCGACAGCTATGATCCCGACGGATTCATCTCACAGTACCTGTGGGATTTCAACGGTGACGGTGTCTACGGCGACTCATACACCGGACCCGCCGAATCGCCGACACATGTCTTCAAGGACGCGGGCACTTTCAATGTGAAACTGAAGGTCAGGGACAACGCGACGGGCGCCACCATCTCGGAACCGGTGGAAGTGCACGTCACTCTCGACACGAACACTCCGCCGTTTGCGGTGGCCGAGGCTACTACACCCACCCACATCCTTGAGGACCTGACCGTCAGCTTCGACGGCTCCGCTTCCTATGATCTCGACGGCACTGTTGTCGACTGGAAGTGGGACTTCAACGGTGACGGGGACTACAACGATGCATACACGGGCGACATGCACACTCCGACTGCCTTGTACGCGGACCCGGGTACTTACTACGCCGACCTCAAGGTCATCGACAACGAGTCCGGATGGGGCGTGCTCGATACCAAGATCACGATCATCGTGGACGACGTGCCCAACGTTCTGCCGACCGCGGCGGCTGTCGCCACGACATCCACCGACATCGACGCCTGTGGTTCGGTGACATTCGATGCGTCGGGCAGCACGGACACGGACGGCACAATTGAAAGCTATCAATGGGATTTCGACGGCGACGGCATTTACGGAGACCTGTACGACAGCGGTACGGATGTCAGCCCGACGAAGGTCTTTAACAATGACGGAGTATGGAATGTGGACCTCAAGGTTGTCGATAACGAAGGCGGGGAGGATACCCTCGACACACCCATCGAGGTAACCGTCACGAACATTCCCCCGACCGCCGACGCTGAGGCGACAACCGCGACCCAGGTTCTGACATTCGAGGGCGTCACGTTCAGCGCATCGGCTTCCACTGATCCTGACTGCAACGATATCGCGACATACGCCTGGGACTTCAACGGCGATGACGTGTTCGGCGATCCGTACGATTCCGGCACGGACGAGAATCCAACGATCATCTATGACACGCAGGGCGAGTTCAACGTCAATGTGAAGGTGACCGACGGAAACGGCGCGGAGGACATAACCGATTCTTCAATCCTTGTCAGCGTGACGAATCACCCACCGATCGCTTGCGCGGAAATCACCACTCCCTGGCCGTACTGGTGGAAGACAGACATCGAGTTCTCTGCGTCGTGCTCGGAAGATCTTGACGGATCGATAACCTTGTGCGAATGGGACCTCGACGCGGACGGTTCATACGAGGGGACCGGCGTGACCGTATCCTACTACTTCACGGAAGCCGGGCAGCACGACATGCAGCTCAGAGTGACCGACAACGAAGGCGCGCAGAGCCTCCTGGATGTACCTCTCTCATTCTGGATCTGGGACGACACCAACCAGCCCCCGATCATCAACAGCGTTAACCACTCCAGGACCACAAGCCTTCAGGGCAGTGTAGCCGAAGCAGTCACGCTGGGCGTCGATTTCGACGACTTCGCCCCTCCCGGCGACACGCACACCTATCTGTGGACCTGCGATTACGGTTCGTTCGATGACGCAACAAGCGCCACACCGGTCTGGACTCCCCCGAACCAGGTTGTCGATTGCGACATCACGGTGGTGGTCACGGATGCTCAGGGCATGTTCGATGACGGAACCTGCCACCAGTGGGTTACCCACTGGACGGTCAAGTCCAACCCCAATTCGCCCAACGGCACAGACATCGTTCCCTACACAATGAAGGACGCAATGACCGATCTCATGATCGATCCTTCGACCTTCAAGTTCCCGGATGTACAGCCTAACGGGAACGTGATCTACCTGAACTTCTGGGCGACATGGTGTCCTTACTGCATCCAGGAGCTTCCGGACCTCGCGCAGCTCTATGACCTGTATCATGGCGGCGACTACGTCCACGTAATGGTGGATGTGGGCGAGTCCGAGAGCACCGTCGAGAACTGGATCAATACTCATCCGGACGACAAGGCGGACTATTGGCTTCTGGATCCGTCAAACGCGTATTTCAACCTTACCAACAACTGGAACGGCGACTCAGGCGGAATACCGCAGCACGTGATTTTCGACCGCGACGGCAACTGCCGCGGCTCGGTGCTCGGCGGTATCCACTCTATCGGCATCAGCATCCTGACCCAGTACATCGACGAGTTGTACTAGCGCATTCTTTTCTCGAATTCATGAACAAGGGCACGGACCTCCGTGCCCTTCTCGGTTCGGTCGCGAAATCCTGATCATCTGAAATGGCAAGTTGCCTCTTGACATATATTCAAACACGTGGTACGTTAACATTGAATCCGTCTCGGGAAGGCGCACGAGAGGAGAGTACGCAAGTCACGGCGACCCTCAGGGTCGAGTAGGCGAGGAGGAATCTGAAGTGCATAGTTCATCAATGCGCGTCACGCTGATGACAGCGCTACTTTGCGTGTTGCTCCTGAGCTGCTCAGGAAGCAAGGGAAATCCTGTCGTCCCGGCAGCACAGAATCAGACATCGGGCGAGTCCTCAATCACCACAGGCACAACAGGCGAGCGAGTCACACTGGCTGAATACGTACTCAAGATAGACTTGAGTGAGCCCCGAGCGTGGGTTGAACCGGCGGGAGGAGACCGAAAGGGTGATCTGGTTTACCACGAGAACCTAACGAGCAATTTCTTCTTCTACACCACAGCCGAGTTCCAGGGCGGGGACGGCCACAAGCTGGGCATCATGCGATGCGTTCGGCTCACGGCAACCCTTGCGAATTGGTCTGGCGGCGATGTGTACGATGTGCGTTGGATCTTCGACAGACAGGGAATGGATCTATGGCACATGCATTTCGTGTCGCCCAGCGGGTACAGCGATATTATCGACGGGGCTCTTAATCCTTACAGGACCTTCAAGATTGATACGCCTGAGAGGATATTCCCGCAAATGGGGATCGGAGTCGAACACATGCTGTTTATGATCGGCACGGATCCCGAGTATGACCCTGAGGATCCGGGCAGTGTTGTGGAGATTCACACGATAATCGACGCTGCCACAGAACCGAATACTGAGGAGCCGGTCGGGATCAACATGGGAGCGGATGAGGAAAACCGGGTGGTTATCCAACTGGTTCCGCCGCCGGCGAATGCGGTTCAGTACTATGATATTATGGATCACCAGCACTCGTCGTGGGACAACATCTTTCCCTTCGCTGATACAAGCGACTTCGAGACTCCCCCCGACGTGGCGTTCGAATGGCTAGACCCTTTGCCGCTCCCTGATCACTCATGGAGAACGCTCAAAGCAACATATGACGCCCAAGCCCAGCTTAACAGAGGGGGGCTTTACGAAATCCCGCTCAGGTTCAGGCAGAACGACTTGACAGGCGAAGAGAGCCTGACTGTACCGCCGATGATCTCCGATGAGATATGGCAGATTCAGTACGCCTATCAAGCGCGGGATCCGCAACAGCTCGCGGGAGCTCAAGGGTTCCAACACATCCGGCCGGTTGCGACCTCGCCAAGATTCATCGACATTGACGACTTCGGCGAAGGAGAGGAAGAGGAGTGTGTTGCAGTCTACGCTGACCAGAGGGTCGTGGTATCCAGCAAGGATGATGACGACGCCTGGACCGTGCAGTGGCAATGGTGGCCTGACCAGTTCGAGGATCGTCGGCTGTATGCTCTCGGCGCTCCTGCTTTCACTGATCAGAACGAGGACGGTCACCCGGACATTGTGGTCGGATATGCCATGATCGCCAGTGTCCTCGGAATCGGGCTCACGAACTTCGGAGAAGGACGCATCTACTGCCTTGATGCTGTCAATGAGGAAGTGATCTGGTCAAAGGACTACGCCGACGGGGACGACTGGCCAGGCCTTGGCGACATAGTCGCATCTCCCATCGTTGTCGATCTTCCGGGCGGTGATCGAGAAGATGTCGTAGTCATGCTCGATCGACCGGACGAAGATCAGGCGCACGTCGAAGTCCTCAGATGGGACGGGGATAATCTAAGCGTAATCCGAAGCATTGTACTCGAGCATCCGGACGAAGTAAGGAGTGAAGGTGTCCGGTCGAATGGGTGTCTGATAGACCCTGATTACACCGGCGGAGATGTGTGGCTTGCGTGCATCAGCGCCGGCATTACGCCCACAAGGCTGGACTATGATGAGAACTATTTGTACGTATACAATATATCGGATGATCCTCCCACATCGGTGGCGAGCGTCGAGATCCCGTCCGTGGCCGGCCTGAGTTGGCCTGCCGACGTCCTTGACCTTGACTTCGTCCATATCGGCCTTGTGTCGGGAGATGTTGACGGCGATAATGCGCCGGACATCATTGCAGCCCGCCAGGGACAGCTGAACATCTACGAGCCGACACTGGGCTCGCACACTGTGGTTCAGTATGCAACAATAGATGCGGATCAAAACCTTAACCAACACACCACTCTGGGGAGCATTCTTGGGACCGGTGCTTGCAGGAATACCGGCTCCCTGCCCGCTCTCGGAGACATGAACCACGACGGGATTGCGGATATCGTTTTCGGGCTGCATAGTTGGGTTGTGGCTCTCATGTGGAACACGGAAGACGCCCTGCCCGGAGGGGACGCGTTCGATTCCATCTGGACCTACCAATCTCAGAATGGCGGCTTCCGCAGCCATCCTGCGCTTGCCGATATGACCCGGGACGGGTTCCTTGACGTCACCATCGGCGCAGGCGCCGGGGGAGGCACCGAGGGCTTCACTTTAATCGGGCTTGACGGTTCTCCCGCGAATAATCATCAATTCGGACTTGAGACCCGCCGTCGGCTGTGGCGTTGCCAGCCTTATCCTCAGTATCGCGCAATCGGGGAGGGACCTGCGGTCGCCAACATCACGGGAACCGACGGCACAACCCTTGCCGCGGCCTGTGTATGGAGCCAGTTCTTCGGCAACACCATGAGCGCCTGGGCGGTAGTTGATACTCACTACGAGGGGCACGGAGTCAAGGAGGATTATCCACCGCCCACTGCGTGGCCCTACTATCTTTGCGATAGGTACAACTCGGCATGCTATGAGTATGGGTCTTGAGGCCAACCTATGATGCTAAAATGGAGGTGAGATAGCGACATGAGAGGATACTTCTGGCTGGTGCTTGCCGTCCTAATGATACCATGTTTCTCCTGCGCGACCTCGGACCCGGTTCAGGTTGAGTCCGCCGGAGACGAGGTGTCGGGGGCGATTCCGGCCGACCGCTTGAGCACTGAATCCGCATATCATCCCTGGGTCTGGGGCATCTGGGAAGGTCGTATTTCGGCGGACAGGACCGTCGTCGACATGACGCCTTCCAGGACTGCCATGTTCGCTCTGAACGCTGTGGGTTTCCTTGAGCAAAACCCCTGCACTACATGTCTTCGTGTAACGGGCAAGAAGGTGGTCGGCCCCAATCGGCTTGATCTGACGGTCGCGATACGGCACCCGTTTCCGGGACATCGGGAATACACGGCCTTTGATGTGTTCGGTTTGCTTACGTTCCCCTCAGATACGCGCATCGCTCAGCATGGGTGGGACAGTTATGCTTTACTGCGTGTGCCATGGCGGTACGATGGTGCGTCCCAGGTTCTGAATCCCGACGGCTGTGATTCGATGTGCTTCGACTCGCCGGCTTCGGCTAATCCTGATAAACCTCAGTGTAGCCTTTTCATCGATGGTGCATTGGGAGGTGAGATTTTCTGGATTGATGAACCTTACTACACCCCTGTGTGGGCTTACAGGCTTTTCAGGACGACCGAGGTGCGCAATATGTTCGAGGTGGGCGGAATGGACAGCGAGACATACCAGTTATGGCTTCCTGAAGGCCAGGAGATTAAATTCGCGTATGTAGTTGAAGCTCACTGGGTGCCGCCCGACAACATGCCGGTAACCGATCCTGTGCTGGATTTCCCTCGAGAGGCGAACCGACTGGGTCCTTACCGGTTCGAGGTGTTGGACATCTCCGGTCCTGCGTCAGATACCGCCGATGCACAGGTTCACTTCAAGGTGTATTGCACGCCGATGCCGGACAAGGACCCATTCGAGAACCCGCCGTCTTTTTTCTACAGGAAGGAGGATTGGGAGCCACCGATCGGGAATGGGGCGGTCTTTGCCTTCTATCCCTATTATCCTCCCTATCATTTGCTGGAGGACCTTCAACTGCTCTCGTATGAGGGCGGCGCTTATGAATATGTGTTGACGCTTCATCGCTGGCCCCAGGGTCCCGATCGCAAACCCCCGGGGGTGTACCCCTATTGGATTAACCTGTACAATCCCGGTGAACACACCGATTACCTGCCATTCAAGAATCCTGATCACACTGAGTTCGTCTTCGAAATCGAAGTCCAGGACTGATTCTCTTGTTCTCTTTTCCTCCTTCCTCCTTCGGGCTCCGACATCGGGGCCCGTTTTCGTCAAACAGCCGCATCCTCCAAGAGCCTCCCTGTCTCTCTCTCCGTGCTTGTCACAGGGTGATCTTCCGCATCAATACAGCGGCGACCAGTCGGGGTTGGATTCGTCCTGGGCGGTGTATGTCAGACGCACTGTCGGCTCCGCGGGCGCCGGCATACCAAGCGGGTTGTAAGGGTCCCAGGTCTTGTAGATTTCGAAATTGCCGTCGCGATTGGTGGCGAACGCGATCCAGAGTCCGGACGGATCGAAACACGGCTCGACATCATCCGCGGGATCATCGGTCAGCCTGAATAGCTCGGGAGCCGCCCCGTCCCCGAGGCGTATGTAGCCGATATCCCAGTTGTCGCCCCAATACGTCGTCTGGAACACGATGCGCGTTTGCGCAAAATCGAACGCAGGATGCCGTATGAGAATGGGATCGAGGGGGTCGCCGCCGAAGTCGGTCAGTTGCACGGGCGTTGTCTCACCCTTTTTCAGAAGGAACAGTTGAAGGGTTCCCATGCAGCCGGGATCGTCCTCGCCTGGGCAATTCGGTCGGGCGCAGAACGCGATCATCTTGCCGTCGCGGCTGACGCAGGGATCATAGTTGGCGACGAAGCCGGTGGTGACGGTCTGTTCCCACTTGCCGATCGGGCTTATCCCCTGCAGGCGGATTACGTCGAAAGGCGCCATGATGAGAGTATTGTGCTGGGCGGCCGTTATGTAGCCGGGCGCCCAGTCGGTGGCCGATGAGTCAAACTCCCAGTTGTAGCTGGTGAGCCGCGATATCTTGCCCGGCGAGTCCAGACGGTAGACATCGTGATTGCCCCAGCCCGGGCCCGATCTGTTTGACACGAAAGCCATCGCGAGCCCGTTTGGGGAGAAAGCCGGGTAGTCATCGTCGGCGTTATGGTTCGTGAGACGTTTCTCGTGGGACCCATCCGGGAACATGACGAACAGATCGCGGGTCGGACCGTTCGTCGTCTCAAAGGTCCGGCTGAACGCGATCAGGCTTGGCACCTTCTTGCCGAAATCAACGCCGAGTATGCGCGTGCCGTCCTTCGCGTCCGGCCATGCGGGGCTTGATCCGCCGCAGGAGGCGAGGAGCAGCCCGGCCAGGATAAGGGTTACCGAAAGGAAGAGTCGTTTCACTATCATAAGCATTCTCCAGGGAGAGTTACAGAAAGCTACACGATTATACCACAGCCGCAAGAGACCGGCTACGGCTACTCGACTTCAACTATGGCGTCGATCTGGATCGTCGCGTTGAGCGGTATCTCGATAACCCCGACGGCGATCCTGGTGTGCCGACCCTTGTCCCCAAAGACCTCAACCAGAAACTCGCTCGCCCCGTTCATGACCTCCGGCTGCTTCTGAAAGCCCTTTTCGGACTGCACAAAGCCGTTGATCCTGACGATACGCTTCACGCGGTCGAGAGAGCCCAGATAAGCCTTCAGTTGAGCCAGAATATTGATCGCGGTGAGCCTCGCTCCCTGCTTGGCGTTTTCAACGCTGCACGCGCCGGGAACGCTCCCAACCGTCATGACCCTCCCGTCTTTGATGGGAAGCTGTCCCGACACATAGCACAGGTTTCCCGTCTGCACGACCGGCACGTACGCGGCCACTGGGGCGGGCGGTGTCGGGAGTTCTATGCCCATTTCGGCGAGTCTCTGCTCGATGCTCATATGGTGTCTCCTTATGTTGCGGGGGCGATTGTAGCAGGTTCGCGGTCACAGTGCATGGGTACGGAATCCCGTGTACGGGCACGGCACAACGTGCCCCTACGGGCGGAATTCGTCGATCAATCTCTCGACCGGCACCACACCCTTCGCCTTTGCGGTTCTTTCGACGCCCGCAAGCCTCTGATCGTAAGAGAGAAGATCGTCGTTTCTGTATATGACCCCAAGATGCAGCTTCGCGGTATCCTCGGAGATCTCCCATGCAGCCTTCAGGTCCGTGGGATCGTAGTCGTCGGGCAGGTCAACTGCTGCGGACCTGATGATGTCATACTCCTCCTTGCCCCGATACGTGATACACGGCGATAATATATGTATGAACGAAAACCCCCTGTGACGCACGCCCTGGACTATCAGGGAAGAAAGCTGTTTTATGTTCCCGGCGAACGCGCGAGCGATGAAACCCGCTTTGTAGGCCAGCATGAAACCCACCATGTTCACCGGCGGATCGTAGGAGCCGTACTGGGTGGTCGAGGTGTAGGAATCGAGGGGGGTGGTGGGGGACATCTGGCCTTTCGTCAGGCCGTAGATGCGGTTGTCCATCACGAGGTAGGTGAGATCGACGTTCCGGCGGGCGACGTGAGGGAGATGTCCGCCGCCGATGGAGAATCCGTCGCCGTCGCCCCCGGCGGCGATGACCGTCAGGTCGGGTTTTGCCAGCTTGACGCCGGTCGCGATGGGTATCGCGCGACCGTGAAGCGCGTTGAAGCCGTAGGTCGAGAGATATCCCGGCAGCCGTGAAGAACACCCAATGCCCGTGATGACCGCGATCTCATGCCGCGGGATTTCAAGATCGGCGAACGCCTGCACGAGCGCGTTCAGCACCCCGTAGTTCCCGCATCCCGAGCACCAGATCGGCTTCAGCGTGCCCTTGTACTCCTTCGCGGACGGTTTCGAGCCGGACTGAATCACTGATTCACTCGCAGTCATCGTTTTCTCCCATCAGACTTCGCACACTTCGCCCCTCACAAGCATCTGCACTTTTGGCGGCCGGTTCAGATCGAATATGCCTTCGGGATCGATGATTTCTTTCTGGTTGTCGCTGATCTCTTCCTCGGTGTGCTCAATGACCAGGTTCAGAACGTCCTCGAGAGGTATCAGCGACCCTCCGCTGCGCGCGTAATGTGCGACCCTCGCGGGAAGGGTCAACTGGCTTCTGAGGTACTTGAGGAACTGTCCGGTGTGGCTCATCTCTATGACCACCAGCGTGCTCAGCGTCTTGAACCAGTCCTCCAGCTCCTCCGCCGGGAGCGGGTTCAGCATCCTCGGCACCATCCCCGCCACATCGATCCCCGCCCCGCTGCACATCTGCACCGCCTCGCGGATCACGCCCTTCGTGCTTCCCCAGCCCAGAAGCCCCAGCGCAGCGCCTTTCAGCCCGTAATAGTAGTTCAGATCATGTCGCTGCTTGATGTGCTCCAGCTTCCTGTAACGTTTCTGGTTCATGAATTCGTTCAGGTCGGCTGCGGAAGTGGGGAAGCCGTTTTCTGCGTGCGCGATACCGCTGGCGAGATACTCGCCGCCCTTCATCCCGGGAGACGTGACAGGGCTCACACCGGTCGTGGTCATCCGGAACCTGAGGTAGTCCTTCAATTCGTTCCGGGTGGGGATTTTTCTCTTCTCAACCGGAATTTTGTCGACATCGAGTGACAGGAAGCTCGCTTTTCGCTGTCCGATGAACTGGTCTGAGAGGACGATCACGGGGACCTGGTATCCTTCGGCGATCGAGAATGCATGGTGGGCGATCTCGTAACAGTCTTCGACATCGCATGGCGCAAGGACAATTCTCAAATCGTCGCCGTGCCCCCCGTAGAGAGCCTGCAGAAGGTCTGCCTGCTCGCTCTTTGTGGGTATCCCGGTTGACGGTCCGACTCGCTGAACGTTGATGATCACCAGCGGGAGCTCTGCGATGCTCGCCGCGCCAATCATCTCCTGCATGAGGCTTATGCCGGGTCCGGAGGATGCGGTCATGGACGGCACCCCTGCGAAGCTCGCGCCGACGGTCATGGAGATGGCCGCGATCTCATCCTCCGCCTGCACCATCGTGCCGTCGAACGTCGGGAGGTACCTGCCCATCAGCTCCATGATCTCGGTCGCGGGGGTTATCGGGTATCCCGCCATGAATCGGCATCCGGCGTGAAGCGCGCCGAGAGCGATCGCCTCGTTGCCTGTCATGAGAAGTTTCGGCGGAGCGGTCGTGTAGAAAAAATTGACCGGCAGATGCTCGCGCACATTTTCAGCAGCCCAGCGTTCCCCGATCGAAAGCGCTCTGAGATTGAGATCGATTATCTGGGCGCTCTTGCGTGCGAACCTGTGACGGATCGCGCTTTCGAGTCCTTCACGGGGCAAATCGAAAAGCCTGGCGAGCACACCCAGCATCACGATATTCTTCATCAGGGGATTGCCGAGCTCGTCCTTCGCAAGCTTCAGAAACGGCACTTTCAGAATCCTCGGCTCGAGGCCCGGATTGAGCGGAAGCTGCACCGGCGCGAGCGGGTCCGATTCCGGGTACAGGACCACTCCGTCTTTCTTGAGCAGCAGCTCGTTCTTGAACAGCTTGAAATCATCCCAGTTGAAGCAGACAAGGACATCGAGTTTGTCTCCCTGGCTGTGGACGCGGTTGTGACCCATTCTGACGCGGCAGCTCGATTCGCCGCCACGGATGGTGGGACCGTAGCTCTTCGTGAGGATCGTGTAGAGGCCTTCGCGGGCAGCGGCGCTGGCAAGGATTTCCCCCGAGGCGATGACGCCGTCGCCGCCCGATCCCGCTATGCCGATGGTGATCTGGTTTGTCGTGCGCGTCTCCCACGGCACGACCTTCGTTCTACCAGGAGCGGTGATGATTCCCATTCTTGGCTCCTTCTATGACTGCCCGGGTTGATTCGGTCGCTCCCCGGCGTCGGCGGACAGCGTCACTTCCCGCACGCCCTGGACGGCGAGAAGGGCTTCCCTCAGGTCCGGGCTGTAGACGACCCTGCGGTTGGGGCCGGTGTCGACCACGACCTCGCGACCGTTGATGGGAAAATGCAGACGGACCGGCGTGGGTCCTCTCCTGGAGGCCAGATGCGCGCCGAGCGTGGTCACGCCGGGCCTGTCCATTTTTTCGATGTCGACCACGATATTCACAGTCGCGTACGATCCGTAGCCCCGGAAGCCTTCCGGATGCTCCATATCATCGTCCAGGAGAATGTCCTCGTCAATCTTTGTCTCGGTCGCCACCTCGTCCGGCGACTTCGACTGCACCCATTTTTCCTCGGAATCGGGATCGTACCGCCACACTTCCTCGGCGATAACCTGCACCTGTTTCCTGGGCTGATTGTCGTCGTCTGTGCTCTCGAGTTCATCGATCTTGAGCCGTCCCCTGATCACCACGAAGGCCTCCGTCTCCATCAGGCCGCCGTACTGCGTATACGCCTGGGGAAAAATGATGCCCTGGGCCTTGTCGGTCATGTCTTCGAGGCTGAACGTCGCGAAATTCTGGGCCTTCCTTGAGAGCCTCTTGCTCACCCAGCCGAGCATGCCCCCCACCCTGACCACCCGACCGTCGCGCATCTCCCCAAGATCGCTGATCTTCTCGCGCGTGTATCCCTTGATGTCTTCCCACACGTCCTCCAGCGGGTGTCGCGACAGGTAGAAACCGAGCGCTTGCTTCTCCATGCGAAGAAGCTCATTGAGCCCAAACTCGTCGAGCGCGGGAAGCGACGGGCTGGGCCCCGCCCCCGGCGCGCCGAAGAGCCCGACCTGTCCCCTCTGAGCGTCCTCCTGGTTCTTCTTGCCCTGGTCGAGCGCCTCGGTCACGGCCTCGAGCTTGCTGTGACGATTGCCTTCGAGACTGTCGCACGCTCCGGCGGAAATGAGCGCCTCGAGCACCCCTTTGTTGACAAGCCGGATGTCCGCGCGCGACGCGAGCTGGTAGAGGTCCCGATACTCGCCGTTCTCCTCGCGACCCCTGACGATCGATTCCACCGCCTGAGTCCCCACGCCCTTTATCGCCGCCAGACCGTACCGTATCCCCTCTCCCTCCACGGTAAAATTCGGATATGAATGGTTCACATCAGGAGGATTGATCGAGCTGCCTTTCTTCTTCATCTCGTCCACAATCCACGCGATCTTGTCCTGGTTGTGCATCTCGCTCGAAAGGTACGCCGCATTGAATTCGAGCGGGTAATTGGCCTTGAGGTACGCCGTCTGGTAGGCGATGAGACCGTAAGCCGCCGAATGAGCCTTGTTGAAGCCGTAACCGGCGAACGCCTCCATCTCGGTCCAGATCTCGCGCGCGACGCTCCGGTCCACTTTCCTCTCGGCCGCGCCGTCAAGGAATTCCTGCATGTACTTCCCTATGGTCGTCCGCTCTTTCTTCTTGCTGATCAGCTTCATCACCAGAGTGGCGGTTCCCAGATCGATTCCCCCGACGGCCTGGAGGATGAGGCTGATCTGCTCCTGGTACGTCAGCACTCCGTACGTCGGCTCCAGAATGGGCTGCAGGAGCTTGTGACGATAGGTGATCGGCTCCTTGCCGTTCTTCCGCCGCGCATACTTGTGATGCAGATCGTTCTCCATGGGACCGGGACGGAAAAGCGCGATCGTGGCGATCAGGTCCTCGATGCGGTCGGGCGCGATGGCCATGAGAAGCTCGCGCATCCCGCCGCCCTCCATCTGGAATACCCCCAGAACATCGCCCCTCGCCAGCATGCTGAACGTTGCTTTGTCGTCCAGCGGAATCCTGAGGAGGTCTATCTCCTCGCCCCGGATCATCCTGATGTTCTCGCACGCTTCCCTCAGATACGTGAGCGTTCTCAGACCCAGGAAATCCATCTTGACGAGACCGACTTTCTCGGCGTCGGTCATCGAGAACTGGCAGACCAGCCCGGACTCGCTCTCGACGGTCTGCACCGGCGCGTGCTCCCAGATAGGGTCGGCGCAGATAATCACACCCGCCGCATGGATACCTCCGTTCCGTACAAGTCCCTCCACCGCGCGCGCCGTGTCGATCCATGTCTTGTTCAGCCCGCTCGATTCGTACACCCTCGCGAAGTCGGGGGTTTTCTCGATGGCCTTGTCGAGATCGCTTTGCCAGGGGATCAGTTTCGCGACCTTGTCCACTTCGCCCAGCGGGATGTCCATGACCCGACCCACATCGCGCAGCGCAGCCCTGGCCTTGAGTCGGTTGAAGGTGACGATCTGGCACACATGCTCGGGACCGTGGGTTTTCGTCACATAATCGATTACATTCGCTCTTCCGGTCGGCTCGAAATCGATGTCGATGTCGGGCATGCTTTTTCTGGCCGGGTTCAGGAATCGCTCGAACTGGAGGCCGTACTGAATGGGATCGACATCGGTGATCCCGAGCGCGTAGCTCACAAGGCTTCCCGCCGCGCTGCCGCGTCCGGGTCCGACAGGTATCTCGTGGTCCTTGGCCCACTTGACGAAATCCCCGACGATGAGAACATAACTCGCGAAGCCCATCTCGCAGATGACGCTTAGCTCGTAGTCGAGCCGCTTCCGATATTCCTCCGGCACGCCGCCGGGCATGCGTCGCGACAAGCCCTCCCGCGCCTCTTTCGTCAGGTATTGCGCGTCCGTAGACCCGTCCGGCGGCTTGAACCCGGGAAAATGGAACTGGTCAAGGGAGGGATTGAACGTCACCATCTCGGCGATCCGCTGTGTGTTCTGGATCGCGACCGGTATCCACCGGAAAATCTGGATCATCTCATCAGGCGACTTGAAATAGTGGTTCGGCGTGTAGGCGCGGAATCGATTCGTGTCGGTCAGCTTCTTGCCGGTCTGGATGCAGATCATGACATCCTGCACGTTCCGGTCCTCGGGTTTGAGAAAATGACAGTCGTTCGTCGCGACAACCGGGATGTTCATCTCCCGAGACAGGTCCACGAGATTCGCGTTGATCCGCTCCTGGTCGGGAAGAGCGTGATCCTGAAGCTCGAAGAAGAAGCGCTCGGGTCCGAAGAGGTCGCGGTAGAAACCGGCGACCTCTCGCGCCTTGTCGGCCATGTTTTCCAGTATGCACTGGGTTACTTCGCCCCTCATGCACGCCGACAGTGCGAGCAGTCCCTCCGAGTGCTTCGAAAGCAGCTCGTGATCGAGTCTCGGTTTGTAGTACATGCCCTCCCGGTACGCGAAGCTGACGAGCGTGGACAGGTTACGGTAGCCCGTGTCATCGAGAGCCAGCAGAACCAGGTGGGCGTTCCTCTGTTTTGTGCCGGGGTCGCGCTCGAAACGGCTCCTGGGTGCGAGATACACCTCGCAGCCGACGATCGGTTTGACCTGGTTCTTGCGGCAGGCTTCGATGAGCTCGATCGCGCCGTGCATAACGCCGTGATCCGTCAGGGCGAGCGCGTTCATGCCCATCCTGCCGCATGTTTCGGCGGCTTCGGGGATGCGTATCATCCCGTCCAGGAACGAGTACTCGGAGTGAACGTGCAGATGGCAGAATCGTTCAGGCATGTCGGACACCGGGAGTCGATGGGTCGGGTCGCCCCGATTTGCTCAGTTCGTCGGTTGAATCTTCAGCTCGCAAGCCGCTGGAAACCCTCTTCCAATGCTGATCGATAAAACGGAATCAGAACCTGGCTCCGGTGCCGTTGAGTATACAGCGAAGGACGGAGGCTTGGCAATCGATGAGTGGATCGTACCGCCGGTCTCACCGCCGGTAGCA
>CAYGZQ010000022.1:24055-54008 GCA_964354375.1 uncultured Planctomycetota bacterium
GCTACCTTGCCGCTCGCTGCGCTCGCAGCAAGGATAGCAGCTACCGGCAGCTACCTTGCCGCTCGCTGCGCTCGCAGCAAGGATAGCAGCTACCGGCAGCTACCGGCAACAAGCCTGATGGCAGGTTCAGACCACCCTTACGACGGATCATCCGTCTCAGCCGGGAATCTCTTCTCGATCTGCGCGATGGCCGCGCTTATGTCCCTGTCGAGAATGAGCCTGTCACGCTCGAGGGAACGGAGAATCTCGATGTCCTGACGCGTGCCGACCTTCCCGAGCGAGATCGCGATCGCCCTGACGATCTCGAAATTGTCGGGTACCGCGGATGTGGCAAGCGATCTGAGACGCTCGCGGGAAGCGTCCGTGTTCATCTTCCCCAATCCGGTGATGACCGAAACCAAAGCGGCATGACCGCCTGACTCGTTCAGCCCGAAGTCGATGTCCCCGGCGATTATCCGGTCATAGAGACCGATCACCTGGTCTCCGTCCATTCCGCCGAGCGCCTCGAGACCGACTCTTATGAGACGAGGATCGGGCTCATCCTTATCGAGAAAATCGATGACCTCGGGAACGAGCGATTCGTCCCCGCAAGTCGAAAGTGCGTCCATCGACCAGTAGCGCAGCCAGAATTCATTCGAGTCGTCCCGCACGACCGCCCAGAGATAGTCGCGCGCTTCGGGGACCCCGACCGCCCCGAGAATTCTCGCGGCCTGGTTTCTTGCCTGGCCCTGACCGTTCAGGTACAGCTCCAGCGCGCGATCGCTCGCTCGCTTTCCGCCGATCTTCCCGATCGCGTCCGCCGCGTCCCCCGTCAATCCCACCGGACCGCGCTCCACGAACGCAAACAGGGCGTCCAGTGCCTCAGGGTCGCCGACATCTCCCAGAAGCTGAAGTGCTTCTCTTCCCGCAGAACGATCGGACCCGTACGCCGCGGTGATCAAGGCCGCAACGGTCTGGGGCGCGTACGGCGCGATGTTCAGAATTCCATTCCTTGCCGCTTCGCGGACCGACGCGCTCGTCTCGCTCAGGTTAGAGATCAGAAGCGGAAGATCGTTCGGGTCGTGCAAAGCTGCCAGCGCGCTCAACGACGCGGCTTTAACCTCAACTTCCGGATCGTCAACAAGGGTCATGATTCTCTCCTGCTCGGAAGGCATCGGATCTTCCGCAAGAACCCTCAGCGCGGCAGCCAATACGCTGGGATTGTCGTTCTGAAGGAATGTGGCGGCGAGCTGACCTCGTCCCGCTACACTCACCCGCCCAAGTACCCACAGTCCGGCGAGCTGTCCCGACGCATCGGATCCCTTGCACTCCTCCATCGCGACCGGTCCGAGCGCATCGGGTGTCAGGGATTTCAGAATGTTCTGGCGGGCGTAGTCGCGGATCGTGCGGTCGCCGCTCTCCAGCGCCTCGATCCAGAGCATCGGGTCGGTGCTCCGGGCGAGCGTGTCGATCGACGATGCCGGGGTTTTGTCGGATCCCGCAAACAGCCACCACACGGCGATCAGCCCGGCAAGCACGATAATCCAGGGGTCGAGTCTTTTTCGGAATTCATTCATGTCCGAAATCCACCGTAGAGATGATAAACCAAATCGTCCAGCGCGCGCATCGAGTCGGCGTCACGTTTCCTCACCAGCTCGGACGTCAGCCTCGCCAGCGCAGCATGATATAGCGCGATTCTCCCGGCAACAACCGCGATTTTTTCTCTGTCGGACGGCAGGTCCCTTGCCACAGGTTCAAACGAGTCATAGTCCCTGGCGACAAAGGAGTTCACGACCCTCTTGATTTCCCTCTCAGATGGTAAAGGTACAGGCAGGCACTCGGTCGGGACAACAATGATCGGCAACCGCTTGAGAAAGAGAATTCTGAACTGTGCGTGGGGGCGATGATGTTGTCCGCCGGGACCCGCACGATAAAGATCCGTGATCAGGCGAGACGCGAGTATTCCTGCAAGCGCGAGGACCGGAATGCGTGTGTCGCGGATTTTTCCCACATACACATTCTGATGGGCGAGCGCGAACGTCTCCGTCGGAGACGGCGCGACGAGCAGGCGGTCGCCGGTCTTGCGGATCAGAAACCTTGGCCCGGAATGGCTCTCAATGACGGCCGATGATGGTGCGACCCCGGGGGGAACGATAAACCCGAGTTCCGGCGGAATCAGGTTCCCCATCGTCTTGTCGATCAGCACCGGGAGCGTCGCGTTTCGTGCGGGTTTCCTGGGAGCATCGACCGGTATCGCGCGGATCATGTGCGAGCCTTCGTGAAGAGTCGCGATGTCGCCGAGCGTGACCCTGTGTGGAGCGGGCGGGGCGTCAATGAGAAAGTCCGTCAAGTCGCCGGAAACGGCCGGAACGGTCGCCTTGGCCTCTATGAAGTCGCCCGATTCAGAGATGGTGAAGGAGCGAGCGTCTTTTAGACAGTGAGCGAACGCAGATGCGTCGCCGCTGCTTGCCTTCTGCCAAAGGTCTGACGACATATGCGCGAACCGAAAGTGCTTCTTGGGGCGCTTGCCCGAGACAGCCTTGCGCCAGATCATTACAGCCGCAGGGACATGCGCCCGTTCGAACGCGAGCGACCCGAGATCGATCACACCCTCAAAATCGCCCTCACCGTCCAAAAGGATTCTTATGTCGCGATACCTGGGATACGCGATCCACGTGTTCGGCGTGATGAATCCAAGCAGCCCGCCCGGTCGGAGGAGTTCCACGGCGCGATTGATGAACCACTTGTAACGGTCGCGGCAGCCCGATGATGTCGCGGGAAATCGTCGAGCGAGCTCATCGATTTCCTTTCTCAGTTCCCCCGCCTTCTTCTTTCCCCCGGTCTTTCTCAGGAACGCAACCGGGCTTCCCCTGCCGCTGAAAAATTGATACGGAGGATTCCCAATGACCCCGTCTGCTTGCCCTTCCCCGAAGGGAAGATCCCTGAAATCCGAAAGTGCGTCCGCGTGTCTCAGTATCCGACCGGATAAATCGTCGGGCACCTCCCGTCCGAGTTCTCTTCTGAAGTGCCACGACAGATTTCGCCTTGCGAGGGCGATTGCGACATCGTCGATGTCGAATCCCAGCAGGCACTCGCGCGCAAGTGTCGCCGGGTCCACGCCAGGGAATTGATTTACGAGTGTATCGAATGTTTCCAGGAGGAAATATCCCGCACCGCACGCGGGATCGACGATGAGGGGAGGTTTTGTGTTCTCACACAATGGCGTGACAACTTCTCTCGCGATATATCGCACGACAGCCTCGGGAGTATCGAACGCGCCCAGGCTTCGCGCGCGATTTCTGTCGGGAACAATCGCGATTTTTCCGGCGGAGGATATCTCCCCAAACCTGCATCCTCTCAGAAGCTCGATCAGATTCCCGACCGCGCGCAGCGACGGCTCGATGTCAAAGGGCCAGTTGCCGTCTATGTTCTCGATGAGCGGGATGAGAATATCGGAAGCCGGTATCTCGCGCTTGAACGCCGAGACATCGATGTGGATTATCCTATCCAGAGAAAAACGCCCGTTCGAGAGGCGAACCGCTCGCTCAATAGTCTCGAAGATCGCGTGTGTGGGGAGCATATGCTCTGGAGCCCCGGCGGCGGGATCGGTCAATAGGATTTGCTGCGCTTGAACGATTTCCGGAACCATTCCTCGTCCAGCCGGACCATGGTGGGACGTCCGTGCGGACACGTCAGGAAAGTGCCGTCGCCGATGTGATCGATCAGGAACCCGATCTCCTCCTCGGTGAGTTTCTGTCCGGCCTTGATTGCGCTCTTGCACGCGAGATTGATGGTGAATGCGCGGCGGAATCCACCCGGCTCCCCCGCGTCCTCATCCTCGCCGGCTCGCTCGAGTATGTCCGTGAACGCACTGACCGGATCGTCCCTCAGCGCCTGCGGTACGGCTCTCAGCGCGAACGAGCCCGATTGCGAAAATTCCTCGATATCGAATCCCAAAGACTTGATCTCGTCGAGATGCTCCAGAACCAGACCCGCGAGCGACGGCGGCAGGTTCACTTGAAGAGGGAACAGCAAAGTCTGGCTCACGACCGATGCTTCTCGCTCCCGCCCACTGAATTCCTCGAAAAGAATTCGCTCATGAAGATTGTGCTGGTCGATCAGATAAATCGCCCGACCGTCGTTGTAGACGATGTAGGTGTTCGCGAACTGCATCGCGCGTCCGGCAGCCTTCTCATCGAAAATATCTTCATCGAGATCGATTTCGTCGAACGATGGGTACTTGTGAGGAAGGTCCTGCTCGATGGGCACCGATCTCGGCGCCGGGAGATACGAAATCTCCGGACTGGCGGCGGAGGGCGTCAGGTCGGGCGTGTGGCGATGCTTCGGCTCCCGTATCGCCCATTCGATATCGTCCGCGCCGGACGCCTGCGCGGACTGAACGACCTCGCCGGTGATCTCGTCCACGTACACCGCCGGCGACAATTCCGCCTGGATATCCCGGCTTGAAGAGACCTGCAGCGGATGGCTGCTCTGGAGCGTCTGTGACACCGCATGATACACCGCGCTCGTGACCGCACGGGGATTCGCGAATCGCACCTCGCTCTTGTGCGGATGAACGTTAACGTCGACTTCAGCGGGGTCGCAATCGATCTTGATCACCGCGATCGGGTGACGTCCGCCGGGAAGGAACTGCATGTAGGGTCGCTCCAGCGCCGAAGTGATCGACGCGTCCCTTATCAGCCGTCCGTTGAGGAAAAATATCTGATCGGTGCGACGCGACCTGTGGATTTCGATCGATCCAATGGAGCCTGAAATTTTGATACGGTCCTGAACGAAATCGACGGGCAGCATTTTCTTCGCGGTCTCCACACCGTACACTGCGATTATCGTATCCGCGAGATTCCCCGTGCCCGGCGTTCTGAGCGTCTCCTTCCCGTTATGAATGAGCCGCCAGGCGACACCGGGGTACGCCAGCGCGTACGACGACACCAATGTCGCTACCTTGCCGTACTCCGACGCTTCCGATCGCAGGAATTTCCTCCTCGCGGGCGTCGAATGAAAGAGCCTCAGGGATTCGACCTGCGTTCCCCCCGGCCACGGGATCGCCTCGATTCTCTTTGCGCCTTTCTCCCAGGTGAGTCTCGTTCCCGTCTCCTCGCCGTGGAAACGAGTGGAGAGAATCACGTCGCTCGCCGCGGCGATCGAATAAAGCGCCTCCCCCCGGAAGCCCAGCGTCAGGATCGCCTGCAGGTCGGCTTCGTCGGAGATCTTACTCGTTGTGTGCCTTTCGAGGAGAAGGGGGACCTGCTCCGATGGAATGCCGCACCCGTCGTCGCGGACCGTGATCGATATCATCCCGCCGCCGACCAGCCTTATCTCGATGTGTCGAGTGCCCGCGTCCAGAGAATTTTCGACGAGCTCCTTCACGACGCTTGCGGGACGCTCGATAACCTCCCCGGCTGCGATGAGCCGCACTATCTCCTGCGGAAGCTTGTGTATGTCGGGTTGATCGGGCCGCATGAAATCCGTGGGAGATTTTACCCTATGCGGCGGTTAATGCAATCGGAGCGAGCCAGGCGGCTCCAAAGACTCTCTGTCTATCGGGTGCCGGGCTCAGGCTGAGCGAGTCTTCGAGCGTGCCTGTGGCTGTCTTACAGTACTGGAAGAATGAGTAGCCCGGCGATGCATTCGCCGGGTATTCGATATAATAATAAATATCCCGGCAAATGCATTGCCGGGCTACATACTACCAGTCCGGGATCACCACCGTGCCCGTTGATGTGGATCGACGGCTTCGGCGGCTTGCCGTTATTGTGTGATATTGGTGAGGACTATTCAACGCGTCCCTACGCGATGCCGGCATCCGATCTCGGGTGTCTCAGGATCAGTACAGATCGTAGATCCGTATCCCGTTCAAGGAGAGCAGGTACAGAAAGCCGTTATCGGTCTGGATATCGTAGTTCATGTTGTAAACCCACGGATCGAACGAATGGACAATCGACGGGCTGTCGGGGGGCCAGCCTGAGCATACCGTGGGGACCGCCCCGCCGTACTGATGCCCGCACAGGTAGGCAAAATGTCCGTCTGTCGCCATGTTCTGATACCAGTTCGACGGGGGCAATGAGACGGAGCCGATATAGGAGGGCGCAGCGGGATCGCTCAGATCGGCCACTTCGAAGACACCTTCTCCGCAGATGTGGAGATAATCGCCCACCACGGCGATTTCGCCGATCGTGTCGGTGGGCGTGTACGATCCCACCGGGGCGGGGTTGTACGGATTCGCGATGGAGAAAACCTCGATTACATCGTCCGAATCGGCCGCGTACATGTAATCGCCCCAAAAAGCGAGACCCACGAGATTGGCTGAAGCAGTCTTGGTGGTCTTATAGACCGCGGAGGATGGGTCGGTGATGTCATACACTACCAGCGTCGCCGCTCCCGTGCCGATGTAGAGCGTGTTCTCGTGCACAGCTATTCCCGCGGCATTGTCGCTCACCGTGATTGAATCGATGATGGACAGGTCCGTTGGATCAGTCACATCGATGACCAGCAGATTCGACAGGTTCACGTTGACGAGAATGAAACCGTCGCCTGCGGCGATGTTGAACAGGATGCCTGTCGGGAACAACTCGGACTCAACGTGCGCGCCGGCAGGATCCAGAATGTGGACCGCCTTGACGGCGTTGAGAGTGTCCCAGTTCGTGTCCGCTACGAAAAGGTAGTCGCCGACAACTGCCGCGTCCCTGCCCCTGTTCACAACGGGGGCATGATAGACTAAGTCCGGGGTGGGAGGAAAAGCGATATCGTAGACATCGAAACCGCCTTCGTAAACTACCGAATACAGTGTCGAGCTGTCGGCAACCATGCATATTCCCGCGCCGTGCATGGGGACTGAATCGACGAATACCGGCGCGTTGATGTCGGATACGTCGACGATCTCGTAGAAATCGGTATTGGACGCAAACACGTGATTGCCCTGCACTCCCAGGCAGTGAGGATTGTCGCTGATGTCCAGAGCGCTCTTGAAAAGTGGACCGGACGCAGTGTTTGTCAGGACCGCGAGCACGCCCTTGCCGACATCATCGGACAGAATGTATATCCGGCTGCCGTTGACCGCGCCGTCCCTTGCCTTTCCATCGAGAAACGCAACGCCAAGAAAGGCAACGCTGCCCGGGTCTTCGATATCATAGGTGTAAACGATAGCATCGATCCAGGCCAGCAGCCTTGTCTGCGAGCCTTCGGGATCGATGAGTGCGATGCCGTCACAGGGGTCGATATTCCCGGTCCCGGCAAGGGTGGGGGATTCAGGATTTGCGCTCCATTCGTAGATCCGAAGGTCCTCCGTGGAGTTTGCCTCCATGGCTACGTAGAGGTTCTCCGAGTTCATCGCGATGTCCGACACATGTTCGCCAAAGTCTATAAGGTTCTCGTGGACGGCGATGTTGCCGAGGTCCGAGAGGTCCACCAGGCCAAGGAGATCGTAATCATTTTCGTGGCGGACGTAGTACAAATAGGGGTACTGCAAGGCGGCGGTCCAGGAGCCGTCCATCAGACGGAAGCCGATGAGGTCGGGCTGCGATGGGTCGGTCACGTCGTGGACCCAGACCCCGTAGAATCCGAATTGTATGAGGTAATCGCCGTATCGCCATGCGTTCGAGGCACTGCAGAACAGCGTGTCCGGCGTCACTTCCACGGGATTATCGGGAGTGACATCCGTCTGCGCGACCCCCATATCGAGGTAATACGGAGCGACCTGAGTGCTGTTCGAAGTGTAGATGCGTATGTAGTACTGCCCCGGATAAAGGGGGAGGTCGTTCACCGGGATCGAGGCGGATCCTCCCGATACAGCCGCCTCCTGAATCAATTCAAGGCCGGTGTCATAGACTCCGATGGTGGTCGGTGTTGCGTCGCAGTACAAAGCGATTGAGCCGGTCAGGTCGAATCCTGCCGGCACAGCGAAACGGTAGTAATCTCGATAGTCGTCGGGCAGGCATAATTGCCCGGCGACGCTTTCGTCCATCTCGATATCGATCGCTTCGGACCAGTCGTTGTTGGCGTCGCCGACACAGTCGGGATCGGGAATATCGAGCGTTATCACCTGGAACGCCGATAGAGTCGAATCCGGCGCGGGCGCAGCGGTCTGTTTGTAGGCGGACCCATCGGTCGACCCGACGCGGCACATCAGTTGCACAGGGCCGGCGTGGGTCGGAAGCGCCGGGCCGGTGAGCTCTGCGGTGTAAGAAGCTTTGATCCCGGATTCGCTTGAGAAGACTGCGCTGACACCGCCGGACATCAGGTCCGGGGCAAAGAGCCTGACCTCGCTCACCTCGCCCTGAACATTCCCGGCAGACTGTCCCTGCCAGTCGTAGACGCTGATCTCGAGCCGAAGCACACCCCCGCCGATTCCGGACTCGGTGTCGTAGTACAGGGTGTTCGCCACAGGCAGCAGAGTCACCCGCCAGGCCTCCGGCATATTCGCGTTGATCGGGAAATCGTCGGGGACCTCCGCGGGAGGGTTCGGGGTCGGCGCAGCCCACGAGGCGTCGACCGCGTACCCGAACCTGACAACAGGACCCGGGTTCATGGGAAACCTGATCCGATAACGTCTCGTGTTGCTCGACCCTGCTGTGAAGACCGCGCGACCCTCGGGACTGTCGAGCGGTTCTCCCGCGACCCATGAGAGCCCGTCTGTCGGGGCGAGGATGTCGGCGAACAGCTTGTACGGGTTCACCGTGGCGGTCAGCATTGCGGGAGGAGTGGACGCAAGCGTGCCCTGGGTGTAGCCGAACATCCCCGGAAGAGTGAATTCGGTCGGATTCCACCATCGCGTGAATCCGTCCGCGTTTTCAAGCCTCGTCTCATCCGCATCCGCGACCAGAAAAGGTCCGAATGCGAGTGAGCCCGGCGTCATCAGGATTCCCTTAACGTCGAAACCGGCAAGCTGGGGCTTTATGGCGAACGGATGTTCAAGAGTCACGTCGAACGCAAACAATCCGTGAGCTGGATCGGCGTCGCTCGGCACCGGCACCGCCGAAACGCCCATGGTCCCGTTGAGGACGCCCACCATGTTCAGGTGCAAGTCGGCGGAACGCATCGGCACGACCTGGATTCCGCCCTGGGCCAAGTCCAGTGTCAGGGCATAGAATCCTATGCACCGATGGCTGCTCGATTCGGTTCGAGGCAAAGAGCCGATTGACTCAAGGCCGGAGCCGGGCGGTACAGTTGGGCTTGTCCCGCAGCCGACCAATTCCGCCAGAATAACTGTCGCCAGGATACAGCAGGCTAACCCGGATCGTGACATGATGTTCCTCCCCATTCCAAGTTTGAAGGCCAGGACATGTGCACAGCCGGCGGGGGAGCCGCCCCCTCGCTCCTCTCATGAGCCCGCATCGGACCTTATTGCTGTGCACGAACGCCGCTATCGTATCACAGCAAAATCCGTCGGCGCCACCCGGCGTGGATGCCTGCCGGCTCGAGTCTCGCGTGACTTCAGGCGTTCGGCGAATTACACTTCCCGATCGTGTCTCGGATGCTTTCCTGGATCGTGCTTTTTCTCGTCGCCGCTGTATGGGGAGGGGCGTTCGCCGCGATCAGGTTCATACTGGGTTTCATCAGCCCTGCAGACCTTCTCGTTGCCAGGATGCTCCCGACCGCGCTCATCTGCGTGCTGGTTGCCCTCCTCTTCTACAGGCGGGAGACCCTCAGGCTTTTCCCGAGGTACTGGCGGCTTTTCATTACGATAACGGTGCTCTGGCTGTTCGGATATCACTACGCGCTGAACGTAGGCGAGACCGTGCTGCCTGCCGGTCCGGCTGGGCTGATCATAGGCACATATCCTGTTTTCACGGTTTTTCTTGCGGCCCCTCTTCTCGGTGAGAGGCTCACGGCAGGCAAGATCGCGGGGGGCCTCACGGCGTTCGCCGGGACCGCCTTCCTGATGCTATTCGGCGCGTCGCACGAGGGCGCCCAGCTTCACATAGAGCCGTCCAGGTGGATTCTCTTCAGCCTGATCACCCTGATTGCCCCTGTCAGTGCGGCATTTCACACTATCGTCGCCAAACCCTATCTGACCGGCGAGAACAGGGACCGCGCCAGGATCGATCCCACGCTCATGACAATGCTCTACATGGCGCCGGCGTCGATTTTCCTCATCCCATTGATTGCCGCCAGCCCTCAGTCTGTTGCGCCCGCGATGCCCCTCTCGGCCTGGGTCGCGCTTGGATTTCTCGTGATATTCTGCACGCTGGGGGCGTATGTCGGATGGCTTTGGGGGGTTGAGAGGCTTGGTGCGGGTCCGGCGGCGACATCGACCTACATCATTCCGCTGTTCAGCCTGGCGTACGCACGCATATGGCTGGGGGAGCCGATCGGTCCGGGGACAATCGTCGGAGCCGTCCTGATTGTCGCAGGTGTTGTTGCGGCGAATGTGGGCTGGAAAGTCCCCCGGGCTCCAGCTGTGCCGGGTTGACAATACCGGACTCAAGGCCCGGAAAACCGCCTAAAAAGAAAGAACGGGTAACAAGAGACTTGCTACCCGCGCCTCCTAAAACTCGTATCCACCCGGTATCCATGCAGCCTCCGTTCCAAAATCGCTTCTCCTGCGCGTCTTCAGGGCTCACAGCCTGCCTTCCGGGTGCAAAAGGCGCTGGAATGATGTTAAATAAAGCCTTTCGGAAGCGTCGCTGTCAGAGACATTTCCCGCGGCATCTGCAGGGGAGACGACTGATTCCTTGCTGAGTGTAGCATTCTGCACCAGTTCGGGCGACGGGCGGACTCAGTTTGCGACACGGGGACTTCCCGAACCCTGAACATGAAAGGACAGACCCACATGCCCCGCCACCGAACATCAGGTCTTGAAGCAGGCAGAAAATCTCGGTTGACTCGCGGCGAGCCGATCGCCCCAACAATCCACCTGATCGCGATCGGCAGCGAGCTCCTGAACGGCGAGACCCGTGACACGAACCTCGTCTGGCTTATCCGCTTTTTCACCCGGAAAGCCGGACAGATACTTCGTGCCGTGATGATCCCGGATGATTTCGACTCGGTGAAATGGGAGATCGAGCGCGCTCGGTCGGAGGGGATCGACCTCATGGTCACGACCGGGGGATTGGGTCCGACCGACGATGACGCGACTCTGGCGGCTTTCGCGAGGAGCCTCGAGGTGCCTCTGAAGCTGAACGAGGAAGCGCTCGGGCTTGTCATGGAGCGCATCAGCGCTATGGCCAGGTTCAGGCCGGGGATTCCGCACAAGCTGACAAAGGAGCGCAAGAGCATGGCTCTTTTCCCCCGGGGCGGGATTCCTCTCAGAAATCCGGCGGGAGTCGCGCCCGGGATGCTTTACACGGTCGACGGGACGACACTCGTTGCCGTCCCGGGTGTTCCGGCGGAGATGAGAGGCATAATAGGGGAAACGCTGAGGGATTTCTGGAAGGATTTCTTTGAGGGTGTGTGCTACGTGCGTCGCAACATAATAGTCAAGGGCATCCCCGAGGCCGAGCTGGCCCCGTACATGCGTCGCGCCAGCGTTATCGATCCCGGTGCATACATCAAATCGAAACTGAAGGTGGTGGGGAAGATTGTCGCCACCGATAAGGTCTGCCCTTCTGAGAAGCTCCCCTGGGAGATTGTTCTTCATTTCTCGGTCATCGAGTGCACAAGGGACGATGGAAAAAGGCGGACCGACCGGCTTGTCGATTCGCTCGTCTCGGATCTGAGGAAGCGTTACAGGTATCCCCTCCACATTGACCTCAGACCGGGGAGAGTCTAGCGTCTCATGCAGATTCTGGCGTACGTAGTCCGTCCCCATTACCGCCGCCAACGATCGCACGCCGCCAACCGTTGTTTTATTCGGCATTTCGTTCTGGTAATATTTCCGGCCACGGATGTTGGAAACCAAGGCGAAACCGATCAGCGAGTTGGTGGACGGGCTTATTGCGCGCAACGACGGCTCCTGGCGGGAGTTTCTTCGTCTGGTCGGACCGCTGATAAAGGGACTGTGCCACAGGTCAGAGCTGAGCGATGATGAGGTCGAGGACGTCGCCCAGTCGTTCGTGCTGAAGCTCCTGGAGAAGGACTGTCGGGCGCTGAGGGGCCTCAGGATCGCGAAGGAGGAATCCTTCTACGGATGGGTCAAGGTGGTTGTCTCTCGCGTGATAATCGACCATGCCCGCGAAGGTGAGGCAAGACGCGATCGGGAGCTGAGGTCGTACGGAGAGCGCTTCGGCGAGCCCCTGTCCGGGAAAGCCGCAAGTGAAATCGAGACGAAAGTGATGCTCGAACAGGCGATCAAAGAGCTTACCCCGTCCGAGCGGACCCTCTTCCGGCTCGACTACAGCGACCTGAGAGACAAGGAAATCGCCCGAATCCTGGGAGTCAGACTCGACACCGCCCAACAGCGCCTGAGTCGCCTGCGAAAGAAACTGAGAGGCATTCTGACGGGAGACGTACAGGAGTCGGGGATGTGAAAAATGTCGATGGGAACATGTCAGTTCAACAAGCCCTGGAGCGTTTATGTTGTGGATGCCGGCCCTGCAAGGGGAGGGAGAGTGTGATATGACTGCCGAGCATTCGATGGGAAAGGGCAGGAGTCTGACGGACGAGGAGCTCGCGAGGCTTCTTGAAGCGGACCTGGATGCTTCGGAGCGGGCGGCCCTTCTGGAGAGACTCGAAAGCGACGAGGACGCGTGCCGCATTCTTGGGCTTGCAGCAGGTGAACTGAGGGCTGCCGGAGAATATCTGAGCGACGCGACAATCGAGAGACTCCTGAAGGCCGTAAGGGAGAAACGTCCGGAACCCGACATATGCCCCCATTGTGCGGGGGACCTCCATCCGGGCGGAAGATTCTGTCCCCATTGCGCGGCGCAGGTGGTGGGTAATCCGCTCACTTGCCTGAAATGCGGGAAACCTGTGAGGGAAGGGAGCGCGTATTGTCCGCACTGTGGCAGCTTTTTTCGTCCCGTCGAGCGGAAAAGCGTGATCGAAAGCCCGCTTTTCCTGCTCGTGCTCGGACTTGTGTCGCTTGTGATCGCCGCGGCAACAATAAAGCTGAGCCTCCCGGTTTTCATAGTCTTTCTCGCCATAGGCTGCGTGACTCTCGGCGGCTGGTTCATGGAGACACGGGTGAGACTAAGGCGGTCGGTGTCTGCTCCGGGCAGGCGTGAGGCGGAGAGCAGGGAGGAAAAGAAGCGCGCGAGTCAGAAGAAGTCAGGATAGGAAGAGTAACCACGAAGACACCAAGGGCACGAAGGACACCAAGAAGAGGGAATCCGTTCGCCGGGAATCGAGACTCGCGATTGACACCGAAAGGGCCGAATCGGTACACTGCCCTGAGTCTCTCTTGATTATCAAGGAGGTGCGGAGATGTCTTTCCCGCCGCCGAAAATGACAGCCGAGATCGGAGTTTTTGGAGGATCAGGGTTCTATTCGCTGCTCGACAAGGCCGAGCGATTCTGGGTCGAGACGCCTTACGGGATGCCGAGCGACCAGGTTACCGTGGGCACGATCGAGGGCCGGAAAGTCGCGTTCCTGCCGCGTCACGGCGCCGATCATCGCTACCCGCCCCACATGATCAACTACCGGGCCAACGCATGGGCAATGAAGGCGCTGGGCGTTCACAGCATTCTCGGACCGTGCGCGTCGGGAAGCCTCCAGGCGGACATCGAGCCCGGCGACTTCGTCGTGTGCGACCAGTTCGTCGATCGCACGACCGGTCGGAAGGACACGTTCTACGACGGTCCGATCACCACGCATCTCGCGATGGCCGACCCCTACTGCCCCGAGCTGATGAAAATAGTCATCAAGGCCGCAACCGACATGAGCATCGTCGTCCACGACGGCGGCACGGTCGTCGTCATCCAGGGACCGCGATTCTCCACGCGCGCCGAGAGCAGATGGTTCACCTCCATGGGCTGGGAAGTGATCAACATGACCCAGTATCCGGAGTGCTACCTCGCCCGCGAGCTGGGGATGAGCTACGCGATGATCGCGCTGATCACCGACTGGGACGTCGGCCTCGAGGGCGACCCGAATATCAAGCCGGTCACGCATGAGGAAGTCATCAAGGTGTTTCAGGCGAACAACGAAAAAATCAAGACCCTGCTGCACAAGATCATCCCGATGGTCCCGAAGCAGGCCAACCCCATGTGCGCGGACGTCCTGAAAGGCGCAAGGTTCTAGTATAGTCCCCCTGCTCTGGGCAGGTGTCAGCGTCCTGCTCTCTTCCTTATCGCAGCTATCTCCTCGTCGCTCACCGGTTTTCCGAACGACATTATCGGCGCGAGCTTGAACCCGTGCTTCCTGCCGATCTCGCCGATCTCCACCACCTTCTGAGGGTCGATCTCGCGTCCGAGTGTGAAATTCTCAAACCGGCCCTCCAAAGTCAGCAGAATCGTCTCCGCGAGGCACGCGAATGCGACGTTTCTGGGGAGTTCGAAATCGATTCCCCAGTGTATGTTGCCGGGGACGAGGATTTCCCCGGACGCGATTACGAGGATGTCGTTTCTCTTCCCGGCCTCTTCCTGCGACACGTCAGGCGGCATGGCCACGTCGCACACGAGCGCGCCGGGCTTCAGACTCATCACATCGACAACCCCGCCTGCGCTGGTGGCTGCCACGATGATGTCTGCGGACGGGAGGAATTCATGGGCTTTTGTGGCCGCTTCGATTTTGAGCATGCGTCCCTGCTCGGCGGCTTCGTTTTCGAGCATGCGCGCGAGCTCCATGAGGCGCTCGGGTTTCGGGGCGACAAGGACGAGATCGGGCACGATCTGTGCGATCATGCGCGTGATGGCTTTGCCGATCGAGCCGGTCGCGCCGATCACCATCGCCCTCGCCTTCGATGTGTCGATCCCCAGCTTCGCCGAGCCCTCCCTGACCGTTTCCATGGCCGCCCAGACCGTATAGGAATTGCCGGTGGTCACTGCGATCGGGCTTCCTTGAGCGACGGTGACCCCTGCATCCCCTATCACGCTCGTGAACGCCCCGAGCCCCATCACGCCCGCGCCCTTTTCCTTGCCCATCGACGCGATCTCGCGCATCTGCCTGTAGAAATGCTCCGCAGGTTCTTTGAGCATCATTCTCGGAGTCGCCGGCAGTGCGTAGATGTACCCCACGGCCTCCTTGCCTTCGGGGGTCTTTATGCCGGTCGCCTTCGAGACGAACATCGGCGGCAGCATCGCGGCCGATTCCTCCACCAGTCCCTTGGGCAGGGTCCTGAATGGCTTGAACAAAGGCGACAAGAACAGTTGCTCGTAACTGGTGGGATGAATGATGAACGCGAACCTGGGTATGTCGGCCTGGGGCTCGGGGGCCAGGTCGATCAGGCGCGGCTCTATCCCGCTCTGCAGGATGAGATTGATGTACCGGTCGCGACGCTGCGAGTCGTCGAGGTCCGCAACGTTTTCGCCCTCGGCGGTAAGATGTGCGACAAAAATGGCCTCGATGACATTCGCGCCGAAGCTGCGTCCGTCCATCTCCGGCGTCGTCGTGATGAGTGTCGTCACGCCCCGACCTTTCAGGTCGTCCTCGTCGGACTGCATGACGGTATTGGTCACGACGATTTTCCCCTCGAGATCGTTCGGCGCGTAGCGGCGGATGTAATGGTAGTCGCCGACAATCACGTCGGCCCATGTGAACGGTTTCTGGAAGATGGGCCTGACTGTTTCCTGCCTCCGGCCGGTCGGGTAGATCGCTTCGAACGGTATGTTGGTCAGAATCGGCATCAGCCATCGCGCCACGGAGGAGATCGACCTCAGAGACCTCAGCGCGATCGGCATCTTGAGTGCGTACATGAAGTCGCCGAAGATGAACTTGTTCGTGTACTCCCCCAGCACCTCGGCGATCCCCCATCGATCGAGTCCGCTCATGACGAGGATTCTCTTGCCGTCGAAAAGTCCGGGACGTTTTTTGAGGACCCATTTGATGGCCCAGCGCTCGAGGGTCTGTTTGAGACCCGCGCCGTCAACCACCGGAGTCCGGCGGGCCGCGTCCATGAATCGTTTCGTGTCCTGGTGAACATAGGTCCGTCCGCCGACGTAGAAATAGACGTCCGCCCCGCCCAGGCCTATCGCTGCGACCTTCCCGTCGGCCTCCCTGATGAGCTGGATCGCCTGCATCTTGTCGCCGTCTGTGCCGATGCGTCGCACGTGGTAATCGCGACCCATCAGGGACGTGGCGAACTCGTGGTCGCGTTTGGACGACCCGATCGAGACTGATAATATTTCAAGCGGCTCAGGCATACGCCGTCAGGGGATTATTATACAGTGTCGGGAAACCCAAGGACCATTTCCGCGTCTCGTCATTCCTTCCCCAAAGACTCCTCCAGCTTCCTGAACAGCTCGTCTCTCCGGGCGTGCTTCTCCATGATGGTACTGTGAAGCTCGGACGCTTTCTCGTAGTCGAGATAGACCTCCGGCTGGTTAAGCTCTTCCTCGAGCGACGCAATCTGCGCCTCGATCAGCTCGATCTCGTTCATCAGCTTGTCGGGCGATAGGTGCTTCTCCTCCGCGACATTCTTCCCCTTTGCGGCTCTCTTCCGTTTCGATCGCGCCTTCTCCTTGCGTTCTTCCTCGACCTGCTCGTATCGCCGGCGTCTCTGCTCCTCTTCGTCATCGAGTTTCTGCTGGACCTTCCGGTACTGAACGTCGGAATAGTTACCGTGATATAGAGTGGCCTTGCCCTCGTGGAGCTCGAGCGTGTGAGTGGCGAGGCGGTCGATAAACGCTCGGTCATGGCTGACGAAAATCAGAGTGCCGTCGTATTCGCCCAGGGCCTCCTCCAGAATTTCGCGGCTGGGCAGGTCGAGATGGTTTGTCGGCTCGTCGAGGACGAGGCAGTTCGGCTTGCGGGTGAGGAGGATCGAGAACATCAGCTTGCTTCTCTCGCCGCCGGAAAGGTCGCCGACCCGTTTCTCGATATCGTCGCCTGAGAACAGAAACCGTCCCAGGATATTCCGGGCGTCCTGCGCTCCGACATTTCTGCCGAGACGCATCAGCTCTCCGAAGACAGAGTCGTCGAGATCGAGCTCCGTCATCGTCTGCGAAAAATAGCCCCAGACCACCCTGTCGCCCCACCAGATTTCCCCGGAATACCCCTTGTCCTCTCCGATCATTATTCGGAGCAGCGTTGTCTTGCCGCTCCCGTTTCTCCCTATGACCGCCAGCCTGTCGCCGTTTCGCACCGAGAACTCGACGTGTTCCAGAAGAGCGTTGTCGCCGAACGATCTTCCCACGTCCCGCAGGGTAATGACTTCATCGAATGATCGGACCGACGGTTCGAACCTGAGTATCATGCCCGCCTTCTCCCGCCCGGACGACTCGATCCTGCCCTCCTCGATCTTTTCGAGCTTCCTCTTTCGGCTCATAGCCTGGCTCGCGCGGATTTTGTCCTTGGACCATTTCGCGATGAATCTTTTGAGCCGGCGGATCTCATCCTCCTGCTTCGCGATCATGCGACGTTCGCGCTCGAGCCGATCCGATTTCTGTTCGAGAAAACCCTGGTAGCCGCCGGTGTAACGGTGGATTCTCCCGAGCTCCAGTTCGTAAAGGATCGGGCAGCAGATGTCAATGAGCCTGCGGTCGTGGCTGATTATCAGGTAGCCGCCGTCGAACGATCTGAGCGTTGCTTCGAGCCATTCGATCGCGGGAAGGTCCAGATGGTTCGTCGGCTCGTCGAGCAGGATGAAATCGGGTTTTTCCGCAAGGAGACGCGAGAGCGCGAGCCTGGTTCTTTCGCCGCCGGACAAGCCTTCCGCAGGTTTGCCCCAGTCGGATTCCCTGAAACCGAGGCCGGTGAGGATCGATTTCACTTCGGTCTCGAACGTATAGCCTCCCGAATGCTCGAATCTCGCGAGCGCTCTGGGGTACTCGTTGACCGCGGACTGGACAACCTGCTCGTCGTCGCTCCCCATGCGGTTTTCGAGCTCGCGAAGGCGCTTTTCGAGCAGATGAAGTTTGTCCGCGCCTCTGAGGGCTTCGGACAGGAGGGTTCCGCCCCCTCTGATGTCTGCGAACTGTTCCAGGTAGCCCAGAATGAAGCCTTCGCCGGGGATGGCCATCGTTCCCGCGTCTTTCTCCTCCAGGCCCGCGACTATCCTCACGAGCGTGGTTTTCCCGCAACCGTTCGGACCGATCAGGCCGGCCCGGTCTCCGTTGGCGAGATACAGATCGGCGCCATCGAGCACAACCCTCTCGCCGAACGATTTCGATATCCCTTTCAGATGAATCGCCATTTCATCCATGCCCGCGACATGGGCCCGCCGCGTGTATAATAGCATAGAGCGAAACGCGGGAATCTCGGTACATAATGCGCCCGAAATGGCTGATAGTCGTGGCCTTGATCGCCGCGGCGACGATTTTCGTCGTCTGGGCGAACAAGCGTATGACCGAACAGGACACCGGGCTCGAGATGTCAGTCTCGGGGTCCGGACCGGTCGCCATTCCCGCTGATCTCAGGCAGCGCGAGCTTATATGGGCCACAAACGCGAATGTCCCGCTGAAGATGGAGTGGGGGGGCGAGGGATACGATATTTTCCAGCTCATTGGGATTCCGGAATCGATTCGTCCGTTCAGCTGGAGCGTCGGACGAAGGCCGATCCGCGATGAATGGAACGTTGCGTCCGTGGGAATAGGGTCGGGCGCGGGCGTGGGTCATGATCGGTACTGGACCGAAGACCTTGGCGGCTTCATAAATCCACGTGTCGGCGCCGACTGGGGCTTCATTGTATCGACGAGGCAGGTCGGCGGCTCGCAGGATGTTGTCAGAATAACGACGCGGGACGGCGACATGCAGGTCGTGTCGTTCCATCACTCGATAGATCGCTGGCCGAGCATCAGTCGCGACGGCAGGAAGGTGCTGTTTCACTCGTTCAGGGACGGAAATCCTGCGGGAGACCTGTACCTTGCGGTGCAAAGAGAGTTCCCGGCGGGCGAATGGGAGACCCACAGGCTCACCGACAACGCGATCGACGAGTATATCCTCCCCATGATGGACTCGGACGCGTCGCACTGCATTGCGGTGGAACGCAGAATCGGCGACGAGCCGGGCCGGATAATTCTCTGGGAGATTGTCGACTTGAGCCTTGAGAATCCAGTGTACCTGATCTCCGACCCCTCCCAGGTGAAACACCCGTCGCTGAGCGCCAACGCGGAAAAATGCTGCTGGCAGGAGATGGTCAAGGGCAAGTGGTCGGTGATCGTGTGGGATGCTTCGACACGAGCGCGCGATGTCATCGGGCCGTCGGCGCCGCAGTATCCCGGTTACGGTTGGGTGCAGCCGGCGATCTCGCCCGACGAGCGGTTTGTAACATTCGTGGATGACCTCAAGGAGGCCGGTGCCGATCGGATAGGCATTTACGACCTGCAGGACGGCTCCGCGATATATCTCCAGGGCTGCGGCGGGAATATTATGTTCCCGTCGCTGACGGACAAGCTGGAGTACGCGAGTTGACAGGGCGATCAACATTCAGGTACGTACCTCTCCTTTCAACCTTAATACTGGTCACAATCCAGGTGGCGTGTTCGTGGCCTCAGCCTCGAAATCTGGAATGGACGGTCTGTGATGAACGGGTGGATGTCATGATCGGTCCGGGTCGGGGACTCAGTGAGGACGAGCAGAATGAAATGATCGGCGAGCTCAGGGACAGAGCTGAGATGCTCGATCCGGTCAGAGGAACTGTGCTGGGGAGGCTGAACAACAGCGCTGTCGGAGAGATCATCCCGGCGGGTCAGGTAAATGAGACTTTTTCCGACCTGCTTCAGTATTCGCGCGAGTGCTTCGGGGCTTTCGATCCGAGTGTGCAAATTCTCTGGGATGTCTACGATTTCGATCACGGAGGGCGGCGGGTTACGGATGCTGAGATCGCGGAAGGGCTCCAGTGGGTCGACTACAAGCTGGTGGAAATGGACCAGGGGGGCATTCTGCGGAAGGATGAGAATGTGAGGGTCGGGCTGGGTCCGACAATGCCGGGAGCGATAGCCGACTGGGCGAGCGAAATGGTCCGGGACAAAGGTATCAAGAGCGGGGGAATTACTTTCGGACAGTGCTTCAGGGTCTGGGGAGAGCTGGACGAGCAGTCTCGCCTCTATGATTTCAGGTTTCCGCTCGACAAGGTTTCTGAGGATGCATATCAGCCGACACTGGGCTACATAAGGCTTGACGCGGGGGATTGTCTTGCCGCGCTTGACGATGATGAGGAGTTTTTCTTCGCGGGCGGCGAGCAGTTTCACATGGTCCTCTCTCCGCTCACGGGAAAGCCGGTGCGCGATGTGTCTGCGGCGGTAATCGTCTCGAAGAAATCCTGCCTTCAGGCTTCAGTGTTCGCTTACGCAGTTATGGTTATGGGTCTCGACAGGGGGCTTGAGTTTCTTGACGAGACCGAGGGGGTGGAGGGTGTCATCCTGACACATGACGGTAAAGTGCATGTCTCGGGAGGACTGGGCGACAAGTTCTGGAGGTGAGCAAAGGCCTTCGCCCTCCCTCACGGTCGGGCCCCGGATGGGAAGGCTCCTCCTCCCATACTGGCATGGGCCGCATCTTTCCTCTATAATCTGTTCCCGGTGGCTCTTACGGACGAATTGGTGTCCGGGTTTTCGGACATGGTTGACAAGCCTGCGCTCATTGGGACCATCCCAGACGCGATTTCCGACCTCAAGGCCGGCAAATTCATCGTACTTGTCGATGATCGCAATCGCGAGAACGAGGGCGACCTGGTCTTTCCCGCTCAGAACGTAACCCCCGAGATCATCAACTTCTACGAGACCCATGCGCGTGGATGGCTGTGCGTACCGATGTCGCCGTCGGAGGCCGATCGGCTCGAATTGACGCTTATGGTGGACAAGAACACCGAGCGTCACGGAACCGCGTTCACTGTGACGGTCGACTCTGCGAAAGGCACGACCACAGGCATAAGCGCTCGGGACCAGGCAACTACCATCAAAACACTTGCCGACCCGATCTCCAAACCGTCGGATTTTCTAAGGCCGGGTCACGTAAGGCCGCTACGAGCCCGGGCGGGAGGGGTGCTCGAGCGGGCAGGCCATACCGAGGCGGTCGTGGACCTCATGAAGCTCGCGGGATTCAATCCGGTCGGAATTCTGTGCGAGATCAAGAACCCCGACGGATCCATGGCGCGTCTCCCTCAGCTTGTCGACTACGCCCGACAACATGATCTCAGAATCTACACGATCGAAGACCTGATAGCACATCGCCTTCTGACCGAGAGACTTGTCAGGCGAGTGGCCGAGGCGGATGTCGAGACCAGGTGGGGCGTTTTCAGAGCGATCGGCTACGAAAGCGTTGTTCGGGAGGAGCAGCATCTTGCTTTGGTGCACGGAGACCTGGCGAAGATCGCCGGCGGACCCGAGCCTGCATGGGTGAGGGTGCATCACGCGCACGTGCTTTGCGACATCTTCTCAGTCCGACATCCCGAGGGCTTTGACCGTATCGACGCCGCCATGCGGAAAATCGTGGACCACGGAAATGGTGTATTTGTCTACATTCGCTCCCGCCTGAGGGGGCAGCGCATGATCGAGCAACTGAAGGAAATGCGTGTCGAGCGCGTCTCCGCGCTCGTGAAAGAGAACGGCAGGGAAGTCCCGCCGGAGCACGTGATGAGGGACTACGGTCTTGGCGCGCAGATTATCCACGATCTGGGTCTGAGCAGAATCCGCGTCCTGACCGACCATCCCAGGGAGCTTGTCGGACTTGCGGCATACGGGATCGAGATAGCCGGGCATGTTCCCCTGGTATCTGGCACGAAAGAATAGAAGCCTGTAATATATGCCGCGCTGGGAGAGACCGAAAAACGGAGGCCCGACAACATGGTCAAAAAAATCGAAGGCACGCTTGAAGGAAAGGGACTCAAGATCGCGATCGTGCAGTCGCGGTTCAATGACCTTATCACTAATAAGCTAGCCGAGGGCGCCTTGGACGGCTTGAAGCGCCACGGTGTCGCGGACGGCGACATCCATCACATCATGGTGCCGGGATCATTCGAGGTCCCGATCGCAGCAAAACGCGCCGCCGCAAGCGGGAATTACGATGCCGTGATCGCCATTGCCGCGGTGATTCGAGGAGCGACTCCTCATAACGAGTACATCGCTGCCGAGATGACCAAGGGCATTGCCGCGGCCGCCTTAGATACAGGGGTCCCGATCGTGTACGGCACCGTGACGTCCGACACCCTCGAGCAGGCCATCGAGCGCGCGGGCGGCAAGGGCTCCAACCGCGGCTTCCAGGCGGCGGAAACGGCTATCGAGATCGCCAACGTGATCAAGAAAGTGGGCTGACCGTGGGTAAGGACGGTCCCTCGACATCCAACCAGGGCTCCAACGGGGAAAAATCGCCGCTCTCCTCCGAGTTGCAGCTTGTCCGGATTCTCGATCGCACTCTGAAGAGCCGCTATCCGGACGGCGTAAGCCTCCTCAAAACGCTCGAGGGCGGGCTTTTGATCGAGCTTCACCGTCGGATACGTCAGCCGTTCAGCCCGCACGCGTGCGCCCAGGCTTCGGAGCTCACCGAGTACCTCTGGCAGGTGGGCAGAGTCCCGTCCATCGAACCCGGCGGAGGCATTACCATCAGAGGCCCCCGCAGCGGCGATCCAAAGGAAAAATTCGTCGTAGGCCGCGCGTTCTTCAAGGATGCCGAAATCGAATATCGCATGATCCACACCATGATCGCGGAGGCGCTCGGCAGGGAGGAGTAGATGCATACTAAGACCGGGACCGCGGGAGGGCGAAGCTCCCGCTGAGCCGGAATCTCCGTCGCGCGGCGGCTCGGCGGGAGCCTCGCCCTCCCGGCCCGCTGCTTGGGTCACTCGATTCGGAGCGATGACGAAATGATAGAACGCTACACCCGGGAACGTATGGGAAAAATCTGGAGCGACCAGTATCGCTTTCGCAAACAGCTCGATGTCGAGCTCGCGGTGTGTCGTGCATGGGCCACGCGCGGGCTGATCCCGAAAGACGACCTCGATGTCATCCTGAAAAAAGCGGATTTCGATCTTGAGCGCGTCTACGAGATCGAGAAAACGACCAACCACGAGACAGTCGCGCTCATCGAGGCGATCTCCGAGAAGGTGGGTCCCGCGAGCAGATGGATACACGTCGGGCTGACATCCTCCGACGTACTCGATACCTCCTTCGCGCTCCAGATAAGGGAAGCCGCGGACATTCTTCTCGAGGACCTCAATGATCTGAAAAAGGCTGTCGGCGAGCAGGCGGTAAGGTACAAGGACACTCTGTGCATCGGACGCACCCATGGTGTCCATGCCGAGCCGACCACCTTCGGCCTGAAGCTCCTTGTATGGTTCGACGAGATCGGGAGAGATATCGAACGACTCGAGCGCGCCCGCGAGACAATGATGGTGGGCAAAATCTCGGGAGCCGTCGGCACGTACGCGTTTCTCGAGCCGGACCTGGAGGTCGAGGCGCTCGGATATCTCGGCCTCAAGGCCCCGGTTGTGGCGAACCAGGTGATCCAGCGCGACCGTTACGCGGAATTCATGGCGGCGCTCGCGATCACCGCGGGCACGTTCGACAAAATCGCCACCGAGATACGTCACCTCCAGCGCACCGAGGTCAGCGAGGCCGCGGAGCCGTTCGGGAAGGGCCAGAAAGGCTCGTCCGCGATGCCTCACAAGAAAAATCCCATGACCTGCGAGCGCATAAGCGGCCTTGCCCGCGTCGTCCGCAGTAACGTCCAGGCCGCGCTCGAAAACCAGGCCCTCTGGCACGAGCGCGACATCAGCCATTCGTCGGTCGAGCGCGTCATCTTCCCCGATTCCTGCATCCTCGTCGACTACCTCTACTCCAAACTGGTCAATATCATCAGAAACCTGGTTGTCAATCCCGACCGCATGCTCGAGAACCTCGAGCTCACCAAAGGCGCTCTCTTCAGCCAGAGAGTGCTTCTCGCGCTCGTCGAATCGGGGATGAAGCGCGAGGACGCATATCCGATTGTCCAGGCCGCCGCGCATCGTTCCCTTCAGTTCAACACCGATTTCCGCGACGAGATCAGAAAGGACGACGCTGTTCGCCAGAGAATAGGCGAGAGGTTGGAGCAGCAGTTTGACTACAGCTATTTCGTCCGCTGGCGCGACGACGCCTTCAAGAGGGCGGGGCTGTAGCCCGGCGATGCATTCGCCGGGACCTTGAAGCACGTAGCGCGTAGCCCGGCGATGCATTCGCCGGGATCGTGCCATGGTCAACTATCGCCGAGTCAAGACAGGGAATCCGGACGATATCGTCTTTCTGACGATCGTCACCAATAAGCGCGACCCCTGGATAGCGAGGTGGAACGCTTACGCGTTTGTGAGAGCGAAACTCGGGGTCCTTGCCAGAGGATATGGCTTGAAGATCCGTGCTTGGGTTCTGCTCCCTGATCATCTTCACCTCTTGTTTCGCCAAGGTAGGGCGGACTACTCAAAGGTCGTGACGGCTTTCAAGCGGGGCATCGGTGCGGAGTTCAAGGCGAGGCAACTGATCTCTGCCGGCGACTCTTTGTGGCAGGCTCGATTCTGGGAACATACCATAAAGGATGACGCCGACCTCGACAAGTGCATCAGTTACATTCACTGCAATCCGGTGAAGCACGGTCTCTCTGAATTTCCCCGGGACTGGCGATATTCCAGCTTCCAGGCCTTCGTGAAAAGCGGTATTGTCCCGGCGGATTGGACTGCAGTGCAGGTCATTGAGATTCATGGTGCGGAATACGATTGACTATAAGGATCCCGGCGAATGCATCGCCGGGCTACGAAGACTGGCCGGTGGCGTCTACATGCGAGTCTTCGAGCATGTGGACGTCTTCACGATGCGCGTCCGTGTGGCACCCCTAAGAGGCTTCCCAGCCTCTTAGGGGTGCTGGATATGTTGATTCCTCTCTATTTCAACGCTATACTTACCCCAGAAATATACTCCTGAGAATCAAGGACGGTTCTTAGGGCTGGCACCGAGCATTTGGCTGAGCGACGAGGTAAACCAAAATGGCAGAAGCAGAAAGCGCAGGAAACCAACCAGAGTCAGTCCTGGGTCTGAAAATAACTGAGCTAGCGGGGCTTTCCGTGCATGAGCTTGAAAACAACCCGACCGCGATCCTTATGATGATGCATTACTACAGGCAGCTTGTAGGTGAGAATCTGGCTCTTCGGAATGAAATCAACACACTCAATACATACGTCGACGCGTATAAAAGGAAGAGGACGAATTCAGCTATCGGGGCCGTGTTGCTTGCATTGAGCAATGTCTCAGTGGGATTCGGCGTGAATCTGCTTTCAAATCCTTCAAGTGTATCCATATGGCCTGGGCTATCAATCCTTATTCCAGGCCTCGCAATGATAGCAGTGGGCCTGTGGTTTAGTTATCGAGAAGGCAACTGACTATGAGCGTTAGATATATTTACAATACTCCAGGCGAGTACGTGGCCTTCATAACGGACGACAATCTATTTAACCGAGATTGCGGCTGGTTAGGCGTTATCCGAAATGGGAATGAGGTTTACAACACTGAAGGGCTATTCATAGGATACGTTTTGGAGGATGACAGAATTGTCCGTGACATGCGGGCTACCGTGCCGAGACGGATTCTCAGGCCAACGCGTCCAGACCGGCCACTGAGGCCGGATCGTCCTCTTAGGCGATTGAGAATGTTGCCTGTGCGATATCCCTACGTAGATTTGTTCGACATCAGGACCAGGTCGCTTGCGCATCTGAGCCCCGGCTATCAAATAAGACGATTCGACAACTTGACGGGGGCGGAGATTATCGCTAACGATGGGACGTTTCTTGGGGTGATTTCCAAGAATCGATTTGATCCCAGATCAATCTCAAATCAGTATGGTAATTACGGTAGTCAATACTCGAGAACATCAATATTCAATAAGTATGGAGAATACGGAAGCGAATATAGCCTAAAATCACCGTTCAACAAATACGCTGCCAATCCTCCCCAGATTGTAATGTCCGGTCTCACAGTAGGAGTGCTTTCCGTTAACAACCTTCTACTGAAGAGGATTGACCCGAACGAACTTGTTGCCTGGCTAAATGCGGATTGAGCTGGGGCGGGTGGCGTCCACATGCCAGCTGCCGTACACAGACTGGTGAAGAATAGGTCCATTATCCTCCATTTGAACACTTTACCTGCAGTCGAAGAGCACCCCTAAGAACCGAAGACGATTCTTAGGTGTGCCACATTCGAATCCCCTTGTTCCTGATTTGTCCCGATGCTATCCTTCGACCGAGGTACCCCGCTATGCGCATCATCGATCTCACCGATGAACACAAGGACACTTATTTCGTCTGCCTCGAGGAGTGGTCGGAGCCGATTGTGCGGGCGATCGACCTGAAGAGGGAATGGTACGAGAAGATGAAGGACCGGGGGCTCAGGGTCAAACTCGCGGTCGACGACAACGGTGTGGTCGGCGGCATGATCCATTACATGCCGATCGAGCAGTCGTTTATCGAAGGGAAGGACCTGTATTTCATCCCGTGCATGTGGGTGCACGGACACAAACAGGGGAGGGGGGATTGCACCCGTAAGGGCATGGGCACCGCTCTTCTGAAAGCCGCCGAGGAGGACATAAGGCGGCTTGGATCGAAAGGCGTGGTTACGTGGGGCGTGGCTTTCCCCGGCTGGAACGAAGTGTCATGGTACACCCGGAACGGGTATACGGAGGTCGATCGGGAAGGTCCGATGTCCCTGGTGTGGAAGCGGTTCGCCGAGGACGCGTCGCCACCGAGATGGATCCGAGAGGAGAAGCAGCCGGAAGGCGTCCCGGGCAAGGTGACCGTGACCGCCTTCCTCAACGGCTGGTGTCCGGCGTTCAACATGGTTTACGACGGCGCCAGGCGCGCGTCGGCGGAATTCGGCGACAAGGTCGTTTTCCGGACCATCGACACTTTCGAAAAGGGCGCCATCGTCGAATGGGGCATCTGCGACGGCGTGTTTGTCGACGGGAAGTCGGTGCAGGAAGGTCCGCCGCCGTCGTACGAGGAGATCCGTGAGAAGATAGCCGAGCGGGTGAGGGAGCTTGGCGAGTTCCCGGGGGCATAAAGTGATCCTCATTTGTTTAGCATTTTTGGGCTCAGGGAGGGGACTGGAAGGCCCGGTGCGGGATATTCACTTTTTATAGCATTTTACCTCTTGCGTAATACGCTATAATGTGGTATATTTCTCATCGTAAGGAATTTTGCGAACCGAAACGGCAAACCTATCGCAAGGTAGGGGCGCAAAGCAAGAGGTCTTAGAGAGCAAGGATCGGTTTGATAAGACGGCTCTGCTACCGAAGTTCGCTGTCGAAGCCACCCGACCGGGGGCCGAGGCGGCAAACGCCGGAGCGATCGATCAGGTGGCTTTTTGCATCAGATACCGAAAAACTTCACATACAAGAACCAATCAGTTTCCATTCCACATACAATTTTGACGATTACGGAGGTCGATATGAACTTCTTCAAGAATGAAAAGGGACAGGGTCTTACCGAGTACGCGCTGATTATCGCGCTTGTGGCCATCGTGGCTGTCGCCGCGCTGACTCTGCTCGGGGGCCAGATCGATACAATCTTCGGATCCATCACGGGCGCACTTGGCGGCTAACTTCTCTGTCAGCGGTTTGGGAAGCGGGGGGGCTGTTCGCCCCCCCACGCTTTGCCAGGTTGACGTCGACGCTCGTTTTTCAGTTGCATTGACCGGTACTATTCCATAAGAGGTGATGATATGAACGCACGATATCTCCTAAGGGATGAAAAAGGGCAAGGACTTACAGAGTACGCCTTGATCATAGCGCTGGTTGCGATTGTCGCGGTTGCCGCTCTGACTCTGCTCGGCGGACAGATCGACGCGATTTTCGGCAGCATCACCGGTGCTCTTGGCGGCTGATAGTTACCTGCATCTTCCTCCTGACAGTTGGCGAGCATCTGACGGGGGCCCTGGGCGGGCCCCCGTTTCCGTTCCCCCTGCTATGGACGTACACCTCAGACGCATGATCGAATATGCATTGCTATGGCAGGCATCGGCAAGGTGAGGCGCTTGCCAGGCCGCTGAGGGCGAGTCTCTGATGAGAATCGAGTAATCGCTGACTTACATGGGATGCCGTTGTTTATATAATTCAGTTTTGTCTATTGACGCACCCCGAAATGAGTGGTAGCTTTAAAGAGCAGGCTGTAATTGCCTGACCCCATTATCAATATTCCCTTTTGAAAGGGGGATCGATATGTTCAGAGGAGTGGTTGTCGTCATCGTCATGGCGATGCTGGTGGGCTGTGCCCATTCGCAGCAAGGGCCGGTGACGCCGAGGCTCGATGTCGGCTCAAGCGCTCTGTGTGCCGGGAGTAACGACGGACCGTATCGGCTCTGGGGGGAGTGGACACTCTTCATCCCGCCGAGCCATGACCGAGTGGACCTGGTGCCGCGAAGAGGGGGACGATTTCACCTGAACGCGCTTAAGTTCCTCGAGGAGTACTGCACAAACTGCCTTGAGATCACGAAGATCAAGAACAACGGCGACGGTACGATCGATCTCACCGTCAAGATCACTCATCCGTTCCCCGGGTTCCCGCAGTACACGGGATTCGATGTCAAGGGGATCATCATGTTTAACGGTTCTTACGTAAATGAAGGGGACGAGAAGTTTCCTCCGTATCCGGAGCCGTTCCGTGTGTCGTGGCGGAAGCTCGGGGACCCGCAGGTGATGAACGCGGACGGGTTCACGCTTCGATGGAGCCCGTCGTACGATTCGGGTCTGCCGCAGCCCATATTCAATTATTGGGAAGGGAAGTATGCGACCGGGGTCCCGACGGCGAATCTGAACGCGTACAAGGATTTCTACACGAATGAAAATAGGCACATCTTTGCGCATAACGGCTCAGTAACGCGGACCTACCGGATATGGCTGCCGCCCGGCGAGGCCGTGGTGGCGGGCTACGCGGTCGAGGCATGCTGGGAGCTGCCCACGACGATGCCGGTGACCGACCCGATCAATGATTTCCCGTCAACCGCGAACCAGCCCGAGGCGTTCAGCTTCTACTACAACGTGAACAACGGCGAGCCGATCACGGATCCCGACTGCTGCGGGGATCTTTACGATCCGTCAACAGCATATATGTATTCCAAGCAATGGGGCGGGCACACGGCCCTGCACTTCGCATTCTGGTCTGATTTCAGCCACGAGGATGGCGTGTATTGGACTCCGTGTGGTGATGAGTGGCCGGATATGTACTGCGTAGATGAGTTCCATGCCGTGAATTTCCCCGACGGCGATTACATCGGCATCGCGCTGAATTATCACCTGCCCCCATACGACCCGAGAGACCAAATAGCGTACTCGGTTTTCGAGTTCACAATTGATCTTGAGTAACACTCAGGGAAGGAGAAAGAGAAATGAGACTGGAGAGATTTGTGTTCGGGTGTCTGACCGCGTTAGTCATTATTGGCGTGTCTGTCTGTGGATGCAGCAGCGGGCGCAGTTCATCAACGGATCCGGTCACTCCGTCCGTGAGCAACTTGCGGCGGCAGGCAATGGACTTTTATTCGGGGGAACCGATTTTCGGCGATGAATCAACGAGAGGCTCCGACGTCGACATTGCATCGGTAGTCTGGGGTGGGAGCACAGTGGCGGGCGACATTGTCGTCTTCGATGACGAGACAAGCTGGGACGTTGCAGTAGCAATCGTCGACGATCCGAACGATTATCAGCATCCGGCAGTTCCTAAGCTTCAGTTCCTTCGGGACGATGGAGTCATGGTCGGCGACCAGATTGAAGTCCCGTTTGTGTCCGCCCAAGTAACCTACGCTCGCCTCCCGAAGGTCGACTGCACTTACCGGGGAAACGATAACCTCGAAGTTGTCGTGGCGTTTCGAACAGGGCAGGATGCATTCACTTGGCAGAGCATGCAGACGTGGGATGTGAGGGTGATAAAGATGCAGTTTGAGTATATCGACTCGTCGAGCGGATGGGACCTCATAAGCTCCGGCGCCATGACCGGCGGAGGGATGGCGGTCCCGTTGCTCCCGCAAACGCATCCGGACAT
>CAYGZQ010000023.1:0-10694 GCA_964354375.1 uncultured Planctomycetota bacterium
TTGCCCGACAAAACCGACCGTAGGGGCAACCCCCCGTGGTTGCCCGACAAAACCGCCCGTAGGGGCAACCCCCCGTGGTTGCCCCCGCGAATGCGACGATTTGATTCCACTGTGCCGGGGAATCTATAATTCGCCGCATGTCATCCTCCGGGAGGTCTGTGTCCGAATGAAAATCCAAGGTGTTCACCGACATTTCATCCTGATCATCGCAATTCCCGTGTTCGTGCTCGGATTGTCCATGATTTCGCAGGGCTGCGATGCACTGCGCCCCAGGCAATCTTTTTTCGCCGTTGGAGGCATCGAGCTGACTATCCAGGCTGTACCTCAGAATCCGGAAGAGAAGGTTACTCCGGAAGTCATGCAAGGAGCCATCGATGTCCTGCGAGAGAGAATCGATCCCGATGGCCGTAAAGGGATCACTTTTCAGCGATTGGGCGAAGACCGCATTCTGGTGCAATTGGCCGGTGGTGAGTATGATCCCAATCGGGTCAAAATCATGACCGGCGCCACGGCAGTACTGCGTTTCATCGACGCCGGAAGCGACCCCCTTCCTGAAGGGACGCAATTGAGATTCATCGACGTGACAACCGGCATGCCGATCGAGATGCAAGGCGCTTCCGGAGGGGAAGCTCCGTCTGTGAGCCAGAGTGCGGACGGAGAAGCAGTCCAGGATTCCACCGCTGGCGCAACGGACATGGTGGATATAACCACCGACAAGATCGTCCTCACAGGCGCCGATTTCGCCAGGGCGGACGTAAAGTTCAGCCAGATGGGTAACCCGATGATATCCTTCGAGTTCAAACCGGAGGCCCGCCAGGTTTTCGCGAGATACACGTCCCAGCATGTGAGCACGTACCTCGCCATTGCGCTCGACGACACAGTGATCTCGTGCCCGGTGATCAGGGAACCTATACTGGGCGGAAAGGGCGTCATCGAGGGGAACTTCTCGAAGCAGGAAACCGAAGACCTGGTGATCATGCTCAATTCGGGACGGCTCCCCGTGCCTCTTCAGATTGTGGAAAACCGCTCGTTCAGCCCCGCCAACTGCCTGAAGGGCAGCAACCCTCGGAGCGGGAGTTTCATTCAACTGCAGTTCGACAACTGGGACAGCGCGAAGGATATACCCGCGTTTGTGCGCCAGGTCTCGGACATCGTAGCCAAGCAGGCCGGGAAAGCGCCCCAGGTTCAGGCAAGTCCGTCGAATGGGGACCAGTCCTCGAACTCGCTTCTCATCGAGATTCGGTCGGAAGCAGGTCTGCTGAACAACAGGGACTCTCTGCAAGCCGTCTACGAAGGAATCCGGTCGGCGGGCGGACCTTTCACCGTGCTCGAGCAGACGGAGTTTTCGTCCGAATGAGATTCGCGGCTCCCGACCGGTCTGCAAGGGAAGCCGCGCTACGTCTTCCCGAGCTCCGATGTGCAGGCGGGACATCGCGTGGCCTTGACCGGAATCGCCGTGAAACACAACGGGCAATCCTTGGTGGCGGGCGCGGGCTCTTTTTTGGGCATCAGACGATTCACGGCACGCACGAGGAAGAAGATCACAAATGACACGATCAGAAAGCCTATGACGTTGCTCAGGAAGAGCCCATAGTTGATCGTGGGAGCTGAAGCCGCCTGCGCGTCGGCGAGCGAGGCGTAGGGCGTTCCGGACAGGTTGACGTACAGGCTGTCGAAGTTTACCTTCCCGAGGATCAGTCCGATCGGCGGCATGATGATGTCGCTGACCAGAGACTTGACGATTCCTGTGAACGCAGCCCCCATGACAAACCCGACGGCCAGGTCGATCACGTTCCCCCGCGTGATGAATTCCTTGAACTCTTTCAACATGTGGAGACCTCCGATTCTTGCCGCAGCGGACACTGAGGATTCTGCCGAAGGTTAACCGGAGCGACTCGGGGATGTCAACCCTGCCGGGTGCGCCGACTTTCCAGTCGGCTCCAATTGATCAGAAAGATGCCGCTTGGAAAAGCGGCAGACCCGGACCGATGCACGGGCGCGTTTGACTTCTCATCGGCTGAAATCATATAATTCACCGTTTGTTGCCCGCTGACGCAGGCAAGGGGTGTTACGTGTGTGATTTTTGTGCCTGCGTCCGGAAATCAGGCGGCGCATTAGCCGCAGTCGGAGGTTCGGCCACTAAATGGGCGCTGACAAGCGTTTGCAGAACTGGATATTGACGATCGCAATACTCCTGGTTGCGATAATCGCGCCGCTGTACAAGATAAGCAAGGGAGCAGACGTGATCAACCAGGGCATCGACCTGGTGGGGGGGGTCGACATGCTGCTCCTGGCACACCCGCCGGAGAGCGAGAAGAAAGTGACGCCGGAGATGGTGTCCGGAGCGATCGACATCCTTCGGAACAGGCTCGACCCGGAGGGTGTGAAGGAGATCACCATCCAGAGAATGGGTGAGGATCGCATAGTGGTTCAGATACCCGGCGAGGACGATCCCGAGCGAGTTAAGCGCATGATCGGCACCACGGCAATTCTGCGATTCATCAATGCGGGGACCGACCCCATCCCTGAGGGAACTCGCCTCAGGTTCATAGACGCCACTACGGGCTTGCCGATCGAAACCCCCGGCTCTTTCGAGGAGCCCGCCCCCGAGGAACCCAAGGTCGAACTCCCCCCGTCAACCATCATGGCCGAACAGGTTCTTTTCACACGCCAGGACATGGTGGGGTTCTCCCTTTCAACGGCCCAGGGCGAAGTACAGGAGTCCGGAGCCAAGACCGAGGTCGTTCTTGTAGTTAATCATATTCCAGGCGGTACGAAACTGGCTGCGCAGACGGCGGTCACCTATAAGGACGGCTATCTGGCCCTGCTGGTCGATAACACAATCAAGGCCATCTCCCCTGTCACCGCGCCTCTGACGCAGGACATGATCGCGTTCCCGGGTCTTGTTGACCAGCCCGATTTCAGCCTCGACGAATTGAATAACTCTCTGGATAAGGTGAAGATCGCAGGCTTCACGCAGGAACCCCCGCCGGTCGGTACATCTCTCGAAATCTGGAATCCGATGACCGGCGAGACCGAGACTGCGGGGGAAGAGACCCCTGAAGAAGTCCTGAAGATGGATATCACAACCGATAAGATCGTCCTCACGGGCGACGATTTCGCGAGCGCGGATGTCAAGTTCAGCCAGCTGGGCACTCCCATCATTGCCTTCAGGTTCAAATCGGAAGGCGCGAAAACCTTCGCTCGGTTCACGTCTCAGCATGTGCGGCAGTTTCTAGCTATCGCGCTTGACGACAAGATCATCTCGTGCCCGGTGATCAAGGAACCGATCGTGAACGGGAGCGGGATAATCGAGGGGCAGTTCGCACGTCAGGAAGCCACGGACCTTGTCATCAAGCTTAATTCGGGGCGCCTGCCGGTCAAGCTGGAAATCGTCGAGAATCGAACGATCGGGCCGACGCTGGGCGAGAAGACGATAAGCGACAGCAAGAGAGCCGCGATATTCGGCGCCATCCTCGTCCTCCTCTACATGGCTTTGTACTACAGGCTTCCGGGTCTCCTGGCCGACATCGCGCTGATCTACTACATCGCAATCTTTTTCGGATCACTGTCCATCCTCAACGCGACTCTTACACTGCCGGGGATCGCAGGGTTCGTCCTCTCAATCGGCATGGCGGTCGACGCAAACGTCATCATCTTCGAGCGTCTGAAGGAGGAACTCAAAACGGGCAAGACATTCAAGTCCGCCATGGAGACGGCCTTCAAACGCGCGTTTTTCGCGATTTTCGACTCTAACGTGACCACCCTGATCGGTGCGCTTGTTCTGTACAACCTGGGAACGGGACCGATCCGCGGTTTTGCAGTGACCCTCAGCCTGGGGATTCTCGTATCGATGTTCTCTGCGCTGGTTCTCACCAAGCTGTTGCTCGACGCAACCCTGAGCCTGAAGGGCTCGCAGAAGTACGGTTGGTTCGGGGTTTCACCGAAAGACGTCGCGGTGGCCGGGAAGGGGGGTGGTCTGTAATGGATTTCGCACGCACTCATTACGACCTCATCGGCAGGTCGAAATTATGGTACGCGATCAGCCTCACCCTCGTGGCCATCTCGCTCATCGCGATGATCAAGAACATGGTGACGATCGGGTTCCCGTTCGTCAGAGGGATCGACTTCACAGGCGGGAGCATCATTGCGCTCAGGTATGACGACTGGGACTCCTCGAAGGACATCCCCCAGTTCATTCAGGAAGTCAAGATTCTGGTTGGCAAGTACTCTGAGAAATCCCCCGAAGCTCAGGTCACGCGCCTGACGGCCGAGGAGACCAAATCGGGTAAACCAGGGCTTCTCATCCAGATCCGTGCCGACAAGAGCCTCATTGCCAATCAGGAAGCCCAGAAGAATCTGTTCGAAGAACTTCGAGGTCTTGCCGGGGATTTCGAGGTGGTGGAGCTATCCGAGGTCGGGGCGGTCATGGGTAAGGAGCTCGCATACAACGCCATCCTCGGTGTGGCGATCGGACTGTTTCTGATCCTGATATACATTGCAGTCCGCGTTTCCCTGGACTTCTCAATATGCGCCATAATCGCGCTGTTCCATGACCTGATCATCCTCTGTGGCGTCTATGCCGTCTTCAACATCGAGATCAACTCTCCCTTCGTCGCAGTACTTCTCACGGTCGTAGGCTACTCAATTAACGATACGATCATCATTTACGACCGCATCAGGGAGAACCTGAAGGTGAAGAAACACCTTCCGTTCGATCGTCTGGTAAACGAAAGCCTCCTTGAGACCATGATGAGATCAATCAATACGATCGGAACCACCGTGGCCGCCATCGCCGCTCTGCTCATCTTCGGCGGCATGAGCCTTCGGACTTTCATGGTCGGACTCGGCGTAGGCATCCTTGTGGGAGGCTACTCAAGCATTTTCGTGGCGGCGCCGCTGATAGTAAGCTGGAGGATGAGGGGTAAGCAGGCAGTTCGCATAACCGAGGCTGCCCTTGATGCCAGATCAATCGTTCTCGAAGATGACGAGGAAGAGGCGGCCCCCGGGGCGAGTGCGGCAGAGTCGGAAGCGGAAGTTGAGCCCATCACGGTATCGGGGACGCCCGCCCAAGCAGCCGCAAGAAGAAAGGCCCCGAAGCGACGCAAGCGGCGTCACTGACGGGATTCGATATCTGGTTGAAAAAGTTAGGGGAGTCAGCATTCCGGTCTATTTTTTCATTCCGGTCCCCAACTGAACGGGACCTCTGAGGTTAAGCGTTCTATTTCCTCCCGGCGATTCTCTCCAGGGTTGATTCTGAGCGCTTTCCCGTGAATTCCTTATCCTTTCAAGGTTCAGACATCCCCGGACGAACCTGACAGACGAGTCATCCACGAGATGAGGAGATCGTAGATGCCCGGCAAGACGGCTTATACCAGCAGCAATCTTGGAATCAGGAATCCGTACCACGTACACAGCTTCTTCGAGCTGGGTCTCTCCGCGGCGCTGGCCGTTCTTCTGCTTGCCTTCATACCCAGATTCGTGGCCGCCGCCAAGACGCATCTCGAGTTGTTCGATCAGGGCCGGCTCGACGGAAGCTACTCAGTAAGTGTGCTTTTCGCAGTTATTTTCTGGATTTTCGCTATTACGTGCGCCGTGATGACTCTGAGAAACCTGATCAGAGGCATCCATCATCTGCTCTCATTCATTGTGCCCCCGGGCATCCCGAAGAACCTCGATTCCATCAAGACGATTCTCAACGTGCTGGACAACCGCGTTATCGACTCCTTTGAGAGCTCTTCGGCGCTGCAGAGAGTCGCATCGTTTTTCTCGAACCGGTATCTGTATCTCACTCACACGCCGAAGGAATTCGCGAAGGCGACGATCAGATCGTCGACCTTCTGGCTCATCTGGCTTCCGCTGTTCATTGTGCCGACCTTCTTCGCCTCGGCTATATCGAAGATCCTGGGCGCGACCGTCAGCTACCCCTTCCCCATTATGCTCGTGGTGGTGGTGATCATCCTGGTTGCGGTTCAGATAGTCGCCACCGGCGCCCTCACCCCGGCCGTCCCCGAGCTCAACCTGGTCGAGCGAAGGACCCACCTTCTCGAAACCGGCAATCCCAACAATTTTTTCAGTTTCATCATGAATGAGCTCGATGAAATCCGGTACGAGGACTTCCAGAATCGCTGCTACGCGCAAAAGCAGCCGCTGAGCGACAGTATCCAGACCGGGGACACGAACATTTTCGACGGTATCGCCATCATCGAAACCCAGCCTGTGCCGCTGAACCAGGTGGCGGCCGGACCCGGCGGTGTGATGGACGCGGGAGGTCTCGCGCTCATTTTCCTGGGCTACCTGTTCGCCTTCTCCATCTGCGCTTTGAGGCTTGGCAGCAGTCCCACCGCGTCGGAGGATCTCGGCGCAGCCATCCCGGCACTCTTCGTCTCGACCATCGCCGTTTTCACAGCGATCTCGCACGGCAGAAGGTTCATGAACCAGGCGTTCAGCCTGTTCAACAGGTTCCTCTACTCAAGCAATCTCATCGCCCTCAAGCTGCAGGGGACTCACACGGCAAGCACCATCGGACTGGGCGACGGTCGGGGAGGACAGGCTTTCTCGAAGCGGACGAGTATACAGAGCGACACAGACATCACTCTGAAAGCCACCCAGCTGACCACCGAGACCGAAGGACTTGAGGGGAAAAGGATCATTATCTCGGCGGGCACGCCGCCCGATTTCGTAGCCACTCTGAACAGGTTCATCGAGGGCTTGAACAACTTCCGCGATTCATCCGGCAGACTCGCCGGAATCGATCTCACCGACAACAGGTTCGCGGAACTGGCGGATGCGAACATCATTCTGGCCGGCAAAATGAGCGCGGTCCAGGAAGCAGGGAAACGTATGGCTCGCAACCAGCTTCCCGCAGAAGCCCTGGACCAGCATCGTTACCTGTCTTCACCTCAGGCTCAGAAAGAGCTGGGCGCTGGCGACACAAAAATCTGCCCGAGATGCGCTGAGACGATCAAGCTGAGGGCGAAGGTCTGCAGATTCTGCGGCCAGGAATTCCCCGAAGTGACTGACTGACTTCTCTGGGCTCCAGAGGGGATTATCTTCAATGCTATTTGCCGAACAGAAGGGCTTGGCCGTCCCTCTTTCCTGCGCCGCCTCCCGGACGCTGCTTTCCCACGAGGTCCGGCAGATTTACCTTCTCTTTGTGCTTATCGAAGGAACGGTCGAAAGCGTCGAAATAGATGACACCCCAGTTCTCTTCATCAAAGTGATGCGCGAACAAAGGCGATTTCCTTTTCTGCTCGAAAGTGGCCGCGCGCTCTTCAGGAATCAGCATGTACTTGGCCACGGATGGAGCAAGATTGGAACCCCGAAGGAGAGCGGAAGTCATCGCTGTGGTTGCCTCCACCTCAAACGCTGCGATTACCTTCCGACCGTCGAGCCACAGCACATCCATGTTGGCCACGCTCTCCAGGTCAACCGCCTCGTCTATCTCTAGTCTCCTAATTTCCAATAGTTCCCCAAAAGTCTGTTCTTTCCCTGCGGCACCCAGTAGACCTAGTCTGGCTCGCTCAGACTGCTCTCGTCGACCGATCCAGAACTCGTATCCCTGCTTCTTGCCAATCCAAGCCAAGCGTTCTATAAAAAGGTTGTGACGGGTGACATCCGTCTCGATTTCCGGCTTCAGCATCCACTCGCCTTTGCCGCCCACTTTCCGCGCATAGACTTCCAGCGCGCCCTTGATGCTCATGGTATCGCTGGTCAGGGAATTGGGGAAAGCAATGGAGACTTCATTCCATGCGTCGGTGAAAGAGATCCTGCCCTTTGACTTGAGTAATCGATAGATGGTCTGCTCTACCCGCTCACTCAAAGGGATCTCCATCAGTCTGCGGACAAACCTTTCATCATTCAGCCACCACAACTGGCCGGTTGCTCCGCCCAGTTGAGCGGGCATGAGACAAAACTCCTTGTTGATATGCGCCTTGAGAACGGCCTCCACATCAAGCCCGGATGGATGGCTCTTCCAGTATCCCTCAAGCGCCAACTGCGGATCGATGTAATTAATTATGATTGTGTAAGGCGTCGGTTCGGCGCGCTCAGCGATGACTTTCTTCGTGCTTTCGATAACAACACGTTCAAACTTCTGCGCATCGAACTCAACATCGTTGACGCTCGGCTGAGCGGCCAAAGGTTTATGAAACCGCATATAGAAATCACCCTGAGCTGATCCGAAAGGCTGTAACATTGACTTGCCGGATGTCTGCGCCAGGGGCTGATGATGTATGTTCTGGAAATGAAATCCTGCCACGACGGCTTCGTGGATCGTGGCATTTCTCACTTTGAATGTCGGATTGTGAAAAGTGACAGTAAGAAACCGACCCGGTTTCAGCACACGGGACATAAGGTCGAAACTGTTCTTAAGAAGGCTCCGGTACACCTCGAACGGCTTCCCCTGCCGTTCGTTCCGTATGATTTCTCGGCTCTCGAGTTTCTCAGTGTACGTGTCATTCATCTTCAGCCAAGCCGCCCAGAGATAGCCCAGTTCGCCGTATTGGATGGCGGCATCGTAAGGAGGATCGGTGAAGATGTAATCGACAAAACCGCAGTTAAGGGTCATTTTCTTCATCAAAGCAATACAATCGCCCGGGATTATGCAGACATCGGCCTCACCTAAGAAGACCTGCTGGAAGTTCCTGGCGAAACGAATGTCCCTGAGAACTGTGTTTGACTCTTCCTTAGCCTTTATCAACCCCTGATGACCGAGCATCGCGCCTTCGAATTTCTCCCATACGTTCTGTTCAGTTGGTCTCGGGGCGGACCAGTAGCTGTGCTGATTCCAAGTGGAGCTGAATGCCGTCTGATGATTCGTGGGTGATGAATCCAAAGCAGGGCACATCTTCGAGCAGAGATGAACCATTGAGGAGAACGCAATCTTGAGAAAAGCCCTGAGTTTCTTTGAAGGCTCCTCCTCAATGGCCTCCATAAGCCACGCGAGAGCCATCAAATTGCGCCTTGTAAATATTTCGTCAAGGGATTCAAAATGCTGTTTCTCCTTGAAGGGATGGCCGCTTGTATAGTAGAGAGGGTTACGCGGATACCATGCGTCGATCTTTTTCTGATCGATTCTCTTCAGAAGATCTCGATCCGCCTTCATAAGCTTCGTGTCCCTAGGCCGCGAGTCCTCACAGTTGGGACACTCTTTGTACCGCACCTCGACGCACTCATTTCGCTCCCATACAAAACACGTGGCAGGGAATTCCGTGCCGCACGAGCGGCACTTGGTCAGATAGAGATCAAGAATCCTTTGTTTGACTGCTCGCTCGACCCTGCGAAAAGCCTCCATCAGCTTCGTCTCGTCGACCGGAAGGATCGTTAGCCTGGCTATCTCACAGGCCACCGGGTTGAGATCGCAGATAATCGCCTTCCTTCCATTGCGCAAGGCCTCTATTGCGGCGACCCCGCTCCCCGCAAAAGGATCGAACACGGTTTCACCTGGTTCGGTGTGATTTTTTATGTACTCACCAACGACATTCCAGGTTTTTCGCCCCCAGTACTTGTGCCACACATACATGGGGCTGTGTGCGAGAGGAGCAATACTTCGGTTGATGGGCCCGGCGAGTTCCATGTTTGACGCATAATAGTGCATATCATAAGGGAGGGTCAAGCGCGGTGTCCACTGCATGTGTAGGGAGGCATACCTAGACAGCCCTGGCAGCCGTCTTGTACAGGGTCTGCAACAAGGCAACCTTACTAGAGATTATTTTCCAGGACTCTGCGCATGTACCTCAGAAGGTGCTTCTTGAGGTCGGGACGCCGCATGGCCCAGTCGATGGTCGCGGTGATCATCCCCTCCACCTGCCCCACATCCCATCTGCTGCCCTGGTACACGACCGCGTGCATCTCCTCCTGCTGCAGAAGGAGCTTCAGGCCGTCGGTGAGCTGGATCTCCCCTTTTGCGTCCGGCTTCGTCGCCTCGAGGCACTTGAACACGGTGGGGGTGAGAAGATAGCGTCCGATGATCGCCAGGTTGCTGGGAGCTTCCGCGATGGAGGGCTTCTCGACCAGGTCCTTCACCTTTATCAGACCGTTTCCGACATTTTCGCCCGCAACAATGCCGTATTTGCTGACATCGCTCTCTGCGACAGCCTGGACCGCCAGGATGCTGGTTCCCAGCTCCTTGAACGCCGAGATCATCACTTTCGTCGCCGACAACACCGGGTCCGAGATGTCGTCGCCGAGAAGCACGACAAACGGTTCATCCCCGACGTGGTCCTTCGCCAGCAGCACCGCGTGACCGAGTCCCAGCGGCTCTCCCTGGCGGATGTAGTGCAGTCGCGCGAGACGCGTGACCTGCTCCACCACCTCAAGCTCGGGGGCCTTCCCCTTCGCCCTCAGGAAATGCTCGAGCTCGAACGCCTTGTCGAAGTGATCTTCGACGGCCCGTTTGCCGCGGCCGGTTATGATGAGGATATCCTGCAGGCCCGCTTCCACGGCCTCCTCGACCACGTACTGGATCGTAGGCTTGTCGACAATCGGAAGCATCTCCTTCGGCTGAGCCTTGGTCGCCGGCAGGAAACGGGTTCCCAGTCCCGCCGCTGGGATCACGGCCTTAGTAACCGAGTTTGCCATTCGTGAATCAGAACCTTCCTTGCTGCCTTTCCGGGCAGCCGAGTACTCCTCAGTCATTCATCGTACATTGTATCTCAATCTCATCATGTTCACTAGCGACCGGGCAGGTCGAT
>CAYGZQ010000023.1:10794-36615 GCA_964354375.1 uncultured Planctomycetota bacterium
TCGATGTGCTCGTTTTAACTTCCGGGACCCGCTGCCATCATGAGACCCGAGGGATCGACTGCGATGCGCCCGTCCGGCTCAACGGAAGCTCCCCAAACTCCTTCAGGAAGACTTCCTCCAGGGTCATGCGCTCCTGGGTCACTTCGAAGATGTCATATCCGAGAAGCGCAAGCCCGCAGACAAGTTTCGGGATGTCTTCTTCTTTCCTGACGGTGCAGCTGAACACTCCGTTGGCATACTCAAAACCGCCTGCGCTTATGGCGTCGACGATTCGTCCTATCTGCTCGGACACCTGCTCGTCAACACCGCCGGCCTGCGTCCTGATGGGCTCGGGCGGTCTCAGCCTGACAAACACCCTGTTGGTGCGAAGGATCAACTGATCGAGCGACGCGACCTTCCTCAGGCGGCCTTTGTCGATTATCGCCACCCTGTCGGCCACATCTTCGACGTCCGCAAGAACATGACTCGAGAAGAGGACGGTCACGCCCTCTCCCGCCGCCTTCCTCATGACATCCTTCACATGGCGTCTGCCGATCGGATCGAGCCCGCTCTGGGGCTCGTCCAGGAATAGAAGTCTGGGTCTGGCGATCATCGCCTGGGCAAGACCGACCCGCTGCAGCATCCCCTTCGAATACGTTCTCATACGCCGGCGCGACGCGCTGGGGTCGAGATGCACGTCCTCAAGGACCTGCTCGACGCGACGTCGCCGCTCCGCCAGAGGAACCCCCGCCAGTTCCGCATGATAGTACAGGAACGAATGACCCGTCAGATGATCGTAGAAGCTGTAGTTCTCCGGAAGGTAGCCGATCAGGCGCATCGACGCGGGATGTCCCGGATGTCGTCCCAGGACTCTCAGACGGCCGTAAGTGGGGAAGATGATATTGAGGCAGCAACGGACGAATGTGGTTTTTCCGCTGCCGTTGGGTCCGAGAAGCCCGAAGACCTCACCCTCCTCGACGGAGAGAGTGAGCCCGTCGAGGGCGCGCACGGGACGTCCGCCGCCGAACACTTTCACCAGGTTTTCGCAGACAATCTGAGCCATGGTGCCAAGCCTTATGACACCTGAAAAGGCGCGATCGTTCGGACCGCGCCTCCGGCTCCGGGAAAGAATCCCGGAGCACCTATCTCCCATACGTCCCGTAGATTCCGTATACGTCGCTCCGCACGCTCAGAAGGCGGTGGAGAAAACGTCCTTGTAGGCGCCCTCATCGGTCGAGTTCGTCCCCGCATCGTAACCGCCCCCGTAGTGACTGTAGCCGGTGACGAACACGGCCATCTCTTCGGACGGTGCGCTGTGCAGACCCAGTAGGTCCTCGGCGGTGACACGGTAGTAGTACCATCCGCTCACAACGGTTTTGTCGAGGTACGGCGGGTAGAGAACCGGGGTCCTGGTCACGAGCCCGAGATCGATCGCGTAATGCGCCGCGGCTACGCCTTCAAGAGAATAATGCGCAGTCGAAACCTGAGTTCTCCAAAGATTGTACCCGATCAGATCGCCGTCGGTCTTGTTCAGGTCCCAGTCGACCAGAACGCCTTCGTCCGTCGCGATCGCCGTGGGATTCAACGGCACGGCGGGCGGATTGTCCAGGTTCGGATCGAACGAGTTCACGTACGAGACCTGGCTGACTATGCAGTTGGGTCCCTGCTTCAGACGGCAGCGCACAATGGCGACACCGGGACGCTGTGCAAGGAACCTGCTGCTCCCCACCTCGAACGTACCGATCGCAGGGCTCTCCGTAAACCACTCAACATACTTGGTAACTTCCTCCACGGTCGAGTCGTTGAAAGTGGCGACCGCCTTGAATCGCTGAAGCCCCCCGACTGCGATGTTGACGCCGCCCGGCTGGATGGAAATTCCCATCACGTAGCGGTCGGGAGTCTGGAACGGGTCCTCCCCCGGTTTAATATAGAGAGGATCCGCGAACTCGGTGGCGCCCTCGCAGCCGAGTGACAGCACGAACGCCACCGCACAAATCATTACGAGAATTGTCGAAAGACTAAGTATACGCCGGGACATACGAACCTCCGGTGCGACCCTTTGTCTTGTGTTGTAGCAAAATCCCACCCTGCCCCGATTTCCAGGCACGGTGGAGAGCATAACTTATCACAGGCCCCATGGGGTGTCAAGCAGACTTAAGGCATGCGAGGCGTCCGTATCGACAAATCAGGGTCGGCAGGGTTACGACTGTACGGGGGCCGGACGGGCTGCCAATCCAACGCAATCGACCCGACAGCGATCTGTCTCGTTTAAGGGGTGAATTTTCAACTAATTCCGTCTGTTCTGCAGGCCCGCCTGCAATAAGGGTTTGGGAGACAAGGGGGCAAAGAGACGGAAGCGGAGTGAATGGGGATGAATCGTTCTGCGGTTGCGATATCGTCCGATATGTGGTATATAACACTATAGTACAACATTACTCGCTATGGACTAGGGCGGACTCCCTTCTCCCGCCCGCGCCGTTCAGTCCGAGGGACCCAAGGTCCCGAGCGATTACCGACTGGAGGTGCGTTAAATGTTGCACGAGTTCACACCCCAGGAAGTTTTCCTGGTTGTCTTCTCAGTGATAGTCGTTGTAGCGTACGCAGTCAATCGCCTGCACTGCGTTGACCTGAAGCGCAACAAGAACGAACTGCACTGAGCTAACTGAACACGTCGCAGGACGCGTCGAGGTACGATCGAAAGTGAAAGCTGAAGGGTTCCGTGTGAGACGGGGCCCTTTTCCTTTTGCCCGAAAATAGCACTGAAAATCGAGATATATCGTCGTATTCGCATGGTATTCCCGCTCTCAGGCGTTGCACCTCCCCGACCTTTCCGGGAGAGTTACCGTTCGATTCCATGGTCATTGCCAAAGCCGGCAACGACCAAGGGCGAAAGCCGATCGGGCCTCGATCATCCCGATCCGGCGACCGGAGCGCTTGGGCTGTGCAGAAATTTCCCGATCTCCGCTCATGCCTTTGTGCAAGGGCCTTACAGGGAATCGGCGCTTCGCTTGGCAGGGATTCCTTCCAGGCAACTCAAACCCGTCATCACGTAACCCGCGTCAGACGCGGCCTTGAACCATGTTCCCCTGCAAGTCTCTCTCTGTCGGCCCCCCGGCGACCCCTTCCCGCGCCTGTAATATAACAACAAGCTTGCATATAGCACGAAATCGCCATGATACCCCTGCAAACCCGCATGAAATCGGGGTTTTCAGCTTGACACTGCGGAATCGTGATGTATACTTGATGCGTCAATTGAGACTGAATCCCCGGCAACCGGACCGGGAAATACGAGGCCCTAAGGGCCGGTCCAGCCCGGTGGTCAGGGGATTCAGTATCAAGGCTCCTATTGCGTTCTATATCACACAAGAAGGAGGCGTCGCATGAACAAGCAGGAGCTCATAGAGGCCATCGCAGCCGAGACTGGCCTCTCGAAAGCCGATTCGAAGCGAGCCCTTGAAGCCTTCACGGACATCGTGTCAAGGCAGCTCAAGAAGGGCTCAGCCATTCGACTCATCGGCTTCGGAACGTTCTCTGTACGGAAGCGCAAGCAGCGCAAGGGCATCAACCCTCAGACCGGCGAGAAGATCACGATCAAAGCCCGCCGAGTCCCGCACTTCGCTCCCGGCAGCGAGCTCAAGACCGCCCTCGGATGAGAAGAGGGTAACCCTTTCACGATCCGCGAATTCAATCGATCTACTTCGGTAGCAAGAGTTGGACGCCCCAGGGCGTCCTTCTCTTTTACTTGGGGACATCAGATGCCGCTTGGAAAAGCGGCGGATCCGGTCTGGATTGCCGGGGGCGATTGGGCTATCCTGAGGGGGTCCTCGGCAAATGAACCAGTCGCCCGAAACGAAGCCCTGTCAGCCCTCCTTCTTCCGGATCTCTCCCGGGGTCCTTCTCACCGTCATCATTCTCGGCGCGATCGCGCTGCGCCTATGGGGGCTCGATTTCGGACTGCCCCAGGCTTTTCATCCCGACGAGCCGGTGGTGGTCACACGCGCCGAGTACGCCGCCGCCACGAACGACTGGAATCCCCGGGCCTTCCAGTGGCCGAGCCTCCAAATCTACATCCTGGGCATTGAGTACAAAATCTGGTATTGGACGGGGGGTCTTCTCGGCTCATGGGACTCCGAAGGCCCGCCCGGGGTCCCGCAATCCGACAGGTTCGCAGCTTACACACTACGCGCTCCCTCCGGGTTCTACTATCTAGGGCGCCTGACCACGGTCATCTTTGGAGCGGGGCTTGTCTGGCTGACATTCCTTCTCGCGAAGCGATTCCTGCGGACCCCGTCCGCTCTTGCCGCGGCGGCGCTGGTCGCGATCCATCCCATTCTGACCCGGCAGGGACGTTATGTTACGCCGGACATCCCCGCGGAGTTTTTCTCCATCGCTGCGCTCCTCTTCATCGACCGGGTGTACCAAGCTCTTTCGGAACCCGACCGCGAAACTCAAACCGAAACGGCTCGACGATTTCCCAACCCCGTTTTGCTTGCCATCTATGCAGCCATTATGGTGGGGCTTGCCACCGGGACCAAATACCCGGCGGCTGTCCTTGCGATCCCTCTCCTCGCCGTTGTCCTCTTCGCGCCATCGCCTTTCCGGGCAAGCACTCGCCTCTTCCTCGGTCTCAGAGTCTGCGCGACGATCATCATTGTCTTCCTCCTCACCACACCATACGCGCTTCTGGACCGGTGGCAGTTCCTTCACGACATCCAGGTCATCGGGTGGCATGTCCGCACGGGGCACATCGGCATGGAAGCCCCCGGCGGAATCTGGCTCGCCTCTCTCCGCCAGTTCGTAACCGACTCGGGCTGGGTCTGGACAATCGCGGGTTTCGTCGGCCTGCTTTGTTTCTTCCGGAAAATCGGGCGGACCTGGCCGCTTGCCTTGTCGCTTGTCTTCGTCCTCCTCGGACTTGCGCCTCTTAATGTCTTCTCCGACCGTTACCTTGTGCCGCTCATACCGTTCTGGGCCGTCGGCATCGCGGCTCTGCTTGACCTGATGGTTTCCGATCCCGGCAGGCTGCGAATTCCCTATTCGATAGGCTTGAATGTGACCGGTTTCCTCGGCTGGATTGAAGGGCTTGGGCACCTGCTCCCTATCGCGGGATCAATAATCGCAGGACTGGCTCTTTCCGGACTGTCGTACGCGTCCGGGATCATCGGGATGTCTCGGAGAAGTTCTGCGGCGTTGTCCCTTGCTCTGGCACTGAGCGTGCTTGCGATCGGATCGAGGGGCCTTTACGTTCTGAGCGTGGATGCGTATCGCCTTACTCTTCCCGACACTCGCGAGCTCGCCCTGGAATGGGTCGAAAAGAACATCCCCGCGCACAGCACAATCGTCGAGGAACAGGGCGGTCCGGACCTGCACCAGGTGGACCCCTACGATCCCAAAGCCGACGAGTTCACACCCCTGCTTCCGGAGCCCTGGTACTACGTGAAGGAAATCACGCCGCTTTTCTTCCGGGGAGGCGAGATTCACGACCCATTGGATACTCTGATGGCGACTCTCCCGGACTGGGTGATCACGTCCAGCAGAGTTCGAAACAGGTACATGCGTCCGGGCGCAGAAAAGCAATACCCCGACCTGGTCGCGGTTTTCAGGGAGTACTACAGGCTCATCGACAACTACCTCATCGAGGAGGAGCGCTTCAGTCCGGGCAACGGGGTGGTGGGCGAGGAAATCGTCATTTACCGGGTGCCGGAAGGGCTGTGGGAGAGGGTGCGGATCGATGAGGGAACGGTCGGAGAGATTCTGGGAACCGAGCCCGAGTAGCCGGTCATTTCCTCCGCTGCATCACAAACAAGACAAGGGCGATCAGGAAAAGCGCCACCGCGCAGGGGAGAATGATGCGATCGGCGGTGCCGTTCAAGACGATCTTTGGTATCGGGAAGGCGACTCTGCACACGATCACCGACTGGGGCTCCCCTGCGATTCTTTCCCGGAACCTGGCCAGAATCCCTTCCCACCTGGAATCCCCCGGGGGATAGCCATGAAGCTGATAGATCAGGACATTGGAGAGCTCCCTGGGCGGGAAGCGATAGTCCTCGATCCTGGGCTCGACCTGTGACGCGTCCTGCACCCATTCCACGTCGATGCCGGAGGAGTAACCGGCCTGCATTTCAGCTGCGCTGAGCGGATTTCCGTAGGGGTCCAGCGCGATGCAATCGAACGTCGGGTCTTCGAGCACCCATTTCTCGCCGTCCCACACTTCCACCGCGCTGTGAGCCGAGAAGGGATCGCCGGGGATTGCAAAGAGCGCCACCCGTCTGCAGTCTATTCCGTACGAACTCAGGGCGGCCGAGTAGAGGACCGCCAGGGGCTCGCAATGCCCGGACGCCCCTCCCTCGAGTTTCCTCAGTATCTCGCGCGGGTCCCTGGAGGTTATTTCCACGCGCGAGATGTCCCGGGCTTGCCTGCGGGTCCAGTCTCTCAAAATGCGGGCGATGTCCATTCTCGATTGTGTCTCGATCCCACCCAGATCGTTTTCCATCGCCCGCCTGACCTCCGCCAGTGCCCCCCGATCGAACTCGACCCATCGCCTGCCGTCGTTCTCCCTGAGGAACTCAGGCGCGACCGAGTACAATTCCGCAGGCGCGATTCCTCCCGGCAGGAATCTTCTCACCTCGATCAAGAGCGCGAGCTCAAGCGCGAGAAGGAGGATGGCGAGGGCCAGACTCGCGATGCCGAGTGCTCTCAGGCGTCTTTTGGCGGTGGTGGTCATCGGGTTTGAATTCTACCACACGTGTCTGGGGGGGGTAACGTGCGGGGACTGGCACCGATTTCGCCCCAGCACATTACGTCACTCTGCGGCACCGGCGGGCAGGGCGAAATCGGGGCCTGTCACCGCACATTTCAGATATTGAATACGGGGGACAGGCACCCAGCTTTGCCCCTGAGCCGTATTAAGAGAGTGACTATGGTCGCGGGCAAAGCTGTGTGCCAGTCCCCGTGTTGCTAAAGAACCGCGGGCGGGGGGCTTTGCAAAATGCGTCACATTTGGTATCATGAAAAGGTGGTGTATTCCGAGCCATGGGAAGAAGGGCCCATGCACGCGAGGACGGATATATGAAGGTTACACGCTGGAAGAAGAACCTGGGAGAGCCGAACCTGGAGGTCATCAGAGGCCTGGTGGCCGACGAGGGTCTCAGGTGCTACACATGGAGCGATGCGCCGGGCAAGTTCTACCCCGAGCACACCCACAACGAGGATGAGATGAGGTGGATCGTACAGGGCAGCCTCACCGTGGGAGTCAGCGGGAAAGAGATCAGGCTCAAAGCCGGGGACCGCATCGAGCTCCCCGCAGGCACTTCCCATTGGGCGAGAGTGAGCGAGGACGGCCCGATCATCTACCTCTGCGCGACGAGGAACTGACGAACCGGGATTCGCGCCGTCGCTCTCGCGCTCGTACTATAGCTATCTCCCGACGCATCCTGCCCGCCGGTCGGCGGGTTTTATTTTTTTGACCCCTCTCGCCCTGCTCTCCTCACCGTCCCCCCCTTGGGGGGGACTATAGGGGGGGTATAGACTCCCACTCCCCGCTAGACCATCTGAGCACTTGCTCTTCCACCCTCCTGACAAGCTCCGGAAGCGAATCCCTCACCGCGGGGGTCATCTCTCCCCCGAGCGTGTACAGATCCTCCACTTCCATCGCGACGATCCTGACCTCCGTCGGGAACTCGACCTCGAACTGACGGGCCAGCACAAAGAGCTCCGGCAGGCCGGTGAAATGAGGGGACGGGTTCGCGGCGGGCATAAGTTTCCCTGGGTCGATTTCCAGGACCGTGCCAGGGGAGTTCTTTCCCGTCTTTATTGCGTCGACAACAATCGCCTTGTCGTACCCGATGAAATGGTCCAGCAGAACCACGCCGTGCTCCGCGGTCTCCACGACGTCGGCCTTTCCCTCAAGCCTTTCCTTAAGCTCGCGCGCGGCAAGAATCCCCACTGCGTCGTCGGCGAGAAGGTCGTTGCCAAGACCGATCACAAGGATTCTTGTCTTCATTTCAGCATTCTCGTTCCCGGAGCTTAGGAACAAAACGCGCCCGGATGTTCCCCGGGCCGCAGCAATGATGCAAAGAGAATATGTCCCCTGACCTCAATCCCTGCGAATCTGCCGGATGAGCTCATGCTGGGGTCCGTAGACGTTGATGATCAGCGGCAGCTGACCGGGAAGGGAGTGCGTGGCGCATCCGTGACAGGGATCGTAGGCGCGGAATCCCATCTCGACCATGTTCAAAAGCCCGTCATCGACGTTTCCGTCCTTGATGTTCTTTATGATCCCGCGTGCGGCCTTGTCGACCGACATCGCGATTCTGGCTGCGTTGTTCTGGGTGGCGACAATGAGGTTCGCTCTGGTCACAACGCCGCGATCGTCGGTGACGTAGTGATGGAAAAGCGTGCCGCGCGGCGCCTCGACAACGCCCATGCCTTCGTGCGGAATCTCCGTGGGGATTGCGCGGAAGTTGGGATCGAGAATGTCCGGATCATTAGCCAGCGCCTTGAACATTTCCGCGGCGCTCAGAAGCTCGATCACTCTTGCCCAGTGGTTCGCGAGGGTCATGTGCACGGGCTTTCCGCCCAGCGTGGCGTAGAACTTCTCGTACGCCTCCTGCGCCATCGGAGTGGTCATGCCGTCCGATGCGTTCAGCCTCGCCAGCGGCGCGACTGCGTACACGCCGCTGTCCTTGCCGTCCTCGAATCCCTTCCAGCCGACTTTTTTGAGGTAGCAGAACTTGATGTAGCTCCACGGCTCGACATGCTCGGCGACATGCTCCGCATAATCCTGGGCCTTGAATTTCGCGAACTCCTTACCGTCGGGATCGACCACGCGGAGCATCCCGTCGTAGAAGTTGACCTTGTTGTCCTCGTCCACAAGGCCCATGTAATAGGTCCTGTGCGTGTAGGGGTCGGACGTGATGAGCTCGACATACTCGGGATTCGACAGCACGATATCGTTGAACGCTTTGAGGGTGAACTGTCCGAAGCCGACCGCCCTGTCCGCCGCGGCGATAAGCTCCTGCTGTTCTTCCGCGCTGATACCTCTCGCGACCCCGCCCGGAAGACCCATCACGGGATGGATAATCTTCCCGGCGATCTTCTGGACAAGGCTCCTCAGAATTCTTCTGACGGCGATTACCTCACCGCCGACCTCGAGACCCACCTTCCCGATCACTCCGAGCACATTTCTCTCGGCCTTCGGCGCTTTGGGTCCGACGATAAAATCCGGACCGCCGAGGAAATAGAAATGGAGAGCGTGATCTTCGACGAAGAACATGTCGTAGATCATCTCGCGGATTTTCCGTCCGGCTACCGGCGGCTGCACTTTGAACACATCGTCCAGCGCCTTTGTGCCGGCCATGTGGTGAGCCATCGGGCACACACCGCAGATTCTGGAGGTGATCTGGGGCATATCCTCGACGTGACGGCCCTCCGCGAACTTCTCAAAACCTCTCAGCTCGGGAATCTGCAGGTAGGCTCGATCGACGTTCCCCTCGTCGTTGAGGAAAATGTCTATCTTCCCGTGTCCCTCGAGCCTCGTGATCGGGTCTATCGTAACCTTATGGGCCATCTTCACTTCTTCTCCTCATCGAAATTTACCCTGCGGAACATGCATGACGACGGCAGGCTGTAGCGGTAGAAAGTCCCCGCCGGGTCCGCGATGGTCTCCATGAGTTTCTCGATCTCGGCCTCATCGTTGGAATCGAGAATCGAAGCGATGGCCGACAGGGCCTTCGCACCGTAGTCACGGACTCTCCCCATGGGACCCTGGCATCCCGTGCAGGGCATGTTTCCCTGGGGGCAGGCCGCATCGCAGCCGGCGCGGGTCACGGGTCCGAGGCAGAGGAATCCCTGCGCAAGGATGCACTCTTCGGGGTCTATGTGATCCTCGTAGGGGCGCTTGAATTTCTTGACCAGAAGCTTGTCCGGCTTGCTTTCGTTTCTGGGGCACTCGTCGCAAACGGCGATATCAGGCGCGAGCACCGACCCCTTCGGAGGAAGCTTGCCTTCGAGGATCGCGCCAAGAGCGTTCTTGAGAAGCTTCACAGGCGGCGCGCATCCGGGGATGTAGAAGTCCACGTCCACTACCTGGTCGAGGGTTTTCACGGTATCGTGAAGCTGGGGAAGCTCCAGCTCCCCCTCGGGGACGTTCGTATGTCGCTGGGGCAGTGTGTATCCGGGATTCGAAGTCGTGATCTCGTCGCTGTACACGGCTTTCATCAGCGATTCGCGGGTGTAGAGGTTGGCAAGACCGGGTACACCGCCCATGTACGAACAGGCACCGTAGGCGATGATCATCTGTGACTTCTTCCTCAGAAGCTGAGCCATCTCGAGTTGCTCGGAGGTCCTTATCGCACCGTTGATCATGCACACGGCCATCTCTCCGTCGGCCATGGCCTCGACATCCGAACGCTTGAAGTCCATGGCGACGGGAAAGAACACGAAGTCGACCGCGCCGACAACGCCGAGAATGTCTTCGGCCAGGTCGACCACGGATTCCTCGCAACCGCCGCATGAGGCGCACCAGTAGAACCCGACCTTGGGCTTGCTCATGGCAGGCCTCCTTCCGCCCCGATGGCGGCAGGCTGGTTGTCAGGAGCGTGTGAGGGGGACGGGATCGGCTCCAGATGCAGCGGACCGAGCTTTCTGACCTGCTCGACCATCTCGTTCATCACCTTCTGCACCTTGTCGCCCTCGGAGGCGGAAATCCACTCGAGGCGGAGTCTTTCATCCTCAATCCCGAACTGGGCGAGCAATTTTTTCAGGAGTATGAAGCGTCGCAGGGCCTTGTAGTTTCCTTCCTGGTAATGGCAGTCGCCGGGATGGCAACCGCCGATCAGTACCGCGTCGGCGCCCTCCCTGAAGGCCTTCACCACGAACTGCGGGTCGAGACGTCCCGAGCACATGATTCGGATAACCCTTGCGTTCGGCTTGTAGGTGTAACGCGACACGCCGGCGAGGTCGGCGGCGGTGTAGGTGCACCAGTTGCAGAAAAAGGCCACGATCCTGGGCTGCCAGTTATCGCCTTTCGGGCGGGTTTCTTCAGACATATTCAAGCACCCCCTCGATCTCCTCAAAGACCTCGTTGTCGGTGAACAGATGCTGCTGTGCGGCTCCGGACGGGCAGGCGGCCACGCAGGTGCCGCATCCCTTGCAGAGGGCTTCGTTTACGACGGCAATGCCCTTCTCGTCGTTTCGAGTTATCGCGGAGTACGGGCACATCGCGATGCAGGTTCTGCAGCCCGAGCATAATTCCTCGTCTATCCATGCCGTGTTCGGCTCCAGCTCCACAAAACCCTTGTCAATGAGAGCCAGGGCCTCGGCAGCGGCGCCCCCGGCCTGCGCGACGCAGTCGGGGATGTCCTTCGGACCCTGGCACGCGCCCGCAATGAAAATCCCGTCGGTAAACGTCGATACCGGCGCCAACTTCGGGTGCCTCTCCAGGAACCAGCCCTCGGTCGAGCAGCTGATGTTGAACAATTTCCGAACCTGGTCGGCATCTTTGTGAGGCTCCAGCCCCACGGAAAGGACCACCATATCGACCGGAATCCTCCGGACCGTCCCGATCAATGTATCCTCGGCGCGCACGACCAGCCTGCCCTCTTCCTCGGGTATTGCCGCCCAGTCGGAGACCTCCGCCGCCCGGCCCCGAATGAAGTGCACGTTCTCCTTCAGGAGCTTATCGTAGAACTCCTCGTAGCTCTTCCCCGGCGTGCGCATGTCGATGTAGAAGTTGTAGACCTCGGCTTCCGTCCTCTCCTTGAGGAGGTGGGCCAGTTTCAGGGAATACATGCAGCACACCCTCGAGCACCACTTGTTTGTTTTCTCGTCTCGACTTCCCACGCAGTGAATTATCGCCACCGATGTCGGCTTGCTGCCGTCCTTCAGCCTGACCTCCCCACCCGTCGGACCCGCCGCGTTCACCAGCCGCTCCACCTCGATGCTCGTGTAGACATTGGGATACTTCCCGTAACCGTACTCCGGGATCACGGTGGGGTCGAAATGCTGGAAGCCGGTGGACAGAATTATCGCGCCGACCTCGACTTCCTCGATCTTCTCCTGCATGTCGAAATCGATGCACTGCTTCGGGCACGCTTCGGCGCAGGTTTTCTTGCACTTGCCGGTCTTAAGCTGGAGGCAGGTTTTCGGGTCGATGCACGCGATCAGCGGGGTGGCCTGGGGAAACGGGATATAGACGGGCTTGCGCTTGCCCAGACCCACGTTGAACTCATCCGGGAACTTGGCTTCCTTGAAAACGCAGGCGTTCACGCACTCGTAACACCCGATGCAGAGATCCTCTTGCACATACCTCGGCTTTCTGCGGACCTTCACCTTGAAATTCCCGACATAGCCCTCGACATTTGCGACCTCCGAGTAGGACCACATCGCAATGTTGGGGTGCGTCTTCACGCTCGACATCTTCGGGGTCAGGATGCAGGCGGAGCAATCGAGGGTGGGAAAGGTCTTGTCGAACTTGGCCATGTAACCGCCGATGGTGGGCTCGCGCTCGATCAGGTAGACCTTCTTGCCCGCGTTGGCCATGGTCAGGGCCGCGTGGATTCCGGAAATTCCGCCCCCGACCACCATCACGTCGGGATTCACCGGGACCTTTCTGCGCTCGAGGTGCGATGCGAGAACGACTCGTCTGACCGCCCCGGCAATAAGAGCCTTCGACTTCTCCGTGGCCTCGGCCTTGTCCGCGGTCACCCAGCTTACATGCTCGCGGATGTTGGCCATCTGGAAGTAGAACTCGCTGAGTCCGCCGTCCTGCGTTGCGCGACGGAATGTCGCCTCGTGCAGAAGAGGCGAGCAGGAGGCGACTACTATCCTGTCCAGGTGCTGCTCTCTGATGTCCTGCTGGATGAGTTCCTGGCCGGGGTCGGAGCACATGAACTTGTATGATTTCGCCACGGCGACGTTTGGAAGGGTCTTTGCGAACTCGACCACTTCGTCGATATTGACCTTGGATGCGATGTTAACGCCGCAATGGCAGACATAAACGCCTACCCTTGGCTGACCGTCCGCAGTTGGCTTCGTGTTCTGTGTCATGTCTGTCTCCTCGCTCCTAAGCCAACGCCGCTTCCGGCTTGACAAAGACGTGATTGAACCCAAGCTCGTTCGGCGGGATTCCCAGCGCCAGGCCCATGAGTTGAGTGAAATACGCCACAGGCACACGGATGGGATCCTCGTACCATGCGCTCATCTTGTCCTGGTAACATTCCAGGTTGAACTGGCACAGCGGGCAAGCGGTCGCGACAACATCCGCTCCCCTGCGCCTGGCCTCACGCAGAAGAATATAGTTGAGCCTTACGCCGACCTCGTTCATGGTTCCGGTTAGCGAGCCGCCGCAACACCGGACCTTCAAAGGCCAGTCCACAATCTCCGCGCCCAGGGCCTTCAGAATCCTGTCCATCGAGACCGGATTCTCCTGGTCGTCGAACTCCGCGAACGGCCTGACAATCTGGCAACCGTAATACGGAGCCACCTTCACACCGGCGAGAGGCTTCTTCATCGCGGCTTTGATTCTGTCGATCCCAACGTCGTTAACGAAAATGTCCAGAGGATGCCTCACAACGGCCTCGCCCTTGTACTTGAGGTCCGCCGCGGCCAGAGCCTTCCTGACCTTCTGGAGAAGCTGGGGGTTCTCGGACATGTAATGTCTCGCCTTGTTCAATCCGAGATAGCACGCCGCGCACGGGGCCATGATCGTGGGCGGGACCTTCTCCTCCCCGCTTCCCTTCTCCTCGGCCAGCGCCAGGTTCCGGGCGGCGAGGGCAAACGCCTTACCTTCATCGACCGACATGTAGGCGGTGGCGCCGCAGCAGTTCCATTCCTCGAGCTCTTCGTACGGCACGTCGAGGGCTTTGAGAACGGGAAGCAGCGATTCCTCGTAGGCCCTGCCGGTGCCCCTCAGCGAGCATCCCGGGTAGTAGATGTATTTCATGACGCTCCCTCGGCTTTATCGCCAATAGTCGAGAACTGTCGCACTCGTCACTTCATCGCCTCGAGCACCTTCTTGAGGTCTCCCTTCTTGTTGTGACCCATCGGTATCGAGTCCATCTTGGGTCCTATCCTTCCCTGCAGGAACAGCCTGATCCCCATCGCGGCCTGGCTCAACGCTCCAAAGATGCCGGTCCTCAGGTAGATACTCATGACCAGCGGACCCTCGCTCTGGCGACCGTGATTCTGGACCTGCCGGAAGAACTCGTCCGCCATCACTGCGGTCGGGAAATTCCTGGGATACACGCCCTGCTGCAAAGCCATCTGCTTCAACCCGTACATCACGTCGGTGATCTTGATCTCCTTGGGGCAATCCACCGCGCATTTATAGCAGGACGCGCAGAGCCAGATCGTGTTCGACTTCAACACGTCGTTTCTGAAACCGGCGCGAGTCATCGCGATGATCCTTCGCGGACCGTAGTCCATGTAGAGGCTCAACGGGCACGCCCCGGAGCAATTGCCGCACTGGATGCACGTGAGAAGCTTCTCTCCCCACGCCACCTCCGCCACTTCCTTGTAGAAGTTGTGGTCCAGGTCTTTTTCGTATCTGACCTTTCTTGTCAGTTCCCACTCAGTCATGAGCGGTCTCCTCAATCAACGGATGTTTGTTCCCAGGCGGGATTCCGCCGCAATTCGGCAAAATGGACTCGCATCTTACGTCAGCCGGGCGCCAAAGGTAAAGAGTGCAGGACAGTCTATCCGTACAGCTTTCCCTTCTTGTGACGCTTCCGGAGATTCTCAAGCATGTCTTCGGTCATCGAGCCGATGCTGTAGCTCGGCTTCCAGCCCCATTCGGCTCGCGCCGAGCTGTCATCCACCGAGTTCGGCCACGAATCCGCGATCTGCTGCCTGTGGTCCGGCTTGTATGTGACGGTGAACTCGGGGATATGCTTCCTGATCTCCTCTGCGAGCTCGCCCGCGCTGAAGCTCATTGAGCCGACGTTGAAGTCCCCATGATGCTTCAGCGTGCTTATGTCCGCCTCCATGAGGTCCATTGTGGCCTTGAGACAGTCCGGCATGTACATCATGGGAAGCCTTGTGTCTTCGCGCACGAAGCACTCGTATTTCTTTTCCTCGACGGCCTTGTAGTAAATCCAGACCGCGTAGTCGGTGGTCCCGCCGCCGGGAAGGGTCTCTGCGGAGATGATGCCCGGGTACCTGAGGCCCCTGGCATCGACCCCGAACCGTCTGAAGTAGTAATCGCAGAGAAGCTCGCCGGTCACTTTCGTCACGCCGTACATTGTCTTAGGCTTCAGGACGGTCTCCTGGGGCGTGTTCTCAAGGGGCGCGTAATCGCCCCACACGGCGATTGAGCTGGGACACAGCACCTGGTGAAGCTCGAGAATCCTGGCAACTTCCAGGGTGTTGATGAGGCCGTTCACGTTGACGTGCCAGCACATCTGCGGGTTCTTCTCCCCGACGGCCGACAGGAGCGCCGACATGTTGACGATTGTGTCGATGCTGTAGCGCCTGACGACCTCGATCAACTTGACGACGTCGGTCACATCGACCCACTCGAACGGTCCCGAGTTTTTCAAAAGGTCGCTCGGTTTGGTCCTGTTGCCCGCAGCGACCACATTGTCGTTCCCGTACTTCGCTCTCAGGGCCATTGTGAGCTCGCTGCCGATCTGACCCACCGAGCCGGTGACAAGGATTTTCTTGATTTTCTTCTTGACCATTGTCTTTCCTCGCTCCTTGGAGATGCCTGCACGCCCGGAATACGTCAGGCATTCCCCAGACCTGGGAGCCCTTCCGGACGCGACCCCATACCATCTTCCGTGCGGAATCCTTTGACGAGCGTGTACGGTACATTTTGGCCCGAACAATGTCAACGGCCGGTGCGCCGATTTGCGCTATACTTCATCCATGCGACGGCTATGGTTTGCGTTGCTCGTGATGATTCTCCTGGTCCCGGGATGCCCACCTTCATCCGGCGGCTCCGGCAAGCTCCCGTGGAGCGTCATCGAGCTTGGTCCCGTTTCCCCGCTTGATGTGCCGTCGCAGGCCGTCACTATCAGGGAGATCGGGCGGTATTCCCCTCCCGACGGTTCCCTGTGGCCGGCGCCGCTCGACTATCGCGGCCAGACCGTATGGTTGTGGGGGAGCGACGGGAATCCGATGCTGATCGCCGCCCGACCCCTGCCCACTCAGCCCGAACAAGGCGACCAGTTGCCACCGCAGTTCATGGTCTGGACACCGGCGACCGGACGTCTGGAATCGCTTTCATTTATGTGTGAGCCCCCCGCGGACTCATGGCCTCCGATCCCCGTGTTCGCGCAGAGGGGCGAGAGCGGCGTTCCGTACGGAAACATCGACTTCGCGTTCGTCAGCGCCGGCGGAGAAAGCACAACCCGCGGCGCCAGCATCGATAAAGGCGAGCCCAGGGGCCTGCCCGTCATCGATTCGATCCTCGTGTGCGGAACAGACATCCCTGACGCCTCCAAACCGACCGAGGCCCGGGAAGTCAGGACCGGCGATCGGGAGCTTTCCGCCGAAAACATGCTGGCCCCGCTCGACCGCAACGGCGCCCAAAGCCTTGTGTTCCGGAATTTTCTGCACGTCACAGTCGACATGCCTGACAAGTCCATGAGACTCATCCCGGGCTGGAGAAGAATCGACCTCGATGGGGCAACCGGTCCGACTTCTCTCTATCCCGCATTGGAGATGACCTACGGAGCCGAGCTGACAGGATTCCTCGACAGCCCGCCGGTGTATTTTCTCACAGGCAAGTCGCCGTTCGAGTCGCGCTCGCTGACTTTCGTCACGGACCTCGAGAAAGTTGCCGCGATCGCTCCGTGGCGCAGACCCGATCAGCCTGACAGCGCTCCGCTCCCTCTGAAAGTCACGGGCTACGTTCCCGCCGTGCGTTGGGGAACCGGCAATGAGACCGTCGTTTTCGCGGAGCACGGCGAACGCGCCGGCAACTCGACCTACATCGTCGCGACAATGCTGGACCCCTCCGACATTCCCGGACTCCGTCCCGAGATCGTCTGGGCGGCCGACGTTCCAAACATGTTCGCTGTTGCCACGGTCGTGCCGGTCGGACCGGATCGCCGCCCATACATCGTCTGCCTCAATCCGCTATCCGGCGAGATCACCGTTTTCGATCCGCTGCTCGGGGCGATCCGTCACCAGGGGAAAATCCGTCTTGCCGCCTGGGAGGCGGGCGCAGACCTTGCGTCATTCTGCCTGAACTTCGAGCCCGACCCCGCGAGGCCTGTCGTTTTCGTGCACGATCCCGTGGCGAACGAGATGATCGAGCTTAGGATCGAGGCGACCGAATCTGCCGGGGGGTCTCGCGGCGGCGGAATTGTTCCGCTCGACGAACCGCACGAATAAAGCAGGTACTGGAAAACACGGGATGATCTGCCTTGCAAGGGACATTCTCAGTGGTATACACTAGGTAGTCGTAACAGAACGAGTGCGAGGAGGAAAGACCATGTGCGAAGAATGCGGATGCGGGCACACGCAGTCATGCGGCGAGATCACGCATTTCTACAAGAAGCCCATGGTGGCCGTAGTGATGCTGGAAGAGGACATCAAGGACGGCGACAAAATCCAGGTGAGGGGCGCCACGACCGACTTCACCATGACCGTCCAGGGAATGCGTAACGAGGCGGAACAGGAGATCGATCACGCGCACGCGGGCGAGCTGGTCGCGTTCAGAACACCGGAGCTCGTCCGTCCGGGCGACCAGATCTGGCTTGTTCTGCGCGAGGTGAAGGAGTAGCCTGATCCAGTGTCGGTCGATCCTTTGCCTCGGAGTCAAGCGTGTTGAACCGGCTCCGCGGAGGCCCGGTTTTGATCCTACGCTTTCCATCGTATGGACAAACAAGATAACGGCTGTGACCTGGAAGACCTCGAGCCCGGCGACCGGGGCGAGGATTTCTCCCCGACCGACTGGTGCATGGCGTCCTGCTGCGGATGCGGCGGTTGCCTGGATCCGACCGGTTGCAGCGACGCGGTAAGCCAGGGATGTCTGGGCTGTCTCGATGCCTGCCTGGGTCGGATCGGGTGCAGCGTGCTCGTGGCCGGATTTCTGGGATGGGGGCTCTTCGTCCTGGTTTCTCATTTAGCCGGAGCGCCATAGGTCGAATGCAGCATTCACTTGCCGGCTTGGAAAATCACTCCTTGGATGCACGCGGTCCTGGTTCGCAAAACTTCATGAACTCTGGTATCTTTCCGTCATCTCGGCGAGGCCTTGCCCCGGGAATCTAAGGATTCACAGTCGTTTCCTTATGGGTCTCTTTGCAGCAATACTCGCCGTTGTCTTCGGCATCCTTGCCGCGACCGCAGGAGTGGCGACCGTTCTCCAGCGCGATTCTGTGCGCTCGGTCTTCTTTCTCACCGTCTCGATGGTGTCAGCGAGCGTGGTTTTCATTGCGATCGGCGCTTTTTTCCTCGCCCTCATGCAGCTTTTGTTCACCGCCGTGGTGGGATACATGTTCTACCGGGCTGCGATATCGGCATTCCCGGGCGAGGGATTTGAGGCCGACCGGACTCCGCTCACGCGGTACGTGGGGGCCATCGCAGCGGTCCTGTTCTTCGTGATTCTAATCTTCGATCTCAAGCTGGTAAGCGTCAGGGGAGTTCTCGAACTTCAGTTTGCTCACAGTGATGCGTCCGACTTCGTGCGAAGCATCGTTGGGCTGTTCACCGGATGGCTGGAGCCGCTCGCTTTCACGTTTATTCTTGTTGTGACGGGCTTCATCGCCCTGGGCTGTCTCGAAGAAAAGCCGGCGCTGGAGAGCGACGCGAACGGGGGTGAACGCTGATGGTTCCGTTCCTTCTGTTCATCGCCTTTTTCCTCGCGACGGTCGCCGCGTCCGGCGTAGTGCTGAAAAGAAACCCGCTGATATCGCTGATGAGTGTCGTGCTGTTGTTCAATGCGGCGGTCCTGATTCTGGCTGCGCTCGACCGCGTCCGGGACGTTCAGGAAGGGCAGTTGCTGGCCGTTTTCCTGATGATAGCCGCCGCGGTCCTCGTCGCGTTCGGATTGAGAATGATCGCAAGAACCTTCGGTGGAAATCGGAAGGCCGATTTGGACGACTTCAACTCGCTGTCCGGATGAGCCATGTCGCTTCACTGGCTGAAAGTCCTTGCCCTGCTGATTCCCCTGCTTCCACTGGTGACATGGGTCGGCCTGAGCCTGGGCGGACGATATCTCAATCGAAGACTTGTCGGGCCGCTCGCGACCGTCCTCTCGTTCATTGCTTTCATCATTTCAGTCTATTTCCTGTTCCGGTCGATGGGGGCTGCGACGCCGCTTCGACTGATTTACGGGAACTGGCTCGATCTGCCCGGATTCGCGATCCCATTCGGGCTGCAACTGGACGAGCTCTCGATCACGATGGCCCTCGCGACCACCTTCGTCGCCACGCTCGTCAACTTCTACTCGATCGAATTCATGCGGGACGATCCCGCTTGCTCGCGCTTTTTTGCCTGGCTGAATCTCTCGGTAGCGTCGATGCTTCTGACGGTCCTGGCCGAGAATTTCGTGTTCATGCTCGTCGGATGGGAAGGGGTCGCGCTCTCCACTTACCTTCTGATCGCTTTCCACTACGAGAAGAGAGGCATCAATCCTCCGATCCGCGCGGCGAGAAAGGCCTTCGTGATCGCGAGGATCGGAGACGCAGCGTTGATTGTCGCAATCCTGCTGCTCGCGACAAGCCCTCTGGCCGCTCAGCCCAATGTTGTGGATCGATCTCTTTCCTTCGATTTCATCAGCAGAAACATAGCCTCTCATATGTCCGGTGACCGGCAATACCTGATCGATCTTCTTCCCCTGCTCACCATGATATCCGCGCTTGTGTTCATCGGAGCCGCGGCGATGTCGGGGCAGTTTCTTTTCTACTTCTGGGTTCCGGACTCGGTGAAGGCGCCTGCGCCGGCCAATGCGCTGATGCAGTCGGCGACCACGGTCGCTGCGGGGGTGTACCTGATTGTGCGCATGCATCAGTTTTTCCTGCTCTCGCCGACCGTGATGGCGATCATTGCCGTTCTCAGCGCATTGACGGCGCTCTACGGAGCGTCCGTCGCGTGCATTCAGACCGACATGAAGCGGACGCTAGCGTGGTCGACCATATCCCAGGTCGGGCTCATGTTCCTCGCGTGCGCTGTGGGAGCGTTCGGAGCGGCGATTTTCCATCTGGTAGTCCATGCCTTCATGAAAGCCTGCCTGTTCCTGGGAGTGGGATCGATCATCCGGGGCACGGGCGATATCACCGACCTGAGAAAACTGGGCGGCCTGAAGCAGTGGATGCCCGTCACTCAGAGAATGTTCTTCGTCGCAACCGCAGCGCTGGCAGGTTTCCCGCTGCTGTCCGGCTTTTTCTCAGGAAGTACTCTTCTGCACGAGACACTCTCCCAGCCGTTCGCTTTCGGATGGAACGTGCTCGCGGGCGTCATAGCTGCCGTGGCTCTGCTAGGGACGGTCATCTACTCGTACCGCCTCTACTACAAGGCTTTTGAGGGGGATTTCAACGGGCCTACCGGCCTGAAGCCGAAGGAATCGGGCTGGATCATTGCAGGTGTGCTTTACATCCTGGGAGGACTCGCGGTGGTCGCGGGTTTCGCAGGTTTTCCAATCCCCGGTCTCGAAGCCAGAGGGACCTACCTGACGCCGATTTTCGACAACCACGTTCGGCAGGCGCTTGAGTTCTGGGGAATGACCCGCTGGTTCTCTCACCCCTACGTTTTCCTGGCCATCTCGACGCTGCTGTTCATAGGAGGGTTCGGGATAGCCAGACGGATGTACCTGGTGAGTCCCGAGCTTCAGCTCGAGCTCAAGGTTCGACATCAGAGAATCTATCGCGCTCTTTGGGAGGGATTCAGGCTCGAAGAGGCGTTCCAGGCAGTATTCGCCAGGCCCGGCCTCTGGTTCTGCGGTCTTCTGTGGCGCTGGATGGATGAGGCTTTCATCGACAGGGGGCTTGTCGAGGGCACCGGCAAAGCCACAGGGATTCTCGCCGGAGGCGCCCGATTGTTCCAGAACGGCTACGTGCGCACTTACGCTCTGTATATGCTTCTGGGTATTGCCCTTTTGATCTGGCTTGCGAGCTTATAGACGGTTATGGAGCATCCAGACCTCACACTCATTGTCTTCGGACCCGCAGTCGCCGCACTGGGCCTGTTCTTTATAAGGCGCGACGATCGCGTCTTCCTTACGCAATGGGGCGTGAGCTGCGCGGTGCTGCCATTCCTCTACTCCCTCAAACTCCTCGGCAGCTACAATCCCTTCGACCCGGCGATGCAGAGCCTGACGCCGGAAGGGATGAGGAACTGGATCGTTCTCGGCGACCGCCTGCGCATCGAGTACCTGATGGGAGTGGACGGCATCAGCCTTTTCATGGTCCTGCTGACGACTTTCATCGCGCCCCTCGCGATCCTCAGCGCTTATACCTCCGTGAGCAGGAACTACCGCGAGTATCTCTTCGCTCTTCTCGCTCTCGAAACCACCATCCTGGGTTCATTTGTCGCCCTCGACCTCGTTCTGTTCTTTGTCTTCTGGACCCTTGCGATTGTCCCGCTATTCTTCCTGATCGGCTTCCGGGACGCGGGCGACAGAGTTAAAACGGCCACGAAGTTCGCTATCTACTCGCTTGCCGGAAGCGTGCCGATGCTTGTCGCGATCCTTGTGCTTTATTCGATCAGCGGCGCCCACACGTTCAACATCACGGCGCTGTACACCGATCCAGGCGTTCTGAAGACCCCGCTTGCCGCCCAGGCCTGGCTTTTCTGGGGATTCTTCCTCGCCTTTGCGGTGAGGATCCCTTTGTTCCCCCTTCACACTTGGCTTCCGGATACGGCTTCGGACTTGCCGGCCCCGGTGAATGTTTTCATCAACGCTCTCTTCGTGAAGGTGGGAGTGTACGGTCTCATCAGGTACTGCCTGCCTCTGTTTCCGGACGCAGCGAGGATGATCTCGCCGGCGATCTGCATTCTCGCGGTGATCGGGATCATCTATGGTGCATGGGTCGCGATAGCCCAGCGCGACCTCAACCGCCTCATCGCGTATTTCTCAATCAGCCACCTTGGCATCGTTGTGCTGGGCATATTCACGTTCACAGTGGCAGGAATCACCGGGGCGATTTTGCATTCGGTGAGTCACGGACTCTTCATCGCGGCGCTGATCATCGTCGTCGGCATGATCCAGGAGCGGTACCGGACGACTCGGATCCCGCACCTGGGCGGCTTGATCAAAGCCCTCCCCACGCTCGGGGCTATTTTCTGGATCGCAGCATTTGCAGCGATCGGACTGCCCGGTCTGTGCGGTTTCGTCGGACAGTTCATGGTGTTCCTGGGCACGTTCGAGGCCGGAGCGAAGGGATCGCCGTTTTTCATGACGCTGGGAGTCATAGCGGTCACGGCGGTCATCTGGCTCGCGATCTCCATGCTCCGGGCTTTCCAGCGAGTCATGCTGGGGTCACCGGGCCATGCGGTCGAGGGGAAGATCCGGGACCTGAACTACCGCGAAGCATTCACGGTGATTCCCGTAATCGTTCTTGTCGTTTACATCGGGATTTTCAGCGCTCAGTTTGCCGTCAAGATGGCCCCCAGCGTACAGCGCACGCTGACGATGGCAAGCGCGACGCATATCGCGACCCCTGTCCAGACGTCCGCAGGTGAGAGCGAGGGTCTGAGGGCTCCGTCCCCGGACGACGGCCAGGACACGTCGTCTTCCGACAGCCCCGAGCCTCGAAGGGAGCCGCCCGTGCCGCCTTACAGTGAGGGATACGAAGGAGAAAATCCAAGGTGATGTCCGGCGTGCCTGGGAATATCGCCGCTTACGCTCCGGAGCTGATACTGGTCCTCGCGGCGCTTCTTCTCGTGATACTGGAGACCAGTGTCGTCGCCGGGAAGGGCAAGCTCTTCTTCACGATAGCGCTCGTCGCGATTCTCCTTGCCATTCTTTCCGATTCCGCCGGGGCTCGATCTTTCGTCAAACCTGCCGGAGAGATCGGTCCGCTCACAGCCGGTGGGATGGGATTCGCCGACGGTCTCGCAGGATTCGCCAGGCTGATTATCCTTGGCAATCTGATTCTTGCGCTTCTCTTCGACTACTCTCAGGGGCTGCGCAGAGAACGACAGGGACGATATCTCGCGTGCCTGATGCTCGCATCGGTCGGAGCCATGGTTCTGGCCAACGCAGCCCATCTCGCCATGCTCGTCCTCGGAGTAGAAATACTATCGATTCCCTTGTACGCGATCGCCGGCTTCGACCGCACCAATGCCGCGTCTCGCGAAGCCGGTCTCAAGTACATGTTCTGCGGAGCGCTCGCATCGGGATTCATGGTTCTCGGGTGCGCATTCTACTACGCGGGAGCGGGTACGCTGTCGCTGTACGACGTGGTGCCGCCTCCGGGAGGGTTTCTCATCTTCTGCGTGGGCCTGGCGATGATCCTCGCGGCGCTTCTGTTCACGGGCGGCGTGTTTCCCTTCCTGGCCTGGAGACCCGACGTGTTGTCGGGTGCGTCCGGAAACGCGGCGGGACCGATGTCGGCCCTCGCGCTGCTCGGGTCGGGGATTGCTCTGATGAGGATCATACCGGCATTTCTGATCGGCGGGGTTTCCGCCCAGATCGTTCCCGGCCTCCTGCTGTTCGCGATGGGGACGGTGCTCGCGGGCAACCTTCTCATGTCGGTCCAGACAAGCGTGATGAAAATATTGATCTACGCATCCATAGCCCATTTCGGATATATATTGATCGGCCTTCTCGCGCTGCGCGAGGACGCTTCCTCGGGCGCCCTGTTCTATCTTGCGACCTTCACACCCGTCCTTGTCGCAGGTTTCTACACGGTCGCCCTATTCGAGCACAACGGCGACGGGGCCCGGCTCTCCAGTTTCGCAGGCGCCGCTTTTCGCGATCCCGAGCCTGCATTCGTACTCGCCGTCGTTCTGGCTTCCCTTTCAGGTCTTCCGCTCACGGCGGGATTCATGTCCATCCTGATGGTTTCCCTGGGAGCCGTCCAGGCAGGACTCATCTGGGCGGTGCTCTTCTCCCTGCTGGCAAGCCTCATCGGCGCCTGGTGCATGCTCAGGGTGATCGCCGTGATGTTCATGCGGGAGTCCCCCGACCCGATTCCGCCGACCGTGAAACAGGGACTGCCGGTCAGGATCGGGCAAGCCCTGACTCTCGTCCTGATCTTCGTCTTCGGGATTTTTCCCGCGCCGCTTCTGTACCTGACGGGCTCTCTGATCTACCGGATGCATCTTCTGCCGTGAGAATGCAACCTGTCATGCCCGGTCCGCGTCGCTTACCAGTAGCGATGAGACATCAAATTCTGTGTCCTGCGTCGAAGGGAAATGCTTCCGTACTCCGATGATACGCCCTCATTCTCGCCTCCCGTCTGGGTGATCTTCCTCATCGGGCTGAATATTCTTTTCTTCATTATGTCGAGCGTCTCGGGGCACGACCACTATGTCCGCACGATTTTTGCGTACGGCACCATCCCGGCGCGCTTCCATCAGGCCCAGGACGAGCCCATCCAGTTCGACTCCGGCACGGAGCAATACATCAGGGGGCTCGGCGTCGACCAGTCCGGCTGGCCCTCGCCATTCATCACGCTTTTCACGGCGATCTTTCTCCACGGCGGGATCATCCATCTTATCGGCAACATGTGGTTCCTGTGGCTGTTCGGAGACAACGTCGAGGATCGTCTCGGGAAGCTGATCTTCCCGATTTTCTACATTGTCGCAGGGGTTGTCGCGGGACTGATCCACGTTGCCCTGAATTTCGACTCGCCGGTTCCCGCCATAGGAGCGTCCGGCGCCATCGCGGGCGTGATGGGGGCCTACATCTACATGTTCCCCCGGGGACGAATCGCCACCCTGGTGAACTGGGGATTCTACTTCACCACTGTGTACATCCCCTCCTCTCTTTTCCTTGGGATCTGGTTCCTGCTTCAGCTGTTCGGGGGGTTCGTTTCGGGAGGCGGCACGAACGTCGCGGTGTGGGCGCATGTCGGCGGATTCGTTGCCGGACTGCTCCTTGCGATGCTGTTCCATGCCACCGGCATCATAACCTGGTATCCCGGCGACCGAGGCTACAGGGATCTGTTCCCTGAGAGGAGCGCACGGACCAGTCCCTACCCGCCCCTGCGCCGACCGAAAAGGTACACGTGGCGCGAGTAGCGCGATTCGTTCGGCAATGTGGAGAGAATCCTCTGGAAGTGATGCGAAGTTAACCTCAGGGAAAAAATCACCGTCACAAAGGGCGATATTGTGCGGCAGGACACCGACGCGATTGTGAACGCGGCAAACACCGATCTGGTCCTGGGGAGCGGCGTGGCGGGCGCGATCCGTGCCGCCGACGACGGCACCATTCAGCGGGAGTGTAACCGCATCGGGCGAATCCGCCTGGGCGCCTCCGCGATAACCAGCGGTGGCGCCATCGGCATCCGGTTCGTAATCCATGCCGCAGGGATGCACCTCGGCGGAGCCGCCACTGTCGAAAGTGTGAGAAGCGCTGTGAGGAACAGCCTTGAGCTCGCGAATGAGAACGAACTGAAATCCGTCGCCTTCCCGGCGATCGGGGCAGGCGTCGGAGGTCTCTCGCTCGAGACATGTGCGATTATCAGCATCGAGGAAGCACGCAATCATCTCGCGGGCGAGACGACGCTCAACGAGATACGGTTCGTCCTGTATTCCGACGACGCATACGAGACATTCAGGAAAGCTCACGATCGGATTCTGCCGCCGTAGGACATCACTCAACGTCCGCTCCCTTACGGTCGCGGAAATGGCTGCTTCTGCTGACCGCTCCCTTACGGTCGCGGAAATGGCTGCTCCTGCTGACCGCTCCCTTACGGTCGCGGAAATGGCTGCTCCTGCTGACCGCTCCCT
>CAYGZQ010000023.1:36715-52367 GCA_964354375.1 uncultured Planctomycetota bacterium
TACGGTCGCGGCTCGGAAAGAGTTGGCAAAAAAAAAGCCCCCGGGACAGTCCGGGGGCATTGCTCTCTTATCCGCTTGTGCCTCAGCTTGAGTATGGCCAGATCACGACGTCGTCCACAACCCAGCTTCGGAAGCCGTTGTACAGCGGGTCAATGGTGTCGAAGTCGAACCTGAGCCATACGGCCGAGTTGCCCCCATAGCTCGAGATATCGATTATGCTGGGCGACCATACCGCGGCCTGGTTATAGCCGGCGGAAGTGTAGGCAATCGCCCAGTTGCCGTAGTCGGGAATCGGCTCGGCGAGTGGATTGAGACGATCCAGCAGGTCCCAGTGCGTGCCGTCCGTGGAGATCAGTATGTCCATGGCGTCGTACTGAATGGACGGGTCCACCGCCTCGATCTCCCAGTAACTCTGGAACGTGAGGGTCAACTGGGTGTGACCGCTGAGGTCGATCGGACCGGACTTGGCCCATCCGGCGTTGAACCCGTTAGTGCTGGTTCCGCCAAGCGACGTATCTCCAGCCCATTCATCTATGAAGGATCCGGTATGAGGAACAGGCGTACCGGGAGTGTTGTCTATCTCCTCCCCGTACCACATGTACCGATGCCCCTCGTAGGGCTGAGGCATCCAGCCGCCGGATGTGTCGTCCGGAGGTATCTGGCATATGCCGTCAGTGTAGAAGAGATCGATTACCGGGTTCGAAACGGGGTCCCACACCCGCCAGAGGACATCGCTGCCCGCTCTGTGCTGGTTGTGATAATTGGTTACCCCGCTGCCTCCGGGCCAGGTCTGCGCGTTCACCGTGTCGTAGAACCAGTCGTGCTTGGTGCCCACATTGCTCGGGCCGGTCTCGAAATCCTCTTTCCAGACCGCGTCGGCAGTCAGAGGCTGCAGGTCGAAATCAACCTGCGGAGTGGTCTTGTTTGCGGCGCTGAGCACACCGGTCAGGTCCTGCGGGATGTACTCCGGGTGGTAGGCGTGAACGGTCCAATTGGACTGCTGGTACGTGGGGACCGCCCAGAAGCAGTAGTGACCGTGCTCATCGGCGAATCTCGCCTTTATGACTCCTCCCGTTTGAGGGCCGCCGTCCAGGGTGGCCTGTGCGTCTTCGATCGGGGTGCCGTCGGTCGCGTCCCGGATGTGGCCCGAGATTGTCGCAAGCGCCTCATCGGGATCGTCCAGGTATTTCGGGGCAAGCCCGAAGCAGACGTACACGGTGGTGTCCGGAGGAACAACCACGTCGTAGAGCGTGTCCTGAGCGAAATAGGACGAATGGACGGTTTTGACGTTGTAAGTCCCCGCAAGGACCGTCTGGTAGTAGGTCCCGTCGGTCACAGTGAGCGGCAGCGGGCTTCCGCCTGCACCCGTGTTCGTGATCGTCACCACGGAGCCGTTGGCAGCCTGCTTGGTGATTGCGTTGAATACCTCGCCGGCGATCGCGCTCGCGCCGCCCGGGTCCGCATAGATTCTCGCGTAGTCGTTCAACGGGAAGGGCTCCACACCCGTGTCGGCGTTATACGCCTCGATCAGTATCGGCGTCAGGCCGCTGCCTCCGCCGAGGGCGTTGGAGAATGTGGCCGAATAGCGCTTGCCATCCGTGCCGACCGCGGCTCCGAGGGTCATCTCAATATCGTCGGTGGTGAAAATCCCTCCCGTCCGAAGCCACACTTTCCCCCAGTCCTTCTGGCTGTCCCAGGAGATAAGGTCCACGGTAACGCTGCCTCCGCCCCCAGGGGGAAACTCGCCATCGATCTCGATCTCGGTCATCATATACGGTTCCTGGCAGCGGTTCGGATAACTCACGTCGAGGATGAACGGTATGTAGTTCAGCGGCGTGTGATTCTCCGATATGTAGAGCATGAAGTTCTCGACGTGATTCGAGGCCGGGGCGAAAGTTCTTCCGGCCTGCTCTTTTGCCAGGGATCTGAAGGGATTCGCCGTTCCTTCCGGGTTGTGCAGCTTCGTGTAGTTGTCCGGATCCAGCATGTCATACTCGCCGGTCCCGTCAAGGTCGATTATGAACCTTACGTCGCGACCTATCTTCTTCGTCGGGTTTTTCGTATGTAACTCGATCCAGAAGGTGCGAGTATTGGGATCAAAGTTCTTGAGTTTGGCTGTGACGCAGGTCGGACAGATGTCCACCACCCAGGTCACATCGTAATGGGCATTGCCCGCCCTGTCCGGTACGACCTCGCAAGACATATTCTCCTCGTCCACTACCAGGTAGTACCGCCCCCAGCATTCGTGACCGTCCGAATCAAGCGCAGGCTGGGCGGCCTGCGTTGTGGCGCCGGATGGGGACTGAGAATAGCCCTCAGCCGGAAGTGTGGGAGCGCTGTTGTCGACGCTGGAGCATCCAAGAGCGAAGACGACAAGCATGCCTGCCAGCATCGCGCTCCATAAACCGGTCCTGGAAAGATTCATATAGAACCTCCTTGCCTCACTGGTTCACAGGGAAGAGCAGCGGGCGAACTTGCGGTGTTAAGGGTCGTTTATGTGTAAAGCTAAATAAAGCCGCACTTATCAGCCCGTAACCCGGAAGACTCACCGCCCCGGGTCCGCTGGATGCAAAAATATACACCCGTACTCCGGGCCGGGCGGACATCTCGGAAACCCGCAGTATACTTGAGTATATGAGACGATCAGCCGAAAATCAACCTGCCGCGCAGCCATTTTCGCTTTTTATCCCGACTTGTGCGCCCTCACTTCAGCCCTTGCTGCCTTAGCGCCTCATACAACGCTATCGCTACCGCGTTCGAGAGATTAAGGCTCCTCACACCCACCTCCATCGGTATCGCAACAACCTCACCTTCGCCGGTGCCGAGGATCTTCGCCGGCAGCCCTGTCCTCTCCGATCCGAACACCAGGAGATCGCCCGCCTCGTACTTGACGTCCCAGTGAGCCACTCCCCCCCTGGTCGAGAAGAACCTCATTCTCCGTCCGGCCATCAGCCGACTGAACTCCTCCCATGTCCGATGGATATGGACCTCCGCCAGCTCCCAGTAGTCCAGGCCGGCCCTTCGCGCAAGCCTGTTGTCGAGATGGAATCCCAGGCGGCCCACCAGGTGCATCGGCGCCCCTGCGCACGCGCATGTCCTCGCTATGCTTCCCACGTTCAGCGGTATCTCGGGCTCGAAGAGAACGACGGAGAATCCGGCGCCAAAGCCCTGTGGAAAACGCAGTGGAGATGTGGACTCTCGAGGGTTCATTTAGGGCCCGATGTTGTACTGCATGTATGATTTGCGCAAGAAATCCCGAGCGCACTTACTCAGACTCGCCTGGATTTTTGTCTAAGTCTCGTCCCTTTATCTTATACTTCCCGAGATAGGTCACGCCGGTGAAGCTCCCAGGCCCTTTAAGCAGAAAAGGCAGGACCTCCCTCGGGAGAAGCAAGATCTCCTTCATTTCTTCATGCGTCATCCATCTCGCTTCGATTATGCCTTCACCAGTCGCGACCTTCAGCGGCTCGGACTTCCCGATTTTTCCCTCGAGGAAAAAATCCACCACGTGACGCTCGGGCATTATCAGCTCGCCCACTGCAACAAGCTTCTCGATTCTGCAGTCGACGCCCAGCTCTTCCTTCACCTCGCGGACCAGGGCGCTTTCTATCGACTCGCCTGCATCGACCCCACCCCCGGGGAGCACCCAGTACTTTCCGCGCGGCCTCAAGTGCTGGAGGAGCAGGACTCGACCGCTCTCGTCGCGAGCGATGATCGCCACGCGTAAGCGTGGATTCCGCTCTTCTTTCGTCCCGGCCGGATTTTCCGTCATGCGCGCGACCTGCCGAACAGCAAGTAAAGAATCGGACCGACCCATGGCGCGAGAATTATGAGAACGATCCAGAACAGGACGGCGCAACCCGATCTGTGGCTGGTCAGAAGGTCCCACAACGCCCAGACGACCAGCACGACATGGATCACTCCCACAATTCCGAGTTCAGTAGCGGTATCCACGTTCGAGTCCGTCCCGACTGGCCCTATTGCCTCACGATACGCAACCCGTCGATGGTCATTCCACGATCTATGGCCCTGAGCGAATCCACCAGGACCATCAGGGCCATCCCGCAGCCTACAAGGGCCGCGGTTTCCGCGCCGGTGCGCTCTTTCGTACGTACGTGGCAGCGCACGGTCACGCGATTATTCTCCTCGTCGGCCTCGTACTCCATCTCGATCCCCGCAATGTTGAACGAATGGGAGACAAGGATGTGCTCGTCGGCCTGCTTGGCGCCGAGTATCCCGGCAAGCCGCGCGATGGTCCAGGCCTCGCTTGTTCCCGATGCGGAGCCGGTCATGAAGGCCTGAAACGCGGCGGAGTTCATCACCACGCGCCCCTCGCACGTCGCTTCGCCTCCCTGATTCTCCGGTTCCCTTGCAGCCCCCTCCTTCTCCTCGTCCCCGATTCTCTCTCGAGAGTAGTCGTTATACATCATTCTCCCTCGCCCGCCCGCGATAGCCCCTTCAAGCCCCCTCAGGTCTTTGGATGCAATTTCAATCTTAGCACACGATTCGCTATACTTGCCATCGGAGTCCGATTCATGGCCGATCCGGGCAATAACGATGCGCAGGGCCCGCCGACGCGCCCGTCGTATTTCATTCGCACATTCGGCTGCCAGATGAATGTTGCCGACAGTCTTCAGTATGCCCGCGTTCTTGAAGACCTCGGATGCATCAGGGCCGAAAGCGACGAATCCTCCGACATCCTCGTCGTGAACACATGCTCCGTGCGCGCAAAAGCCGAGGAGAAGGCCATAAGTTACCTCGGCAGCGTCATCCGCGAGCGCGCCCTGCATCGACGGGAATCGAACGCTCCCGCAAGGGGGGGCATTGTGTTCGTGGGATGCATGGCGACCGTGCGAGGCAATGAAATTCTGCGGAGGTTCCGCGAGGTCGCGGCCGTAGTTCCGGCGAGGGAGCTTGAGTCCTTCGAGGACCGCATCACGAGCCTGTGGCCCGAGCTTATCGCCTCGGCGGTCGACGTTCGGACAAGTCCCCTTCTGAGACCCGAAGAGAGATTCGAGCGGTTCCTGCCTATCATTCGTGGATGTATTAATAAATGCACCTACTGTATCGTTCCTTACGCTCGCGGAGACCGGCTTGAAAGCGTGCAGCAGTCCCGCATCTTCTCCGAGGTCGAGAGCCTCATTGCCGCCGGAGTCAAATCGGTCACTTTTCTCGGACAGAACGTCTGCGCCTACGGAAGCGAGATGGAATCCGGGGGCTACGGCTTCGCGGAGCTGCTTAAGGACATCCGCGACAGGTTCGGCGGCGCCGACATCTGGTTCAAGTTTCTGACGAGCCATCCCCGCGATGTGTCCGACGACCTCATCGCCGTCATTGCAAGTCACCCCGCATTCTCCAGGCATTTTCACCTGCCGGTGCAGGCCGGGGACGATGGGGTCCTCGGGCGTATGGGTCGGGGCTACACGTCGGCGCAGTATGTCGGCCTGATCGACCGCATCCGGGCGACAATCCCCGACTCGCGCATTACCACCGACATCATCGTGGGCTTCCCCGGCGAAGACCAGAGCGCCTTCGAGCGCACGCTACAGATGATCGAGAGAATCCGATTCGACGCCGCCTTCACGTTCCTTTACTCGAGCCGGTCCGGCACCCCGGCTGAGAAATGGGCCGATCCGATCCCCGTCGATGAGAAAAAGCGGAGGCTTGGGAGGCTTATCGAGCTCCAGAACGGGATTTCCCTTGAAAGATCCCGAGCAAAGGTGGGCTCGGAAACGACGGTCCTTGTCGAAGGTTCCGCGATGCGAGCGTCCTCGAAAGCTTCCGGGATGGTCGCGGGTCGAACTCGGGAGGAGGAGGTCGTTCTGCTCGGGGGAGGCGCCGACGATTACGGTAGGCGCATAGGGGTGAGGTTTGTCGAAGCGAATCTCCGATCGTTCACGGCCGAACGCATCGACAAAGACCCGACCCCATGATTAAGACATCAGATTCGGGTAGAATGTCGCCTTGTTGCAGGGGGCGTGGCGACTCTATATGCAAGCTTCACGTTTCGATATCTCCCTCAGGCGCTTTTATCCGCTCTGGCTGATCGCGGGAGCGTTGATCGGAAGAGCCCTGGGGCTGGTCGGGGGACTGAATTTCAGTTTCTGGTACTTCGCCCATCCGGCCGCACTTGTCGGGTGGCAGGTTCTCGGGGCGATAGCGAGCGCGCTGTTCACATCATTTCTCATGACATCGCGCGTGCCTCTGCAAACGAAAGGCGCAGTGCTGGGACTCGGAATCGGATTCGCAGCGGCGATCTATGCAGGGGAGATCCAGTCGGCGCTTCGCCCGGCCATGGGGTCGAGAGGTCTTGGCGGTATGCCGGTCGGCGAGGGGATCTTGTTCGAATGGGCGTATATGCATCTCGCCTTTCTGGGCGCAGTCGTCGGATGGATCATCGGCGCCGTGATCGCGCGAAGACGAAGAAAAGCTCATCTCATTGCGCAGCGATCAACGCCCGGAGAAACCGCAGGCACGGACCTTGAAACCAAACAGGTCTGAATCGATCCTGACGCTCGTTTGCGTCGCGCTGCTGGGGCTTCTGTGCCTGAAGCTTCCCGATCATCGCTATTTCGTCGACGGCATCGATTCCGCGTGGCTGATCGAGACCTCGGAATCTCCCGTCATTCACCCGCATCATCCGATTTTTCCGCTTCTGCCGCAGGCGCTGTTTAATCTCCTTGGAGGCGAGGGGGCGGGGGTAAGTGCGCTGGGACTGCTCCTGATCTGGGGATCGGTCTTCGGAATCGTGACGGCGTGGGCCATGATCCTTCTGCTCAGGTCGATCAAGGTGTCTCCGGCGGGTATGCTCTTCTCCCTCGCTCTTTTCGCGTTTTCCGCGGGCGTGTGGTACTTCAGCTCGACTGCGAATCAATACTCCACCGCGCTGGCTCTCAATGTGTTTACGCTCCTTGCGCTTGTCTGTCTGATGAATCTGCCCGAGGGAAGAAAATCCGCTTCCGCCGTTGTTGGAGTCGGCGTCCTGACCGGTCTCGCTATTCTCGCTCACCAGGTGAATGCTCTATTGCTTTTTCCCCTTGCGTTCGCTATGTCGATGAGAGATCAGCTTTCCCGGCGATCGATCGGGCTGGCCGCGCTCGCGGTCGGCACAGCCGTGGTGGTCGCGCTTGTGCTGAATATCGTCATCGGGGTCGGTCTCGGAGGATTTCGATCAACCGCCGATTTTCTGGACTGGCAGCGGTCTTATGTCACCTACCCGCGATACTGGGCATCCGATCCCATAGACTCCATCGTGCGCTCGTTCCGAGGTGCGGTCGATCTGCACGTCGCGCACGCATTTCATCCGGAAGGGCTCTTCGGAAACCGGCTTGATCAGCCGGGCTCGACAAAATGGTTCATTGGTTTACTATTGAAAATCTCCCAGGTGTATGTGCTCGGCTTTCTTCTGATTGGGACACTCGCAGCGTGCGTCGACTATTTCCGCCGACGTCCGCGATCGTCCGTACAGGCGCTCGGGCTTGTCTCGGCGCTTCCCTTCATCGCGTTCACCTTTCTGTTCACGCCCGAGTCCACGAACTACCGTCTTTTCTATCTCCCGGGTTTCATCCTCTTCCTGGCGCCCTGGATCGATCGACGGTTCCATCTCTCACGACCCGCCTTCCGTCGCGCATGGCCCCTTGTGCTTTTCGTCGCGGCGCTGTTTCTCGGCAATTTTTTCGTGAAGTTTCTGCCCGAGAGCAATCCCGAAAACAATCCATATATCGCCGAGGCCGGTTTGCTCGCCAACTTCGTGGGTTCGGGCGATCTCGTCATTTACTCGGGCGCGGACGAGGATTTTTTGAGAGCCCACTACCTGAGATACTTCGCTCGGACCGATATCCTCACCGAGCCCGAGCTGATCGAGGAGATCCGTTCTCGCCCCGATCGGCTTCTCGACGATTTCCGAATGCGGCACGAAAGCGGGCACGTGATCCTTCTCCACGAGGACGCGCTCTACTCCGAGGAGGACCTCGAGTCGATCCGTGAGTTTTACGGGGTCGATATTTCCCTGGAAGAACTCGACCGATTTTTTAGACCCAATGCCCAGTTCGTGACGCATTTCGAGGTAAACGGGAAGCGGTATTACATCATCGTTCCCAAGTGAGTGACCGCCGGGGACAGACACCTGGACGGAAGCGATTGACCCGCTCGGGTTCGCTGTGGGAGAATGCGGGCTGTGGCCCGATGCGTCCGCATACTCGGAATCGATCCCGGCTTGAGTCGGTGCGGATACGGCGTGATCGATTTCGACGGTCGGAGCGCGGAGGCGGTGGAGTACGGTCTGATTCGGACCAGCTCCAAGGAGCCGAGCACGAAGCGTCTTAAGGACATCGCCGCCGAGCTCGGCAAGGTGATCGACGAGTTCCATCCGACCGAGTGCGCGATCGAGCGGGTATATTTTCACAGAAACGTTTCGACGGCCATCGATGTCGCGATGGTGATGGGGGCGGCGCTGGTGCTGGCCATGCAGAAGGGTCTTGAGACAAGGCAGTATGCGCCTCTGCAGGTCAAGCGCGCGATCGTGGGCGTCGGACGGGCCGACAAGCTGCAGGTTCAGAAAATGGTCGCGACGCTTTACAGGCTGGAGGAGATTCCGAAGCCGCCGGACGTGGCCGACGCGCTGGCGGTAGCGCTTACACATGCGTATTTAAGAAATTCATATTACGATCCTTCCGTGGGTTAGCCGCTAACAAGCCATGTACGCTTTCATCGAAGGTGAAATCATCGACAAATCGGACCGCGCCATAGTGATCCGTCCCGACGGCGTGGGGATGGGGCTGGCGGTGAACATCGCCCCGCGGACCTCTTTTGAACTGCCCCCCGTCGGCGAAACCACCCGGCTCTACACGTCGTTCCAGGTGAGAGAGGACTCGCAGGCGTTGTACGGTTTCGAGACGGTTGCGGAGCGCGACCTTTTCGAAGCCCTTCTGAAGATCAGCGGCATAGGCGGCAGGACGGCGCTCGCGATTCTGGACCTGCCTCGCAACCGCATCGTGGAGGCCATAGCCGCCGGGGACGCGGACGTTCTCAGGCAGGTGCAGGGCGTGGGTCCGAAAACCGCCGGACGAATCGTGCTGGAGCTCAGGGACCGTTTCGCCGAGGAGCTCGTTCAGGAGTGGGGGGGCGCTCTGAGCGATTCCGCGATGGGGAAGGGCGCGGCATCCGCGGAATCCGATTCCGGGCATGAGTTCGCGGAAGCGATCGAGGCGCTTGTCGAGCTGGGCTACATGAGGGCCGAGGCACGGGAGCATGTGCGACGCGCGCGCGGGGCGCTGGGCGAGGGCGCTCCCGCTGAAGACCTCGTGCGCCAGGTCCTCAGACACGCCGGGTGATTCCGCCGTGGTCCATTCCGACGACATACCATCTCCCGGTCCCGCCGATCGCTCAACCTTCTGGCGCACCCTATTCGGAACCGATCTTCTGCCTCTCGCGATAATCGTGGCCTTCGTGATCGTCCTGATGTGGCCTTTCACGATCCAGGGTCGAGCGCTCATGCCGGACACCTGGAAGAGCATTCATCCCTGGGCGCGCGGAGTCGATCTTGAAGGCTGGCAGGCGAACGTGTACGACACGGTGCTCGAGTACGGGCCGTGGTACGAGTACTCGCAGACCTGTCTGAAAGAAGGCCGCGTGCCCCACTGGAATCCGGGGCAATTCTGCGGCGCTCCGCTCTACGCCAATCGCCTGATCCCCTTTTTCTATCCGCCCTTCATGCTTGCGGAAATCGTCGCCGCACCGCACAAGATCATTGGATGGTTCCAGCTTTTCAACCTGATCCTGTCGGGATGGGGGATGTATTTTCTGCTACGACGATGGTCGATGACGCGGTCGATCGCGGTGGCGGGCTCGCTTCTGTGGCTGACTTGCGGGGTTCATTTTCTGCCTTTCCCGCTGTGGACGCTGGGAACGATCGGGTTTCCCTGGCTTCTGTGGGCGCTGGAGGGTTTCCTGGAGAAACCCGGGCTCAGTCCCATCGCGATCGCAGCGTTTGTCGCCGGGCTGATTCTCATTACCGGCTACCCGGTCCTCGTCGTTCACCTGACTTATCTCACCGCGCTGTATTTCATCTGCCGATGGTGGACCACGCGTCGCATCGGGCCCGGGCGGCTTCATTGGTCGATTCCCCCGATCGTCCTTCTGTCAGTCTACACACTTGGGTTCGGACTGAGCGCGATCGCCAATCTGCCGGCCTGGAATTACTCGAGCCAGACGGTGCGACACATCGAGGGTTTCACCGACAAGGCCTTCGAGCGTGAGAAGCTCGCTCTTATAACGCCCGCCGAGGAAGCCGGGCTGGACCCGATCACCGCGCGTTTCGGAGAGCGGGCGGACATTCTGTTTCCGATAAACGGTCGCGGGACGCAGCGCGCGTGGCAGTACGGCGGCGTGCTGGTATATCTGCTCGCCTTCCTGGGAATCCTTGCCGGACGTCCGCAGGCGAGAATCCTGGGCGTTCTCGGACTGATTTTCGCGATCCCCGTCTGGATTCCGGAAGTTTATGTATCAATGACAGGCATTTTTCCCGGCTGGGCGCTCACGATTCTCCTTCCCATCGAGGCGGTCAACCTCGTCGCGGGCCTTCTCGCGGCCTGCGGTATCGAAGCGCTGATCGACACGAGGCGGTCACCCAATCTTTACGGGAAAGCGCTCTTTGCACTCCTTGCAGTCGCAGCGATAGCCCTCACGGCCCGGATTCTGCACCACGCACCGGTGATCGACCTGCCCATCCTCCTTGACGTCCCGGGGTCGAACCTCCTTTCCTACAGCCCTTTCCACGTTTTCTATCTGGCAACGTTCGCAGTGATCGCCCTGGGCATCGCGGCTGTGGTGTTCGTCAGCAGGAAGATCGTCGCGCTTCGATGGCTTTTCCTTCTCGCGTCGATCGCGTTTTCCCTCGCCACCTTCCAGTACCTGCAGCCGGTGTACTCGCAGCCTGATTACACCCCTGAGACTCCGTTCACCGAGTGGATCAGAAAGGCGGCGATGCCGGAGAATCCCGCAGAAGGAAACCGGCTAGCGCGATGGGCCAACCTGCCGCTCCCGTTCGCCCCCGGCAAGCGCGCGAAAAGTCCTCTCACACCGAACCTTCACCTGGTCTATGGCGTTGAGGATGTGGGCGGGTACGATTCTCTCGTTCCGGCCAGATTTATTAATTACTGTACCTTATTCGAGGACCCGTTCATCGACTACCGGGCCCTGATCGCGTTCGCGGCGCCTTCCACGATGCAGCATCCCCGCTTCCGTGCGATGGGGGTGAGGTGGATACTCAGCCAGGGCGAGCTTCCGCTCGAGGCGGAGGACGGCTGCAGTCTGGTCTGGGACGACAGACGGGACGGGTCGCAGGAGGGCACCGACAGGTCGGACGATTTTATCCAGGTATGGGAAGTCTCTGAACCATCGCCAAGGGCGTTTCTCACTCGAAGAATCGTCTACGCATCCGACCCCGCCGACAACCCGCTCGTCCAGGCAGAGAACTGGCGAGCCCACGGCATCGACGCAATCGTTGTCGAGGACCCCGAGCGCAAAAACAGGACTCTCGCTTTCCCGGACGACCCTCTCGAAAGCGACAGGCCGGTCCTCGACGGAAGCGATGTCATTTTCCTGCGCGATCAACCTGAGCGTGTCGTTCTCCAGGTCCAGGCGCCGACGGACTGTTATCTTGTCCTGCGCGACGGCTGGAATCCCGAATGGTCCGCTACGGTTGATGGGAAGCAAGCGCAGATCCGGCCGGCAGACGGTGCGTTCCGAGCCGTGGAAATCCGAGCAGGCACTCACGCGGTGGAATTCCGCTACGTCCCCCGAAGCTTCCGTCGCGGCGTATGGATAACGTGCATTTCCCTCCTGATCATTGTGGGACTCTATTCCGTCACCGGCGGCAGGACGCGATATAAAAGCCCCACCCCCTCGAACCGATAACCCTTCTCCGCGAGCGCATCCACGGTCGCACCCGAGTAAACAGGGCGACTGTCGATGTTGTGCTCGATTATCCATGCCGCGGTCGCGGCATCTTTCTCCTTGCCGGTTATCGGTTCAGGGGGAAGCACGAGAGAGGGGTATTTTCGTTTGAGGAGATCCAGACCCCAGTCGAAACCCGCGTGCTCGACAAATACGATCGCTACGTCATCGCGTTTCCCGGCGTATTCGACCTCCCTGTAGTACCAGAGCGTGAACGCGCGCTCATACCGGACCTCCAGCACCACAGCATTCTTATCGAAGGACGCGAACGATTCCTCCCCGAACTGCATGGCATCGTACGTGCCCGACAGATCGACCTCCCGCCAGTGATTTGTGAGTCCGAGGGCCACACCCAGAACAAGGATCAGCACTGCAGTCGCCCTCGCGAGCGTCAGGAACCTCCCGGGAGCCCATAACATCAGCCCGAGCGACCAGCCGGCCCAGATGGCGGACGCCCAGATCATCGGAAGAAGATATCCCTCGGGGTCCCAGATGTGGTAGCTCGCAAGGTAAAAGAGGCCCGATCCAACCATGAGCAGCGTGTGCACAAGCCAGAGAATCTCAGCCCGGCTCCTGCCCAGGAAGAGCCTGCACGCTCCGAGCCCTGCCGCCAGAGCGCCGAAGCCGCCGAGTTCCCATGGGATCGACGAATATCTCATGATCCGGCCCAGCATCTGGAACGGCATCAGCGCGAACATGAGGCTTCTGAACTGCCTGCCCGTCACGACCCACATGAGATTGCGCAGGGTCTGGGGGTTTCCCCAGTCCAAAGGTGGATTCATAACCGAACGAATCGGCAAGTACAGATAGAGAAGGAGGGCCAGCGCGAACCACGTCACTCCCTTCACGAGCTCCCTGAATTTCAGCCCAGGGACTCCCAACGCGAGGATCAGAGCGATTCCGGGAAACAGGAAAAGGCATGTCAGGTGATTCGTCAGGGCGAGTCCCCACGACAGGCCCAGCAGCGCCACAAGCCTTCCGCGACGCTTCTCCCAGTCCGCTTCCTCCCCGGTCTTTCGAGCCCCGGCGAGGAGCTCCACAAGGATCCATCCGATCAACGCCACGAAGAACAGGTTCAGCGAATACACTTCAGTGACGATCGAGAGCGACCAGACATCGGTGGCGAACGCGAGAATGAGCCCCGACGAAAGCGCGGCGGCGCCCCTTGCGAAGCGCGTGATTTTACCGGCGTCTTCTGCGCTCAGAAGATCGAAACCGGCCCATACGGTCCGGACGGTAATCGCGGCAGCCAGCGCGCCCCACAGTGCGCTCAAAGCGTTCATCCTCCAGGCGACCGATCCCAGCGGGATGAGGTGGCTCCAGATCCAGCCCGTCATGCAGAACAGGGGATATCCCGTCGGATGGGGAATGCCCAGGACCCACGCGGACGTTATCAGGTCTCCGGAGTCCTCCGAGTGATGCGCCCAGCTCACTCCCGGCGACAGCGTGAGAAGGTAAACCACGATCGCGATCAGCCATGTCCAGAAGCTCAGCCAGAAGGGCAGCCGATCGCGGCCGGGCTTCTTCGGTTTCCCGTCCGATTCCTTCGGGACTCTCTTCCGGGTGGGCGGGGTCACGGACGTGATTTTACTTCTCATGGCAGCCGAATGTAAAACGCATTGGAGGGTCCGACATGTGTTAAACTCTCCGCCATGCTTCTCACGCGGCGGAGCTTGATTCTTCTGGCGCTGGCGGCGGTCTGGGAAATTCTGTCAGGCTTCGTACCGCTTCTCTCCAGCCTGTTCGTCATCCACGTGAGCATCGTAGTAATACTGATCCTCATCGACCTTCTGTTCAGCCCCACGCGGGACGATATCGCAGTCGAGCGAATCTGCGAGAGCAAGCTCAGCCTGCTCGACGAAAATCCGGTCACGCTCATTGTCACCAATCGCTGGGAAAGGCCGCTCACGGGCTCTCTGGTGGACGAATATCCCGACCCGGCGCGCATCAGGCCCGAGAAGCTCGATTTCAGCATCCCGCCCGGAGAGTCGAGAAAACTCATCTACCATTTCCGCCCGGAGAAGCGCGGGGATGTTGTGTTTCCGCGGGTCCATTTTCGAGTACGGGGCAGGCTGGGGTTCATAGTGCGCAGGCTGGTGATCAAGCTTGAGACGAAGGCCCAGGTGTACCCGAACCTGATCCAGACCCGGCGCTGGGACCTCCTTGCCCGCAAGGGCGCTTTGTTCGCGGCGGGATTCAAGCCGGTGGGACGGTTCGGACGCGGCACCGAGTTCAGCCAGCTGAGAGAGTACGTACCGGACGATGAATTCCGGGCGATCGACTGGAAGGCAAGCGCACGAAGGGGAAAACTGGTGGTGAGGGAGTACGAGGTCGAGCGAAGTCAGCCGCTCACATTGTTCATCGATTGCGGCCGCCAGATGATCGGACGGATCGACGAGCACACACGACTCGACTACGCCATCAACGCGGCGCTGATGCTGGCGTATGTGGCGATTCTCAAGGGGGACCAGGTGGGGCTTATAGCGTTCGGCGCTAAAATCCAGCATTACCTTGCGCCCCGTCGAGGCACCGCCCAGCTCAACAGGATTATCGAGGCCCTGTACGACGTCCAGCCGTCCGAGGTGGAGAGCGACTATCGCGGGGCGATCAGGCAGTTTCTCGCGACCTGGCGAAAACGAAGCCTGATCGTTCTGTTCTCCGATGTCGTAGATCCGTCCGCGTCATCCGTTCTTCTCGGGCACCTTCCGTCCGTTCATCCGCGGCACCTGCCCCTGGCGGTGCTCCTGAAGGACCCTGAGCTGACCGAGATCGAGCGCCAGGCCCCATCCAACGCAAACGAGCTCTATGAGAAAGCGGTAGCTTGCGACCTCGCCACGAGTCGCGAGCTCGCCGCACGTCAACTGAGGCAGGCAGGATGCCTGGTTGTCGATGTCGCTCCACAGGACCTCACGGTCGCCGTGGTGAACGAGTATCTCCGTCTCAAGGCCCGCAGCCTGATTTGATTCTCTCCCGACCCTCTTTGTCCCGATCCTGCCGGTGCTATACTTTTCAGGCCATGATTACGCTGAACATATCGACGCGGAACCGCACGGAATTCATCGACATCACCTCAAAGATCAGTGAGGTCGTACACAAGTACGGATGGTCGACGGGGATTGTCACCATCTACTGCCCTCATACGACCGCGGCGATAACCATCAATGAATGCGCCGACCCGGACGTCAAGGCCGACATCGTCAACTCGCTGTCGAAGCTGATCCCTTACCATGCCAACTACGCTCACGAGGAGGGGAACGCCGACGCGCACATCAAGGCGTCGCTCATCGGACCTTCCGAGCAAGTCATCGTTCATTCGGGCGAGCTCGTTCTTGGGACGTGGCAGGGGATTTTCTTCTGCGAATTCGACGGACCGCGGCAGAGGCGGTTTCACGTGCATTTCCGGTCCGACTAGCGTAGCAGCGCCGAGACACCCTTCTGTACGCTCCTTGCTGCGCCCGGGTCGCACGTACGGGCGCCACACCAAGAACTGCATTCCTCGTGGCGCCCATATGGCCCGCTCCTGCGGGACAGATGGGTGCCTCGTCTTATCCAGAATCCCTCTCAACGGCCGAGACACCCGTCCGCGCGCCCCTCGAAGACTCGGGTCGCACGTACGGGCGCCACACCAAGAACGGCATCCTTGTGGCGCCCATATGGCCCGCTCCTGCGGGACAGATGGGTGCCTCGTCTTATCCAG
>CAYGZQ010000024.1:0-20215 GCA_964354375.1 uncultured Planctomycetota bacterium
TAAGCCTGCCGGCCTTGTCGACAATCGCGGACGACACCGCCACTTTCCCCGCCTGGTGAAGAAGCCCGGATATTTCCAGCTTGAAAAGCTCTTCCTTGCCGAATCCCAGCTCTCGTCCGATCTCCCTGGCGAGGTTCGCGACCCGTCTCGAATGCCCCCGGGTGAACCTGTGCCTCGCATCGATGATCCTGCTGAACAGGTCGAAGATGCCGATGATCCTGGAGCCTGTAAGCCGGGTGAACAGCGGATTGCGCTCGGTCTCGCGCTTGAGAATCGAGCGAGTGTCCTCATCCAGCTCCGCGATTTTCTCCACGCCCCGCTCTTCGAAAAGGGCCATCAGCAGGCCGACATGTCCCGGATTGAACTGGATGCCCGCGAACTTGCGCATCTCGGCGATCGCCTTGTCGGACGGGAGCGCTGGGCGCCAGGGTCGGGGCGACAGGAGCGCGTCCATCGTATCCGACGCGGTCAGAAGCTGAGCGCCCTCCGGGATTCCCTCCCACCTGAGGCTGTCCGGATAACCAGTACCGTCCCATCTCTCGTGGTGCCAGCGGATGACATGGGCGGTCGAGTCGAGAGTGGGAATCTCGCGGACGATCTCGAATCCCACGTGCGGGTGCCCGTAGATAGCCGCCTTCTCGCGGAGTGTGAGGGAGCCTTTCTTTCTGAGGATGCCGTCGGGGGTGCCGATCTGGCCAATGTCGTGGAGCAGTCCCGCGTAGTAGACATCTCTCAGGTAACTCGACGGCATCTCCATCTTGCGACCGAGGTTCACGGCAATGCCGGCCACTCTCTGGGCGTGCTGGTGGGAGGCCTGCTCGACGAGGTCCATGGTCAGGCTCAGGGCCTTGACGATGTCCTCGAAGAGCTCGTACTGATCGCCCAGGAGGTCCGGATTCCACTCGCCATCGTGCTTTCCGTTACCGTCGACCATAGCGCTTGCAGTCAATCGTTCAATTATACACGAGTTCCCCGCATGCCCCCGCGTGCCGCGTGCGTCCCGCACGCGGTTCTTCCGGAAGACATAAGAACCATGCGCAGGATGCGCATGCTACGTGGAAACACGGGGGCTGTCACCGTGTTCATTAGTTTCAGAGGTGGGCGGCAGATCGTTCACTCCGACTCAGCGACCGGGGTCATTCCTTCAGCCATGTCTTGATGACCTTGGAAGCCGCCGCGGGGTCTTCCCGTATCAGCCGCTCGATCTCCTCGCGCATTCTTATCTTTTCGAGCGTGGCCGGATCGACAACGGGCAGATCCACCGGGATTTGCTCCTCGATCTCCGGCGGACCGGCGGGCGCGACAAAGGTCTTCTGGATGGGCTTGAAGAACTGCCTGAGCACAATGTAGAAAATGACGAGGACCGCAAAGGCAAGCGCGAACCTGAGGACCAGGGACCAGACCTCGCTCGCTCCCACTTTCGCCTGGCTGGCCGCGAGCTCATCCTTGAGGCTTGTGTCGAATGGTTTGAAAGCGATGGTGAGGGTGTCGCCGGTGTCCAGACTCAGGCCGGCGCCGTCCGCCACAAGCTGCTTGACCGTCGTGACCTCGGCCTGCCCGATATCGTCCTGCGGTCGTCCGGTGGAGTCAATGAGAACCCCCACCGAGCTGTGCTTCACAGTGCCGGGCGCCTGGGTGCGGGTCTCGTGTGTGCTCGATGATTCGTAGTTCTTGGTTTCAGTCGAGCTGTCCGACTTGTAGGGCTTTCCGGTGGTGCCCACGTACGAAGGAATGTTGCTCTCGGTGCCCGGAACGCCGACCGGAGCGGTGTAGCCTTCCCCGCTGACCGAATCCTCGGTTCTCTCCTCGCTCGCCAATACGCCGTGATCCGTGCCGCTCACCGGCTCGTAGTCCAGGCTCTCGGTCTGCACCTGGTCGAAATCCATCTCGCATGAAAAGCTGACCGCCACTTTCCCGAATCCGTAGACCGGCTCCAGGAGCGAGCGTATGGCCGCGGTTTTCTGCAGCTCGTAGTTTCTGCGCGCCTCTTCCTGGGAGGGCAGGAGGCCTCCGGGCTGCTCGTCGGTGGGTCCGGTGAGGAGGTTCATGTTCTGATCGATGATGGTGACGTTGTCGGGCTTGCCGCCGATGGCGCCCGCGACGAACGTACGCACCGCGCCTATGTTCTCGCGCGACAGCGTTGTGCCGGGGGGCACGACGTTCAGGACCACGCTGGCGGCGGGATCGACCTTCTCGGATATGAACGGGCTCGGCTGCGGGAGCGTGAGATGCACCCTCGCGGCGGAGACCTCTCTTAAGCTCATGAGCGTCCTTGCCAGCTCCCCTTCAAGCGCCTGGGTGGTCTTGACGCGCTGCGTGCGATCGCTTATGCCGAATGGTGACCTGTCGAGGATCTCGTAGCCGGTTGTTCCGGTCGGCACGAATCCGCCGGACGCGAGCGAGATGCGAAGCTCGTCCACCTTGTCCGCGGGGACATGGATGCTCTTGCCGCCGTCCTTGATCTGGTATTTCACGTTCTCCGCCTGGAGCTCGCTCACCACCCGCCCGGCGTCGGACGCTTCCAGGTTCCCGTACAGAAGCGCGTACGCGGGCTGCCGGGCCATGCCGATCCAGATCACCAGCGCCGTGATGAGTATCAGGGCGGAGGCCATCACGATCAGCTTCTCGCTCGAGTTGAGCCTCGCCCAGAGAAGGCCGAGTTGTGCAGGGAAGGAGCGGTTTTCGGATTCCATAGTTGCCCCCGATCGCCTACCGCCGTCCGCGGCGGTCCTTCAAGCCGACTCAGACCGGCATGCGGCTTATTTCCTGGTAGGCCTCGATCAGTTTGTTGCGAAGCTCGAGGAGCAGCTCCATGGCGATCTGGGCCTTCGTGGCCGCCAGCATCACCTGGTGAAGCTCAACGGGCTTGCCGAGCGCAAGATCGACGGAGAGGCGGTCCTGGTTCGACGCAAGGTCCTGGACGCCCTGGATGCCCTGCGCCAGAAGGTCGGCGAAGCTGATCTGCTCGGACGGTCCCGCGCCGGAATCCCGTGGGATTTCGAGAATCGGGAACTTCCCTTGCAGAATCGATGCTGCTTTTCCTACTTCCATCGTTGCGCTCACATGCGCCAATGGCCCCACCGCGCGGTGAGGTCAGGCCATTGTCTTTGCATCCTTAGTATCCATATCGGGGGCAATATTTTTTAATGCGATTTGAACCGACCCCAGGATGGTCTCTAGCGACCTATCGTCAGTGTCCTCATCAGAAGCTGCTTCGTGGTCTCGAAGACGGAGAGATTCGCTTCGTAAGCCCGGTTCGATTCTATGAGGTCGACCATCTCGATGATCGGGTCGACGTTGGGGTAGGCGACATCGCCGTTCGCATCGGCATCCGGGTGTCCGGGGTTGTGAACGATGTTGAACGGGGAGGAGTCCTCGATCACTCCGAGCACTCTTACGCCGGCGAACGGCATGGGGTCCCTGTCCCAGCCGCGACCGGGAAGCCGGCCCGGGTTCACGGGGGGGGATGTGCGGGACGCGAAGACGGCCAGGTGTCGCCTGAACGGGCCTCCCTGCGCCGTGCGGGTGGTGGACGCGTTCGCGATGTTGTCCGCGATCAGGTCCATCCTGAGCCGCTGCGCCGTAAGGCCGCTGGATGCTATGTCAAGCGACGAGTAGAGGGACAATGTTTACCGCCTCCCCTCGCTTATGACGGTTCTAAGGGCGGCGAAACGCCTGCTCACCAGCTCGGTCAGGGCCGAGTACATGATGGCGTTCTTGGCCTGCTCCGCGGTCTCCTGGTCGATGTCCACGTTGTTGCCGTCGAGACGATAGGTTGTCCTTTCATCCGTATAGATTAAACCGTATGGTGTGATGGTCCCGACCAGACCCTTTGCGGCATGCCCCGGAAGGTGCAGCGGATTCGTCCTGCGAAGGGGAAGGTCCGCGCCGGGATGAGCCTCCCCCAGTTCCTTCGCGAGGAACTCCTCGAACTTCAGCCGCTGGGCCTTGTAATTGGGGGTGTCGGCGTTCGCGATGTTGTGAGCGATCAGACGTGACTTGGCGCTCGTCGCATCCATGGCGAACTCGAGCGCCAATTGTGGTTGACTATTGAACAGCCCGTTAATCATACGCGACTAACCCCCGCACCGGGGGTTTTGCACAGTATATTTTTTCGGCCATGAGAACTTGAACTGAACGAGACTAGACGGTTTATATGGTGGTTGGAAACCAGGGGGAATTATCCACATGTCACCTGTCTCTTAAAAGCAACAGAAAGTTACTCAGCCGCACCCGATAGTAATCAGGAGAAAGCTCTCACCTTCCCGCATGTCTAAGTTTTTAGTACCCGCTTTTAACATCAGTAGAGCCTTTCCCACAGCTTCACACACTCACGTGGAAAGACAGGTCTGAATTGTTTACTATAACCGCTCGAAGTGGTGTATAAGCTTGGCCGAAAATGTTATAGGGATTTTCCCACATTTCTCCACATCTCCTGACCCCGTCAGACCCGCTTGCGTAAGACCGTCGTATGCCTTCCGGAAGCTTCTCAGGCGCGATCGCGCCAGCGCTCGCGCTCGGGCCTGAGCCATTCCCGTATCCATGACCGATCCGTACCCCACGTGCGGTCCATGCGCGCCCGCCTCCTCAGCACTCCCGGAATCGTCCGCGCGAAGAACGATGGTCCGATAAGCCACGCCAGGGGATCGGTTACGAGCGCCCTGAAGAAACCGTACATCTCCTGGACGAATATCGGCCCGAGGTCCACAAACAGGCTTTCGAGCGACTCGTGCTTCCACATGATCCTTCGACGGTTCCCGTACGCGCGCAGTCTCACTGCGAGCTCCCTTCTGCCGCCCGAGCCTCCAAGTGAGTGAGTTCCCTCGGCTGCGGGAACGTACCCAAGCCTCCATCCTGCCCTGTGCAATCGATAATCGAGATCGATGTCCTCGAAGTAGGCGAAGAAGTCGGGGTCGAACGGGCCTTCCTCCTCACGCGCCGATTCCAGAGCCTCGCGACGGTAGAGCGAGCATGCCGCGGAGAGACCGAAGACCTCGCCGGCAGGCCACTGCGGCGATTCTCCCGGCCGAAGGACTTTTCCCCCGCCTCGATTCCTCACCACCCGATCTCGGAAAATCACGTGCCCGGTCGTGTCGATCGTGCGCGCACCCTCCGAGTCGGACGACCGCAAGAGAGTTCCGCATACCCCGGCCCAGCGGGAATTCGCCTGCAGTGCGCTTACGAGAAGGTTCAGGTGACTCGGGCTCAGTTCCACGTCCTGGTTCATGAAGCACACCCACGGGGCGCCGGAATGGGCGTACAGCTTGTTCATACCGGCGGCGAATCCGATGTTCCCGGGCTCTTCCAGAAGCTTCCACGCAGGTGCCCCACGGTTCTGGGACAGTCGGTATCCCGCCCATTCGCCGGTGTCCTCGGGGCATCCGTTGTCGAGCAGAAGAATTTCCAGGGAGACGTCCTGCTGATTCACCAGCGAATCAAGACATGCATGGATAGTGTTGCGACCCCTGTAAAGGGGGATCAGGACGCTTATCCGGGGAATCGAATGCATTTCGGCGATCCGCTTAGATTGTAGCAGAGTTGTTCCTCGTGTGTGCAACCGGGCGGCCGCGACGGAGGCAAAACAAAGGCGCCCCGAAAGGAGCGCCGAAGAAGTCGAGCCATGATACCGAGGGGTCAGGAAATGTGCCAGGTATACTCGGCTGAATCAGCCTGCGGGACTGGTATGCACGAGTCCCAGACCCAGATGAGCACGCGGTAGGTGCCTGCATCTTCGGCCTGAACCGCGCCGTGAATCTCCCCGGTGACCATGTCCATGATCAGCCCCTTGGGCAATCCGGAAGCGTCCCACAACAGATTCCCGTCGCCACCGGTGACGTTCATGGTGTAGTTGTATGGAGTGCCGTCGGCGGTCGGTGTGGGAATGGTGGCATCCGTAATTACAGGTGCGCCCGCGGCGCAGCCGGTGGACTCATCGAGGATGAGCTGGAAATCGAGCATCTGATCGCACTGTATGCCGGGATCGTCGCATTCATCGCAGACCTCGACATCCACCAGATAGGTGCCGAATTCGGAGACATCCGTCGTGCCTCTCAGGAAACCCGTGGAGCTAAAGTCGACAGTGCCGGGAAGCGGCGGATCGCTGCCCAGGAGAGTCCAGGTCAGCACTCCCTGACCCATCTGCGCCGTGAACCTGAAGTTCACTGCATACCCCGCGGGAAGTTGACTGGAGGCGGGGGAGATAATGTCGGGAGGGGGCATGCAGCCATTCGGGAGGACCGTCAGCGTGTAGTGGCTCGAGTCCGTCTGAGCGCCGGTCCAGCATGAGTCCGAGACCACCGCATCGAACTGCCAATCCCCGATCTCGAGCGCGGTGGGGGTCCCGGACAACAGCCCATCGGGACTCAGCGTGAACGAAGGCGGCAGGGTGCCCAGGTGGTCCCATTGAAGAGCGCCTTCGCCGCCGGTCGCCGCGAATTGCAGCTCATAAGGGATATCCACAGTCGCGTCGGGCGTATCCGCGGTCGTTATGTCCGGCGCGGCCGCGCACGGCGCCGAGACCACCAGGTCCAGCGTCACGTCGTCGCATTGAGGCGTCGGGCAGGAGTCGCACACCTGGAAGTGGACGTTATAGGTGTCTTCCGTCCCCGACGCAGGGATGCCTGAGATCGTGCCGTCGCTGAAGACCAAATCGGCGGGAAGCTGGTCTTGGTCGGTGAGAATCTCCCATGTGAGAGTTCCTTCGCCGCCCTGGACAGCCAGCGAGTAGTTGTATTCCACCCCTACCCCGGCGACCGGCAATGTGGTTGTCGTGATTTCAGGTGCGGCAGCGCAACCCTGTCCTATGATCAGGTTGAAGATGTTGCTCACGGATTGCGGGCCGCCCTGGCATGAGTCCTGAACTTTGATCTCGATGCTGTAGGGGCTGCCGGCCATGGACCCGACCGTGGGCGTCCCGTGAAGCCGTCCGTCCGTCTCGAACTCCAGCCCGATAGTCGACAATGCGAAATCGTCGACCTGGGACCAGGTCAGAAGTCCCTCGCCCCCGGTGGCTTGGAACTGGAAATCGTACGGTACCCCCTCGTTCCCCTGCGGAAGCGTTGTGGTGACGAATTCCGGGGGGGCATCGCAGGGAGGATAGATGAGGAATTCGAATATGCCGTTATCTTGCTGAGCTCCGACCGAGCAAGAGTCCTTCACGGTGACATCGAGGCTGTACAGGCCCTCGGTGCCCGTCGCGGGCGTTCCGCTCAGAGTCCCGTCCGAGTGCCATGTCAGGCCTGTGGGCGAGATCACGTTCGGATTATTCAGCAGCCATGTCAGCGCGCCCTCGCCGCCCGAAGCCTGGAACTGGAAGCTGTAGGCGAACCCCACCGTCGCGGAGTCGACCGCCGTCGTATCGATCTGAGGACCTGCGGCGCATGGCGCCGAACTGGGAGCCACAATGAGAGAGAGCTCCTGCGTGTCGCACTGAGCCCCGACCGGGCAGGAGTCGCACACCTGGGCCGTGAAGATGTATGTCTCTCCGGTCACCCCGCCGCTGCCGGGACCCGGCGTGCCGGTGACGCCACCGCTGTCGGTCAGGACCACGCCGTTCGGGAGGGTTCCGTCGATTACTTCCCATGCGAGCTCACCGTGACCGCCCGCCGCCAGGAGCTGCCGGCTGTATGCCGTCCCTTCGGTGGCCCCGGGAATGGTCTGAGTCGTGATTGTTGGACCCGGATCGCATTCGACCTCCTTCGCAATCACGACGAAGGTCACCAGGACCGTGTCGCATTGCTCGCCGTCGGGGCAGGAATCGCAGACCTGAATGGTAAAGTGATAAACATTCGCGGTGCCCTCAGGGCATGTGCCCGACAGCAGGCCGCTCGAATCGATGTGCAGCCCGTCCGGGATGTCGCCGCTGATAATCGACCATTCGAGCTCGCCCTGCCCCGCGTCCGCGGTGCACTGGAAGAAGTACGGTACGCCCTCGGTCGCTTCGGGAATGCTGGTGAAAAGAATCTCGGGCGGGGCGGCACATCCGGGACCGGGAACGCAATCGACGAAAAGCGTGAACTTCCCCGCGGACTCCCGCGTGATGACGGGATTCGAATCGGTCACCATCGCAATGAACTTAACCGTGGCGGGACCGTACTTGGGAGGTATGGTTCCGCGAATGTGTCCATCGTAGGTGAGCTCCAGGAACCAGGGGAGGTGAGTGCCGATGGGGATGATCGACCATTCGAACGGCGGCTCACCGCCCTCAACAACAAGCTGCTGATCGTAATTCGAGCCGCAGCTTGTAGCGGGAAGCGCGCCTCCCTCAACGTAAGGAGGGGGCGTTCCTCCGAGGAACGGAGTGTAGTCGAACTGGATCGGTCCGAACACCGCCATGTCGACCGTCCCGTCCTTCAGGGCTATCATCGCCCTTACGTAGACCCCGCCGGTCGTCACGCCGGAAAGGAAGTCGGCGATTGCGTGCCACTGGAAGGTGAACTCCCCGCCTCCGGACGGGACCTCCACCCAGGGCAGCGATGCCGGGTTAAATAATCCGGGCAGCGGTGTCGCGGGCGTGAAGGCCCCCTCTGTCCCGATCCTGAAGGAGACCGACAGCGCTACTTCGATCGCGTCCTGAGTCTCAACCCATATCGATACCGGGACAACGGAATTGTATTGCAGGTTCTTGAGTCCTCTTATCGAGACATCGGGAGGAAGGACGCGCCCCCCTCCGCCTCCTCCGAAACACCCGGCCATCCCAACAAGAAGAATGGCGATGCTCAGAAGTGAGGAGACTCGGTGGATTGCGATTCGACTAGACATTGGTCCAAGTGACCTCCTGGTTTGCTTAGACAGCATATAACCTTCGCCGCCCTCCTGAAGGCAGGCACTCAATTGTACCCGCCAAAGCGCGGTTAAATCAAATGATGTTGCATCTAATTAGATATCTTCTGTTTCCGCACTCGATTTGCCCATTTGCCGTCCTGACCGTTTCTCACTGTCCTTCGGATGTTCTTCGCTCGAGTTCGGCAATGGCCTGATCGAACCACGATTCTGACGGATCGCCTTTCGGGAGAAGGCTCCGAGCCTTTCGCGTCCATTCGAGAGCCTTCGAGAAGTCTTTCTGCCGGATCGCACACTGCCCGGCCTCGTAGTAGTTCGACAGGTTGCCCTCCCCGGTCGACAGGAAGACGGAGTACAGATCGAATGCGCTTTTCATCTGGTCCGCCGCGGCTTTCCTGAGCGATTCGCATTGTTCAAGACGCGAGTCGCCCTCGGACTGTATCGCGGATTCGAGGGTCTTCGCGTCCTCCTCGCTGATCAGGCCGAGTTGGTAACGTATGCTGGCCTCGTAGCCGACAAGCTCGCGATCGGTCTTGTCGATCTCTCTTGCCGTAGAGATGAATTTCAGCGCTTCATCCCAGTTGCCTGCGCCCGACGAGTCGACAGCCAGCGCGACATAGGAGCCGATGTTCACCGGGTCGGACGGGGAGAGTCGGACGGCCTGCTCGAATGCGCTCCGGGCCTCCTCGCCTAAGCCGAAGGTGCGGTAAGCGACGCCGAGGTTGTACCAGCTCAGGGGCAGCGTCGGCCCCAGCTCGACCGATCTCTTGAGCAGTCTTATCGCCTCGGCCTCGTTGCCCTCGTACGTTGCGATCTCACCCAGATGCTCGACGGCGGAATAGACCTCCGCGTACTTGAGCAGTTCCCTGTATTTTTCTCCGGCTGTGCGGTAATCGCCCGCTTCGAACGCTGAGTCGCCCTCTTCCCGAAGCCTGCCGACATCGTCCACGACATCAGCCATCGACTTGAGGTCGGTCAAGCCCTCGATTTTCTCCAGGTCCTCGGACGTGGCCGGTACAGCGCCGCCGGTGAGATAGCCCAGACTCTGAAGCCTCGCGATATCCTCGGAGCTGAGTTCGCGGGGCGAGGTCTCGGTCTCCGAGCGCCACCGATCGACGAGCCGATACATGGCTGTCTTCAACTCGCGGGCTTCTTGCTGATTCTCATCGTAGAGATTACCGATCTCGCCGGGATCTGCGGCAAGATCATAGTACTCGGGAATTGGTGTATGTATGTACTTCTCAGATCCTCTCACGAGTCCGCGCAGACCTGCCCAGTTGTAGCTGATGCGGGCCTCCATGCTCTCGAAATACACTCCTCGGCCGGACAATGTCGCCTGCACGTCGCCGGCGAGAAGGTCCACTCCCGGCGATGCGGGAACATTCACCCCGCACCAGGCGAGGATTGTCGGGTAGACGTCTATCACACTTGCCGGACCCTCGATAACCGACGATTCGCCCCTGTTTTCCGGAGCGGAAATAATCAGCGGCACCACAAGCGTCGAGTTATATGTCCACAGCGCGTGGAAAAGCTCGTTATGCTCCGCGAGCCCCTCGCCGTGGTCGCCGACGGCTATGACGAGGGTGTTGTCGTACAGGTTCCGGCTCTTCAGCTCGTCCAGGATCAACCCCAGCTCATGGTCGACGTATGCGATTTCGCCCATGTACAGGTCGGACGCGTACTGAGTGTAGAAAGGCTCCGGAGGGCTGTAGCTGAAATGAGGGTCGTAGTAGTGCACCCACGCGAACCAGCCTTTGTCCTCACCGGTCTGAGCGGGAAGGCCCTCGAGCCAGGTCACGAAATCGTAATTGACATTCCCCGCCTTTCGGCTCGCCCAGGGAGTGGTGATCTGCTGCTTGGGAATCCCGGAGAACATATCGTCGCAATACTTGTCGAAGCCCTGGTTCAAGCCCAGTCGACCCTCCAGGATCGTCGCTCCGACAAACGCGGCGGTCCGCCATCCCGAGTCGTGAAGGACCTCGGCGATAGTGACATTTGAGGGTCCGAGCGTGAAGTGAGTGTTGTTTCGCACGCCGTGGGTGAAGGGATATTGCCCGGTGAGAATACTGGCGTGCGACGGGAAGGTCATGGGCACGGATGCGTATGCGTTCTCCACCCTCAAGCCCCCGGATGCGAGCCGGTCCAGGGTCGGGGTCGATATCTTCGCATTCCCGTAGCAGCCGATATTGTCGGCCCGAGTGGTGTCGAGCGTCACGAGGAGCACATTTCTGGGGCCCTTGAACGCCGGGGGAGAAGATGAGTTTTTCGCGGCGCCCTTATTACAGCCCATGCAGAAAACGGCGGTGAAGGTGAAGAAGATCAGCCAAACGCATGTTACGGTCCTGGGCGCCACTTGATGAAGTATACATCATTTCCGCAACAGTCAGGAATGGCGCATTCGCAGGGCCGGTGGCCGTTAATTCACGGTCGGAACCAGCATTAACACTTTCCGGCCAAAGTGTTAATTGGGTGTCGATACCCGTTAATTCAAGGTCGGAATCAGCTCAACCCCATAAGCCGAAAAACGGAAGCGTAGTGTCGATATCCGTTAATTCACGGACGGAACCAGCTGAGTTGCGAAAGGAGACGACGATGAGCGAGGTGTCGATACCCGTTAATTCACGGTCGGATTCAGCATCCGGTCGAAAGCGAAGAGTATGGCTTCAGGTGTCGATACCCGTTAATTCACGGTCGGAACCAGCACTGGCCCGCTGAACCTTGACAACTGAGTGGGTGTCGATACCTGCTAATTCGCGGTCGGATTCAGCTTCGCGAGAATTCGCCGCAAGGAAAGATTGGGTGTCGATACCCGTTAATTCACGGTCGGAACCAGCTTGAGGCGGCAAACATCCAGTTCATCTGGGGGTGTCGATACCCGTTAATTCACGGTCGGAACCAGCATATTCGCAGTGATAAGGAGACGACGATGGGGTGTCGATACCCGTTAATTCACGGTCGGATTCAGCTGATAAAGTATCTTGCACCTTAAGGAGGTGAGGTGTCGATACCCGTCAATTCATGGTCGGAATCAGCTTGCGTTTGTACCACATCATTTAACCCCTGTGGTGTCGAAACCCGTTAATTCACGGTCGGAACCAGCTGGAGCTGCAAGATGGACCTGACAAAGTTGAGGTGTCGATACCCGTTAATTCACGGTCGGAACCAGCGCCGCCGCAACCGAATACTCACAGGCGTCAGGTGTCGATACCCGTTAATTCACGGTCGGATTCAGCTGGGCGGGAACCTCACGGCAGTGGCGACCAGGTGTCGATACCCGTTAATTCACGGTCGGATTCAGCACAGGGGGATGGGGAGCGGGATGGGTATCGGTGTCGATACCCGTTAATTCACGGTCGGATTCAGCTAAAGCGGTGGGAGACAAAATGAAACGAAAGGTGTCGATACCCGTTAATTCACGGTCGGATTCAGCGGTCAGTATACGAAGGGGACGTCGCAGTATGGTGTCGATACCCGTTAATTCACGGTCGGATTCAGCTGGCCGTTCATCTCGCCTACTGGCTCGGGGGGTGTCGATACCCGTTAATTCACGGTCGGATTCAGCTCAAGTGCCCGGTACCCGTTTGTCCCCTCGGTGTCGATACCCGTTAATTCACGGTCGGATTCAGCAGGCCTAACAGTGTATGGCCCTAACATGTAGGTGTCGATACCCGTTAATTCACGGTCGGATTCAGCTTCATCCTGATTCCCGTTGATGACAGCGATGGTGTCGATACCCGTTAATTCACGGTCGGATTCAGCTGTAAGACCTTCCGGCACTGCGCGATGTAAGGTGTCGATACCCGTTAATTCACGGTCGGATTCAGCTACAGTCGGATCCGTTACTCCCGTCGTGGGGGTGTCGATACCCGTTAATTCACGGTCGGATTCAGCCTAACCTGTCTTGCAGCTACTACTGAAGCGGCTCACCGCGAAATCTGGATCGAAAAAACTTTCGCCGACCGTCCTTTACGGCCGTCAATTTGCAGGTATCATCACCTTCGGGTCCGGGTTGCCTCCCAATGGTACCGAAGCTCCGTATGGGGTTTTTCCGGCCAAAAGACTCACGACAAGGTGACTGTGTAAATTTACACTTAGTATGATGCGTTGTCAAGAGCGGTCCGGCAGCTCAGTTGGCAGGAGGACCTCTCCCCAGAAGACCCTGCCCAGCACACGGGCGGCGTTTTCGTCGCTATTGACCTCATGGTCGCAATCTTCGAACTCGCACTTGAAGAGGAGCTTCCTCTTGTTCCTCTCCCATTTCGGCCTGTTCTCCTGTTTCCTGCCGCACTTGGCGCAGAACTGAGAAGATAGAAGGTAGGGCACAGTAACGACACGCATACCGCGCTCGACGGCTTTCTCGGCGGTCTTTCGGCGTATGCGACCGTAGGCGAAGAAAGCAAGCCGCCGCTTCTTGTCCTGATCCAGCACATCGTAGCCGGGGGCTCTGAACCCCCGCATGCTCTCAAAGACGATCAGGTCCACGTCGTTCTGCTGCGCCGTTTCCATGATCTGAGACGTATTAAGGCGGACCCAGTCCCGGATCATGCCGCGCGTATGAAGCGAAAGCCGCCGCATGTCATGATCCCCGAGGACGGCCTGCTCAGTCTCGCGCTTCTTGGCGATCTTGCTCGAGCCATCGGCCCAGCTTTCGAGATGTCGCGCTAGGTGGTCCCTGCTAAGACCTCTTTTTTTCTTTTTCTCAACCTTTGACTTGTCTTCCTTTGCGTCCTCGTCCGTCTTAGGCAGAGCGTCGTACAGTCGATCGATCTTGAGAACCTTGAGGGCATGGGCCTCTTTGAAGTCTTTTCCCTCAAAAAAGGCGGCGCTTCCGGAAGCTGTGCCCAAATCCACGGCCAGAAGCCTGATGTCTCGCTGTGGGTCGGCTTCGAAGGAATTCAGGAGCAATTCGCGCGCCTTGTCCAGGAAAATCTGATCCTGCGCCCGTCGGGGATACACTTGGCTTCTGAGTTGGTCGATGTCGTCCTGAGTGACGCCGAAGCGCGACTGTCGGTGCGGGGTATCGAAATGAAACCCTGCGCGAGCCCGTGTTCCAATGAAGCTGATGTGAACGCTTGTGACAGCTGTCTGTTTCGGCTGAGGCCGGTAGTCTTTGGGCCAGGGCTCGAAGCCGACAGCCATGAACTCTCCTTCAGACATTCCTTCCAGCCGCAGTCTCAGCTCGGATTTCTCGAAGTCGGGTTGGAAGAATCCCTGGCCGAAAATCTTGGGCATCGGGAGACCCGCTTTGGAGGGATAAACAAAGGAGGGTTTATGCGGCCCGCTCAGGTAGTCTCGCCGCCACTGTCGGTACAGTCCCTCGGTCTTCTGAAGCTCGGGGCGTTTTTCGAGAATTGCTCCGTACTGGGTGCACTTATCGGTGTGCGGATTGTGCTCGCATTTTTGACCGGGTGTGAACTTGACGCAGTGAGGCAGGGAACCGTACTTCAGGAGCGTGTCTTCCGCGATTCCCAGACTCCTGAGGTAGGTGGCCCAGGCTTGAGGAAACCACCGAGCCTGGCGGTGTGTGCGCAGGAATTCATCCATGACCGTCTTCTTTGGGGCGTTTCTCCTCTTTCCAAGCAGTTCCAGGTAATCAGCGGCGTTCTCGGCGAAATATCTCTTGAAGCTGCTCTGAGACTTGGAATCTCTGCCGGGCTCTCGACTGTATTTGTCGAAGAACTCCTTGTACTTAATGCACAAGCTGCCATGGTTGGCCCAGGAACCGCCGACACGGATTCGCTCGCCCGCGTACTCGCAGTCATCTTTCAAAGCTCTCATGCGCTCCCAGGAGCAGAGCCTTGGTCTTTTGTCCCTGATACCGAGCTGTTTGAAAATCTCGTTGAATTCCAGTTGAATGGACTCAGTCAGTTCCGGGTGATTAGTCTCCCACTCTGATTTCTCCTTGGCCCATTCTTCGTGCTGACGCACCCAGTTCTGGAAGCCGCGCAGGTAGCGGGCGACGACCCACTCGGCGGCGGCCTTGAGAAGAACCTGTCGGTGACCTCGATTCAGACCCCGCAGCCGTTCGGCGAGATTCGTGAAGGACTTTGTGGGCTTGAGGTCTCGCACGGCAGCGATGGAATCCAGAACGCCGGCAGGGAAAACCATCTCTGGATGGACGGTTTCCGCAGTCGAACCTGCGATGCAGTCGAACGCCGCAAGGCGGGTTGCATCGGGATCCGCCTCTTCGGGAAGAAATGCCTCCGGTTCCAGAAAGAAATTCCAGAACCCTTCCGTCGCCGGGCTTCCCCGCTTTCCCCCGGGGCGAAGCCCCATGATCCACTGGCATAGCTCGGACACATCGACGTTGAATTGCTCGAAGTGGTCGCGCAAGACATTAACCTTCGCCTTGAAATCGGCGTGGCCCTCCCCCGGGAGGCGGCGCAGCCCCCGGGCCAAAGTCCGAGCTTCACTGTATCGTGTGCCTACCATTCCTTTCTGCGTATATTCTACTCTTAAAGATCAAATCAAGCAACCGGATGCGACTTAGGTGCAGATCCTTCCGCCCTCACTTACGTTCGGGCCTTGGATACGAAACCTGTGCGATCTCCGGGGTACGCGAGGGTCGCAAACGGTGCCTGAAAGTGCTATAATTGACTTTTTGGCGAGATCACTTTGCCTGTTTGGTTACGCAGGCGGAAAAATAAGGTTGATAGAGAGTGGCGACAACCCTTCCACCTGAGTCTCAAAATAACGGAGCCAAGCCTCCACCCGAGCAGGACCTTCCAAAGAACGGACACATAATCGAAGTACCCATCTCGAAGACAATGCGGGACGCGTACATCACGTATGCGCTGTCGGTGATCAAGTCGAGGGCGCTGCCGGACATACGGGACGGGATGAAGCCGGTGCATCGCCGCATAATCTACTCGATGCAGGAAGAGGGCTACACATCCGATAAGAGGCGGGTGAAATCGGCCGCGGTCGTGGGCGATGTAAACAAGAAATATCATCCGCACGGCGACAGCGCGATCTACGACACGGTCGTGAGGCTGGCCCAGGATTTCAACGCAAGGTATCCGCTCGTGGACGGGCAGGGGAACTTCGGCTCGATCGACGGGGACCCGCCCGCGGCGCAACGATACACCGAGGTCCGTCTGTCGAAAATCGCCGAGGAGCTCGGCGTCGACATAGGGAAGGACACGGTCGATTTCGTCCCGAACTACGACGAAAGCCGACAGGAACCGGAGGTTCTGCCGGCGAGGGTTCCGGCTCTCCTCGTGAACGGAGCGTCGGGAATCGCGGTCGGCATGGCGACCAACATACCGCCCCACAATCTCGGGGAAGTATGCGCTGCGCTGATAATCCTGATCGACAATCCGGATTGCACGATCGAGGAATTGATGGATGTGCTTCCGGGTCCCGATTTTCCGACCGGTGCGACCATTTTCGGGGTGAGCGGGATCAAGCAGGCGTACGAGACGGGCCGGGGAGCGATCGATGTCTACGCGAAAGCGATCATCGAGCCGATCCAGGGCGGCAAGAGCCAGATAATCGTCACCGAGCTTCCCTACCAGGTCAAGAAATCGGAGCTTATCGAGAAGATCGCCCAACTGGCAAAAGACGGGGCGGTAGAGGGCATCCAGGACCTGAGGGACGAGTCCGACAGGACGGGCATGCGGATAGTCATCGACATCAAGAAGGAGTTCAACCCGACGACCATCCAGAAGATCCTCTTCTCCCGGACCGCCCTGCATTCGAGATTCAGCGTGATATTGCTCGCGCTGATCGGGAACGAGCCCAAGGTCTTCACGCTCAAGGAAGCTCTCCAGGCGTACCTGCAGCATCGGATCAAGGTGATCACGAGGCGCTCGAAGTTCGAGCTGAAGGAAGCCAAGGCTCGGCAGCATAAGGTGGAAGGGCTCCTCAAGGCGCTGGATATCATCGAGGACGTCATCGCGACCATCCGGTCGAGCGCGAATGTAGCGGAGGCCCGCACGCGCCTGATTGAGGAGCTCCAGTTCACGCAGATCCAGGCCCAGGAAATCCTGGACATGCGTCTGCAGCGCCTGACCAACCTGGAGCTCACGAAGCTCCAGCAGGAGATGGAGGAGTTGAGCAACCTCATCAACCGCCTCGAGGAGATTCTGCACGATCCAAAGGAAGTCCTGAAAATAGTCAAGAACGATCTTCAGGAGCTGAAGAAGAAATTCGGCGACGAGCGGCGCACGATCATCAATCCGAACGATCTCGAGGTGGGGAACGAGGAGTTGATCCCGCGCACCAAGGTGGTCATTTCCGTCACCGAGACCGGGTACATCAAGCGCATACCGGTGCTCACATACAAGACGCAGCGTCGCGGCGGCAGGGGTGTCAGGGGGATGGCTACAAAAGAGACCGACCAGGTCGGGCACATAAGGGTGACGACGACGCATCACACGCTCCTGTTCTTCACGAACACCGGGCGGGTGTTCGGCCTGAAGGCGTACAGGGTTCCCAAGTACGATCGGACCGCGAGGGGTCTTCCGCTCAATAACCTTATCAGCCTCGGTCCAGAGGAGCGTGTTGTGGCCGTGCTGCCGCTCGAATCGTTTGAGCGGGAGGGTTTCATATTCATGGCCACAGCCAGGGGCACGGTCAAGAAGACGGCCCTGGAGGAGTTCGCCTTCATGCCGTCGACCGGGAAGATTGCCTTGGGTCTTGACGAGGGCGACACACTGGAATGGATCAAGCTTACGGGCGGAAACGACGAGATCATTCTTGCGACAAGACAGGGCAAGTCGATCAGGTTCCGCGAGACGGATGTGCGTCCGATGGGTCGGACGGCGCATGGCGTGAGAGGGATCAAGCTGGGGTCGTCCGACACTGTGGTGGACCTGGTTACCGTTGAGGAGGGCAAAAACCTGCTCCTGGTCACCGAGGGCGGGTACGGAAAGCGTACGGTTTTCGACGAGTTCACGCTGCAGAATCGCGGCGGCTCGGGTCTTATCATTGCCCGGGTGACGAACAAGACCGGTCCGGTGCTGAATATACTCAGCGCAGGTCCGGAAGATGAACTTCTTTTGATCAGCAAACACGGAATAGTGATCCGGTCCAGGGTGGACTCGATAAGCTGCATCGGGCGTGCCACGCAGGGCGTGAGGCTGATGAATCTGGACGAGGGCGACAAGGTGGCGGCATGCGCCCTGGTGATGAAGGACGAGGAACTGGGCGAGGAAGAGGGCGAAGAAGATCCGACAGGCGCGGCATGAGTATCGATTACGAGTCCCGGGAATGATTCCCTGTTATGGGACCGGGGCTGGGAGCCCCATGAACTGAGATGGTTAGAAGAAACACAGATAAAGACGAAGCCGAGACGGGGCTGTTCCCGCCGGTTGAGGACCCCGAACCTGAGCCCGGAACCGTAAGGCCCGTCGTCACGGCCACACAGGTTGACTCAAACAGCCATTACGAAGCGTCCGACATCAAGGTTCTCAAGGGTCTCGAGGCGGTCAGGCGCCGTCCCGCAATGTACGTCGGGTCCACCGGCGAGAAGGGGCTGCATCACCTGATCTGGGAGGTCGTCGACAACTCCATCGATGAAGCGATGGCGGGCGCGGCGACGAAGGTGAAGGTGACCCTGAACGAGGACGGCAGCGTGACCGTGGAGGATGACGGTCGCGGGATTCCTGTCGCGATGCACCCGCAGGAGGGACGTCCCGCGGTTGAGATCGCGATGACGATGCTCCACGCGGGCGGCAAATTCGAGGGAACGGGCTACAAGGTCTCCGGCGGTCTGCACGGTGTTGGCGTGAGCGTTGTCAATGCCCTGTCGGCGTGGTGCGAGGTGGAGGTAAGCCGCGACGGGCAGGTGTGGAAGCAGCGGTACGAGCGGGGGGAGGTCGCAAGCGAGCTCGAGAAAGTCAAACCCACGAAAAAGACGGGCACGAAGGTCACTTTCTTCCCGGACTACGAAGAGGTTTTCGAGAAATGTCCGTTCAACTACGACATCGTGAGCCGGAGGTTGAGAGAGCTTGCCTACCTGAACGCGGGTCTGAAAATACAGCTCGTAGATCTGCGTGACGGCGCGCGTCGCGAGGATGAATTCTGCTATTCGGGCGGTATCGCGGCCTACGTCAAGCATCTCGGGCAGAAGCACGACGTTCTGTTCGGCAAGCCGTTTCATTTCGTGAAGGAAACGCAGGACGAGAGCGGGGGACCCGTGATAGTCGAGGCAGCCCTGCAGTACCATGACGGGTATCACGAAACGCTCCTCGCGTTCGCCAACAACATAAACACTCGCGAGGGCGGCACACACGTGATCGGCTTCCGCACCGCAATCACAAGCGCAATCAACCAGATCGCCCGCGAGCACAAGCTTCTCAAGGAGAAGGACACGAATCTTACGGGCGACGATGTGAAGGAAGGGCTCACCGCGATAATTTCCGTGAAGCTCACCGATCCGCAGTTCGAGGGGCAGACCAAGGAGCAGCTCGGCAACACCGAGGTCAAGGGGATAGTCCAGTCGACCGTGTATGAGAGTCTCAAGGACTGGCTCAACGAGAATCCGAACGTGACGAAGCGGATCGTGCAGAAGGGTCTGTCCGCTCAGAGGGTCAGGGAGGAAACGCGGAAGACAAAGGAGCGTCTGAGAAGGAAGAACTACCTCACCAGCACCTATCTTCCCGGCAAGCTGGTGGATTGTTCCGACAGGGAGCCGGCCAACTGCGAGCTGTTCCTTGTCGAGGGAGACAGCGCTTTGGGAAGCGCGAAGAGCGGACGCGACAGGCGTTTCCAGGCGATCCTTCCTCTCAAGGGCAAAATCATAAACGTGATGAAAGCCCGCCTTGATAAGGTCCTGTCAAACGAGGAAATCTCCAACATCATCACCGTTATCGGATGTGGTGTGGACGAGGATTTCGACATCACGAAGCTCAGGTATCACAAGATAGTCCTCCTGACCGACGCGGATGTCGACGGCAGCCACATAATGACGCTGGCGCTGACGTTTTTCTATCGGCAGATGCCCGACCTGATCAGGCGCGGACATGTGTACATCGCCCAGGCGCCCCTTTATCGTATCCGCTGGGGCGACAGGGATTTCTACGCGCTTAACGACAAGGAGCTGGCCGAGGTCATCGAGCGCGAGCTCAAGGGCAAGCGCTACGACATCAACCGTTTCAAGGGCCTGGGCGAGATGGATGCCGCCGACCTCTGGAAGACAACCATGGATCCCGGAAATCGGGTCCTTCTCAAGGTGGAGCTCGATGATGAAGAGGAGGCCGCGAACACATTCGACGATCTCATGGGCGACGATGTCGAGCCCAGGCGCGTGTTCATCAACTCCTACGCATCGCTCGTCGATTACGTCGAAGTGTAGGTTTCAGAAGGCGGAAGCGGAAGGCGGTTTCCCGTGTTCTCGAAAGCGCGAATCGAGGGGTGAGTTTGTTTCATCCAGCGGCATTGTGGCGCCCATACGCACCCCGCTCAGCGGGGGGCGGATGGGTGTTTCATG
>CAYGZQ010000024.1:20315-51811 GCA_964354375.1 uncultured Planctomycetota bacterium
ACGAAGAATCTCTTTTCCCGACTTCCGGATAAGCTGAGACACCCGTCCGTCCGCCACGGAATCCGCAGCGCATCAAGCTCGCATTGTGGCGCCCATACGCACCCCGCTCAGCGGGGGGCGGATGGGTGTTTCATGATACGAAGAATCTCTTTTCCCGACTTCCGGATAAGCTGAGACACCCGTCCGTCCGCCGCTCGCCAGGCTCGCGGCGTACGTACGGGCGCCACGGAATCCGCCGCTCGCCAGGCTCGCGGCGTACGTACGGGCGCCACGGAATTCGCAGGGGGGTCGATATATTACTTGTTAAAAGAGCGATAAAGGCGGTAAACTGGTCCGGATTGGTTGAACCGGAGACGAACCGTCGAGTCTACTCTATCGGATGGGAATTTCGAACCAGGGTATGAGCGTACCGCTTGACGATACTGAACGGAAGCAGTGTCTGGCATTTGTCGACCAGATACTGACGGAGGCCGCCGGGAGCCGGGCGTCCGAGATCCTGTTTCGCACCGAGGCGGAGAGGGTGCAGACCTTTTTCATGATCGACGGCAAATATGAGAAGAACCTGGCGATCCCGAAGACCTACTGGGACCTCGTCCTGCGCATCCTCAGAAACGACTACTTCGACACCGGCCAGTACCAGCTTCCGTACCAGGGCAATCTCTGCGTTTTCGAATGGAACGAGGACAATTCCGGGATCATAAAGATCCCGGTCACGCGGAAACCCATCCCCGGGCAGCGAAGGGATCGCATCGAGGACATCTTCCGCTCATTCGAGGACCCAAGCTGGGATGCGGTCAAGTCGATTTTCCTGTCGATCCTGAACCTCGCGCTCGAGCAGGGAAATGACGAAGTCATTCTGGAGCTGGACGGACAGGTGGTCGATGTGGGCTACTTCCACCGCGGGATTCAGCGCACGAACATGACCATTTCGTCGGATTCCTACGACGCGCTCACCCGGCTGATCGGCGAGAACTACCTCGCGTTCGGTTTCATGACCCGCGAGTTCAGGGAGAAAGAGTATCTCATCCGCCTGAAGGAACTGAACGAAGACTTCATCGCGCCGCGGATAAGACTCGAGATAGAGCAGCTGGTGTAACTTGCCTCCGGAAAGGCCCTCTTCTTTGTGTCCCTTTGTGCTCTTAGTGCCTTAGTGGTTATTTCATTTATTCTCTTCAGCGTAGCTCTTCAGCTCGTTGAGCTCCCTCAGTATCTCGTATTCTCCGTGCCACTGGACGTAATCCGCGCCCTGCATCCATGCCCCGAATTTCGCGGTCCGGCCCCAGTGGTGCCAGAGATCGAAGTATATGAAATCGATCGGCCGGTCGAACGGCTCGGGAGTGGTCAAGCCCGCATCCGTGAGGTCTTTCCAGACCGTGTCGCTCTCGCGGACCTGCGCGCTGACGGCCTCGACAACCTTGTCCGCCCCGGCATAGAAATCGGCCACAAACGATGCGCTGTGGCATTCGCCGCAAATTTCCTGCATGCGAGCCTTGTTTTCCTCCCATGACGGACGCCTTTCGCTTATCGGGGCGAAAAGATACCAGGACAGCCTGTCGCCGACATCGTGCGTTGTTGCAGCTCCGCCGAACCCGCTCATGTGACACGTTACGCATACCGGGGCGGGGAAATCATTGACTGTGAGCGTCCCCGGCTCTTTCTCCCAGTTCCAGTTGTCGCCCATCGTCATGTAGCAGATTCCGTGGGGCGACTCCTGGTAGATCTCCCACTGGGGATGGTCGGGGCCGATGTGGCATGCGTTGCAGGTTTCCGGCTTTCGAGCCTGCTCAAGGCTGAACGTGTGCCTCAGGTGACACTTCTGGCATTGCCCGATCGAGCCGTCGGGTTGAGGTTTTCCGATGTCGTGGCATCGGTGACAGGCGAAGCGGGTGATGTCCTCGCCCTCGATCGAGTACAGCGCGCTCCGCAACTTGTCCGGCCTGTATGACCCCTCTGGAATGGCCTCGTAGACCGCCATCTGCTCGGCGGTGAACTCCTCGGTCCCGAGCATGGCCGCATACGCTGGCGCCGAGTGACGGCTCTGGATGAACTGCGCGATCTGATCCGGGTGGCATTTGCCGCATATCGCAGGAGTGGGACTCGCGAGAATCCAGCCCCCCATGTGTTCCTGAGCGCCGGCATAGTCTCCTGTCACCGTGTGGCAGTCCCCGCATGCAACTCCGCTTGACGCCATGGAGCTTCCCTTGAATTGCTCCACGATGCCGTGTGTGGTCGATTGATGGCACTGAATGCAGGCGCTGTCGGAGTCGACGCCCTCCTGTGAGGCGCCGGGGGTGATCCCGGTCAGCACAACGAATGAAAGGGCAACAAGCGCCGGGACAATCCCGAGCTGTGGTTTCGGGCGCCTGCGAGTCGACGCCGCTCTCCCGAGTCTGCTCATCTTGACACTCCTTCCAAAAGGGGACTTACCGCGAAGGTTGGGCGCGCTAACCCGACACATCGATCCAGTCGATCTGCCAGCCCGAATAGCCGGAGGGCAGGCAGTTGTCGATCTCGTCAGCCGAGGATGTACCGAAGCTTATCTGGGTCATCGCGCCGGGCATGGGATGCGCAGGCAGACTGAAATGACTGATCACCCATCCGCCGGAGGAGCCGGTCCAGTAGTCTCCCGCTCCGTTGTAGATAAAACCCCCGTCCGGATTTACGGCGATCCCCCCCACCGCTACGCCCATCTTCTCGCCCTCGTTCTCGACCGAGAACTGATGGCGGATAGTCACTTCTATGGGCGCCAGAGTATGGGGGATGAATGCGAAAATCCGGGCTTGCTTATCGCTCACGTCCGCGGGTGTGCTTGCGTTCCAGCATCCGGTCGCGACCTGGACATTCGTCAGATAGCCGGCACCGTCATCGGGCACGATGTTCCAGAAGTTGCCGTTGGCATCGGCGCCGATAGTGAAGTCGTAGGGGTAAGTGTACGCTTCCGACCAGACAATTCCGCGGTTGAAATCCTCATGGAAGAAGCACGCCGGGTCGCTCGTCTGGAAGAGCTCGATGTAGTCCACCTGCCATCCGAAGGTATAGCTGTCGGAGTAGCAGTTCGTGAAGTCGTTCGTGGGAGCGCACACAAGCTGAAGGGTTTTGACAGAGCCGTTGAATGCATCCCCGAGGCAGATGACCGACTCCTGGACCTCCAGCTTGGGCGCCTGAACGGAGTCGAACCATCCCCATGCGTAGTCGCTGAGATACGGGCTGAATGCCTGGTAGTGGAGACCGTAGCCCGTCGGATACTGGTTGCCGTCAAGCCTCACCAGGACGCTGTCCCAGGGATTCAACCAGAACCTGTGGAAGAGCCGGATGTAGGTCTTGGCTCCGTCGCCCGCAGCGCCTGGGATGGGGACCGAGACCCAGGCGATTTTCTCCGGTAGTGCGGTGGGCGACCCGTCGCTCGTCTCGCCGTAGCATCCGGACACGCCCTGGCGATTGTCTAGGCAGCCGGTGCCGTCTCCCCTGATCTGCATGAAGTCGCCGTTTACATCGCCGCCGGTCGTCAGGTCCCAGCCGTTGGAGTTGTCGGCGAAATCGTCGGAGAAAAACGCGCCTGCGACCGGGGTGAAGGAATACACATCGACGTCCGCGGCAGCGCCGGAGGCCAGAAACTCCACCGGCGTGTGGAGGTAGCAATTCACTGCGACCCAGAACTTCCCTTCCGCGGGGAATGTGACGAGCATTGTGTCTCCGCCCTCAAGCGTGTCGAGGAACAGGCTGGAATCGTTCCAGTCGAGGCCGATCCACCAGTTGTGGCCGGCCAGCGGCGATACATTCGTCATAATGGTTTGATACGTATACGATAGCCCGGCGTTGCTCAGGAACTGCGGGAAGTCGATTTTCTCGACGACCATCGCGGGGTACTCCTGCACCACCATGCGGTACACGTGGTACCCGAATCCGTCCTGGGCATTCGAGTCCGACAGGAAATGGAACCCGATCTCGATCGTGTCGCCGGGGGTCAGGCCGGTCAGAGAGGGATTCTGGCCGGTCGCCGGGATGGGATCGCTCCCGTCCAGACCGTACGCGTTGCTGAAGAACGCGCCGAGCTCCTGCCATGCTCCGCCGTTGATCCGGTAGACCGTCTGTCCTCCCGCGACCCCCCCCGCGGACTCCGCTTGCATCGCCCTGAGATACCTTACCGTCAGGGAACCCGACGGAGGCACGAGAAGCTGGGGACCGACCAGGTAGGTGTCCATGCTCTTCTCGTAAGTGTCGGTGAGCGAATCGCACACCCCCCAGTGGTCGGTGTGATAATCCCATTGCGATCCGCCCGGCGGGGAATGTCCGGGACCGTTCTCGACCGACCAGAACGGGATGGTGTTTGTGCCCATGTCGTCCGCGTACGGCAGTGTGAACGGTTCAATGGCGGCTGGGGCGACCGTTATCTCGATCATCGCATAGGCGGTAACCGGCCCTGCAGGAAACGATGTCGGGAATCCCTGATCGTATGTGCCCGTTATGCTCACCACGGAGACGAGAAGGGGGTACACTCCGGCACCTACGGGCAGACCATAATCGCCGACATCCACGAAGTAGTGCGCGTAATCCTCGTCCTCCCATCGCCATTCCGCGAGAAGGGTCCCCGCGAAAACGCCCGGACATTGCACGCGGATCTCGTCAACCTCTCCCCTGATGTCGCCGCCGACTTTCCCCTGCCAGTCGCTCACTCGGATGTTCAGGAACAGCTCGCCGCCCCGGTCGGACGCACTCGCGTACCACAGGGTGTTGCACGTCGTGTCCACCTCGACAAGGAACGGCTCGACGGAGTTAGCCTCGATGGGGAAATCGTCCGGCAGGTTGACCGGCGGTTTCACGGTGGGCGCAGCCCAGCTGACATCCACTCCGTAGTTGAAAACGAGATCGAAGCCGGATCCGTCCGACGGAAACTGGATTCTGTATCTTCTCGTGTTGTTTTCTCCGGCCCTGAAGATCCCTCGCGTCTGGTCGACAGGTAGTAAGGGATTGAGTGCCTGCTTTACGGGGTCATCGGGACCGAATGCGGCGGCGAAGTACTTGTACGGATTCAGGGTGGCGGTGAGGGATGAGTAGTCGTCGGGAGCCAGGGCGCCGGGGGTGAATGCGAGGAGGCCGGTTCCGGGGAACTCGGTCGGATTCCACCATCGCGTGTGGCCGTCCGCATTGAGCAGACGGGTCTCGCCGGATGAAGCGATCTTCAGCCCGCCGATTGACGTGCCGCCCTGGGTAAAGAGAATTCCCCTGACATCGAACCCGCACAGGCTGGTGAGCGACGAATCGAACGGGTTGGTGAGCGTGACCATGCAGTCGATCAGACCGTTCAAGGGGTCCGATTCACCGCCGTTAATGGTGACCCCCAGACTCAGAGGAGGCCCGTCGATGAACTTCGTGACGTTGAAATGATACATGCCCTGGCGTACGGGGATGATTTCCGCCGTCAGGTTGTCGCGGTCGATGGTCACGGTCCAGACACCCGCCAGGTTGTGAGACTGTGCGCCTTCGGCCGTGGCCAGGCTCTCTATGGGAGGAAGGTCGGGATTCGCCACGGGACGTCCGGCGTCGAACGCGGGCTGCCCGACTCCGGGGGGCAAGTTCGGAGAGGAACCGCCGCCGCATCCGATCATCAGCAGGGCCGCTGCAACCGTCGAGACAATCAGAGCGATGTACCTTGTTGGGAGACGCTTGATCGACATAGGCCACCTCCGGCTTCGCCGTCTTTGAGCAGGACCGAACGCAATTAAACCACATTAAGGGCCCGCCGGAAAGTGATAGCGGCGGCACGCACATTGAGTCATGACAGTCAGGCAACGCTCCCGGCTTCAGGCGGCACGCAGTGAGGGAATGCGGACGGCGCGTAGTGGTTCGAGGGTTGTTATTGCGGATCATTTCGTTTACTATTAGGTCACGATCTGGTGCATATGTCGGTTGCGTTAAGGGGGGGGTCTTTTATGTGCGGAAGATTACTGCCGATCAAGGAGGTCCCTGTTTCAATGACAATCCGAAGCGGTTTCCCAGCTGTCCTTCCGGCTTTGTGCCTGGTGCTGATTGTCTCGTGTTCAACGACCGATCGGGCAGGCAGCCCGGTGACATTGCAGGCTTCTCAGGAGGTCTGCAGTTCGTCGACCGTTCAGAATGGCGAGACTCAGAACAATCGGTATCTGTGGGGATTCTACCTTATTGCGGTCGATCCGCTCTCCAACGACTGGGACATTCTGCCTCTGCGTCAGGTCGAAGACCACTGGAACGTGCTGAAATGGCTGGAGCAGGGGCCTTGCACCAAGTGCCTGAGGATCATCGACATGGCGGATTCGGGTCACGGCACGAAACTGGTGACGGTGAGCATCATGCATCCCTTTGCGTCCCCGAACTTCACGGGATTCGATGTGCGAGGGATCGCGATTTTCACCGGGAGCCACTTATTTGATGAGGCAGGACTCAACACGTCCGACCGAAGCATGGGCGATCCGGAGCTGATCAACGCAGACGGCTACACGACTCTCTACAACTTCACTACCGCCGGTCTTGGACCGGGGGGGTTGCAGGGATACGTCAAAGGGAAATTCGCCAGCGCAGCCGCTCCGAACTCAAGGCTCAACGGGTTCAAGAGGTTTGAATCCTCGGGCGCAGCGAACACAAGAAACGCGTTCTTTGCCGGGGAAATCCTGGCGGAGACTTACGACATCGATATGCCTGACTCGCCCTTTCTTGTCGGCTACGCCGTCGATGCGAGCTGGGCTCCGCCGACCAACGATCCCGTTGTAGACCCGATGACCGACTTTCCGCCGGAAGCCAACTGCTACGAACCTAACGAGATCGACGTGAAGGCGGTGAAGAACTACCTGACGGAAAGCGGTGGGATTCTCAAACTGGAGATCGATGTATACGATCATCAGGGACCCGATTCATACGCGAAGCCTGTGCTGGAATGTCCTGAGCTGTTTGACACTCCGCCCTACGTGCTTGAGGAAAGCCCGGGGGTGTACACGACAACGAAGTTTCTCAGTAATCCCCCCGTGGGGGAGTATAAGGTGCTTGTATCGGTGGAGGACAACGAGAACGCCGGTTCGCCTTCATGGCTGGATCTGACGGGGTACCAGGTACTCACGGTCGAGGTCCAGGCGGATACGGGCTGGGCGCGAACGTGGGGTGGCACGGGCCTGGATGGAGCTAAAGATGTGGACGCGAATATTTACGGCATATGTGTAGTCGGAACTTTCGAGGGCACGGTGGATTTCGATCCCGGTCCGGGCGTGGAAGAGCGGAGTTCCGACAGCGGGTCGGTGGATGCGTTTGCCTGCTCATTCGATCCGCTGGGGACGTTTCAGTGGGTCGCGACCTGGGGCGGTCCGGGGACCGACAGCGCCGAGGCGGTCGATCTGCCCGGGGCAGCCGTTCTGATAGTAGGATCGTTTGAGGACACGACGGACTTCGATCCCGGCTCCGGGGTTTCGGAGAAAACCTCAAACGGCGGCTGCGATGCGTGCTATCTGAGGCTCAGCACCGACGGGAGTTTTGGATCGGTAACGACATGGGGAGGTCCGGGGGATGATGTCGCCTACGATGTGCTCTATTGCGATCACGAAGACATATTGATTGCGGGATCGTTCGAGGGCACGGTCGACTGGCCTGACTTTGGTCCCAGAACGTCCAACGGGGGATTTGATGCTTTCATGTGGGACACCAATTTCGGGAAATGGCTGCTTTACACGGTCGGGGGTCCCGGCGATGACAAGGCGCTCGGGATGGGAAGGTGTGGGTCCGATCTGCTTCTCACAGGCACATTTTCGGGAACCGCTGATTTCAATCCTTTCGGTGTCGAAGATCACGTTTCCAATGGCGCGACCGACGTTTTCCTCGTGGATTACCTGTTCCCTTCGGATAACGTGGGGGTGTACAACTGGACCAGGACCTGGGGCGGGACTGGAGCGGACATTGGAAGCGCGGTTTGCGGCAACGCGACCGACTCCTACGTCGTCGGGTCGTTCAGAGACACCGTCAACTTCAACCCGGACTCGGGCGGCACGCCCCATAATGCAACAGCGGACGGGATAGAGGACGCTTTCGTCACCAGGTTCGACTCTGGGGGAAATCACCTCGCCGTAGCTACGTGGGGTGGTGCCGATGCGGCGCTCGGGGATGGTGGACACAATCTCTGTTTCGACTCGGAAGGGCATGTCGTTGCCGCAGGATGGTTCGCAGGAAACGAGTTTGGAACCGCGTCGAAAGGCAAGCTGGATTGCGTTGTGGCTGCGTACAGCTCCGCTCTGGACTACCTGTGGAGCGCAACATGGGGCGGCACCGGGAGCGAACACTGCTCGGGCATAGCTGGAGATCTGGCCGGAAGAATCATAGCGTCCGGCGTCTATGCAGGCACTGTTGACTTCAACCCGGGATCGGGTGTCGATCTGCATACGTCGAACGGCGGGATCTCCGACTGTTTCCTGGAGCAACTCCTGACGGACGGATCGTGGTGAGACGGGTACGCAGACAGTGGAAGGCGGTCATGCGTCGAGAGCCAGGGAGCACGTGCAAGGGTGCTTCAAGTTTCCGGATGTCACCTGCAGACCCATGAAGGACCCTGACGTTCCTGCGGGGGAGGCTTGGAGGGGAGTAGAGTGTGCTGAGATCCGCTACCGCGTCATGAGTTTCACTGTCGATTTTGCACAAGAAGCCTGCTCCGGTGCGAAGGAAATATCGCCCGCCGGATCGTCTGAACAGTAGGGGCAACCCCCGTGGTTGCCCTTCATCTGTCGTTGATTTCCGGGGGCAACCACGGTCGATTTCCAAGGGCAACCACGGGGGGTTGCCCCTACAAACGTTGTTGAAATCCGGGGGCAACCACGGTTGATTTCCAAGGGCAACCACAGGGGGTTGCCCCTACTGGATTTGGGACTTGAGGGAAGGGGAAAATCGTGAGATAATCTATATGGAAAAGTCTCGAACTCGTGAACCGCCGGACGGGTTCTGGTATCGAAGAAGTAGACAGAGCTAGTACCCATCCGGAGGGACTGGAGTTTCAGGATGTCAGCCGAGCCCCAGGCCCCTCCAGAAGTGAGTGAGGGCCGCCAAATGATGGAGCGAGTTGCCACCTATGAAGGCGCAAGACCTGTCGACCGGGAAGAGGTCAGCAGGCGCCAGTTCGTAGCGCTTGTCGACGGCATCAAGACGGAGCTTTACAATTTCGCCCTCCGTCTGACCGGTTCCAGGGAAGAGGCTGAGGACCTTCTCCAGGAATCGTACTTCAAGGCTTTCAAGTACTTCCATCAGTTGCGAGAGGAAGGCAAGTTCAAGGAATGGATATTCCAGATCACTGCGAACCAGTTCAAGAACTTCCTCCGCAAGAAGAAAAAGGAAAATACGTTTTATCAGGATGACAGCGAGTACCAGTTCATGGAGCCAGAGAAGGTTCACAGGAATCCGGACGAGCTGTACTACCAGAGTGATCGGAGCGAGATTGTGAAGCAGGCGCTCGAGACGATCAGTCCAAAGATGAGAAGCGTGCTGGTGCTGTTCGAGATTGAGGGCTATTCGATAGAGGAGGTGGCCTCGACCCTCGGAATAAGTCGGGGCACAGTGAAGAGCCGACTCCATTATGCGAGGAGGAAGCTCAGGGAGATACTGGAGACAGGGCATTTGAGGAACAGAATACATTTCTAGGGTGATCCAGGGGATTAGAGGGGTAAACCAGAAACGCTAAGGGTTGAAATCAGGCGAACAGGCAACGATGAACAAGCAGAGCTGTAATCAGTCAGGTTGTAGACGATACCACGATCTCATTCAGAAGCGCCTCGACGGTGAAATCGGCCCCGAGGCGAATCGTGAGCTGGATGAGCACCTTGCCGTATGTCCGCTTTGTCTCGAGGAGCTTACGTCGTTCGCAACGGTGAAGGAAGCTCTGAGCGGAACGATGGGAAACTCCGCGGAGGTCCCGGACGGATTTTTTGAGGACCTGGCGGGGCAGCTCGACGAAGTGGAGCCGGCAAGAGGCTGGCAGGCGATTCTGGCTCATCCGTTCTTCACCACCTACCGGAACATTGCGCTCGCTGCGACCAGTCTGGTTTTGGTCGCTGCTCTTACGATCAGCGTGGGGGCAGGCGCGGTGGGCCGGCTTCTCAAGCACGATATGGGCGCACAGGGCGCCTCCGACTCGAGGGCCCTGATACTTACGAACAGCGGCGACAAGATGGTTCTGCCGGGCGACGCCGGGGAATCCGAGCAGTATGCGGCGGCGCTCGACGATCTGGAGCGGGCCTACAGGGAAGCCCAGGGTCAGGAGTCGGGCGAAAATGCCGAAGGTTACATTCACACCTCCTGGCACGACGGGGAGAGCGCAACTCCCATACGATGAACACGCCTGACAATCCGGCAGGATGTTCCGACCGAGGAGGTTCCTCGGTTTTTCTGATGTCGCCGAAGGAAGCTTTATAGACCATGCATCCGCCTCTCAGAACAATGTCGCGCCTCCTTTTCGGCCTCTGTGCCCTTCTCACTCTGGTTTTCCTGAGCGGGCGGCTTGGCGCGCAGGAATGGGAGGAGGGATTCCCGGTAAGGATTTCCTACCAGGAGCTCGAAGGCGAGGACTACGGAAGCGCGGATGTAACGCTCATGATGACCTTCCCCGTGGGGACTCCGCTGCTGGCCCGCGAAACGGCCCTCGGCAGCGCCCTGTCGGCCCTGCAGGACATCTGGAACGTGGAGAGCGTTCACGAGGATGTGCGCGGCTTCCTGGGTCCGGTGATCCCCATGGACGTCCAGAGGGCCGTGTCGCAGATCAGCGGCGCTGCCTTCATTGTCGCTCTGACCGACGAATTCGAGACGGTGGGTGACGCGGGATACTCCAGGTTTCAGACCGATGTGCAGGTGGCGAATGCTGAGCGGATCGAGATCCCCAGACGATCATCGGGCGGCCAGTACCCCGACGCTCCTCGCTTTTTCGCGTGGGTAATCGGCAACGGCTGGCCGGAGGGCGAGACCGGTCACGAGAACTGGGTCATCGCCTCGCTGGTCAATTACTCCGCCTCCGTTTTGAGTTTCCGAAGCGAGCTTGGGAGGTTTCCCGATTCGCTTGCCGATCTCAGGGAGGCCGGTCATGTGCTGATCGAGCCCCTGAATCCATACAATGGAGAGCCGGTGAGGGAAGTGACAAGCGCGAGCGCCGGTAACATATCGTACCAGTACATCGACAACAATCGAGTGGTGCTGATGACCTGGATTCGTGTCGGCGATCAACTGGACATGGTCCGTCGGGAGATCAATGTCTCCCCTGCGGGAGCATATGACCTCCTGTACCGTCAGACCGCCGGGCTGTCCGAGACCGACAAACAGGTCGCCCGCTACATTTTCCAGATTTCGCAGATACTTAACGAGTACTACTACCAGAACCTCGATCTGCCCTATCGGGTTCCCCAGTGCGAGGCGGAGGGTTTCGCCTACGTGAGCTTCCTGAACCCGTACACGCAAGACGATGTGCAGCAGGCCGACAGCCTCGCCACGATAACGGCAGGCGACTATAGATACTCGCGCATCTCCTCATCCTCGTATTTCCTCATCGGCTACGGCGGGCAGGGTCAGGGAATCCTGAGCATCAGCAAGGACTTCAGCGAAAGCGGACTGGAGCTCGGGACGCTTCGGACAAGGTAGCATCTGCATCCTGGGGCTGTTGAAGAACCTATTTCGATGCCTGATTGGGTGGCACCCTCAGGCGGAAAGACTGCGCGAGCAGGCTTTCTGCCTGGGGGTGTTCGATCTGCTAATCCCTCTATTCGTGAGACACTCAGGTGATTAGTCCAGCACCCCCAGGCTCGAAGACTCGCCTGAGGGTGCCACGCCTCATATGCTCTACTTGGGCGAAATGGGACTTCTTCAACACACCCTCCTGCACATGGTTCTTCTTCCGGGTCCGCCGCTTTTCTAAGCGGCATCTTCTTATTCAATAAGATGCCGACTGGAAAGTCGGCGGACCCGGAGGGAACCGCCTTCGGCAGATGTGTGACCTCCCGACCATCGCGTGATATACTCCACCGATCATGTTGAGCGATGCTCCCCTGAGGGCGATTCTCTTTGACGTCGGCGGACCTCTGATCGACGAAAGGCCCGACTATGCGTTCGAGATCGAAGGGGTGCGACAGATCCTGTCCGAGGAGCTTGGGCGGCAGGTCGAGCTGTCCGAAGTGATCGATGCCCTTCAGCATGCGATCGCGTCGTGGTCTCCCAGCATCGCCAAATCAGCGCTGTGGCACTTCCTCAAGCCGGACGTTGAGAGAACAAAAGCTGCGTACCGGGAGGTCGTTGCGCGGTTTTTCGGACGGAATGAAGATGTTCTGCTCATGGAGGGCGTCACGGAAATCGTCCCGATCCTGGCGCAAAGATACAAGCTGGCCCTCGCCGGTAACCAGCCCGAGCAGACAAAGGAGAAACTTGCCAGGACCGGCCTGATGGAGTATTTCGCGTCTGCAGCAGTAAGTGCGGACATCGGCTTCTCGAAGCCCGACAGCCGCTTTTTCCTCGAGATCTGCAGGCGTATCGAGGAGCCTCCCGAGAACTGCTGCATGGTGGGCGACAGGCTGGACAACGATATCTACCCTGCCAACGTGCTCGGGATGCGGACCATCCGGATCAGGATCGGTCCGCATGCCACTCAGCAGCCCAGGATTCCCGAGGATGTGCCCGACGCGACGATCGAGCACATGTCGCGCGTGCCCGAAATCATCGAGGGTTGGCGGAAGCTGAAGGGCTAGTCGAGCGGAAGGAAGGATCGATCCCATAGTCACTGTAATCAAGATCGTCGCGATTCTGGGCATTCTCTACTTTCTCGTGAGAAAGAAAATGGAGCTTGGGCTTGCGCTGGCGATCTGCGCCGTCGCCACGGGCATCCTCTTTCTTGTCCCTCCCCTGAAGTTCCTGCAGAGCGTCCTGTTCACCACGTTCAACAAGAATTACCTGGCCGATATCGATAAGTGGTCCATCCTCGACAAGCACTTCTGGATGCTTCTCAACCCCGACACATGGACAGTGCTCATGCTGGTTGTTTTCATTCTCATTCTCTCGAGCAGCATGAAGAAGGCGGGCGCGCTGGACGACCTGGTGGGGTCGGTGAGAAGCATGTTCATCGACAATCGGTTCACCATAGGCGCGCTTCCGGCGATGATCGGACTCCTGCCCATGCCGGGAGGGGCGTTGTTCTCGGCGCCGATGATCGACGGCCTGGCGGACGAGGCGGAGCTGTCGAAGGAGGATCGCACCTTCCTCAATTACTGGTTCCGTCATGTCTGGGAGTATTGCTACCCTCTCTATCCGGGGCTCATTCTGGAGTCGGCGATTATCGGCGTCGATCTGAGCAGGCTGACTGCGTACCAGTTCCCCTTGAGCCTTGCTGCGATCCTCGGGGGCTCGATTTTCGGCCTGCTTCGAGTACGCAAGCATTTCAAGCCGTTTCTTCGCGGCCCGGAGCTTCGAGTACAGCTCGTCCGATTCCTGAAAGGCTTCTGGCCGATTCTGCTGATCATCATCGGACTGATGGGATTCAGAATCGGGACGTTCGTCTTCAAACCACCGTTCCTGCTGGTCCTGTTGATCGTAGTTGTGCTGTTCGGGATAATCCGCATCGGACCGCGGAAATTCCCGCTTCTTGCTCTGAGATCGCTCGACTACAAGCTGATCGGCACGATCTACGCGGTCCTCGTGTTCAAGGACATCATCCTGGCGAGCGGCGCGGTCACCGAACTGGAACACGTTTTCCAGCAATGGGGAGTGCCGCCGATCGCGGCCTTCATGATCCTGCCGCTTCTCATCGGCTATCTTACGGGGATCACCCACTCCTACGTCAGCGTGGCGTTCCCCCTTCTGCTTCCGTTCTTCATGGGGCCGGGCGGGGAGATCGACCTGGCGAAGGTGCAGCTTGCCTATTCCTTCGGTTTCATCGGGATCATCCTCTCTCCCGTTCATCTGTGCCTGGTGCTGTCGACCAAATACTACAAGTCAAACATGAACGAGGTGTACAAGCGCATGATTCCGCCCATCGTTGTGCTGGCGCTTGTGTCGCTGGCGGTGTATTTCGTTCTGAAGACCTAGCCGGATGCCTCGCGGCGCCCGGTTATTCCTGTAGGGGCACGGCATGCCGTGCCCTTTCGCAAATGCAGCGTGAATGGCGCGATCGAATGTTCGCGGCAATATATGGTATGATGGTATGGGTAGCGACTGCCCAACTGTGCCGGGTGGCCGTCACAAGCGGAGCGACCTGTCCGCCATAGCTTCAGCGAAGGCGGGAGCGTAGCTTGTGGCGGATTCGTCTTGATGGAGAGCACTTCACCCACAGCCTACGCTTCGCTTCGGCTGTGGGCGCCACCCGTCTTTCGGATCGGAAGAAAGTCACCTGCGGATTGATACCCCCCCTATAATCCCCCCCAAGGGGGGGATGGTGTTCTTTGAAGGGCGCATCAATCTTGGGCTAGCGAACAAGTTGACATATAAACCGTCCCCCCCTTGGGGGGGACTACAGGGGGGGTATAGACTATTCTCCGCTTCATCTCAGCCTGAGCCCGGCACCCGGGAAAGTCGCCGGACCTGGCAAGAGCATTCTTCCGGGTGCGCCGCCTTTCTAGGCGGCATCTTCTGATCGATTAGAGCCGACTGGAAAGTCGGCGGACCCGGGCCGAATTGAAAATCCGACCGAATCGCGCTACTCTTTCCCCGCTGCGGCGGACGGCTGCAGCGTGTTTTTGCTATGCGCCTCATTCTATCCAGTGACGCTACCGCGCGAGAGATCGGGCAGGTCCTCGAGCTCGCAAGACGCGCGTGCGGCGACCACGGCGCCGTCTCGGTCGATACGCTCGACGGTCGGGTGGTCTTAAACCTCTGCACCGACGGGGACGGTGTCGATGCCGCTCCGTTCCGCGAGCTTGAGGGCGTTGCCGTTGTGGAAGACGCGGAGACGATCTACAGGCTGGCCGGTCTGCAGGATTCCGACATAGCTACATCGTGTAGCCCCGTGAAAATCCCTCGGATCGACGTTGTGGTCGGCGGGGATGACATCGTCGTAATGGCCGGACCGTGCGCGGTGGAGAATGTCGATGATCTTCTCCGGACCGCGGTTGCGGTGAAAAAGGCGGGAGCGAAATTCCTGAGGGGCGGCGCATTCAAGCCCAGAACCAGCCCGTACAGCTTCCAGGGCATCGGCGACGAGGGTCTGGAGATGCTGGGACGGGTGGGGGAGGAAATCGGGATAGGTATCGTCACCGAGGCGATGGAGCCGGGGGCGGTCGAGAAGGTCGGACAGGTCGCGGACATAATCCAGATCGGGTCGCGCAACATGCAGAATTTTCCGCTTCTGAAAGAGGCGGGTCGGCAGCCGAAGCCGGTGCTTCTCAAGAGGGGAATGAGCGCGACCCTGGAGGAATGGCTGGGGGCGGCCGAGTACGTGCTGAAAGAAGGGAACGCGAAAGTGATTCTGTGCGAACGCGGGATACGCACTTTCTCCAGGCATTCGAGGCACACGCTCGATCTGGGCGTGATTCCGGCGATACGCGAGCGGAGCAGGCTTCCGGTGATCGTGGACCCGTCGCACGCCACGGGCTCGTCGGGAAAGGTGCCGTCGATGTCGAGGGCTGCGCTGGCGGCCGGAGCCGACGGACTTCTCATAGAGGTGCATCCCGATCCGTCGCGCGCGATGTCGGACGGTTTTCAGACTCTTACTTTCGAACAATTTGATATATTGATGGCGGAACTGAAGAGGATAGCCGACGCGATTGGTCGGAGTGTTTAGGGAAAATCGGTCGCATTGCGTCTAATGTGCTCAACTCAACTCGCTTGACAATATTAGTTTAATGAGGTACATAGAGGTCGGACGATTCCGACCTTAATCGTAGCATGGCTGAAAAACCACCAGCAAAAGGCGATCCGCCTGAATCAGATGAGCCCACGTTCCTCCCGGAGGGCATGGACGAGTTGTTCGAGGCGCATCGGCCTTACGGACGGTCCGAGACCGGTTTCACCGCAGGGCGTAGCATCCGTCCGGCGGCGAATGTGTACGAATCGCCGGACGGGCTCGTGATCACGCTGGAAGTCCCGGGGATCGATCGCGAGGGGATCGAACTGAGGCTCGAAGGCCCCAGGCTCATTGTGTCCGGCAGGCGCGAGTTCACGCGGGAGCATTCCGACGAGGAATTCGTGAGGATCGAGCGTGGCTTTGGCAGCTTCAAGAGGGCGTTCGAAGTGCCGGCGGACGCGGATCCCGAGGGGATTTCCGCCAAGCTCGAGCGCGGGGTGCTGACCATCAATGTGCCGTGCTGCAGGGCGGTTCGGAAGATCCAGGTGGAATCGGAGGAGACCGATCAGTGAGCGAGGGGAATGAGAAAGAAGTCGACGGGTCCCCGCGCATCAACGTGATGGAATTCGTCCTCGCATGGGAAGGGAAAACTTATCGTATCAATGCGGATGCGGTGCTGAGGGCGTTCGAGAAGTCCGGCGTCGGCGAGGCGATGGGTCCTCACGCGAGGTACTACCTGGCCGTCGACGGCGACATGAAGCCCCTGGAGGAAGTCCTGAGGGTCATGGTGCCGATTCCCAGGGAGAAGATCACTCAGGAGATGTCGAGGCTCTTCAGCCAGGCTGTCGGCGCTTTGGGTTTCGAGGTCCTCGATCGCCATCAGCCGCACGAGTTCTGAGAGACCCGGCCGGAGATCATTGATGACCGGCTGCGTCCGGAGATGAGATATGGGGGACAAGCGCGACTACTACGAAGTGCTGGGTGTTGAGAAGAGCTCAACCCAGAAGCAGATCAAGGACGCGTACAGACGTCTGGCGAGAAAGCTGCATCCTGACGTGAACCCGGACCCGTCCGCGGCGGAGCAGTTCAAAGAGGTGGGCGAGGCGTACTCGGTCCTGTCGGATGCGGACAAGCGTACACAGTACGATCGTTTCGGTCACCAGGCGTTCCAGGGAGCGGGTTATCCCGGCGGGACGGGCTATCCGGGCGGGATGACGATAGATTTGGAGGATTTGTTCGGGGCCGGGGGCACGGGGGCCGTGGGCGGGTTCGGCGACATTTTCGAGGACCTGTTCGGCGCCGCAGTGGGAGGGAGGACCCGCACGGGCGCAAGGGCACGGGTCGCCAGGAAAGGGACCGACCTTCAGTTCATTGTCGAGCTTACGCTCGAGCAAGTGGCGACGGGAGTCAAGATGAACCTCCCATACCGTCGGCATGTGGTGTGTCCGACCTGTTCGGGCTCAGGAGGGGCGCCGGGGACCCAGCCGGTGAATTGCACGGTGTGTCAGGGCCGTGGCTGGGTGGGTCAGAGCAGGGGATTCATGACTTTCAGGCAGACTTGTCCGCAGTGTCGCGGGACGGGCCAGATCAACCCGGTACAGTGCGGCGCGTGCAGGGGGCAGGGAGTCATCGAGAAGGAACAGACACAGCCCATAGACATACCGCCGGGCGTCGATACCAACTCGCGGGTCCGGATCGAGGGCATGGGCGAGGCGGGGATGAACGGCGGACCGTCCGGCGACCTGTACGTAATCGCGCGGGTGAAGGAGCACGATTTCTTCGTGCGCAAGGGCGACAACCTGTTCTGCGAGATACCCATTAATCTCTATGAGGCGGTGCTGGGCGCGAAAATCCGTGTGCCGACGCTGACCGGGTCGGTCGCGGTGACGGTCCCGCCCGGATCGTCAACGGGCGAGCAGATCACGCTCAAGGGGAAAGGCATCCCGCACCTCAGGGGCTGGGGAGCCGGAAACCAGGTGATCGACCTCAAAGTCGTGACACCGTCCGACCTCACTAAGGAACAGAGAAAGCTGTTCGAGAAGTTGAGCGAGATGGACCGGACGGATGTGAGAAGGCACCTGAAGGTCGGGACAGGCACGTGATTATTGATGCCCCCCTGTAGTCCCCCCCCAAAGGGGGGGACGGCTAAGAGCTCTCGCTCAGTTCCCGTGGCGCCCATATGTCCGCGGCGGACAGATGGGTGTTTCCCTCAATTAACGCGTCACGCGAAACCGTGGTCTTTGAGAAATTCCTCCGTGACCCCTTCCCCTCGGAGTCTGACCCCTGCCTCCAATGCCCTGACCACATATCGCGCAAGGATATCGACCTCGACGTTCACCTTCGACCTCGCGCGCGTCAATCCGAGCGTCGTGTTCTCCAACGTGTAGGGGATCAACCAGCACGAGAACGAGTCGGCGGTGACATCAACCACCGTGAGCCCGACGCCGGACACCGCGATCGAGCCTTTCGGTGCGATGAAACGCATCAATTCTCGTGGCGGAGCGACGACAATCTCAGCCTGATCGCCCGTGCGTTTGAGAGAACGAACGGTCCCGACGCCATCGATGTGGCCGAGGACGATGTGTCCGCTGATCGGAGTCGAGGGGGTCAGGGACAGCTCCAGGTTGACCCTGGACCCGACTCCAAGATCCCCCATGATCGTCTTCGAGAGCGTTTCCTTAGTGGCGTCGCAGCGGAAGCCTAAGGGGGTGAGCGATGTTGCGGTGAGGTCGCAGCCGTCGATCGCGACCGAATCGCCCATGCCGATCCTTGGGCGGATGGTCGGGCACGCTATCTCGAAATGGATGATGTCGGGTCCCAGCCCGGCCGAGACAACGCTGCCGATTTCCTGAACGATACCTGTAAACACCGGTTAATCAGCGCCTTCCTGCCCGGACGGCTCCGTATGTTCCGGGCGCTTGAGAATTCTACCCATCACAAGGACATCGTTTTCGATGTTTTCGATGGAGATATGTCTGACGTCCGTGAGATTCCATGCGTCCGTGACGGCCTCGATCCCGGCGCCTGCGACGGGCGATGGAGCCAGGTCGCCGGCAAAAATCTTCGGCGCAACAAACGCCGCCACCTCGTCCGCAAGCCCCTTCTCCAGGAAAGCTGCGTGGATTCCCCCGCCGCCTTCGACAAGCACGCTGTTGATGCCGCGGTTTTTCAATTCCCTCAGCAAATGGAAGAGGTCGATGTGACCGCCGGTGAGCGGGCATTCCATCAACTCGACCTTGTCGCGCTCGACCGCATGACGTGCGCTTGAATCCTCCCAGTCAGTCTGAGGGGCGACTGCGACGATAGTCCGTCCGGGCTGCTGAAAGACCTTGTGGTCCTCGGTAAATGTGGAGCTTAAGGCGTCGACAACGACCCGGACCGGATGGCGGACATCGGTCGGAGCGAACGGGAAGATCTCTTTCGGCAGGGGTCGCGAGAGGTCCACCCTGCATGATAACTGTGGATCGTCGGTCAGAATGGTCACATGTCCGACGAGAACCGCGTCAAAAATGTTCCTCAGGTGATGGGCGATATTCCTGCTGCTTTCGCAGGTGATCCACTTGCTCGCGCCGGTCCGTGTGGCGATTTTCCCGTCCAGAGTCATGGCCCATTTCAGAAGGACGTAGGGCCTTCCAGTTTCGTGAACGGTGACGAAGAACCTGTTCTGGTCGCGGACCTCATCCTCCAGGACGCCGCCGATAACCTCGATCCCTGCGTCCTTAAGCGCCTCATGGCCTCCTCCGTTCACGCGGGGATCGGGATCTCGCATGCCGTAGACGACGCGTGCGATGCCGGCTTCCGCAAGAGCGGCGCAGCAGGGGGGAGTTCGACCCGTATGGCAGCAGGGCTCGACCGATACATAGGCGGTCGCGCCTTTGGCCTTTCCACCGGCGGACTTGAGCGCGATGACCTCGGCATGATCAATCATGGCGAACAGGTGGAAGCCCTCGCCGACGATCTCGCCGGCGCGGACGATGACGCATCCGACGAGGGGATTCGGGCTGTTGCGTCCGATTCCGCGCCATCCAAGCTCTATGGCGCGACGCATGTATTGAACATGATCGTCCATGTCACCAGTCGCGAAGTTTGCCGCCGGTGCGCTTCGATACGGACTCGACGATTCCCGAGATCCAGCCGTCGACCTCCTCGTCGGTCAATGTCCGTGACGGGTTTCTGAACCTGAGATTGACGGCCAGGTTTTTCCTGCCCTCACCGACCTGCTTGCCGCGATACATGTCGAATAGCTCGATTTTTTCCAGCCATTCGCCCGAGGATTCGCGGATCGCGCTCAGGATTCGCGAATATGCGATCGACTCGTCCAGCACGAACGCCAGGTCGCGCTCGACGGGCGGGAATGTCGCAAGCTTCCTGAAGGTCTTGCTCTCTTTCGCCGAGACATAGGCGTCCCGGATCGCAGCCCAGGGGAATACTGCTATGAAAACGGGTCGATCGAACGTGTCGCCCCTCAGAGATTCCTCAAGGATGATTTCGAAAAATCCGAGCGCCCCCTGAGACGTGTTGATTTTCAGCCGGATAAATCCTGCGGGCGCGGTATCGTCGAGCACGATGTCGAATTCCCTTACGCCGGCGATTTCGAGCAGCGCCTCGACATAGCCTTTCAGCCTGAGGAAGGCTTTCTCGCGCGTTCGCAGTGCGGCTTTGCCAGAGCGTTCCCCGAGGCATCCGACGATAAGCTCCTTGTGTTCGCGGAAATCGCCGCCGTCGTGCCAGTACACCGTTCCGATCTCGAAGACGTCATGAATGGGCGATCCGCGCTTAAGGTTGCGGATGTAGGTGTCGACAACGCCCGGTACGAGGCTGATGCGAAGATGAGAGAAATCCTCGCTGATGGGGTTCGTGATTCTTGCCGCGCCCATATTCTGCAACAGCGGATTGGGGCGCGAGACCGCTGCTTCACCGCAGAGCGGGAAGCTGTTCAGCTCCCACAGGCCCAGCGCAACGAGATGCGCCTTGACTTCGTTTCTCAGGCGGATGTCGTCGTCGATGAGGCCGGTACGCATGCGAGTCATCGGGAACTCGTCCGGGAGGTTGTCGTAACCCACGTGACGTGCGATTTCCTCGATGACATCCTCGGCGATGAAAACGTCGCGCCTGTAAGAGGGTACGGTGACCCTCCAGGAAGGAGCGTTGCCGTCCATCCGGAATCCGAGACCTTCGAGGATCATCTCGATCTCGCCGGTGGGGATCTCGGCACCGAGACTTCTCGCCACCTGCTGCTCCGTGATGCGAATCTCGATTTTCTTTTCTTCACCGGCGCGCGCGACCGCGATCTGCCGGGCGGGTTTTCCGCACTTGAGCTCGTTGACGAGGTAGGCGACGCGATGCACTGCGCGGACGATTCCCCCGGGATCGACGCCGCGCTCGAAACGGATGGCGGCCTCGGTGCGGAGCGCAAGACGTCTCGATGTGCGTCGAACGCTCACCGGATCGAACCAGGCGCTTTCAAGGAGGACCTTTTTCGTCTTCCCGGTGACCTCCGATGCGTAGCCGCCCATGACGCCCGCGATTGCGACAGGCTTATGACTGTCGGCGATGACGAGGTCCGCGGCGGTGAGGTTTCGCACAATGCCGTCGATCGTGCTCATCGTCTCTCCCTCGCGGGCGCGTCGGACGATGATGGTGGCGTCGTTCAGAAGTGAGTAATCGAAAGCGTGCAGGGGCTGTCCGAACTCGTAAAGCACGAGGTTGGTGATGTCGACGATATTGCTGATCGGCCTGAGCCCGACTGAAAAGAGCTTTCGGGCAAGCCACAGAGGGCTGGGCGCCATGCGTATCCTGTCGATCACGAGCCCGGCATACAGGCGGCAACCTGGGGGATCTTCGATGCGGATCGAAATGTCCTCCGTCTCACCGGACGTCTCCTCGAAATCTTCCATGGTCCAGGGCCATTTGTGCTCGGTGCCGGTGACCACCTGAAGCTCGCGCGCGACTCCGATCATGCTGTGACAGTCGGCGCGGTTGCTTGTGAGCTCGATAGTGACGGCCTTGTCGCTCTGCAGCCAGTGGGCGAGGTCGGTCCCGATGTCGAGGGCAGAGCAGTCCGGAAAAATCCCAAGCGTGCGACCGTCGGGGTCCTCAAGACCGTCGACCCATTCAACCGTGCCGTCCTTGTTCTCGACGAATTCGAGCTTTGTCAGACCCAGCTCGGTCGAGCAGCAGAATTTGCCCTGGCTGGTGAATGTCGGATACTCGCGCTCGGCGATCTGGAGATCGCCGACATGCCCGCCGGGGAGCGCGACCGGATATATCAGGCCGTCGACGAGATCGGGGATGGTCGAGAATACCGCGACCCTGCCTCCCTCGAATGCCCCGCCCACATCGACCGTGCAGATAAACCCGCGACCGTCGGGGGTCTTCTCGCGCGACAGAATCCGCCCGACAACCACGCCCGCAAAATCGAGAGGCTCGGGCGCGTACGGCTCCGCCTCCAGGCCGATCGCGGTGAGAGTGGTCTGGAGCTTCTCCAGATCATACTGGTGAGGGATCAGTTCATTAAGCCAGCCGAGCGGTACTTGCATCGTTCAACTCCGGAAGAGGAAGCCGAATGTGTCAGGTCTTTTCTCTCGATTCGAGAGATTCGCGTACTGCCGAAATGAGAGCCGTGCGATTCGAGCCTGCGCCCTTCTCATGGGCGACAAGGAAATAGTGCAGACGTTCGGGGTCGCGATCGGCGACGAATTTCATTGCCGTGACCAGCATCTCGCGAACTGACCCGGCGGGTTCGTCGAGAAAGTACGTCAGAATTCCCAGCGTTCGTTCCAGCGGCACGGATTTCCGCCTGGCCATCTCCATAAGCGCGACAGCATAGGAGCGCCTCAGCATCTCCGATTCCTCGTCGGAGATTCTATCGATCCATACGGCCGGAACGCTTCTCTCCCGCATCACCAGGTAAAGGATCTCCTTCCCGAATTCCTTCCAGTGCGATTTCGAAATGAGATTCCCGTACCGGATGAGATTCTCGAGCGTGAGGTCCCGGTCGAAATCATCCGGGAACCTGCGTATGAAGACACTGAGCAGGGCGAGAGCGATGAGGTGGTCCTGCTTGTGAGAGCTTTGGAGGAACTTCTCGATGACCTCGATATGCTGCTCGCGCGTAAGCTCGCCGTCCGACACAATCTTGTCGGCGTGCTGAATGGCGGTTTTCATGCCAAGGCTTGTGCGAGCCATGAGAAGTCTCCTGCAGAGTCAGAACTGCTCCAGGAACCTGAAATCGTTCTCGTAGAAATGCCTGATGTCGTCTATGCCATAACGAATGAGCGCCGGACGTTCGACTCCCATGCCGAATGCGAAGCCGGAGTATTTCACGGGGTCTATGTCGCAGTTCTGGAGAACGCCGGGATGGACCATTCCTGCGCCCAGGATCTCGATCCAGCCGGACTGGGAGCACAGCCTGCAGCCCTTGCCTCCGCAGAGCGAGCAGTCGATGGCAAGCTCGCAGCCGGGTTCGACAAAGGGGAAGAAATCGGGCCGGAACCGAACCTTCCTTTCGCGGCCGAAAAACCCGCGCGCGAATTCGGTGAGTACCCCCTTGAGATGCGCGAAACTGATGCCTTCATCGATCATAAGAGCTTCGATCTGGAAAAATACGGGCGAGTGGCGGCTGGTGAACGGGTCGCGGCGGAAACAGAAACCCGGGGCGACCATCTGTATGGGCGGTCGATGCTTCTCCATGTACCTGATCTGCATGGGCGAGGTGTGCGTCTTCAAAAGCCGGTCCTCTCCGAGATAGAACGAGTCCTGCGTGTCGCGTGCGGGATGATCGGCGTGAAGTCTGAGGGCTTCGAAGTTGTGCCACTCGTCCTCGATGTCCGGGCCCTCGACCACATGGAATCCCATGTCCCGGAAGACATCGAGCATCTCGTTGAGCGTCTGCGTGAGGAGGTGGAGCCGTCCGGGGGCGGGGGTCACGCCGGGCAGAGTATAGTCCAGGTCGGAGACATCTTCTCCCATCGCCTGCTTCAGCTCATCGAGGCGGTCGGAGAAGGCCTTCTCGAACCGGCCCCGAAGATCGTTAATCCGCCTGCCCACTTCCGGTCGCAGGTCCGCAGGAACGTTCTTGAGGCCCTTCATCAGCTCCTGGAAGGGTCCGGTCCTGCCGAGGAGTTCCTTCTTCAGAGTCTCGACCTCGGCGCGGCTTTCTGCGCCTGAGATCGACGTGATTCTCTTCTCGAGGTCGGTCAGTTTCCGTTCGTATTCATCCATGGCTGTGGACTTCCACCAATGCAGCATTCCGCCGGGACAAATCGAGCAACCCGGCGGCGGACGCAGGAATGAGACAAGCGCTTATCCTACCATAGTGACATACGGTCTGCTCAAACAAAAAGGCCTCGGTTCGTTTGGTCGACAGGACAACACGAACCGAGGCCTTCCGTAATGGACGCCTTGAGTTGATTGGGTCGGTCAGTGAATAAACCCCATGTTGCTGTGGTTCTCCAGTGCTAGCCCTTGACGGTGTCGAGAATGGTCAGGAAAGCATCGGGATGCCTGACTGCTATCTCGGCGAGCATCTTGCGATTGAGGGCGATATCGTTGCGCTTCAGAGAATTCATGAACTGGGAATAGGTCAGTCCGGCCTGACGGCAGGCGGCGTTGACCCTGGCGATCCAGAGTTTGCGGAAATCGCGCTTGCGTGCGCGGCGATCGCGAAACATGTAGGCGCGAGCCTTGATCATGGCTTCTTTCGCGACCTTGAAACGTCTGCGCCTGGCGCTGCGGTACCCTTTGGTCGCAGCCAGAACCTTCTTATGTCTTCGGCGTCTCGTAACGCCTGCTGATACGCGAACCATAGTGCAAATCCTTCCTGTTACAAGCCTGCAATGCGGGCAGATCACTTATTGTTAACCGGAATCCCGAGGAGCTTCCCCGTCGCCTTGGCGTCCTCGCGGGACAGCCTGACAGTCTTCTGCAGGCGACGTCTTCGCTTCGGGCTCTTCCCGACCAGTTTGTGTCCACGGTTCTGCTGGCGCCTGGTGAGCTTGCCGTTTCCGGTCAGCTTGTAGCGTTGTTTGGCGCCGGAATGTGTTTTCATCTTTGGCATTGCTGTGTCCTTACAAAAACCACCGAGGGCGCGAGCCCTCGGCTGAGAAGCTCCACTATGCACGGTGAAATCTATCTTTCGCCCCGGCTACAACCCGAAGCCGTCGTCGGGAAGATCGGAATCCTCGAACGTATCCTCGTCCTCGAATTCTTCTTCCTTTTCTTCCTCCTCCTCCTTCTCCTCCTCCTCATCGTCATCATCGTCGTCTTCTTCTTCCTCGTCGTCCTTTTCTTCCTCTTCCTCATCCTGGAGGCTGCGCTTGGATTTGGAGTCGGTTGTTTCCACCAGACCTAGGGCAGCTCCCTCAGTCTCGACAACAGCAGTGTCGGTATCCTTAATCTTGATTTCTTCGATCACTTCGTCCTCCCTTAGATGCTCTTTCTTAGCGGTATCTTTGGGTCCCAGGACTTCGCCTTTGGCCTCGCGGGCCTTGACGGCTTTCTTCCTGATCGCTTCGGGCAGAGGCGCAACCAGTGCGTGCATATCTCTGCCCTCTTTCTTGGGGTGAACCTCGAGCTTCCCGAGGTCCTTTATCTCCTCAAAAGCCCTGAGTATCAGCCGCTCGGCGACCTCAGGGTGGGCGTGCTCTCGTCCGCGAAACATGACCGTCAACTTGACCTTGTTCCCCTGGGCCAGGAACCTTACAGCCCGGCGAATCCGGACTTTGAAGTCATGATCGCCGATTTTCGGACGAAACTTGCATTCTTTAATATCGACCTTGGTCTGCTTCTTCTTGGAGTCCTTCTTTTTCTTTTTTTCCGTGTAAAGGAATTTGCCGAAGTCCGTGATCCGGCAAACAGGAGGAACTTCCTGAGGAGCGACCTCAACCAGGTCAAAACCTTCATCCTGAGCCCTTTTGATGGCGTCACGGGTGTTCATCACACCGAGCTGCCGACCTTCAGAATCAATGACGCGCACCTCGGGTACCCGAATGTGGAAATTGGTCCTTATTCTGGGCTCGTATCTATCGGGCCGTCTATGTCGCCGTCCTATCGGCAAACCTCCTTACGCTTGCCTTGGCAAGTGACGAGATAAAGTAACAAAGCACACACCGATTGTCAACCGGGTCGTGCTTGAAATCCAGGTTTTGGTGGGCACGATTGGGATCGAACCAACGACCTCTACCTTGTCAAGGTAGCGCTCTAACCAAACTGAGCTACGCGCCCACGCGTCCGCAATCTATACAGAAACAAAGCCCACAGATGCTTCAAGATGGAGGCGACGACCGGATTCGAACCGGTGCATCAGGGTTTTGCAGACCCGTGCCTTACCACTTGGCTACGTCGCCATGGAGCGGGAAACGGGGCTCGAACCCGCGACATTCAGCTTGGGAAGCTGACGCTCTGCCAACTGAGCTATTCCCGCTCGGCGGCATTTTCGTACCGCTTACCGGTAAAAGAATATAAACCATGACGGGTGGAAAATCAACGGGTGTGCCGCCCTGGGTCCGCCGCCTTTCCAGTCGGCTCGGTTCTTATGTCATGCCGCTCAGAAAAGCGGCGCACCCGGCCGAGGGTAGTTGCCCGCTCGACCTGGAGGGGAACCTGGGGTAAAATTCGTCGATCACTGAAGATCAGCAATCTCGCGGTCGAGGTTAGGTTGTATGAGACGAGCTATAGTCCTGATATGCATCGTGGCCGTTATGGTCGCCGCCGGGGGCACCATGTTTGCGTCGAGATCGAGACAGACGCCGATATCGGTTGCCGAGGCGGCGACGGTGAGTCAGGCCGCGGAAGCCGGGCAGACGAGTCGAGCGACACCGCTGATTCAGGCTGACGGTGATGTTGTGCTGTTCGACTTCGAGGATCCGGGGGAAGTCGGGAGATTCGTGTACGGGACCGTGAACACTTTCGTGGAGCCGACGCAGGATGTGGCGAGGACGGGTTCGGGGTCGTGCGCTGCGACATACTATGTGGGAGCTAACAGGCAGGGTAAGCGGCTGGTCTTCTACACGCTGATGCATCCGGCGCGCGGGCGGCTGAGTGACTGGAGGCCTTACAGCGAGTTCCAGGCGGCCATTCTGAACGGGGAACAATTCACAGTGACGATAGAGGTGGAATTCGCCGACGGGAACGTTTCGGTGTGGCGTCGCTACAGCCTTCCGCCGGGCGTTTGGAGCCGTCTGAGACAGCCCCTCGCCGATCTCGCGGCCGCGGGATTGGACCTCGGGGGCGTCAAACGCATCGGCTGGAGCCAGATCGACACCGAGATGGTCGGCATCAACACCCTGTATTTCGACGACATACGGCTGATCGCGTCCGACAGCCGTGCGAGCGAGACGGCGGTCGCGGCGGCATGGGATTCGTACGAGCGCTGGCTGCAGGAGGAGGGAAACGTTCCGCGGGCGTCGTACATCCCCGTCATCCGCAATGACTCTGCGCGGATTTCCGAGATCCAGACGAGGTACGACTGCGGGCACATCGACGGGTATGTCAATGCGGATGTATGCGTAGTCGGCGGCGGAATGGCGGGAAGCACGGCGGCGGTGGCGTCGGCCAGGCTCGGGGTCGAGACCCTGCTGGTGGAGCAGTACGGTTTCCTCGGTGGGACTGCGACTGCCGCGATGGTCACGCCTTTCATGCCGAATCGCGCAGGCGGACGAGACCTGGTGAAGGGAATATTCAGTGAAATCGTCTCGGAGCTGGAGGCGCGGGGGGGGGCGAAGGCGGAAGGCAACCGTCCAGGCGTCATCGATTTCGATAAAGAGCAGCTCATGTATGTCCTGAACGACCTCGTGACAAAGTCCGGGTGCCGCATGATGCTGCATACGTTTGCCGAGCGCGCGCTGGTGAAAGACGGGTCGTGTGAAGGGGTCATTGTCGACAATAAGTCCGGACGTCTTGCGATACTGGCGAAAGTGGTCATTGACTCGACCGGGGACGGCGACATCGCGGCGAGCGCGGGCTGTCCATACGAGATCGGACGGGGGTACGATCAGTACACTCAGTCGACCACTCTCTTTTTCAGGATGGCCGGTGTTAATGAGGCAGTGGCATTTGCCGAGCAGGGACGGAGGGTACAGCGCCCCGGCGGCGAAATTCCTCCCACGTACATGTTTGCGGATCTTTTCCGCAAGGCGGTGGAGGAGGGCAGGTTCCCCTCCGACATCCCGATCGGACAGGTGTATTTCGAGCGGACGCTCCAGCCGGGGGTAGTGTCGATCAACGCGACACGGGCATTCGAGATCGACGCGACCAACGTGAACGATCTGACATACGCGGAAGTGGAGACGCGCAGGCAGGCGGTGCTGCTCGCCGATTTCATGGTCGAGAACATCCCGGGCTTCGAGCGGGCGTACCTGCAGGAGACGGGGGTGCAGATCGGGGTGCGGGAGTCCAGGAGGATTCTGGGAGAATATCAACTCAGCGGGAGAGATGTGCTCTATGGGAGGAAATTCGACGATGTCGTTGCCAGAGGCGCATTCGGAGTGGACATCCACACCGCGGATTACTCGGGCGGCGGGGTCGTGGGCTTGCAGCTTCCGGAGGGGGCCAGCTACGATATCCCGTACAGATGCCTGGTGCCGAAAAGCGTGGAAAACCTTCTGCTGGCCGGACGATGCATATCGGTCTCGCACATAGCCCTGGGATCGGTCCGGATAATGCCGGTGACGAGCGGGACGGGTCATGCGGCGGGAGTCGCGGCGGCGTTGAGTGTGCTGAACGGCGTCACGCCCCGTCGGCTTTCATACACCAGCCTTCGAGAAGCGCTCAGGTCCCAGGGAGAAGAGCTGTAGGGTGGAGGGATGGGGCATAAGTTTATCTGCATTGAGATATGATATAATCGAAGGCAGTCATGAGAGAGATTCACGTCGATTTTTCCGATGACCGGCCCCTGGACGTACCGTGGCCGGAAGAGATCAAGGACGTACGGGCGAAGCTCGAAGGTCTCGAGGACATCGACCTCATTCAGCTCCTTCAGGAGATATCGAAAATCCGTCTGGAGGTCGTCAAGGGCAGGAAGAGGCAGACCGAGGGGCCGGTGCCGCTGTCGGAGGAGAAAGGGCTCAGATTCCTGGGCACGGCGATCAACGAGCTCAGGAGGCTCCAGCCCGAGGTGGCCAATCTGAAGGCGGACGTCGAGGAGTCTGTCAAGGAGGATTTCCTCAGACAGCTTTTCCCGATAGTGGATGCATTCGATCGGTTTTTCGAGTCGGTGAAGGACGCGAGCGACCCGAGATTGTCGACCTGGATGGAAGGAATTCGGGGGGTGTACAACTCGGTTCTGATGATCCTGAGGAACAATGATGTCAAGGAGGTCCCTGCAAGAGGGATGTTCAACCCGAAGTTCCAGGCTGCCGTAGGGACCGAGATCAGGAACGATCTGCCGCCGGAGACGATAGTGAAGGTGGAGCGCAGAGGTTTCGTGATCGGCAAGAAGATACTGAGGACGCCGGAGGTCATCGTAAGCAAGCGAACGGACCTGCTTGAGTAGAGTGCAGGATCTGACGACTGAAGCGGGGACAAAATGTGGGTCGTGGCCGGTTGACCGCTTCAAAAAGGCTTGCATTTCTGCTATCCTAAACCGTTTGGATTAAAGAAATGGGGGGACAGGGACCGGGCATTTTTGCGATCACATATCATTCGACCCATAGGGCTGGAAACGACCGGGATATGGGGATCGTGCGGGGATGGTGCAAGGTTCATCCGGATTTATCCCGCCACCGTCCCAGAGGCACGAAGGAAGTATTTCGGCTCGGAAGGAGCGTTTCTCGATGATCGTCGGCATAGACTTGGGGACCACAACAAGCCTTGTTGCGGCAATTAAGGACGGCAAGCCCACTTTGATTCTCAACGAGCGGGGGAAAACGATCACGCCAAGCGTGGTGGGATTCTCCGAGACCGGAGAATTGTTGGTGGGGGAAGCTGCGAAAAACCAGGCAATAGCGCATCCTGACAGAACGGTTTCCTCGATCAAGAGAATCATGGGAACCAATCAGCGCGTGACTCTGGGGGGCAAAGAATACACCCCGCAGGAGGTCTCAGCTCTGATTCTGGCCAAGCTGAAACGGGACGCTGAAAGCTACTTCGGTCAGCCGGTGTCCGAGGCCGTGATCACGGTCCCGGCCTATTTCACGGACGCCCAGAGGCAGGCCACGAAGGACGCTGGCGAGATCGCCGGGTTCAAGGTGGAGAGGATTATCAACGAGCCTACCGCTGCTGCGCTGGCCTACGGATTCCAGCACCAGGAGGAATCCAGGACCATCCTGGTCTATGACTTCGGAGGCGGCACGTTCGATGTGAGCATCATCCGGATGGTCGAGGGAGCCTTCAAAGTGCTCGCGTCGTCCGGCAACAACCGCCTGGGCGGCGATGATTTCGACCAGGTCGTGTCGGACTACCTGTACGGGCGCTTCAAGGAGCAAGAGGGAGTCGATCTCAAGAACATCGACGACGAGAAGATGCGGCTGTCGATTCGTCAGAGAATCCTGGAAGCGGGCGAGAAGGCCAAGATCGATCTTTCGACGCTTCTGGAAACCAACGTGAACATCCCGTTCCTGTATTCGGAGGGAGACGAGCCGAAACACCTGGACGTGACGATCACGCGCGCCGAGTTCGAGAGCATGACCGAGCATCTGGTCGAGGCGACCAGGCAGCCGGTTGAGGAAGCGCTGGAGGCCGCGGGAACCGACAAGATCGGTATCGAGGCAGTGATCCTCGTGGGTGGCACGACCCGAATGCCTGCGGTGAAGAGGTTCGTAACCGATCTTCTGGACCGCGAACCGCTGTCGGAGATACATCCCGAGGAGTGCGTGGCGATCGGCGCCGCGGTACAGGCGGGTGTGAAAATCGGGCAGTTGGACGATCTCGTTGTCGTCGACGTCGCCCCGTACACACTGGGCATCGAGGTCATCGACGACCGGTTCAGCCCGATCATCTACGCCAACTCCGCGATCCCCTGCAGTCAGAAGCGTCGGTACGTGACGACTTCCGATTACCAGACGGAAGCGAACATACACGTGCTTCAGGGCAACCACAAGCGCGCAAGCCGTAACACCTCGCTCGGCGAGTTCGTTCTCACGGGCATCACTCCCAAGCCGAAGAGCGAGGCGGTTGTCGAGGTCATATTCGACTACGATGTGAACGGGATAGTGAACGTCACGGCACGCGACCGCGATTCCGGCGCCAAGAAGAACATCATCATCAAGCAGTCGAAGGAGCGCATGGGCACCGAGGAGAAAGAGGTCGCGAGAACGATGGTCTCGAACATCACCTTCGCCCCGTCCTCGGGAAGAGGCAGGGACTTCGATGAAGACGACGTGATTTCCGTCACGGCGTCGAGGGAGCAGGAGGGCAAGTCCTCCGCGCAGATAGAAGCGGAGTTCTATCTTAACGATGCTCGCGATTTTCTTGCCGACAAGGGTGACAGCATCCCGTCGCAGATGCGCTCGCAGATAGAGGACACGGTGCGCCAGCTCGAGCAGGCGATATCCGAGAACAACGAAGAGAAGATCGACAAGCTGTCCGACACTCTGCTGATGCAGCTTTCGGACGCGGACATCGCGACCTGAGCTTTTTCTTCCTCCGAATCAGAATCGAATACCATTCAAGCGCCTCGCCCCCGGAGAACTCCGGGGGCGGGTCTTTTATTGGGATTCCGACCTCACCCCCCTTCCCCCCTTCTCCATCCGCCGCGGCGGATGGAGAGGGGGGCCAGGGGGTGAGGTGGAGAGGGGGGCCAGGGGGTGAAGTG
>CAYGZQ010000025.1:0-51729 GCA_964354375.1 uncultured Planctomycetota bacterium
AAGATCGAGATCGACATTTATCAGAGTGTCGTCCACAAAGACCGTGTTCGAGAGGGGAATGACATACGCATCGACGGCGTGCTTGAACTCGACAGTCGCGCCGTTCTGGAAGTATTTGCCATGTACCTCCACCCCGGTCAACAGGTCTCCGGGTGCGCCCTGTCCCGGGATCACGTCGTACACTTCCGGCGCGTGCTCGGTGCTGATGCCCGACACGGGCGCCCATCCATAACCGTAGGCCGCCAGGTTGCCGTCCGGGTACGTGAAGTTGTCGCCGGGGTCGCCTATCTGGGGCTTGTAGGTGTCGATGTGAGCCGACTCGACCGCTATCATGACCGGGTAGTCGACCGCCGCGTCGATCCCGTCCTCGGAAAAATCGGGCTGCACGGTGAACCGTAATATCGCGGAGTTGCTCACCGATCCCGGCAGAAGCTCGTAGTCTCCCGCCATGACGTTGAAATACGATCCACCGCTGCCGTCGTCGAATGCAGGGCTCTCGACCCAGATCGATTTCACCTCTTCGAGTATTACGCTCGGGTTGATCGAAGCGCCGTCAGCCTGCCAGTCGTAGACCTCCAGGTCGAAAATGAAATCGCCGCCCTGCAGGTCGGACGTCTGGTACCATGTAGTCGAGTTTGCGTCGCGCAACGCGATCTTGTAGGCCTCCTGGCAGTTCGCCTCGGGCGGGAAGCTCTCAGGCGGGTAGCTGGGCGCACCGGACTCGTCCGGCTTGGCCCAGCTCGCGTCTATGGCGTAGTTGTACAGCCAGGGCGTCCCGGAGAACTGGATCGCGTACTCCCGTCTGTTGAAGCCGGGCTCAAGCCCGAACGTCGCGCGGGTGGACGGATCGATCTCGAACGGGTCCTCCTCTTCGAGCCCGTCGGCGAAGCATTTGTACGGATTCAGCGTCGCGGCCGCAAGGAACGTGTCGGGGGCGAAATCCCCGTGAGTGTATCCGAAGATGATCCCGTAGTCGGTGAACTCGGTCGGATTCCACCACCGCGTGTACCCGTCCGCGTTCAGAAGAACGGGTTCCGATGCCGGGATTCCGTAGCCTGCAGCGCTCCAGTTCGCATACTCCATCGCAGGATCGTATCCCAGCGACTTCGACGCGTTGGCCATGAAAATGCCCCTCACGTCGAATCCCCTGAACAGGTTGAGTCCGATAAACGGATGCTTGAGGGTCACATCGAGGACCAGAAGTCCGCTCGGGATATCGGATTTTGCCGTGTCGACCTGCACGGTCATCATGTGGATCGGACTGGCCGGCGGCTGCATGAACTTCGTGACATTCGCGTTGAACTCGGCTGTCCTGAGAGGCTGGGTTGAGACCTCGAGCGTGTTCGGATCGATCTCAACCGTATAGAAGCCCCACAGCATGCGACCGGCGTCGGCGTTCGACGCTCTTGCTGTCGTGTCCGGATCGCTCGCGCCCGGCGCGACCGGCGAATTGGCGCCTCCGCATCCTGAAATGAACAAGGCTGCGATTAGCATGGCGACAAACGTCGTCATTTGTGCTCCGGCTGATCGTTTCATGTTCTGCCCCTTGTTTTCAGCGGATAATGAGTGTTTCCCCCACCGTCTACTTAGATGTCAATGCCTGATGATATCTTAGTTCAGCGTACAATTCAGCCTAATTCGACCAGATTCCCCGACGGTGCCAGATGTCGTGTTTGACATTGTCCGATTGCGACCACACAACATGCGTAGCGGTCGTCGGAGAGAAAACCGTGTCCGGCTCCAGGCATTCCAGGTTGTTCGTGTTGACCTGGACAACCTTCCAGCTCGACGCCCCCATTGGCTTCCATGCATAGTAAATCTTGTCGTTCACGCAGAAGGTGATGCCCGAAATATCGATGTCGAAGACCGTCTCCGAATCTATCGCGCTGCGATCCAGACCGCCCGTACCGCCATAGTCCATATACACGACCTCAAGGTCGCTCCATGTCCCTGCCCCACCGGTGTCCGACATTGCGAAGCACACTTCCCAGTTTCCAACAACATTCTGACGTCTGAAGGCGACGCGAAGTGTACCGTCCTGGGCGATGTCGAGGCCCGGGTCCTCGACGATGCCCCCGTCTGGACCTTCATCGTGTATGTTCACCGGCGACGACCAGCCTGTGCCTGTACCGTTGGTGTTAGTAATGATCTGCACCTTCGTCTTGTCGGGTTTGCCTATGGCCAGGAAAATCGCGCCGGACGCCGCACGCGCGATCGATCGGTTGTCCGACACAAAACCCTCCCCGAGGTTCTGCTCGGTCATGTTGTACCAACTGCCCGATGAATAAGCCGGATTCCCTCGGATCGAGTGCTGGAATGTTCCCACCTTGCAGTACATCGTCTGGTCCTTGTCGCGGACATAGACGGGATAACCGCCTGCGGTCCAGATGAACTCCTGGCCGTTACCCACACCGCCTCCGCTGGCGGGATTTATGCCCTGCTCGCCCGGCCATGAATATGTGCCCTGCAGACGCCACCGCGCCATGCCTGTGTGGCTTCCCACCGTCTGCCATGACGTGTTCCTGTGCGTCACAACGATGTAGACGTTGTAGTCGCCGGGAGAGCTGTCCGTGTCATCCAGCGCGAGCTTGACATCCGCGTGATAATTCGCTGCGAAGGGCTGCCAGATCTCGCCCGTCCAGGTCTGACCGTCGTCTGTGGTTGTCGAGCCGCCCTTTATCGCGCTGAAAGCGGTCGGCCACTGACCCCAGCCGATGAAAGGCTGCCCGCTCGAAGTCACCAGCAGCCTCGGCTCCCGATCGTCAATCGATGTCGCCCAGTAGACGCTCCCGTTTATCGGATGGACGACCTTGTCCTGCTCCCATGTCAGGTTCAGTATCTTCACCTCGAATCCGTCATCCAGGCTTCCATCCTGCAAATCCGGATTCGTCACAACCACGTCGTAGAGCCCGCCGGGAGCGCCGTCCAGTTCAAACGACGTGTCCAGAGTTCCCTGATCGATGAATGTCGTGCTTTCCGCGACAATCTCCGTCGCTCCCTGTACAAGACTCGCCGTCGCGCCGTCCAGGAAATTCGCGCCGGTCACGGTTACGTTCTCGTACAGAAATCCGCTCACTCCCCAATTCGGGTCTATCCCGGAGACCGTGGGAGCCTGGGCTATGGGCTGATCCGAGATGGACGCGTCCCATGTGAAATAGGCGGACAGAATCGCGTCGGGGTGTCCGAACGCACTCCCGCCCGGAACCTGTGGCTCGTACGTCGTCACGTTCGCGCTCTCGATCGTGCCGAGCAGCTCTGCTGCTCCGGAATGCGTGAGGTTAAGCGATGACAGGTCGACCTCGTAAATGCTCGACTGCCCTCCCGATCCGGGCAGCACGGTCGCCACCGGAAGAACGTTGACGGGGGAATCCAGAACTTCCCCCTCGAGCCAGATCGCGGCTATCTCTCCTGCGATGCCATCGGGATTGGCGGGAGCCTGATGATCGAAAACTTCAATCGAGAGCTTTATGTCCCCGCCCTTGTTGCCTGAGTCAACAAACCACGCGGTCGACCCTGCGTCCTCAACGTGCGCCATGTAAGCTTCCATGCAGTTTGCGCTCAGATCGAACGCTTCCTCAGGATACTCGGGAGCAAAGGATTTGTCGGGCTGCGACCAGCTCGCATCGACTGCATAATCGAAATCGAGAACGACCTGCGGACCATTCATGGGGAACTGTATCTCGTACCGCCTCTGGTTCGTCCCGGGCTGTGTGCTGAACACACCTCGCGAGCCGGGATCCAGCGCCCAGACAGGATCTTCTGCGCCAAGCTCATCCGCGAAATACTTGTACGGGTTCACAGTGGCGCTCGGCTGTCCCGGAGGGGCGAGCTTCCCGTGCGTGTACCCGAAAATGGTCTCGTAGCTCGTGAACTCGGGGTAGTTCCACCATCGCGTATACCCGTCCGGATTCAGAAGCCGGGTGTTGTCCGCTCCGGCTCTGAGGACGGTCGAATCGTGCGCTCCGGTGACCGATCCGTCCGAGAGCAGAATGCCTCTCACGTCGAAGCCGTTATACATATTCATTCCGGGGAACGGATGCCTGAGCGTCACGTCCACAACAAAGAATCCGCTCGACGGATCGCCGCCCGGACCTATCGAAATCTGCACCATGTTTGTGGGGCTTACGGGCGGCTGCATGAACCTTGTAACGTTCGCGGTGAACTCAGCCGATCTGTACGGGGTCACTTCGGCCCTGAGCGCCTCGGCATCGATGGCCACGTGCCACATTCCCCACAGCATTCGATTCCCGGAGTTCTCGACCCGCGCGCCTGAGTTCTGGACGGATGGATTGACGGGATTCGATGCACCCGAGCATCCGGCGAAGACCGATATCGCGACCATCCCCGCAAGAAACGCACCAATCGCTCTGAAACGGATCGCTCTCGAATAAAAGGGCATCACCTACACCTCCGTGGTCCCCGCCCCGCTCCCTCCATCGCCGCCCAACCTTGACCCCCTGAAACTGCGTGCAAGCCTTCTTGAGGCACTGTGATTCTATCAGATTATCGCTCGGCTCTCCTATGGAGCCTTGAACACGGCGACATCCGTGCCGGACGTGACGACGAGCATATCGAGGATCGGGGTCATTCCCGCTCTCAGCTCCGTGCCGGTGTTGAGGTGCCAGATGTTGTGTCCGGTCGACGCGTCGAACGCATCGAGGTACCCCTCGCGGTTCGGGCAGTAAACGACGCCTCCCGGGTAGCTCGGGGCGCTGGACCAGACCGGCGACGCATCGTAGTAGCCGACCGTGTCCGACTGCCACAGCGTCTCGCCGGTCTCGCCCTTGTCCTCGATACAGTAGACGTAGTTACCATAGAACGCCGCAGCGACGAAAAGTCTGACAGCGCCTCCTACGGTCACCGTGGCCGTGCCGCCCACAAGCGGGTTGTTGCCGGGAGTGATGTTCGGATCGTTCCACGACCAGATAATGTCACCCGGCACATGCCCGCCGTCGTTCTCGATCGCCACACAGAACACGTAACCCTGGTACGTGCTGAAGTAGCAGCGGGTCCCGACAATCGTGGGATTGATCCAATGGGTGATCTCCGCGTCGTTGGGCAGCGGAGTTGTCCACAATATCTGGCCCGTGAGAATGTCGGCGCAGTCGAGATAGCGTGCGGACGATATATACACTTTGCCGTCCTTCGCGCCGCATCCGCCTTCGCTGGGCGACGTTGTCTCGACCTTGCTCACCAGCGAGCCGGTGATGAAATCGAGAACGTAAAGTCCGCCGTTACGGGTCCTGGCGAGCACCATGCCGTCGTATTCCTGCATCTGGGCAGATACCCATGATGCATTGAAGCCTCCCGAGACATCGTCGAAGTACCAAAGCTGCTCTCCGGTAATCGCGTCGTAACAATAGACCTGGTCCCCACCCACAGCCACACGCTTGATGCCGTCCGGACCCTCCCACCATGCCGGGCACGCGAACGCTCGATTGACCGCCGTGCCCGACGGATTGATCGGCTTGTACCAGAGCTGCTCGCCGGAATACAGGTCGTAGCAGTACATCGTCTCGCTCGTGTTCGCGTAGAAGCCGTCGTTCCCGGTGAAATAGATTTTGTCCTCCACGACGACCGGCGTCGCGTATTTCTTGTCTCCGCCGACCGGCGACATCCACTGAAGTGCCAGGGCCTCGGGATCGGCGCCGGGGACGGTCGGATTCCGCCCGATGTTGGCGATGTTGTACATATGGCTCTTCCACCAGATGGAATCCTCCGGGGGTTTCATCACCTCGAAACCGTCCTCCAGCGTGCCCTCCTGAGTGTCCGGGTTCTTCACCTTCACGTCGTAAAGCCCCAGCGGACCGGCGCAGTCGAGATCGCAGGTGATCAGCCCGTCGTTCTGCCAGACGAGACCGGATACCCCGAGATAATCCGCTGTGTCATTGAAGAACTCGACTGTCGCTCCGCTCTGGAAACCGACGCCGAGAACCTGAAGATCGCTCACAACCGTCGACTGCACGCCCTGGTTCGGCACGACCGCCAGGACCTCCGGCGCATTCGACGGGAAGAACGGGGATACGTCTATCGTTCCGTACGCGTACGCTCGCAACGGAGCGTCGGGCCACGCGAACGCGCCAGGGTCGCCCTGTATCTGAGGCGCGTAATTCCCGGGATCGTCGGCCTGAACGGCTATCCAGCAGTCGAACGTTCCCGCGCTCATGAGATTGAGGTCCGCGATGTCCGCCGACCAGACCGATGACACTTCCCCGGCGGGGGCCACGGTCGCAAGACCCGTAAGCTCCACCGGACCGTTGAACAGCGGGCAGTCCAGGAATATCGACGCGACCTCTCCTTCGACGCCCGACGGGTTCCCTGCCCCCTGCCAGTCGTAGACTTCGACATCCAGATGCATGTACCCGCCCTTGGCCTGGTCGTTCACGTACCACGCAGTCGATCCTTCGTCGCTCAAGCTGACCTGCCATGCTTCCTGCGCATTGGCCTCGGGAGGATACGCTTCCACCGGATATTCCGGCGCGTAGTCGTCGCTCGGAAGCGCCCAGCTTGCATCGACGGCGTAGTTGAACCTGTAATCGACTCCGCCCGGGATCTGCGGGAACTGCAGGATGTAGCGCCTCTTGTTTATGACCGATAACACAGAAAATGTGCCTCGATTCGCGGGGATGATGTCGCTCAGCGGCGAATCCTTGTCGAGGTCGTCGGCGAAGAATTTGTAGGGATTAATGGTGGCGGTCGCGAGGTAGTTCGGCGGCGCTTTTGAACCCTTCGTGTACCCGAGAATGGTGTTGAACGTGGTGAACTCGGTCGGGTTCCACCATCGCGTCCATCCGTCCGGATTTTCCATCACAAGATCGGCAGGACCGGCGCGAAACACGGTCTGATCGAAATTGAACGGCACCGACCCGCCCCCCATGACGATCCCGCGAACATCGAATCCGCGGAACTTGTCCAGTCCCGGGAACGGATGCCTCAGCGTCACGTCGAGGTCGAGGTAGCCGGTGGTGAAGTCGGAGTCGGGGTTCACATTCACCGTGACGAGCTGTATGGGCGACAACGGCGGCTGCAGGAACTTCACCACGTTGCAGTTGAACATCGCCCCTCTCAGCGGAGTCACTTCGCAATTGCCGGTGCTCGGGTCAATCGAGACCTGGAAAAAGCCCCAGAGAACTCGACCCGACCCGCTCGATCCGGTCGCCTGGGCCGACATTTCCCCCGGCATGGTCGGCGCTCCCCCTTTGCCGCCGGAGCAGCCGAAACTCATGAGAATCACCACAAGCGCAACCAGGATGCTCGCGGTCAACCTACCGACTGATCTGTGATGCATGACACAGGCCTCCTCGCCATGTGGTTCATTTCGTCTCTAAGTCTTTATGTCTGCGGAGAGAGAAGAGGTCCTCTCTCGCGTTTCGCTCGGAGGGTGCACTGTGAAGAATCCATACCCCCCCTGTAGTCCCCCCCAAAGGGGGGGACGGCGTTAGAGCCTCCCCCCCCTTGGCGGGGGATTAAGGGGGGGCATCAATTCCGAATCCATTTTCTCTCGTTCGCTCCATATCACCATGTAGACGGCACGGGCCAGTCCAGGAACGAGTTGGTGGGGAAATCGTGTCCCACCAGGTTGGCGCTCGATGTCGGGCCGTAATCGTTGATTATGCAGCACTGGGGCACCTTGTCGAATTCCCCCGGGTACGCCGGATGATAGATGCTCCCTTCGTCGAGAGTGTTCAGGTCGGCGTCGAGACGTATCACGCAGCAGTCCACACCGTACGCAGGCGGACCCCACGTCCATATGGTCGCGTACGCGTATATCCTGCACTGCTCTTCCTTGTCGTCGGCAAACCTGTGATCCGCGTCGATGTTCATTCTGTTCAGGGAGCCGGTATTGCCGAAGATGTGATGCCTTGTCAGGGGTGGATACGGATCCTGCCGTTCGGCCACGAGCACAGGCGGACTCTGGTCGAGGTCCCATGTCGTCAATTTGTTCGACCCGCCGTCGGCAGTGTTCGCAGTGAACACAAACAGGCGGTTCAGGTAGAAGCACATTCCGAGGTCGCCGACCCCCTGAGCGTCGACCGGCCCCGTCATCGCACTGTCGTTTATCAGGACAGTGTCTTCCGGAACCGGCTCGTAGTAAGGCGATTCCTCCAGAAGCGCGTAGTGACGTATTTCATAGTCGCCCGTCCAATCCCCGGTACGCGTCTTTGTGACGACCCACATGTCCCCGTACTTGTCGAAATCCAGCGCGGTCACGCATCCCTTCGACGGATCCAGGTTCGGATCGACGAAATCCCCGAGATGATCGCCTTCCTCATCGTAAAGCATGACGGTCTTCGGGTCGAAGAAACTCACGATCGCGATGCGTCCGCTGGTCTCGCAGGTCTCGATCTCCATCGGATACATCGACGTGGTCGTCATGAAACTCTGAACGGTCTGACCCGCGCCGCCGTCCGGATCGAACACTCCCCACGAGCCGCTCGTCATCTGATACAGCGCCATTCCGGCCTGCGACCCTTTCTTCAGGATGGCCATGTCGAGACGGTTGAAATAGGGATCGTACGGTATCCCGGCAAGGTTGTACTCCAGGCCCGCCCAGTCGTGCGCGTCGCCCTCGCATTTCCACTCTTCTAAGACCTCGAATCCGTCAGCCAGTGTATCGAACTGCAGATCCGGATTTGTCACGGTCACATCGTAGAATCCCAGCGGACCGGAGCAGTCCAGGTCGCACGTGATCAGGTTTCCATTCTGCCAGACTGTGTTCGAGACTGCGAGCATCTCCCCCGACTCATACTCAAACTCGACCGTGGCGCCGTCCGCAAACCAGTTCCCGATTATCTGCACATCGGTGAGGACGGTCGAGACCACGCCCACGGGCGGGTTCACTTTCAGGACCTCCGGCGGCATGCTCGGATTCGTGCCCAGAACATGCACGTTCCCGAGGAAATACGCCGTCAGCGCAGCGTCCGGCCAGTCGAACATGCTCGGATCGCCCTCGATCTGCGGCTCGTAGGTCGACGGGTCGCTCGAGACCACTCCAACCCAGCATTCAAACGTTCCGGACGCCGTCAGGTTCAGATCGCTTATCTCGGCGTTCCAGACCGACGAAACGGGTCCTGCAGGTTGCGCCAGGGAAATAGCGGTTATCTCCTTGGGCCCTTTTATGACGGCGCTCTCGACCCAGATCGCGCTCACCTCGTCCGCGACCGTGCTGCCGTACGCGCTCTGCCAGTCGTAGATTTCAATCGCGAGCTTCAGGCTCCCTCCGTTATTGCCCTCATCGACCCACCACGCAGTGCTTTCGGAATCGCTGACCGATGCAAGCCAGGCCTCCTGCATGTTCGCCTCCGGTGGATATGCCTCCACCGGATATTCCGGCGCATACGCATCGCTCGGAAGCGCCCAGCTTGCGTCTATCGCGTAGTTGAAATGATAAACCGGACCTCCTCCGGGCAGGACCGGGAACTGCAGAAGATACCTTCTCTTGTTGATCCCCGGATCCACCCCGAAGGTGCCCCGGCTCTGAATATCCAGGTCGGCTACCGACGCATCCTTGTCAAGTCCGTCCGTGAAATACTTGTAGGGGTTGACAGTCGCGCTCGCCTGGTAGTCGGGGGTCGCGAAAATCCCCTTCGTGTACCCCAGGATCGTCCCGTATGTCGTGAACTCAGTGGGGTTCCACCATCGCGTGTACCCGTCGGCGTTCAGAAGCTCAAGATCCCCCGGAGCGTAATGCTTCGCCGACGTGTCCCATGAAAACGCCACTGCGCCGTCCCCCATCACGATTCCTCTCACATCGAATCCCCTGAGTTTGGGGAAACTGAAGAACGGATGGCGCAGGGTCACATCAAGGTCCAGGTACCCGGCCTGAATAATGGATCCCGGATTCATCGTCATCGAGAGCATGTTGATGGGGCTCAGCGGCGGTTGCAGGAACTTGGTCACATTCGCGTTGAACATTGCGCCCCGCAGCGGAACAGCCTCGACCGTTCCCTTCTCCACGTCGACGGCAACATCCCACATCCCCCAGAGCATGTTGCCGCCTGAGGAGACAAGGCCTGCGGGGTTCGCCGTCGTGCCGAAAGGCTTCTCTGCCGATGGCGCGGACGGTAACGAGTTCCCTCCACCACAGCCTGAAAGTACCGGCAGCAATCCTGCCAGCGCAAGGGATAAGACTACATACCTAACCATTCCGGTTACCTCCGGAAACTTCCAACTTATGTGATGCCGGCGGCTCCCGCATAAATAATGAATCTGCCGACGCGCCGCTAAGGCATTCAGGCGCCGGAACATCTCACCCATCCCCCTTTTTGGGGGTTCTTTACGTATAACATGATATCACTGGAATCGACCAGTTCAAAACGCGTGATTCACCCGTGTTTCGTCCAGTTTGACCCGGCTGCGAAAAAAGGCCCGCCTATTTCACGCGGGCCGTCTTGAGCATTCAATGAGTCGGGCGTACTACCAGTCTCCGCCGGGACCGCCGTACGCGCCCATGTCCGACTGCGACCCGTCCGGATCATCTATCGACGGATCTCCGGTGTTTATACACGGCGACCCGCTCGCAAGATGGAAATCGGTGCCCGGATTAACGTACTGCGGATTCGCGCTGATGCATCCCATGCCCGGGCTGACGTTGTTGTAGTTGGCTGTCTGGCAGTCATAGACATCGCAGTATTCGAAGCTGTAGGTTGAGCTGCTCTGGTACACGCCGTACGCCGTCTGGTAGTAGCCGCCCGTCCCGCCTTCGCCCTTGTGGACATGCGAGATGATCAGATTCCTCGCGTCCAGGTTCGTGCAGTTTGTGAAATACAACCCGTACGCTATGCCGTAGTAGTAGGTCTTGTCGACATCATAGATGACGTTGTTCACGAGCTCGACTTCGGCGGAGTCCGCGACCCTGATGCCGTATACCTCATGGTAGTTACCGCCGGTCACGTCGTGCACGATGGTGTTCTTAACCACGACTCCATCCGAGCTGTTGATAAGAATTCCGTGCGGATAGCAGTAGCCTCCGCCCAGGCCGATGATATCGCTCGAGAAGACGTGGTGCACAACAGTGTGCTCGATCACGACTGTGTCGCTGCCCACGGCGTCGCAGTATTCGACCAGGATTCCGTAGAAGGTGGAGTAGCCGTAATCCGTCGCGTTGTTGACGTCGTACACCTCGCAGCCGTCGATGTGCGCATGAGATCCGCCCTGCAGCCATATCGGCCTCGCGTCGCTGTAGTAGCAGTTGACAACCCGGCAGTTCAGGATTTTCGGCGACGTGCCTGTGCAGACGATGCCGCATCTGACCGCATCGATCCTGAAGCCGTCGATCGTGGCGTTGTCGGCCCCGGTCACGCACGACGCGGTTGAACTGATCAGGATCGTAGCCTCATCGCCGCCGTCCGTATCGTCCCAGTTCACCGATTTCAGCACCACTCCGGATTTCAGTGTCACCGGACCGGCGTATGTCGATCCCGAGTCATCCACCCACACCTCCCAGCCCGATGTCGCAGCCGTCATGCCCCCCGGGATCGTTCTGAAGGGGTGCGCCATGGTTCCGTCTTCAGTACCGCTCGTATTCGAGTCATCGACATAGATGATGTTCGCTTCCAGCACTTCGAATCCCTCTTCCAGCGAGCCCTCCTGAAGATCCGGATTAATTACGACCACATCGTACAGTCCAAGAGGTGCGCCTGCGAGATCCAGATCGCCCGTCACTTCGTTCTCGCTCACCCAGTTTTCGCCCGACCCCTCGACGACAAATGTCCCGCTCGACTGTCTCAACTCCACCTGGCAGCCGTTTTCGAAATAGTCCCCGCTCACCGTGGCCGATACGATTGAGTCTGCATGGCCCTCTTCAGGATCGATCGCCGTCACCTCGGGCGCGGACTGAAGCTGCGTGTCGGATATCACCACCGTCGTCCTCAGGTAACCGGCGAGCGGCGAATCCGGCCATGTCCAGGGCGATGTGTCTATGTCGAGGTTCGGCTCGTACGTGTTCGGGCCGGCGCTTTCTGCGATGATCCAGACCTCGTTGGGTCCGCTTTTTGTTAACGAAAGATCGCTGATCTCGACGTGGAAGACGCTCGATGCCGGACCGCCGTCCAGTATCGTCGCGCTCGCGAGGAGGTCCAGCGGCGACGCGAGCACTTCTCCCTCAAGCCACAGTCCGGCAAGCTCGTCGGGAACCTTCGAGGCGCCCGACATGGCCTGCCAGTCGTAGACCTCGACATCCAGCGCGAGCGTCCCGCCCTTGTTTATGTCGTCAACGTACCAGGCCGTGCTGCCGGCATCTTCCAGAGTCATCAGGAAGGCCTCCGCGCAATTGGCATCCCATGGAAAGGCCTCCGGGGGATAATCCGGCGCGTACGATTCGTCCGGCTTAGCCCAGCTTGCGTCGACCGCATAGTTGAAATCGAAAACAATCTTGCCGCCGCTCATCCTGAACTGGATCGCGTACCGGCGCGTGTTCGCGGCCGTCGACGTGAACTGCCCGCGGGTCGCAGGATCGACCGATTTCACTGCGTCATTGAGATCGAGACCGTCCGCGAAGTACTTGTACCCGTTCACAGTTCCGGACGGCTTGTTCGGGGGCGCGAGCTTTCCGCGCGTCGGCCCGAATATCGTGTTCTGAGGCGCGAATTCCTGCCAGTTCCACCATCGCGTGTACCCGTCCGCGTTCACAAGCATCGTGTCACCGTCGCCCGCATAGACCGCGGTGCTGTCGTGACTCAGGTTCCCCGACCCGTCCGACATCAGGATTCCTCTCACGTCGAAACCGTTATAGAAATCCAATCCGGGAAACGGATGCCTCAGGGTCACGTCCACGACGAAATATCCGGTCGCGGGTGTGCTGGACGGGTCCACCTTCAGGCTGATCATGTAGATTTTGCTGAACGGGGGCTGCATGAACTGCGTCACGTTCGCGGTGAACATCGGACCTCGGAGCGGAACCACCTCCGCCTCAAGCGTCTCGGCGTTGATCGTGATGTCGTACACTCCCCACAGCACTCGACCGGCGGCGCCGTCGCCCGGGGAACTGAGACACGCTGCGGTGTCTGCGCCCGACCCGCCTGATGGGACCACAGGCGTTCCACCGCCGCATCCAGCTACAGATAACGCAAGCACCACAGCGCTGATGATCGTGAACAGAGTGATTTGCCGGAGCATGATGACCTCCCTGAGTTGACCGAATCTAATCCACTGCAAGCCCCACCAGCCCGCACCTTATTCTGATGCGATTTCCATTATACAAATTGCGGGGCAAAACAGAAAGGGGCTGCGCCCGCACACGCGCTTTGCCTCGCTGTTGTTACCCCGCTATAATTGATCCGCCTGAATGACTGACATCACGCCGGATACGGATTTCGACGTTCCCGCCATCGAGCTGGAAAATATTGTCGCGGGGTACGGCGACAAGGTCGTTCTGGAGGGCATCAGTCTCGCCGTACGGACCGGCGAGATCTTCACCATCATCGGACTCTCCGGCAGCGGCAAGTCGACGCTCCTCAAGCTGGTGATCGGGTTTCTGAAGCCCATGTCCGGACGCGTGTACATCGACGGGGAGGACATAACCGACTACTCCGATCATCAGATGCGCCGGGTGCGGATGAAGATGGGTATGGTGTTCCAGCATGCGGCGCTGTTTGACAGCCTCAATGTCTACGAAAACGTCGCGTTCCCCATCGTTTACAGGGGCGGGCCCGCGAGAAAGCAGGTCCGGGAGATCGTCTCAGAGAAGCTCGCGGACGTGGACATGGGGGGCACCGAGAGGCTGATGCCGAGCGAGCTGTCGGGCGGTATGCAGAAACGTGTCGGACTCGCAAGGGCGCTGGCCGAGGACCCGTCCATCATCCTGTACGACGAGCCGACGACCGGCCTCGACCCCGTGATCACAAACCACATCAACCAGTTGATCCTCAGAACGCGAAATCGGTACGGCGCTACGAGTCTCGTCATAAGTCACGACATGGAGAGCGTCTTCCGCGTCTCCGACCGCGTCGCTCTGCTTGTCGACGGCCGCATCATCTTTGTCGGAACTCCCGACGAGGTTAAGGCTTCCACGCTCCCCGAGGTCCGCGCCTTTATCCAGGGTGAGGAGCTCAATCCTGCATCTCATCACCATGAGAGCAATGTGTGAGGTCCCGATCATGAGATTCAAGATTCATCCTCTCGGACTTTTCCTGCTTGCCTCGATCCTGTCGATTCTGTTCCTCGGCTGCGGCGGCCGGAAGGCGCAAAAGATCAGCCTGACCGTGCTCCAGACCCCCCCTGCGTCGGTCTGGGTCATCACGTCCGACGAAACCACCCACATTTTCCAGTTGCCGAAGGTCGATTCCATCCTCAGCCTGCCTGCGACCGAACTGCTTTCGTACTGGTCGAACGGGATCCTGAAGAAATCCGAGGGCAAGGTCGAATGGCTGGAGCTGGACGAGGCAACGGGAACATACAAATCGGTTCCCAACGACCTCACTTCGTGGATCATGCCCATCGCGGTCGATCCCGTTGAGAGAATCATCTACGCGCTCGGTCACACGGTTCCGCCGATGAGGCAGCTCGAGATGCATTACCTCGACGGTCGCCCGTCCACTCAGGCGGGACAGCTCACAGCCGATGAGATCGAAACGCTCAGTCCTCTGCCCACCAACGGATGGCCGGTTTTCTACGTTGATCGCAAAGCTTCGCCGGAGGCCGTGAATATCGACAACTCTCCGACAAGGAAACTCCGAGTCTACGGGGGCACCAACATCGGCGGCGAATTCCCCAATGTCCTCGGGGTGTTCTTCCTTCCGGATAACGTGGTCCTCAATCGCGAAGACGAGGGCTGGTTCCTTTGCGAAATCCACGGTGCCACTGTGTATCAGCGCACGATGAGCGTCGATCAGATCCCTGGCAAGCTCCGACCGCTCACAAGGATCGGCGATATCGTTCTGATCGCGTCCGATGAGGTCGAGGGCGGCGACCCGGCCGAAGCTACCGAGACCGAGAAGGACAAACCCGCGGACGAGAAGGTCAAGTCCTGCACACTGTATTCGTACGGGGCGTATACGAGAGATGTCGTCGAGGTGTGGAAGGCGACGCTTTCCAACGGTCGCCCGGCCATAATTCTCTCGATCGCGGCGGCGGGCTTGAACGATTACTACATGGTCCTGGGATCCCTGCCGGATCAGAAGAAGCTCACCGTCGTGCACTACCTGAACGGCCAGACAACCGATGTCGCGACTGTGACCCTTAGGAAGCCTGTCGAATCCACCTCGATTTTCCTTCTCAACCCTCCGGAAACAGAGGGCTTTGAGACCGCAGAACCTTCCGCGGGTCCGACCGAGGAAGCGGTCACACCATCAGGAAGCGAAACAGAGGAAGCAGTGACGGGTTCCACTGGCGAGACAGACGAACCTGTAGCCCCAACCGAATGAATCAAAGTCGGCGCTCTTCAGACAGCATTGCTTTCAGAAATCGGGCCGGAACTCTAGTGTGGTGCGTGGCAAGTAAAGGGGGACGCCCCCCCTGCAGTCCCCCCCGCCGCGGCGGGTGGGACGGTATCTTCCCGAACCGCATCAGTACTCACCCCGCAGAGGAAGCCGTCCCCCCCTTTGTGGGGGACTACAGGGGGGGGTGTCACCCTTTCCTTTCATTCGCGACTCTAGTCCCCCTGCTACGGCCAATATGATGGCCCCCAGACGAACATTCCAGTCTTGTCGATATACCCGCGCTTCTCCCCAATCCTGACGAGCGCGAGGCCGTCGGAGAAGTCCCAGGCAGCATCAAACTGCGCCTTAATTGCGTAATCCCCACTCTTATCGATATAGCCCCACTTGCTCCTCGTCTCGACGCGCGCGAGACCCTCGGAGAAGTCACGGGCGAAATCATACTGCGGGTTGATGACAGTCTTCCCCGTCTCGTCGACAAAGCCGTACTTGCCTGTCTCCCAGCCCCCAAACACGACGGCCGCGAGACCGTCGGAGAAGGGCCAGGCACCACCGAGCTGCGGGTCGACAACAAACTCACCTGCTTTGTCGATATAGCCCCACGTGCCCGACCAGGGATCCCCGGTCCTGACAGGCGCCAGGCCTTCGGAGAAGTGCTGGGCGAAGTCAAACTGGGGCTGGATAACAATGCTCCCTGTCTTGTCGATATAGCCGTACTTCCCGGTCTGCCAGTCCCCAATCTTGACGCTCGCGAGACCCTCGGAGAAGGGCCATGCCAAATCAAACTGCGGGTTGATGACATACTTCCCCGTCTTGTCGATATAGCCGTACTTGCCTGTCTCCCTGTCCCCAATCTTGACACTCGCGAGACCCTCGGAGAAGTCCCATGCACTTTCAAACTGCGGGTTGATGACAAACTCCCCTGTCTTGTCGATATAGCCCCACTTGTCCTCAATCTCCACCAGCGCGAGACCCTCGGAGAAGGGCCAAGCCTCATCAAACTGCGGGTTGATGACATACTTCCCCGTCTTGTCAATATGGCCCCATTTTCCTGTCCACCGGTTCCCGGTCCCTGCAGGCGCGAGACCTTCGGAGAAGTCCGATGCCAAATCAAACCGTGGGTTGATCACAACGTTTCCCGTCCCGTCGATATAGCCCCACTTGCCCCCCTCGAAGATGAGAAACAGCGCCTCTTCAGCGACCGACGTATTGCCTCCCTCTTGTGACCCGCTCGATGCCGGCGCCCTCCGCATGCCGGTGCACCCGAAAAGCAACCCCGCTGCAACGACTGCAATTATGATTCCTGCCGGCAACCCTGCTATTCGCATTGCGCTGATCCTCCTTCTTCCAGGCCGCGAGACCTCTTGAACGGGAGCAATACAACTATGGACCCGCTTGTGTAGTGCACCGGCCCCTGCGGACTGCCTGCGTGCAGAACGATTATCCCAGGTCGCTCTCTTTCAAGCCCGCCATCGATAAGAGATGTTTTGCGAGACCTATCCTGAGCGGCTTGCTGCCGTGCATGGGCACTGAGATTCGGACCACACTGCCTTCCTTGCCGTAGATATGATGGCTGCCGCTGATCCTCAGAAGCTCCCAGCCGTTGCGCTCCAGAGCTTTGGCGAGCTTTTTCCCTGTCACGGGTTTCATACTGTGATCTCGATGATCCTGTCTTTCTGGGAGGCGTCGGGTTGCTCAATGTCGACCGACAGGCAGCCCTCGACCGCTTCATAGAGATTCTGCAGCAATTCCTCGAAAGTGTCTCCCTGCGTGGCGCAGCCCGGGATAGCCGGTACCTCCGCCCAGTATCCGCCTTCTTCGGCTTCGTGCACAATGACTTTCACTTTCATGGCCGCCTCGCAACGATTGAATGATCCTGAAGTCAATATACCGCGGCGTCGTTTGGATGGCAACACGTGCCGGCTCGCGGCGGCAGCAGGCGCACAAAAAAATCGAGGCCCTCTAAAGGCCTCACTCGAAATCCGATTTCAGCGGACTGAAAATGTCCCTACACGATCTCGACTTGCTCGAAGCTCTCGACGCCTTCATGTAGCGTATCGTACTTCCTGAACACGTGGTGCAGCCCGATCTGGCGGAATATCTCCCTGATCCTCTCGTTGAGACCGGCGAGACGGATGTCGCCGCCCTTCTTCCTGGCGGCCTGCAGGAGCGACAGAAGCGCGCTCACGCCGGAGGAGTCCACGTACGCGACCGACCTGAAATCCAGAAGAAGGTCGCACGATCCGCTCTCGATCCGATGCATCAGGAACTCCCGGAACTTCTCGCTTTCGGGTATTGCGACATCCCCCTCGATCGTAACGACAGTCACCTTACGATCCTGTTCGCAGAAGACGTTCATCACTGCGCCTCCGAAACCCTGCGGCCCTTGAGCCCTTCCAGAGCAGCCTCCACATTGGGAAAAATGTCGAACACGTGATGCAGTCTCGTCAGCTCGACCACCATCTTCACCTGCGCGGTCAATCCGGTGAGACATACGTTCCCGTTGTTCTCTTTCGCCGTCTTCAGCGCGCTCACGAGAGTGCCCAGCCCGGCGGAATCGATATACCCCACGTTTTCCAGGTTGATTATTACGCTCTTCTCGCCTTCGAGAATGGCGGCCCTGATCTCTTCCTTTGCAGGGCCGGCGCTCCGCGTATCGAAATCCCCGTTGATATCGAATATCAACGAACCCTCGCTCTTGCGCCGATCCATTTTCATTGCTGTTTCCATCCGAACACCCGGAGTCAACTGTTTTTACCGCGTTTTCACTCCACTACTAATATCGTTCCATCGCGCTTCGGATTCACCATGAACCGGCTCGATTGAACCGTTTCGTTGCCCCTGCTACCATCTCGGATTATGCCCGATGATCGTGAGAGCATTGCGCGAGTCGGCATGGATTCCGGCGGCACCTTCACGGACCTCGTGTGGCTCCATCGGGGTCGTCTCGGTGTCGCAAAAGTGCCGTCCAGGCCCGACGCTCCCGCCGAGGCGGTTCTGGACGGGCTGCGACGGGTGCCGGGCCTTGCGGATCTTGTCTGCCACGGAACGACCGTCGGCACAAATGCCGTCCTCGCGCGTCAGGGCGGACCGGCCTCGATGGTCGTCACGCGAGGGTTTCGAGACGTGCTCGCGATCGGCAGAGGCGAGCGCGACGAGCTCTACTCGCCGTCTCCGTCCAGACCCGCTCCGCTTCTGAGTCCCGATCGGATATTCGAAATCGACATCCGTCTCGACAGCGAAGGTAATCAGTTGCTTACTCCCGATCCGGCATCAATTCAGGCTGTCGCGCAACTGATGGTGCTCTCGGGCGCACAGGCGATCGCGGTCGGAATCCTGCACTCGACCGCATACCCGTCCGCCGAGATCGATTTGGCCGATCAACTCTCCAAGCTCACCGGATTGCCCGCCTTCCCGTCGTCGCGTCTCGCAGCGTATCCGCGCGAATACGAAAGATGGTCCCTGGCTTCCCTGGCGGCGTATCTCTCGCCTGTCCTCGGCGACTATCTCTCCGAGCTGGAAAAGGAATGTCCTTCCAGACTCGCGCTCATGGGATCATCCGGCGGACTTCTTTCGCCCGCGTTGGCGCTCGAAAATCCGGCCCGATGCGTACTTTCCGGACCCGCCGGGGGAGCTATCGCCGCCATGTCGCTGGGATGCGACCGCGTTCTCGCTCTGGACATGGGAGGCACGTCAACCGATGTCACGTTGCTTGCAGGGAAACCTCCCCGGACGCGCGAGGCGGTCGTGAGCGGCGTTCCGGTCCCCCTTCCGACCATCGACATCCACACGATCGGCGCGGGAGGGGGCTCGATTGTCAGGATCGATCAGGGCGGGATGCTCGCGCTCGGCCCGCAGAGCGCGGGAGCCGATCCCGGCCCGGCATGCTACGGTCGCGGCGGACCCGCCACGTTCACCGATGCCGTGCTTCTGGCCGGACGGCTTGTCCCCGAGCGTTTCCTGGCCGGCGAGATGCCGATTCACAGAGATGCCGCTTCCAAAGCTCTGCAGGCCGCCTGCCCCAAAGGCATGAGTGTCGACGATCTGATCGACGGCATCCTCGACCTCGCGATTGTCCATCTCAACTCAGCCTTAAGGAAAATCTCCGTTGCACGCGGCATCGATCCCGCCCTGAGCGGCGCTCGATTCACTCTCGTTCCTTTCGGAGGCGCAGGGGCGCTTCTCGCGATCGAATGCGCGCGGGCCTTGGGACTGTCCGACGTGCTGCATCCACGCGCGAGCGGCGCATTCTCGGCGATCGGCCTTCTGAGCGCACCTCTGGCGCTAGAAGCCGAAAGAGCGATCATGCTCGAGGTCGACCGTTGTTGCGATTCGGTCGGACGCTCCGAAGCCGAGCTCATCGCCCAGCTTTCGGGCGCGCTCGCCGAATGGTCGAGCACCGAGACTCCGACGTTCTCCGCCACTCTTGAATGCCGTTACGTCGGCCAGACCCACGCGCTCGAGATTCCGCTGGATTCAAAGTCGACGCCGCTCGATCCCGAAAGAATCCGGTCCGATTTCGAATCCGAGTACAGGTCCAGATACACCTACGTTCACGAGAAGACGCCTGTCGAGATCGTGACGGTCCGTGTGCGTGGCGAGATCGGCGCGGCTCCGTTCGACTTTCCCGACATTGACACGGTCGATCGCTCGGCCCGACCGGACACCATCGGCCCGATGAACATGCGCATCGACCGCGCCTGGAAAGATGCGCCGGTTTACGACAGGGACGTCATTCCGATCGATGAGCCCGTCCGCGGACCCGCTCTGGTTATCGAGGATTTCGCGACGCTGTATCTTCCTCCCGACACGGTCGCGCACCTCGACCGAAAGGGCCACATGCATGTCGAGCTTGAATGAAAATAGACGCATTGATGAAATCGAACCCGCTCGGCTCGCCGTTTTCCGGGCGCTTGTGGAGGCATTTCTGGACGAGATGGGCGAGGCGCTGCGTCACGGCGCGTTCAGCCAGAACATAAAGGAGAGGCGCGATTACTCCTGCGCCCTGTTCGATTCATCCGGCGATCTTGTCTGCGGAGCGGCGCACATCCCGGTGCATCTCGGGAGCATGGACACCGCATGCCGGGCTGCGATTGCCTCAGTCAAAATGCGCCGAGGCGACGCGGTCCTTCTGAACGACCCTTACTCCGGCGGGACCCACCTTCCCGATCTCACGGTGATTTTCCCCGCCTTCCTCTCCGGTTCCGATATGCCGGATTTCTATCTCGGCGTGCGCGCTCACCATTCGGACGTGGGCGGTATCGCGCCGGGAAGCCTTCCACTCTCGTCGAGGCTCGACGAGGAAGGGATTGTCATTCCTCCCACCCTCATTCTGGATCGCGGCGAGATTGTCGAGAGTCTCGTCAACCGTCTCGCCGAAGGCTCCCGACAACCTCGCGAGCGCGCGGGCGATCTGAGAGCGCAGCTCGCCTCGGGAGCGGTCGGTCTGAAACGCACGGAGGAACTTGCGCGCAATCGCGGCGTCGATAACATCCTTAGCGAGTCAACCGCTCTCATCGATCACTCTGCAAGGGTGCTGGAATCGTTTCTGTCGACCATGACCCCGTCGTCCGGCAGAGGGATATGCGTGATGGACGAGATTCCCGGCGAGCCGGGCGCGACGATAGATTGCCGCGTTCAACTCACCACCGACCCTGGTTCGCATCTGGACATCGATTTCACACGCTCATCGACACAGCATCCGGGCTGTCTGAACGCGGTACCGGCGGTCGTCAGGTCGGCCGTGATCTACACGCTTAGGCTTTTCCTTCCTGCCGACACGCCGACGACATCGGGTCTCCTTCGTCCGGTGACAATTCGTCTCGGCGAACGAACGGTCCTCAATCCCTCTACGGGAGCGGCGGTCGCGGGCGGGAATGTCGAGACAAGCCAGGCAATTGTCGAGGCGCTCCTGATCGCGCTCGGCGACGCAGGCCTCGACATCCCCGCGTCGAGCCAGGGCACCATGAACAACGTTCTGATCGGCACTGTCGATTTCTCCGGCGATCGGGCTTTCAGCTTCTACGAGACCATCGGCGGCGGAGCGGGGGCGACAGGGTCGTCCGACGGAGCATCCGGAATCCAGACACACATGACCAACACCCGCAACACGCCCATCGAGGCGCTGGAGCGCGAGTTTCCTTTGCGGATCAGAAGCTACGCCATACGCACGGGGTCAGGCGGGGAGGGAAAGCATCGCGGCGGCGACGGGATCGTACGCGAGTACGAAATTCTCGCGCCCGCGCGCCTGACAATCCTGAGCCACCATCGCGCATCCGGCCCTCCGGGCGCGTTCGGAGGAGGCCCCGGTCTTCCCGGCCGGAACACTCTCATACGAAACGGGGTGGAGACAATCCTCCCGGCACGCGCGATGATCGATCTTGTCCCGAGCGACATCTTGCGAATCGAGACTCCGGGCGGAGGGGGATATGGGGAATAAATAAGATTAACCACCAAGACACAAAGGACTCTAAGGGTCACGAAGAAGAATACGAGCGAGAATCCTGAACTCTTCTCAGTGTTCCTTGGTGTCCTTCGTGTCTTGGTGGTTATTTCCTTGTTCTTTGGGGTCTCCGCAAGCTTGGTGCGACTTGGAGTGTCCATTGCGCCCTTACATATGATTGCGGTAATATTTCGTTTCCGACAGTCATTGGACCTGAGGCTGGGGAGAAGGAGACCGACCGATGTTCAGATTGGTGAAGGATTATGAGGGATCGCAAGTCTTGATCTCCCAGATCGACGCCACGAAGGAGAAATGCATTTTGGTTTCGCCCTTCGTCCAGTTGTGGGGCCATGTGAGGTCAGCGCTGGAGAGAGCAAAGGGGCGAGGCGTGTCGATAGCTGCCTTCATTCGCAGGCCCGAGAGCGACAAAGACAGGGAGAAGGGAAAGGAGATCGCCAAGGGTTTCGAAGAGCTCGGTATCGATCTGTTCACTGTTCCCAATCTCCATGCCAAGATCTATGCCTTCGATGATTCGGCCATCGTCAGCTCGATGAACCTGTATGATTTCTCTCAGTCAAACAGCATCGAGTTGTCGATACTTATCGAAAAGGAAGACATCGTCCAGGAGATCAAGACTTACATAACAGAGCACATCCAGATGAAGGCGGAGCCTTATCTGCTCAGGCAACAGCAAAAATCGGAAATGAAGGAGGGGTTCTGCAAGTACTGCGGCAAGCGTATGGCGTATCCACCCTCGGGCAATCCGGTGTGCCGTGAGTGCTACACCAAGAGAGAGACCAAGGAGAAACAGAGTGCGGGTGGTAAGGAAAACGGACAGGGTATACTGGCATCCTTCGTCAAAGCAGTCGGAGACACGCTTGCGCGACTCGGAGAGGAGAGAGGTTTCTGTATCCGATGCGGAACCGCTATAGAGAACAACCCCGGTCACCCTCTCTGTGATGGCTGCTACAAGAAGTGGGCTCAGTACAAGAGGCCTGCCTTCACGGAAAAATACTGCCTTGCCTGCGGGAAACCGTCGAGGACCAGTTACGCGAAGCCGTATTGCATCGACTGCTATCGGAACGGATAGCACCAAACACCGCCTGGTAGTCCTTCGCTAAAACTCAAATTCCGTACCGATCCCCTTTCGGGACGCCTCGTCATAGACGGCTTTCGCGACGGACATATCCTGTATCGCAAGCCCGACCGACTTGAACAGCGTTATCTCGTCGTCCCCGGTTCTGCCCTTTACCTTCCCCAGGATCACTTCGCCGAGGCTCCCCGCGACTTTGTCCCAGGACCATTCGCCCTTCTGCGCCGGGATCATGAAATCGCCCGCCTCCGCCTTGCATGCGTCGATGAAGTCGCAGATGATCCGGCTTTTCTGGACGGTCAGGGTGTCGAGCTCGCGATGCGCAGGAGCGTGCGACCCGATCCCGTTTACGTGAGTGCCGGGCTTAAACCAATTCCCGTCAACTATCGGCTCATGCGCGCTCGACGCGAGGATCACGATGTCGCTCAACGGCACCTTGCCCTTCGGATCCGAGACCTGCTCGACCGGCACGCCGATCTTGTCGACAATCTTGCCCGCGAACTCCTTCTGCCTCTCCGGCGGATCGATGGAGAACGCGTAGATTTTGTCCAGAGGTCTCGCCTCGTGGACGCCAAGCACCTGCGTGAAAGCCTGGACGCCGGTTCCGAAGATCATCGCGGTCTTCGAATTTTTCCGGGCCATGTATTTGGTGGCGACACCGCTCACTGCGCCGGTGCGCATCGCGGTCAGAAAGCCGCCCTCCAGAATCGCGATCGGAAAGCCGGTGGACTCGTCCAGAAGGATGATCGTGCCCATCGTCACCGGGAGCTTGTGCTTGTTCATGTTGTCCGGGTAGACCGTGACAACCTTCGCGCCGAGCGCTCCGAGGCTCTTGATGTGAGCGGGCATGAAAAGGGCGACCCCGTTCTGTCCCTCGGGCCTTATCGGGGTGCGCTGCGGCATGACCGCGCCGCCTGACGCAAGGTCGGCGAAGGCCTTCTCGACCGCGTCCATGCACAAGGACATCGTCAGGAACTTCTGGATGTCCGCCCTGGTCAATAGTCTTGTCTTCATTTCCTCCTCCGTTTCTCCCTGAGGAAGCCAGATGTCAAATATGATTTATGCCGGTACTGTTTTGCCGACTCGTTTCAGCATGAACTCCTCGAACCGCGCGAACGCCTCTTTCAAAATCTCCTCCTGCGGCAGGAACACAATTCTAAGGTGATGCGTGCCGGGCCTCTGCCCGAAACCGTCGCCCGGAACCACAACCACTCCGGTTTCCCTTATCATGTCGGCCACGAACGCGCTGTCGGGCTCGTCGATTTCGAGCTTCGGGAACGCATAGAACGCCGCTGTCGGCCTGACACACGAGACGTGCGGGATCGCGTTCAGCATTTCGTAGGTGATATCCCGTCTCCGGCGCAGCTTTTCCTTCATCTCAACCAGATGGTCGTGAGGACCCTCCAGCGCAGCCTTGATGGCATACTGCAGCGGCGTCACCGCGCACAGCCTCGCCCGTAAAAACTTGTTGATCGCCTCGACATAGTCCTCTAGTATTTCTTTTCTGCCGCTTACTACCGCCCACGCGATACGGAAACCGGGGACCAGGTAGCTCTTCGACAGACCGTTCATCGTGATAATCGGCGCTTCGTCCGAAAGCGACGCTATGGAAATGCTGTCGTCGCCGTCAAGCACCAGCTTGTCGTATATCTCGTCCGCAAAAATCACTATATTGTGCTTGACACTGAGCTTGACGATCTCCTCGAGGATGTCCCGCGAATAGCGCGACCCGGTCGGGTTGTTTGGATTGATCAGCACGAACGCACGGGTACGAGGGGTGATCTTCCTCTTGATGTCGTCGATGTCGGGTTCCCAATTGGAGTCCTCATCGAGGAAATAGGGCACATTGTTGGCCTGGAGCTTTGAAAGCACGGCGGAGTAAAGGGGGTATCCGGGCGACGGGGTCAGAACATCCTCGCCGTGGTTCACCAGCGCGGTCAGGCAGAGCTCGATGCACTCGGAGACGCCTGAGGTGATGAAGAGGTCAAGCCACTTGCTGATCCCCTTTCTTCTCACTTCCTTTTCGACCGCAGCTCGCGCCTCGGCTACGCCCGACGAGTTCGCATAGCCGGTGTGGTTGTCGAGCATCGCCTTGTAGCACGCCTCGATCATATGACGAGGGGTCTTGTAGTCGAAGACCATCGGGTCCCCGATGTTCAGATAAAGCAGCTTCTTGCCCCTGGACTTCGCCTCGTCCGCATACTTGAGGATATCCCGGATCGCGTACTTGACTTCAAGGGAACGGTCGGCAGGTTTGATCATGTCGTAAAACCCCCTTCGAAAGCCGGAATCCCGCGTTTTGAGGGAGAACACATTTTACCGCCCCGCGAAGGAAAATCAACCTCGACGCCGGTCAGCCGCCCCGATCCTTTGTCCTTCAAGCATTTTCCCCTTTCCCGTTCGAAACACTTGACGCCAAACACCGCGCGGACTATCGTTCCCCTGTAATTCGTTCAGTTTGCCTGCAATGCAGATAAATCAGTCCAAAATCGGTGAGGTCACTGTTATTACTCTGAACGGTGACCTCGACAGTAACTCCGGCGGCAATCTCAAGGAACGGTTCGGAAAGCTCTTCAATGAAGGCGTCTATGAGATCGTCGTCGACCTGAGCGAGGTCCCCTTCATGGACTCCGCCGGTCTCGGACACCTCGTGAACGCCCTGAAAATGTGCATCCATCACAAGGGCAACCTCATGCTGGTCGGCGCGAACGAATCAATCGTCGATCTCCTCAGGATCACCAAGCTCGACACTATCTTCAGGGTCTATGACTCGCCCGAGGAGGCCGCCGTGGCCTTCCTGCCGTAGCTCCGCGGAATCCCCCAGACTCTCACCCCGTACATCTTCACGACGCGCCGGTCTATTTTCCTCAGAAGCTCCCGGGCCCCGGCCCCGCGCGGCGCGCCCCCACACTCCCGCCCGATTTCGTGCAACTCCCTCGACCACTTCGCCAGGTTCCTGTCCTCGAACGCGCCCGACGGTATCGGCGTCTGCGCGAGCTGCGACATCCTCAGGTACGGAAACAGCCGGTCGTCGAACGCGTAGAGCCGGCGGAAAATCTCGCCGAAGGCCGACGAGTTCAAAACCGCGCATGCCGCGTACTCGTCGACTCCTCCCCCGATCCCGCGCACAACATAGAGCGTGTTCAGAGCCGCCGACGCGGGTGACGCAACCGCTGCGATCGGCCTCTGCGCAACACGCCTGACCAGAAGCTGTCTCTCTCCCTCCCACAAGCTCCGATCCTTGATCCCGCCTTCGCGAGACCTCGGATCGGTCGGCCGGAAAGAGCGGGTCGGTAGAGCGAAATACGCCCTCACCGATTCGCCCACGATCAGCGGGATCGCGCCCCTCTTTTGCGATTCTTCCGCAATAACTCTCGCGTCATTTTTCCCGCATTCGATACCCCTCGTGAATTTCACCAGTTCCCCAAGCCTGATCAACTTCCCGGACTCCAGCCCCCGGGAAATGCCCTCCACAAGCGCGGGCTCGGCCAGATGCGAAAAAACCCTGAACGGAAGCTTCTGCAGCATGGACACCGGCACTCTGCGGATCCGTTTCACCTCTCCGGTCTTCCTGCTGCCGTCCAGTACCCAGACTTTCCCATCAGGTGACCCCCCTCCGCCCACGACAACAAGGCTTGCCTCCACGCCGGGGTCCGGGAATGCTCTCCCGGCGGGCCCGTACGCCACCAGCCCTCTCTCAAGAATCATCTCGCGCACCGGCTGGTAGTTCTCCGCGAGAAGCACCGGGTTCGGCAGGATGAAGCCCATCGCGCCGCCCGGCTCCATCAGATGCTCAAGCGCAAGCTCGACGAACGGCGACGCGAGGTCCCACTGACCGCGAGCCGTTCTGTAATTGGACTTTAGGAATTCCTTCAGATCGTCGGGTATCCCGCGCTTCACATTGCGGTAGGGCGGATTCCCCACAATGATCCGGTATCTCCTGTTCGATCCGATGCCTTCGCGCAGCGAATCGCCGACCCGTATCGATGATTCGAGGAGCGGCCAGTGTTTTCTTTGCAAGCCGGCCTCGATGAATATGGACAGTCGCGCGACATGGACGGCTGACGGGTCGATGTCGACGCCGTGAAGCCATTCGGTCGCGATCGTCTTTGCGCTTATGTCTGGGGAACGCTTCCTTAGCTCGCGGAAGGCAGCGATGAGAAAAGCTCCGCAACCGCAGGCGGGGTCGAGGATCGATAGCCCCCCTGTAGTCTCACCCAAGGGGGGGACGGCATCCGAACGTCCCCCCCCTTGGGGGGGGATTGAAGGGGGGGCATCGCTGGCATCCAAACAGCCTCCCCCCCCTTGGGGGGGGATTAAGGGGGGGCGAAGGCAGGCATCCAACGCAGCCTTCACAAGAAACTCGGTTATGTGCCCCGGCGTATAGAAAATGCCCGACCTGCGGCGCCAGGTCTGCTTCGAGCCCGATCTGTCTTCTCTCTCAAGAAGAGATTCATACAGCGCGCCCAGTACCGACGAATCGAGTTCAGCGAGGTCCCCGAATCGCTCAAGCTCCTTGCGAGCCTGGACCAATCGAGCGGCGGAAGCCTTTCCTCCGGCAACTCTCACAGGAAGCTTGCGCCCGGCCAGCAGCTCCGCGGCCGCCTCCACGAGCCCCAGCGCATCCCTGTCAATCGAATTCGGAGCCTTTGGCATGTCCTTTGCCCGGCCTGCCTGGATTATGTTACCTAGAAATGATCCCGCACCCACGGCCTCGGACCCGCGAATACAAGGCCCATCGTCTCAAGGTCGCTATCGCTCGCGACCAGCGATCCCGCGACGCTAAGCTCCAGCGGAGTCATCATGCACGTGTATAAAAGGGCCAGAGTCCTGATGTCGATCCTCACCCGACCCTCGCCGCCCTTGACCACACTGCCTTTCCCATTCCTGACCTTCAGCACGAACCCGCCGTTGTTCTCCCTGATGATATCGTCCGAAACGCTGAAATGGACTTCGGCCTTGAGAGAGGACGGGTAGCCTCTCTCTTCGAGCGCGCGAGGCACGGACACGATCCTGAGCATGCAGGGCTCGGACTTGTTGATCTCATACGTGTTGTCGGGGAGAAGCTGCGCGAGAAGGTCATTCGACCCTCCCGCCCAGGTGGCGGTCCTGATGCGCGACGAATGGTCGGCAATTGCGGTGAGAATCCGCAGGGCCGCCTCTCTGTTCAGAGCGCAGTAGTCCGTCACGCGCATCGGGTCGGTGTCGCTGTTCTGAAACATGACCGCATAGCCGACGCTCTTCGATCCCTTTCTCACAAGGAACGTGCTCGGAGTGCCGGCCCACGGCGCGTCGAAGCGGGCATTCCACATGACCTCGGGCCGTCGGATATTTCCGTTCGTGTCCTGCATGGACCGGTTGTGAAGAGCCTCGAGCGTGTCCGACCGCGCGTTCGGATGACGAACCATGCCGCACGTGTAGTCCCTGACCTTGATCTCGGAAGTGTTGACCTTGAACGCGTACCTCTCGATCGCCACCTCATATCCCGCCTTCCTGTACAGGGGCACGTTCGCGGCAAACAGAGTGGAGATCGGAATTTCCCTGCGATACAGGTCCCTAAGGGTCTCGGCCATGAGGATCGATGCGAGGCCATGTCGACGATGCTCCACCGCGACTCCGACCGCCATGATCGGGACCGCGGAGACCTCCCTGCAGCCGAAGAAATGGGTCCAGCGGCCCATTACCAACCCGCCCGCGATCTCCGACCCCAGCCTGATCGCCCTCCGGTCGGCGGGGTCCCAGCTTCTGAGAAACTGGGACTCGCGCTCGCGGTGCTGCTGAGGGACAACGAGCGCGTCCGCAAGGAGCTCGAAAAACTCCTCGGTCTCTTCGGGCTTCACATCCGTGATTCTGATCTTCGGCTTCTTCATCTCGAATCGGCCTTTTATACCCCGGCGATGCTCGAAAGGCAAGACGGGGGTGAACCATCAGGAACGCCCTCGGGCCCCGGAATGCTCGGCCAGTCCTGTATCAAAGGCCCGACCGTAAGGGGCTGTTGAAAAAGTCCAAGGGAAGCACAATCCGCACGTGGGGCAGGCTTTCCAGCCTGCCATTCATGCGCCATCAAGCAGGGGCACGGCATGCCGTGCCCCTACAAATCGGACTTTTTCAACAACCCCGTAAGGGAGGGCGTAAGGCCAGTCTCATCCCGCCATCACTCGTCCTTGAAGGCGCGCAGAATGCCGCTGTGGCCGCTCAGATAGAGCGTACCGTCGGGAGCGATCGCCACCTCGGACCGTATCATCCCGCCCGCGGTGTTGAAGCTCCAGACAAGCGAGCCGTTGTTGTTGGTGTCGAGGCAATAGATGTAACCGTCGCGCGACGGTGCGTAGAGGAGTCCATCGGGATCGAGGATCGGACCGGCCGCGACCTGGTCGCCCGTCGGGAAGCTCCACAGCACGGCTCCGCCCTGCGCGAACGCGTACACCCTCCCGTTGTTGCAGCCGATGTAGACGCGGTGGTCGGGCCCCACGGTCGCGCATGTCTCGCCGCATCCGCCGCCCATCACGCCGGTCCAGAGAATCGTATCGGCGACCGGATCGCAGGCCCAGAGCGAGTTATAGTACAGGCCCGTGACATACACCACATCGTTCGAGCTCAGCGGGTTGTCCGGATCGACCGTCGGCGGACAGCCCAAATGCTCACCGGAGAAATTGTGGTCCCAGAAAACCGAGTAGCTTCCCTGGCCGTTGTCGGTGATCCCGTACGCGTGGCCGCCGGTGCTGACGACATACACGCTCCCGTCCGACCCGATCGCCGGGGACGGTGTGTAGCCTCCGCCGGTAAGCTGGAAGTTCCATTTCTCGGTTCCGTCTGGATTCAGCGCCCACAGCTTCCCGTTATTGTTCCCGATGTAGATCGTGCCGTCATCGGCGACCGCCGGTGTGGCTTTATTGATGTTGCCGCCGCAGTTGAACTGCCAGTCTATGTCTCCCCCGCAGTGGATGGCGTAGAGATAGCCCGTCGGCGTGCCCCAGCTCCCGACATAGATGACCCCGTCCTCGGTTATGCTCGCCGATCCGAGCACGAAACTGCCCAGGTTCAGCTGCCAGAGAATTCCGCCCTGGGGACTGACCGCGAAAAATCGCCCGTCGTTTGTCCCCACATAGACGGTACCGTCGGAACCCACGGTGGGGCCGGGCGTCATCTGCGCGCCGATATTCGCCTGCCATTGCACATGATTCGTGGCCGGACCGTCGTTCGGGCTGACCCCGAGGTGCTGGTAGTCGTACTTGGCGGTGGGCCAGATCGCCTCGCCCGGCGAGTTGATCCCGAAGTCCGCGTCGGAGATGTCGAAGACCTCCGGATGACTCACGTCGGACACTCTCACCCTGACCGTGTCCGACACGATGTCGGGCACGTCCCATTCGTATTCCCCGTCATTCGGAGTGGAAGCGACGATATCGTTGATGTCGGCCGCGAAGCCGTCGGTGGAGTACTCAAGCCTGACGAAGTCGATGGGGTCGCCTGACGATTCCCACTCGATGATGGACGGGCATCCGGGCGTCCATGCCTCGCCGCCGTCCGGCACGATGAGATGAAGCGACGCGTTGTATGGCGGCTCCGATCCCACCGAAACCCATGCCGTCTGGAACGCCGCGAGCGGAGCGGTCCCCGTAAACCCCGTGAAATCCGGCTGCCAGTCTCCGTTGGAGCTCTCGATGGTGATCAATATCATCTGGTCGTCATTCGACGTCGGCTGACCCTCGACCTCGACATGCCATGTCGAGTAGGTCTCGCCCGCGCCGGAGCCTGGAACCACCGTTGCATAGGCCGGACCTGAAAAACATACCGGACACTCGACGAGAACATCGCCGACCTCCTGCGAGACATCTCCCGATCCGCCCAACGCTCCCTGCCAGTCGTGGACGCGGATATCCAGCCCCAGCGCTCCGCCGCTTTCGCCCGTCGCTGTGTGATAGAGCGTGTTGGACGTTTCCTGGGTCTCGACAAGAAACGCCTCGGGGCAGTTCGCGATCATGGGGAAATCGTCGGGAAGTGTCTGCGGAGGCGGCTGGACGGGCTCCCATGATGCATCGACGGCATAGTTAAAGACGATTTTCGGTCCGCCGGATCCGCTGTCCGCGAAGTCGATAACGTAGTGCCGGGTGTTGGCGACGCCCGGCGAAAAGACCGCGCGCTTTTCGGTCGGTGCAAGCGAGGGGTCGACCAGTTTCGCGGGAGAATCCGTCGGGCCGAGACAATCGGCGAAAGCCTTGTAGGTGTTCAGAGTTGCTCCGTACTGTCCGATGGAATCCGGCACGCCGAGCTTCCCGTCCCGGTACGAAAACATCGTGCCGTTGAAAGGAAACTCCCTCGCGTCCCACCACCTGGTGAGTCCGTCCGCGTTCAGAAGGCGCGTTTCTCCCGGTCGGGCAAGACAGATGTCGGCATCCTGAAAACCTGCAAGAGTGCCGTCGGAGACCAGAATTCCGCGCACATCGAACCCTGCGTACTGGTTGAGTCCTGGAAACGGATGCTTCAGGGTGATGTCGCATTCGAGGACAGTGCCGTCGATTGTCACGTTCTTGATGCCGATGGTCGATCCGGATTTCGGCTCGATGAAAACCAGCGCGTTGATGTGGAGGTCCGCGGTTCTCATGGGCTCGACGGAGGCTTCGAGCGTCGCGCGATCGATCTCTATGAGCCAGGCTCCCCAAAGAGCTCTCGCACCGCTCTCCGACTCGACATGATTGGCAGTGACAGAGTTCAGCGAGGGATCGGTCGGCGGACCGCTGCCCGAGCAGCCGCACATCGCCGCCACAGCAATGATGATCGCCACGACCACCTGAAATCTGGTCATCTGAAAACCCCCATGCTCGGAAGATTGAGACCTATACCGAATAGTATAGCAGTTGGCATCCATCCCGACCAGCGCACCGGAGTCCCCGGTAGCAGCTACTTTTTCGAGGACGAAAAAGCTAGCAGCTACCGGGAGTTAGCTACCGGGACTTGCTGCTCCTCGGTTTGGCCGATAGCTGCTATCCTTGCCGTCTTCGGCAAGGTAGCTGCTACCGGGGTCTATTGCTCCTCAGGAAAGATGTCTTTCAAAAAGCCCAGCTTCAATTGTCCGTCCGCGACCTTCTGCAATTCCTCGACCGTGAACGTGTAGTTGCCGTAAGCGGGCCTGATATTCTGTGTTCGGAGGACTGCGTAATGATGCTCCCCCCCGTGCACTTCCACGTACTGGAGGATCGGAACCACATGTCCTTCACGCATCGGAAACTGAATCTGGACATCATGATCGAAGACATGGGTTCCCTGTCCGCGGAAGAATGCCGCCTCCCCTTTGATGGCGTTGAGAATCACCGATGCGCACTCGGCCTCCGTGTCGAAGTTCTCCTCATCTAGGACGAGGATGATAACCGCCCGGTTGGGCCATTCGATCTGCCTGTAGACCGAGCAGCCGTCCGGCGCCCAGCGTGGATGGTGTCCGCGCGGCGGGGCGAGAATGCCCGCAAACAGGATCACGATGAGGACGATCGCGACAACGGAGACGAGAACCAGCAGCCACGCCGGTACTGCTGTTCTGATGATGCCCCTGTTCCCGGCAGGCTCATCCATCGATCCTGTCTATTCCTCCTGTTCAAGAAATCCGAGAGTTGTCTTCCCGTCGGCGACCTCTCTGAGCTTCTTAATTGTGACCTCGGTCCGGAAATCCTGTCTCTCGGCGTGCTGCATGGAAAGGTAAGTACGAGTCGTGGGATATGTCACCTCGGCGTACAGCAGGACCTGCCCCCTGATTTCCGTAGACTCCGGGAAATGGATCTCCACGAGATTCCGGCGATAAGGATCGGGGGACGTATCCAGAAAAACCTTCTCGTTTTCCAGAGCGTCCAGGATTACCGTTGCGCACTTGGCCTCGGTATCGAAATCGCGCGGATCGCGCACGTAGACGATTATCCGATGCCCCTGCTGAGTGTCCCGGTAGATCGCGCAACCGCGAGGAGCCCACCACGGGTGGCGTTCGGGAGGTTCCTGCAGGATGCCAATCCCGAAATAGAGCCCCGCACCTAAAGCTATTACGCCCAGCGTGATGAAGAGCGCGTTGTAGTTGCTCCTCTTGATTATACTCACTTTGCGGGGAGGTACTTTCATCGATGACCTGCGGCCCGGGTGAAGTTCCTATGAAGAATTGCGATGTTCTTCGGGCGACCCGTCAGACCGCGGAGCGCTTTCCGTGGCACTGCTTGAATTTCTTGCCGCTGCCGCACGGGCATGGATCGTTGCGTCCGACCTTTTCTTTCTCGGACTTGACCACGGGCTTGCTTCGTCCGACCGTCCCGCCGTGCGTGGCGGTGATCGCGCTGTCGTAGACCGATTTCTCCCGCCTGACAACCTGCGCTCCGAAAATGGCTCTCAGCGAGTGCTCCTTGAACCGACGCAGCATCGCCTTGAACATGTCGTGCGATTCCTTCGTGTAGACGACGAGCGGGTCTTTCTGAGCGTAGGACTGCATGCCGACGCCGGTCTTGAGATCGTCAAGACCCCTCAGGTGATCCACCCAGTGACGGTCGATGACGTTGAGAACCATGAAGCGCTCGAGGTCGCGCATGCTCATGCCCGTGCTCTCGATCATCTGCTCCTTCAGCCCGTAGACCTTCCGGCCCTGCTTCGAGAGCATCTCGATGAGCTGCTCGGGCTCCTTGTTCTCCAGCTCGGGGAACTTCACCGTATCGCCGTACGGAATGCAGGTCCTCAGGTGGGTGAGGAGACCTTCGAAGTTCCAGTCGGATTTTCTGAGCCTGGGATCACAATACTCGTCGACCGCCGATGTGATGGTCTCATCGATGTAGGTGAGGACGGTGTCCTTGATGTCCTTGCCATCGAGGATCGCGTTGCGCTCGCGATAAATGACCGTGCGCTGACGCTCCATGATGTCGTCGTACTTCAGAATGTGCTTGCGGGATTCGAAGTTGTGAGCCTCGACCTTCTTCTGCGCATTTTCAAGCTGCCTGGTGACCATGCCCGATTCGATTGGCGTGTCCTCGTCGAGGCCGAAGCGGTCCATGAGCTCCTTGACGCGGTCTCCTCCGAAGATGCGCATGAGGTCGTCCTCAAGGCTGACGTAGAAGCGGGAAGATCCCGGATCTCCCTGGCGCCCGGACCGTCCCCGAAGCTGATTGTCGATCCGCCTCGACTCGTGGCGCTCGGTGCCGATAATGTGGAGGCCGCCGAGATCGACGACTCCCTCGCCGAGCTTGATGTCGGTACCGCGGCCGGCCATGTTCGTCGCGATCGTCACAACGTGCTTCTGGCCCGCGTCCTTGATGATCTCCGCCTCGCGTTCATGGTTCTTTGCGTTCAGCACGTTGTGCGGCACCTTCTCCCGACGGAGCATCTGGGAGAGCATCTCGCTCGTCTCGACCGCCGTCGTGCCCACCAACGTGGGCTGACCGCGTTCATAACAGTCCTTGATATCTTCAACAACCGCCCGGAATTTCCCCTTCTTCGTCTTATAGACGAGGTCGGACCGATCGTCCCGAATCATGTCCATGTGAGTGGGGACAACGACCACGTCCATCCCGTAGATGTTGCGGAACTCCTCCTCCTCCGTCTTTGCCGTGCCGGTCATGCCCGCCAGCTTTTCGTAGAGGCGGTAGTAGTTCTGAATGGTGATGGTGGCCATGGTCTGGGTCTCGGACTGGACCTTGACATTTTCCTTGGCCTCGATAGCCTGGTGCTGCCCCTCGGAAAATCGCCTTCCGGGCATCAGCCGCCCCGTGAACTCGTCCACGATCACGACCTGCCCGTCCTTGACCACATAATCGATGTCCTTGATGAAAAGCGCGTGAGCCTTGAGAGTGAGTTGGATATGGTGAGCGTGTATGGCGTTTTCGGGGCTGTAGAGGTCGCCTATGGCTAGGGACTTCTCGACCGCGTCGATCCCCTCCTCGGTGATCGAGACATTCTTGTCCTTCTCGTCCAGCTCGTAGTGAACGTCCTTCCTCAGCTTGCGGACGATGCGGTCGTACTTGATGTACTCCTGCGATGCCTGCTGAGGCTGGCCCGAGATGATGAGGGGCGTGCGCGCCTCGTCGATCAGGATGCTGTCGACCTCGTCCACGATCGCGTAATAGAGCTTCTTCTGAACGCGATAGGCGCGGTCGGTGACCATATTGTCCCGCAGGTAATCGAACCCGAACTCGGAGTTCGTGCCGTGGGTGACGTCTGAGTTGTATGCGGCCACCCGTTCATCTCGATTCTGCCCGTTCTGGAGGTAGGCAATGGTGAGTCCGAGGAATCGATAGATGGGACCCATCCATTCAGCGTCGCGCTTGGCGAGGTAGTCGTTGACCGTGACGAGATGGCTGCCGTAGCCCGCCAGACCGTTCAGCGTCAGCGCCAGCGTGGCGACAAGGGTCTTCCCTTCGCCCGTCTTCATCTCCGTGATGCGTCCCTGGTGCAGCACGACCCCGCCCATGAGCTGAACCGGAAAATGCTCGAGCCCGATCGTCCGAACCGATGCCTCCCTCACGCACGCGAACACCTCCTCAAGGGCCTCATCCATCACCTTCTCACGCTTGTCGAAATCGTCCCGGACCTTCTCGATCGGTTCCCGCCATTTCAGCACTTTCTCCCTGATCTCGCTGTCCGAAAGCTTGCGGATCCGGTCCTTCATGGAGTCGATATGGTCGGCCCGAGCGCGCAGCTTCTTAAGCTCGCGCTCCTCGGTTCTGAGGACCACCTCGAAAAGCTTTTTCAAATCACTGGACATAGGTTACGTGGTCGATGAACTCGACGGCATGCGTCGGCATAACCTTTCTATTATACATAAGAGACGCAGCAGGGGAAACCTGGGTTTCACTGTGGTCACCCCTCACCCCCCGTTCCCCCCTCTCCACAATTGTGGAGAGGGGGGCCAGGGGGGTGAGGCGGAGAGGGGGGAAGGGGGGGAGAGGTCCAAGTGCGCAAGTTATGTGAGATAATTCACTCCACAGATGAAGTCGATATTGCCAGCGGCGCTGGTACTCACGCTCGCACTCGCGGACCCCGGCTGCACTCGCGCGCCGGAAGGAGTTCCCCCCGTACGGACATTCACCGGCCACGCGTCCGCCGTGAATTCGGTGGCGTACAGCCCCGACGGCGAATTCGTCCTCTCGGGAAGCTGCGACAAGACCCTGAAGCTCTGGAATATCCTGACCGGCGAAGAAGTGCGAACGTTCACGGGCCACACTGACATAGTGTGGTCGGTTGCGTACAGTCCGGACGGCCGGTACGCGCTGTCGGGCAGCAAGGACAAGACCATGAGGCTGTGGGATATCGAGACGGGGAACGAGATTCGGTCATTCTCCGGCCACCAAGACAGCGTGAACACTGTCGCGTTCAGTCCCGACGGACGATGGGCACTTTCCGGAAGCGCAGACAAGACAATGAGGCTGTGGGATGTCGAGACCGGAGAGCTGAAGAGGACGTTCGGCGGATTCAAGGACAGCGTGAAAACGGTCGCATTCAGCCCGGACGGCAAATTCGCCGTGACCGGATGCGCCGACGGGGCACTTGACTTGTGGGATGTCGAGTCGGGCGAGGAGATTCGGTCCTTCGAAGGGCCTCGCTCCAGCATAAAATCGGCCAGGTTCACGCCGGACGGCCTGTATCTGCTGTCGGGCGGCTGGGACCCAAAAATGAGACTGTGGGAAGTGAGCACCGGAAAGCAGGTCCGGACTTATGTCGGACATCGTTCGGCCATAAAATCGGTCGCGATCAGCCCGGACGGGAGACTGGCAATGTCGGCAGGCAAAGACAGGACGATAAGACTCTGGGAGATTGAGACAGGCAAGGAAATTCGCTTGTTCAGCGGGCATACGGACATCGTCTGGTCGGTTGCGTTCAGCCCGGACCGGAGGCTCGCGGTGTCGGGAAGCGAGGACGGCACATTGAAGCTGTGGGACCTCGGATTGCCGCAAGTCCGCTGAGTGAGGGCCGGTGACAGACACCCGGGTTTGCCCGCTGGGAGTTAAAGGGGGATTGACGGTTATGTGCGGGCAAAACCGGGTGTCAGTCCCCGGCCATGCAGAAGGGAACTGTGGCGCCCATACGCCCGCTCCTGCGGGGCGGATGGGTGCCTCATCTTACGAAGAATCCGTTTCGGCCACAGAATCCGGGGCTGAGACACCCGTCCGTCCGCTCCTCGAAGACTCGGGGCGGACATACGGGCGCCACGGATTCCAGCTCTGCGGAGGGGATTATCGGGGGCATTGGAGAACCGTTCAGCCCAGGGGACGGTCCTAAAGTCAGGTTGCGACCGGCGCTCGGCATCGTGCTATAATTCGATCTTCGCAACCGGGAGAACGACATGACAAGAGCGAAAGCAATAGGAAGTGGTTTGTTCCTTACAGCAATCAAGGGTGTTTCCCGCATTGCCGGGATTTTCCCCATCCTGGTCCTGATGATCCTTATCATGATCATGCCGCTTCACGCGCAGTCGCAATATTCGACATGGTCTCGGGAACAGCTGGGGGCCGCGTTCGACGAGGTTGCGAGGAACTACGGGGCGACTGAATACGCGATCTACACGTTCATGGTCGAATTCGGCCGCGCCCCCCAGAGTCTCGATGAGCTGAGGGAGAGCGGGCATCTGAACGTGATAATGACGAATCCGTACACGGGCGGCGATGTCGTATCGCTCACTGCGGAAGATTACCCGGACGGCGACCTTATCGGCAACATCCTGGTCTCGAACAAGCTGAACAACGGTCGGGAGGCGCACGTGGAGACCTGGTTCTTAAGACCCCAGGGACGTCACACGCTCGTCTCCAGGTCCATGGTGAAACGGATCGCGCTCTATGAGTCCGAGATCGACTACGATTACTTCTTCGGGAACGATCTTCCCCGCGACGAGCAGTTCACGGCGATCTACTGCAGCCATGCGATGGATGCGCTCGAGAGCTTCGCCCAGAAGAAGGGTCGGAGCCCGGACGATTTCGAGGATATGTATGACGAGGGGGACGTGAACGTGCACTATGTCAATCCGGTGACCGGCGAGCTCGCCGTATCGAGCGAGGAGCTGTCGCCGGGAGATTTCTGCTATCGGAAAATCGGGGATGACGGATACACGGTGATCGGCTGGGGTCGCGAGAGACCGGTCTTTTTCGCCACCACCGACCCGGATGAGGAAACGAGCTTCTACTCAGAGTGGCCCGAGCTTGTGCCGAAAGAGTAGCGGCGCGGGGAAAGGGAGGGATGAGGCGAGGGGAAGGACGGTTTCGACGCCCCGGACTTCGGCGTCGTTTGGGACGTTTCAGAGGTTGAGCCATGACGGTAACGAGCGAGAAAGAGGCGGCTGGGAAAGCCGCCGAGGATATTCGCCCGGAGCGCAGACCCTACAAACCCGGGACTCCAGTGAGGATTGTCACGGCCACGAGCCTGTTCGACGGCCACGATGCGGCGATCAATGTCATGCGCCGCATCATCCAGTCCACAGGATGCGAAGTCATCCACCTCGGGCACAACCGATCGGTTCAGGAGATCATCGAGGCGGCGATCGATGAGGACGCGAACGCTGTGGCGGTGTCGAGTTACCAGGGCGGTCACATCGAGTTTTTCAAGTACATGCACGACCTCCTGAAGGAGCGCGACGCCGGGCATATCCGCATCTACGGCGGCGGCGGGGGAGTGATTATCCCCCGCGAGATCGATGAGCTTCATGCGTACGGGATCGCGCGGATTTTCTCCCCGGACGACGGGCGTCGCATGGGCCTCCAGGGCATGATCAACCGGCTTGTCGAGGACTGTGACAGGGACATCTGGGACCTTGACCCAAGGCCGGTGGAGAAGGTCATCGACTGCCTCGATCCGGACCATCCCATTCACATCGCCCGCGCGATCACCTGGCTGGAGCGCGCCGACAATGCGCCCGAGAAAGCTTCGAAAATCCGGGAGACGGCGCAAAGAAGGTTGATCTCGTCGGAGAAAATCGTGCCGGTGATAGGAATCACCGGAACGGGAGGATCGGGCAAGTCCTCGCTTTGCGACGAGATGGTGAGAAGATTCCTGAACGACAACCCCGCCGTTCGAGTCGGGATCATCTCAATCGACCCCACCCGCAAGCGTACGGGCGGAGCGCTCCTGGGCGACCGCATCCGCATGAACGCGGCGGTCGGCAAGCGAGTCTACATGCGCTCCCTTGCCACGCGAACGTCCTCGACCGAAATCGCGCGATGCCTTCCCGATGCCGTCGCGCTGCTCAAGGCCGCGGGATTCGATATCATCTTCGTCGAGACCTCCGGCATCGGGCAGGGCGATACCGCGATCACCCAGTTGGCCGATGTCGCGATCTACGTCATGACCCCCGAGTACGGCGCGGCGACCCAGCTCGAAAAGATCGACATGCTGGATTACGCGGATTTTGTCGCGGTGAACAAATACGAGCACGCGGGCGGAAAGGACGCGCTCAGGGATGTCAGAAAGCAGTACCGTCGCAACCGCGAGCTCTGGGAGGGGCCGGATGATGCACTCCCCGTCGTCCCGACAATCGCGAACCATTTCAACGATCCCGGCGTGAACCTCCTCTATTTGCAGCTCCTGGACCTTCTCACCCAGAAGCTGAAATCGGAATTCCGATCCGAGATCAGACGCCCTTCGATGGATGATGTCGAGAACGTCAAGAAGACAGGCATAGTGCCAGGGGAGCGTATCAGGTATCTCGCCGAGATCAGCAAGACAGTACGGGACTATCACAAGTGGGCCCGCGAACAGGCGAGCCATGTCTCCACCATTCATCAGACGCACAGCCTTCTCACCGGACTCGGCGACCGCCTTCCGCCCGATATCGGGATGTACACCGATAGTTCGCCCCAGCCCGCGTCCGAGGGCGTCAGGGAGCTCCGAAATATCTACAACAAGGCGGTCAAATCGCTCGACCCGGAGGTCCTGAGGCTCCTCATCGACATCCCCGAGTTCTGGAAGAAATACTCCGGCGACGAGTTCAAGTATGTCGTTCGCGGGAGAGAAATCTGCCAACCGCTCACGTCGGAAACCCTCGCGGGCACGAAGGTTCCCAGAGTGATCCTGCCCAATTACTGGGACTGGGGACGGGTGATCCTGTGGCGGCTCAGGGAAAACGTCCCCGGCGAGTTTCCGTACACTGCCGGCGTTTTCCCGCTGAAGCGCGCGTGGGAGGATCCGAAGCGGCAATTCGCGGGGGAGGGTCCGCCGGAGAGAACGAACGCGCGGTTCCATTATCTCTCGAAGGACGATGAAGCGAAGAGATTATCGACCGCGTTCGATTCACTGACACTCTACGGGGCCGATCCCGACGAGAGGCCCGACATCTTCGGGAAAATCGGCGAGAGCGGTGTCGCGATCTCCACATTGGACGACGTGAAGCGCCTGTACAACGGGTTCGACCTTGTCGCGCCTAATACTTCGGTGTCGATGACGATCAACGGTCCTGCGCCGATGATGCTCGCGATGTTCATGAACTCCGCTATCGATCAACAGGTCGAAGTGTTCACGAAACGCGAGGGCAGAAGGCCCAATGAGAAGGAGTTCGAGGACATTTTCGAGCGCACGCTGCAGACGGTGCGCGGGACGGTGCAGGCCGATATCCTCAAGGAGGACCAGGGGCAGAACACGTGCATTTTCTCCACCGAATTCGCTCTGAAAATGATGGGCGACATCCAGCAGTTCTTCATCGATCACAACGTCCGGAATTATTATTCGGTTTCGATCTCGGGGTACCACATCGCGGAGGCAGGCGCGAACCCGATCACGCAGACCGCGTTCACGCTGGCGAACGGGTTCACCTACGTGGAGTATTACCTGTCGCGCGGGATGAGCATCGATGATTTCGCCCCGAACCTGAGCTTCTTCTTCTCGAACGGCCTGGATGCGGAATACACGGTGATCGGTCGCGTCGCCAGACGCATATGGTCGATCGCGATGAGGAAGTTGTACGGCGGCAACGAGCGGTCGCAGATGCTCAAGTATCACATCCAGACGTCGGGTCGGAGCCTCCACGCTCAGGAGATCGGCTTCAACGACATCCGGACCACCCTCCAGGCGGTGCTCGCGATTTTCGACAACTGCCAGAGCCTGCACACGAACGCGTACGACGAGGCGATCACTACGCCGACGGAGGAATCGGTCAGGCGCGCAATGGCCATCCAGCTCATCACCATGAGGGAGTTCGGATGGTCGAAGTGCGAGAATCCGACGCAGGGCTCGTTCTTCACCGAATGGATGACCAATGTCGTGGAGGAAGCGATACTGAAGGAGTTCGAGGCGATAAGCGAGCGCGGCGGGGTTCTGGGCGCGATGGAGAGGGCGTACCAGCGCGGGAAAATCCAGGAGGAGAGCCTCAAGTACGAGCGGATGAAGCACACGGGCGAGTATCCGATCGTCGGCGTGAACACGTTCATCGATCCCGCCAAACTCGCGGACGATTACCGTCCCGAGGAAATCGAGATGAGGCGCGCGACGTACGATGAGAAGAACCTGCACCTGTCGCGATGCCGGAAGTACAACGAGGACCGCTCGGACACTCAGGCGGAAGCTCTGGAGAGGTTGAAACAGGTCGCGCTTGACGGGGGCAATATTTTCGCCGAGCTGATGCACACCGTGCGTCACGCCAGCCTCGGCGTGATCACCCGCGCGCTTTATGAGGTCGGGGGGCAGTATAGGAGGAATATGTGACAACGGCCTGGGGGCTCCTACGAGCGAGCCGTCGAGTTTGGGCGCTTCAACGGGTCATGCCGGTCGCATTAGCTTTACTGAGAAACCATGCTTGCTTTCCGAGTCGTGGCCGGATATGATGACGGTCAAACATGAGTTTCGTCCGAAGCAGAGGGTGATTATGAATCAGGAAAAGAAAGCGGATGAAGTGCAGGCTGAGGTATTGCTGGATAACAGAGATCCATTCGGTGTGAGATCCGCTATTCTGGGCGGTGACAGTCCGAGCCTGGATTCTGAAGCTGCGTTTTTGCTGGGGCGTTTTCGCAGCGACGGAGCGGGAGATGGGAAAGCAAGCGAAAATCACGATGGCGAGGACTGACTTAGAGCAGCGTCTCGAGCGGATAGATGATCTGGGAGGGCGAACCGATTTCGAACGCGACTACACTGCCATCCTGTATTCTCACGCGTTCCGACGGCTCAAACATAAGACGCAGGTCTTTTTCTTCCCTGTAAATGACCATATCTGTACTCGTCTTGACCATTCGCTGTATGTTGCGGCGATCTCGTCAGTGATCTGCCGGAATCTCACCGAAAGAGGAATCCCATGCAGTGCCTCGCTCGCGAGCGCAATAGGGATAGGACACGACCTGGGCCATCCGCCGTTTGGTCATGCCGGCGAAGTGAGACTGAACGAACTCGCAGAACCTCTTGGCGGATTCAAACATGAGACCCATGGATTGAGGGTAGTGGAGAAGCTTGAGAAACCGCGCGACATAAAGCCGGTTGTGGGACTGAACCTAACGTTAGCTGTTCGTGACGGGATAGCACATCATCGCGGCGAGAATCGGACGAACTGTCTTTCCCCTTCGACTGCGGACGCTATCGATTTCTATGATGATGCAAGGATGCCCTGCACAATTGAAGGCTGCATCGTAAGACTAGTCGACAAGGTCACTTACCTCGGAAGAGATATAGAGGATGCCATAACTGCTGAGGACTTCACCGGAATATCAAAGAAGAACCTCCCCGCAGAGATCACTGCAAAGATCGGCTCGCGCAACGGCGAGATAGTTGAGTATTTTGTGAAGGATATCATCAGTTCGTCAAGCGCTGACCAAATCCGGCTTTCAGATCCGGCATCGGCACTTATGCAGAAGATGATGGATTTCAACTACAAGGAGATCTATCAAGCTCCTCGTTTCTTGTCCGCTCGCGAGAGGGTCGGGGAGTTACTTGGTCTGCTGTTTCAGAAGCTCATCGGGATCGTCCAGGAGTACGACGATAACATAAAGAAATATCTTGATGTACCTGACAAACCGATTAAGATTCTCGGAGTATTCATCGCAGAAAGAAAAAACCTGTATTTTGATGAGGAACAATTCCCGGACAATGAGACAAGGTGCAAGCGCATTGTCGTCGACTGGATCTCCACATTGACCGATCGGTTCGCTTATGATGCATTCGCTTCTCTTTTTCTGGCACCTCACCAGATCTAACACTCGTCATGTATCGGCATTGCACCTAAGACCCCCTACCACTCCCCGTCCGGCATGACCTTTATGATATACGCATCGGCGTTGTAGGTCGTGCGCAGATCCACTTCTTCTCCCGGATTGAAGTCGACCGCATTCCCCGCAATGCTGCCGGTGATGAACGCGTTACCGTTCCCGTCGCAGTAAACGCCGTACCCGTAGTCCATCGCGGTTTCCCCGCCCCATGTCCTCGCCCAGTTGAACCATCCGCTCGAGTTGAAGCTGCTGAGGAAGATGTCATAGTCGCCGTTCGACGAGTGTTCCTCGACTGCCGGTCCGGGATCGAAATCGCCGGTCCCGTCGAAATCGCCGACGACATACACCGTGTCGCCGCCTCCCGAATGCACCGACCATCCATAGAAGTTGAAATCGGCGCCGCCCCAGGTTCTCGCCCATTGATGGTTCCCGAGGAGATCGAACTTGCTCAGGTACGCGTCATAGCCCGACCCCGATGAGACATAGACCTCCGCGTCCTCGCCGGGGTCGAAGTCGACCATCCCCTCGAACCTGCCCGTCACGTAGACATAGCCGTCGGCATCGGTCGCAAGTCCGAACCCGTACTCGTCTTTGTCTGCCCCCCATATCCCGCCCCATTCGAAGTTGCCGGACAGGTCGAACTTGCTGAGGAAGGCATCGCATCCGCCGACCGCGGTCACCAGCTTTTCATCCGCGGGATCGGGATCGAGGTCGATATTTTCACCTGCGATATTCCCCGTCACATAGACATCGCCAAAATCCCCGGCGGCAACCGAGTAACCCTGGTCGTATTCTTCCACCGAAGAGTTCCCGCCCCACGTGTCCGCCCACATGAAATCGCCGTCCGGCTCAAACGCGGACAGGTAGATATCGACCGCTCCCAAAGCCGTGTGAGTGTCGGTTCCGCTGCCGGGATCGAAATCCACCGTGCCTCTGAAGCAGCCGGTCAGATAGACATCCCCGAGCTGGTCGGTGTCGACACTGGTACCCTTTTCTTCGAGAAGGCCCCCGAACGTTCTCGCCCACAAGAATTCGCCGGTCGCATCGAACTTGCTGGCGAACACGTCGTAGCTTCCGTTCGACGAATGCAGGTCCTTTTCCATGACGCCCGATCCGGGATCGAAATCGACATTGGTTCCCTTGAAAACGCCTGTGACATACACGTTCCCCGACTCGTCCGCCGCGACACCGTACCCCCGATCGTAACCGGTCCCACCCCAGGTCTTCGCCCATACGAAATCGCCGAGCGAATCGAATTTCGTGAGATATATGTCAAAGCCGCCTTTGGACGAGTGCAGGTCGGAATCTGCCGGGTCGGGATCGAAATCCACGTTCGATCCGCTGAAAATGCCGGTCACGTAGATGTTCCCGCCGGAGTCGAGATCGATATCGTAGCCCGTCTCGTTTCCGCTCCCCCCGAAACTCACGCCCCAGCCGGATTCCTCGATGCTGAAATTGGCGTCGGAGATGTCCCTCACGCTGGGATCGGCCGTGGAGCTTATCCTCACGCGCGCGGTGGTGGTTGGATCGTTCGGAATGTTCTCCCACGTGCGGCTGCCCGTGTCCTGCACGTTCGATGCGATCGTGTGAACGTCCGAGACGAAGTAGTCCTTCGAATACTCGATCTTCAGCGTGCCGGTGAAATCAAGGGTCTCCCATTCGATCTCATGGGACGATCCGGCCTTCCATTCCTCGCCCCCGTCCGGCGACAACACCTCGATCGGGGGATCGTCGATTATGAAATCCGCGTCCGACACATCGAAAATCTCCGCGTCCTGCATCGAGCTGATCCGCACCCTCACCGTCTGCGACAGGTCGTGCGGAATGTCCTCCCAGAGAAAACTCCCGTCGTTCTCGGTATCGATCGCGATCACGTTGACATCGCTCGCGAAATTGTCCTTGGAATATTCGATGAACACATTCCCCGGCACGTTTTTTGAAACCCACTTGATCGTCCTCGCGGTCCCGGCCTTCCAAAGCTCGCCTCCGTTGGGACTGACGACCCTGATAAACGGGACCGTCGAATCAAAGATGGTGAAATAATCGTCGGACCTGTCGTTTACCGCGGAGTTTTTCATCGAGCTCACGCGCACCTTGACCGTTTTCGACGGCATGTCCGGAATGTTATTCCACAGGAAGCTCCCGTCGTTCGGCTCATTGACCGCGATCGGATGCACGTCCTTCACGAAATCGTCCAGCGAGAACATGATGAAAATGTTCCCGACCAGATTCTCCGATTCCCAGTTTATCTCGTAGCCTTTCCCGACCTCGAGAAGGTCCCCGCCGTTCGGCTGGATCACATTCAGCCATACCGGCTTGTAGTCGTGTACCGGGACCTCCGTATAGAAATACCCGGCAAGATTCCCGGACGCTTCGTTTTCGACGCCGAATTCATTCGAGTAATCGAGGAGCGGATAAGTCACCTCTATCCAGACCGGGATGGGGTCCAGCGAGTGAATGTTCGTGACCGGTATCGCCGTCTTGAACGTGTAGTACTTCTCCCAGGAGTACACCGGCTTCATGTCGACCTCGTACGCGCCGTCCCATGCAGTCGAGTAGCACCTGATTGCGTACTCCTCCATCATTGTGCTGGTGAGATTGGCCGACCAGTCCCAGGGGCTGATTTTCAGGCGGACATAGCCGCCCTTCTCGCTTTCATTCAGCCAGTAGACCGTGCTCTCATCCTCGACTCGAACCAGCAGCGCTTCGTCCGCATTCGCCTCGGGCGGGAAGTCGAGAAGGCTCTCGGGCGGGTCGGGCGATTTCACGTTGCGCTTCCAGTGCGCGATAACCGCGAATTTGAACGTCAGCCCATTTGCCAGGGGAAGGCACAATTCGTACCGCCGCGAGTTCGTGTTCTGGGGAGCGTAGGAACCTCGATCCTCGGCATGCCCGGTCAGAAAATCAAACGCATCCTCCGTCGCATCGATACCGTCTGCATAGTATTTGTACGGGTTCAACTCGGCGGAAGGAACGAACGACGCGTCCCCCGAGCTGAACACGTCGTATCCGAACAGATCCCAGACTGATCCGGCCTCCGAAAACTCCGGGTAATTGAACCATCTCGTGTATCCGTCGGGATTCAAAAGCCGCTGATCCGGCTCGCCCGCGATCTTGAACGCCTCCGGTCCGGGCCAGGCATCCGATCCCGACCCCATGAGTACCCCGATCACGTCGAACCCGTAAAAGTTGTCTTCCGTGAACGGGTTCGTGAGAGCCACTTCCATCGTGCAGTAAAGCTTGTCACCGTCTATGCTGGAATCAACGATCTTACCAGACACCTTGGCGGGCGGACTCTCGAGAAACTTGACCACGTTGCATGTGAAAACCGCTCCGCGCTCCGGAACCGCCAGGATCTGCTTCCCGGCAGGGTCCACCTCGACGTTCCAGACCCACCAGAGATATGTCCCGGACCTCGACGATCTTTCCCCACGGAGATGCGACCCGGTGGATGTTTCCGTCCCGGGCTCAACAGGGGATTTCCCTCCGGAGCAGCTATAAATGAGTAAAAGCAACAGGAAAAGCGCTGTCGCTCCGAACCAAGACCGACTCATGAGTACACTCCTGGTACTTCACTGGATTTATCGGCAGGAAGGGGGCGTTTCTGCAGCGCCCTTTCTTCTGGGGCTGTTGTAGGGGCACGGCATGCCATGCCCCTATCTGAGTCGGGTGCCCTTCACAAGCGGAGTCTTCGGAGCTTGTGGAGGTCTCATAACGAAGAAGAGACAGTTGGAGACCTCCGCAAACTCGCGGACTCGTTTGTCGAGGGCACGGCATGCCATGCCCCTACTTGCGTTCCTGCTGCATCAGGGGCTATTTTATCCCCTCGGACTTATCCTGCGTTTCGGGTTCCAGAGTGAGGTTGCCTGACATGAAACACATCCGGGGCTTGCTCGTAGCGACCCTCATCCTTCTCATATCGGGATCGAGCGGCCTGAGCGCACAGGAGACCGGGCCCGCCGGCGAGTTCGACGTGTTGCTGGAGAACCTGGTGGCGAAAATCACGTCGATAGAGACCGCCTACCGATCGATCCTCGCAGGGAACATTGCGCGCACGAGGCGACTCGAGATTTACTCGCAGGACATGCCCGAAATAGAGACGATCGCCGGGCAGGCATCGGGACGCTCCGACGAGAACTCCGTGCGACTGTCCACTCTCGTGCAGGCGGCGCGCTCCATGGACCCATCCCAGGACGGCTTCTGCTCCGTTCTCGAGGAAATGTGGGTCCGGGCCACCGTTCTGGAGTGCGAGACAAGGGGGATCAGTCCCGATGTTGTGGCGGAGTATGTGCGTCGCCAGGTGTCAGGCTTCATCACCGACCGGGGCGATTTCACCCATCCCGGCTTCGATCAATCATCGCTCGGCGCTCAGGACCAGGTCAGGATCTATTTCTGCGGTTTCGGGCTGGTCGTTTTGGTCCATATGGAGGGAGGTCCCGATGCCGCCGTCCAGCTTTTCAGAGATGCGTCCAATATCCGAACTTTCATCGGCAATCAATTGATCTTTCGCGGAGTCGATCTCGACATGAACGGCATCCCCATGATCGAGGCGGTGCTATTTGATGAGGCCACGAGCGACCAGATGAGGGAGTTCTACTTCGGCGAGATCGCGGGAAAACTCGCCGGACCGGGGAGCGAGTTCGGCGGCGACCTCGTTATGTCGAACGCATGGAAGGAGAAGGTCGCGAGCTGGTGCTCAGACCAGGTCCGAATCCCCGACAGGCTGACCGCGAGAGAGCAGATGGAGTTCTACGGCATCGACTTCGACGCGGGCAAGCTCGGCCCTGAAGCGCTGCTGGGTCTGACGGCCCCCGTCTCAAAGGCGAAAATCGAAGAGCTCATCGGGTCGGATAACATGATGGAGCAGATCGCCGGACTCGACGCTCTCAGGTGGTTCGATACCGAAAAATATCCGAATGACGCCGCGGCGCTGTTTGCGGTCGCGGAGCCTCTTATGTCGAGCGCCGATTTCACCGTTGCCGTGCTCGCGGAGGAATCGCTCGAGGCCGACGCCCGGTACAGGGGGGACCCGTACGATGATTCCCGCCGTGAGCGTCTGAGAACGAACATCCCCCTGATGTGCGACCTCATGAACCGCGCATTGGCGCACCCGGGAATCGAGTATCTTTCCAGCACCTCATGGCTGGACATTTTCGCCGAGGGCAGCCTTAGAGACCTCCTGATCGATTGCATCCCGATGGTCGCACGGGTGATAACCGCGGACTGGGAGGCGAAAAAGTCCGGCTCGCCGGTTTCGCCGCCCGAGGGTGAGATCGAGCTTGTCGCCTATTTCATCCCGCAGGACACGGCCTTCTTTGACTCGACCTCCGACGCGGTGCTCGGGTTTCTGCTCGCGGAACTCGACTCGGACGAAGTGAATCCATTCAGGGTCTGGACGTACGTGCACTACCTTGAGGCCGCAAAGCGCTCGGGCATTGCATTCTCACCCGAATGGGTCGACGCCCTTCAGCGACTGAGATCGTGGGCCGACACCACCGTCTCGCTCATCCGAGGCGACGAATTGAAACAAGCGCTCGACGAGTTGATCGCGTAGGACCCGCTCGCAAGCCAAACCCGACTCTGAGGTTGCATTCAGGCTTCGCCATGCGACTGGCCCGGGAGTGCGGCGGTTTGCTGGGAGTGTGAGTCACATACTCTGAGGTGCTTTGACGCGTCTGAAAGGCGCCTGGGGGGGAAGTTGGGCCGGGGGGTGGGGAAAGATGTAAGGAGAGTTAAACCTCGACGCGCCTGGCGCCTGTGAGAGAGATAACAGAAAGTGATGCTTGAAACGGCGCATCAGAACGGACGTACGGAAGCAGGAATTCAGTATTCTATCTCGTAGCGAGAGAGCAAGAGTGCGGCTGAACGGTACGGGTTATCGTAGCTTCGAGCTCGCACCCGCGCGTGTCGCGGTCGCCTAAGGATGCGGGTTCGGTTGTTTTGGTCGAGATTGAGGTGCGTCGGGTGGTGGGGGCGGTCACGGGGCCTCAGTTATGGATCAGAAGAGGTCAGGGGGGCAAGGTTGGGAGATGAAACCACAGGCCTGCAATGGTGGATGCCGTCGGAGTCCCTCAGGTAATCCCAGTCGCCTGTTACGGAGTCGTCGTTCCATCTCTGCCATACGCGACCCGCACCATCATACCATATGTTCCCGCGGACGTTGGATCCGCCCGCGTACGTGTGCGTCCTCAGCCGGTTCTTGCGGTCGAAGCTGAACGTCCACTGCGCGCGGAACACGATCTTGTAGTTCGTCCCGCTGATCGTGCGGTACGCGTCCAGCCTCTTCGTCCCGGTCATGTTTGTCATGTCACGCGTACACCGAACACTCACGGTTCGCGTTGAGCGAAGTGCGAGCCTATGTAAAGCTGCGCTACTCCTGGTCTTCGATGTGCCTGATGGCATTACTAACATACTCAGACAAGTTGGTGTCGGGTGAAGACTGGAGCTTTCGAAGCTCTGATAACGCCGCGCGAGCGGCTGGGCCCATGCTGGCGAGCACGTCAATTGCCGCTCGGACGACAGACGGATCTGCATCCTGGAGCGCAGGTATGATGGCAGGAAGAGAATCTGCCGGTTCCGCGAGACTCGGCAGGATCATGACGGAGTTCCGACGCACACGCGGATCTATGTCGGTAACGCCTGTCGTCACTGCCTGGATTGAGTCGATGGACGGGGCATAGAACTCCAAAGCTGCAATCGCTGCTGCTCTAACACCAGGATCCGAATCGCGGGTCAAAGCGATTATTCTCTCCACCAAGGCCAAGTCCTGTCGTCGGGCCGGATCGCTGACCGGGGCCCATCTAAGGTCCCCGATAGCCGAAGCCCTGACTTCTGCGGATTCCTCATGAGTGAGCTCCAAGATCGCTGACATCACTGTGGGTTCGTCAGTGAACTTCCACAGCACGCTCAGCGCGGCGGCACGCATTGCAGCGTTTTCTGAACGTAGCTTATCCAGAATTGTCGGCACGTACTCAATGTCGGTTTCACCGTGAAGATCGATTCTGTCAAGGCTGGTTCCCGCAGGGAGGAGAGCCTCCAGCTCCGGGTCGCTGCGCGAAGCGAGATTGTTGGTCAGCAACTGCCTGGCAACACGCCTTTCGGTCCAATCCTCCGACACCAGGCCATCCAATAGGGAGGACAGCCTTTCTTCCGGCGCATCCCTCATCCTGAACAAAGCAAAGGTCGCCATCACTCGAATTCCGGGATTCGGATCATACGCCGCAGCGCGCAGGGTTTGCCTGACTGTCTCCTCGTTCTTGTGGTCAAGAAGCAGAGCGAAATCGGCTCCCACTTGCCAATGCGATCTCCAGCCATCGTCGTAGTTCCACCCGATCGTGGGGCCCTCGTAGCCATAGATGATAGAGCGGATTACATCATCTTGAAGAACTGACACTGCGCTCTCTGATTCCGGCTTCGCTTCTTCGCGCCCATCTGGGGCGCGTTGTTTCGCCAGGCAGCTTCCGGCGACTACCATAGATGAGACCGCAACGAACAGAACATAAACCAGAAGTCTCATTTAGCATCCTCCAGTCTTCGTCAGAAGCACGGGTCAACCACCCTGCCTGACGATTCGGCATAATCACATCCGCAAGGTTGACAGCCTTGCTCCCACCACAAGTTGGTCTTTGGCTGACAGGTCTTGTAATCGAAGCAGAAATGCTGGGACAAGGCATTCCATGACGGCCGGGGCAGAGAACGGACAGCCTGCCATTGGTTCCACTGTACCTCAGTGCCCTCGATGCCCACACCGCAAAGGTGCAAGAGTTCATGAAGAATGGACGCCGGCCAACACTGTGCCCCGCCAAGGCAGATGAGTATGGCGTTCGGCTCGTCGGCGAAGGTGTAGCCCTCGAATCCTTGGGAGCATATCTGCTGATACTTGTCCCCGTTTGGCACCGGCTGCGAACACCTTATCGTAATACCGCCTTCTCTGCATATACGGCTAATACAGCCCCACGCGCCCTTCCAGCTGGACTGGTGGCCATGCAAATCTGACTCCATCTGGGCCTGCCACTCTGCGTTCCAGCGCATAGCACAAGCACAATGCGCTGCCGCTTGGCAAGCCGTGTAGAGAAATGCTTTCATTGCTTCAGAACTCGGGCAGTCAACTACTGTTACGTTCCAGGAACCCCCAGCCAATCCGAACGACCATTTGCATCTTTCACACGCACAATCGGACAAAAAGCTCGACACGCCACACACGTCCACTGTTGCTCCCTTCAGGTAGTTGCAATTCGGCTCGCAACACAAATCGAACCAATCGTTTGCCCTCGCAGCCACCGGCAGCGTGCATTCCGGGCAATCCGAACATGCATAGGCCTCCCACTCCATCGCATACGCACAAAGACATTCATCGGAGGCGGGCGGCAGCTGTGGGCCCGAGCCGCCTTGGTAGATCGGGAACCCGGGCCACTCTTGTGATTCGCCAACAGTCCTCCGCTCTCCAAGGGGGCGACCTGCAACAAACGGGTTATTTCCCCTCATGCTCACGAACCTGCCTAACCCTGGCAAATGATGCCTTTTGCCTATCTGCAGCAATGCGTCAAAGCCTTGTGTTCTGGGGTTGGTGGTGCCGCCGCCGTAGGATTCGGTGAAGGCGCCGTGCGCGCCGAGGCGGGAGATGTCGGTGAAGGAGGAGGTGCTGGGAGCCAGGTCGTTCTCGGGGGTACGCTCGCCTGACGCCATGCGCGGCGCGCG
>CAYGZQ010000026.1:0-50087 GCA_964354375.1 uncultured Planctomycetota bacterium
AGCATTACAGGTTCAAGAAAAGGTGCCTCTTCTGCGACATCATCGACCAGGAGCAGATGCTTGAGGACAGGGTCGTGCTTGTGAGTAATCATTTCATCGTTCTGTCTCCGTTCGCGAGCGCGCAGCCGTTCGGGCTGTGGATATTCCCCACACGTCACCAGGCCGACTACACGCAGGCGTCGGACGACGAGCTGAGGGACCTGGCGGGCGTCATGGGCCGTCTCGTCGCCAAATACAAGAAGACCCTGGGAGATGTGCACTATAATTATGTAGTACATACAACGCCGAGCGAGGGGGCGCTTGAGGAGAGCTTCCCGTACGGTCACGCGCATTACCACTGGCACATAGAGATGTTTCCGAGGCTCACCAAGACCGCAGGATTCGAGTGGGGCACGGGTTTTTACATCAACCCGACTCCTCCCGAGGAAGCGGCGCGCTACCTCAGGGAAGTCGTCTGAATCGACTCAAGAGCGATGGCTCAGGAAGTCAGACTGGCACTGGTATGGCACATGCACCAGCCGGATTATCGCGACCCGGCGACCGGCGTGCATCTCCTTCCCTGGGTCCTGCTCCACGGCGCCCGCGGCTACACCGACCTCGCGCAGGTCTCCCGCGATTACCCCTTTTTCAAGCAGACAATCAACTTCAGCCCGGTGCTCCTGAACCAGATGCAGGACCTTATGCTGCATCCGCGAAGCGACTACTTCCGCGATCTCGCCTTGAAGCCCGCCGAAGAGCTGAACGACAACGAAAAGGATTTCCTCCTCCGGCATTGTTTCTTCATCAACTGGGAGGTGCACGTCAAACCTCACCAGAGATTCAACCAGCTTCTCATGAAGCGGGGCCAGGAGATAGCCGGGATCGATCTTCAATACGTGCGGGCGAGGTTCAGGCGGTCGGATCTCCGCGACTTGGTCGTCCTTTTTCTCCTTGCCTGGTGCGGTTTCAGCCTCCGAAAGGACCCCGAGATCGCGTCCCTCATACGCAGGGAGCAGAGCTTCGCGGAGTCCGACAAGCAGCTCCTCGTGGACAAAATAGGAGCCGCTCTAAAAGAAATTCTGCCCATGCACTCGGGTCTCGAATCGAAAGGCATACTGGAGCTGACCTGCTCGCCGTACTACCATCCCATTCTTCCGCTGCTGATCGACAGCAGGGTCAGGCCCGATCATCATCCCGACACCCCCGTTTTCAAGCATCCGGAGGACGCTCGAAGGCAATTGAGCATGGGGTTGGAGGAGTTTGAGAAAACCTTCGGGCACCGCCCCGTTGGGATGTGGCCGAGCGAGGGTTCGGTCAGCCAGGATGCCGTTGAGCTGATCCAGGACGCGGGCATAGAGTGGATCGCGGCGGACGAGGCGCTCCTTTATGATGCGTCCACAGGCACGGAAGTGCCGAAGGGTGCGGACAACACGCGCCCCTGGCTTATCGGCAATCCCGACAAAAGCCGCCTTGCATGCTGTTTTCGCAACAGGGGACTTTCCGACGACATCGGCTTTCAATTCTCCTGGAAGCTTCCTAAGGACGCGGTAAAGCAGTTCGTCGGAAACCTGGAGAACATCGCGAAGCTGGGGAAGCCCGGGGCTGTCCCGAAGCTCGTCACGCTGGTGTGCGACGGCGAGAATCCCTGGGAGCATTACCCGGACGGAGGGGAGGGGTTTCTCACGGGCCTGGCCGAGGCGCTGGAGAAACACCCGCTGATCAAGTTCACCACGCCCCGCGAATATCTGGCCGCTTTCCCGCCGGAGGGTCGCATCAAGAAACTGGGGGCCGGGAGCTGGATCGGAGGGAATTTCGACATCTGGATGGGCTGCGAGGAAGATCGGAAGGCCTGGAAAATACTGGCGAACGTGAGGTCGAAGCTGGACGAGGTCTTCCCGCTTCCTCCCGACAGCCCGGATGAGATAGGCACAGAGCAGAGGAGGAAAGTGCTCGAGCAGTTGTGGGTGGCCGAGGGCAGCGACTGGTTCTGGTGGTACGGGGAGCCGTTCCACAGCCCGCTCGACTATTTCTTCGACATCATCTTTCGAGAGAGACTGACGAGGGCGTACGAACTGATGGGGCTGGACACGCCGATGGAGCTGATCGTGCCTGTCGATCCGAAGCTGCCCATCGACAACGTGAGCGTCGAAGCCCCGCTGGACGTGATCCATCCCGAGATCGACGGAAGGATCACGACATTCTACGAATGGTCGGGCTCCGGACATCTCAAGGCCAGCCGTCTTGAGGGGCTCATGGCCAGGGAGAAGGCGGGACCCGTATCGGACCTGTTCTTCAGCGCCGACACCGAGAATCTCTATTTGAGGCTGGACATAGATCGGGAGGGGATACAGCCGGGCGATGTGCTCGTGGTCCGCGTGATCAAGCCCGCGGAGATGAACATAGCGATGGACCTTGCGACCGGTCCCGTCGCCCAGCTCAGGCTCTACAGGCCCGTCCCGTTCGAGAGCCAATATCACATCGAAACGCTTTCGACCGCCGCGGTAGACACCGTGGTGGAGCTGTCGGTGCCGGTTAAATCGCTGGACGCGGGTCCGAAGTCGATCATCAGCCTCGCTTGTTTCGTCATGCGCGGAAAAGAGGTCGTCGACCGCTGCCCGCTCTTCGGCACGATATCGGTTACGGTTCCGGACGAGAGGCTTCTCGCCGGTCTCTGGCGGGAATAGGACCCTGAGGGTAAGGACCCCTTTTATTGTCATGCTTCATCTCCTTCTCGTCATTCACAATCACCAGCCTCTGGGCAACCTGCCCGACGTATTTCGCAAAGCATACGATATCGCCTACAAGCCGTTCCTGGATGTGGTCAAGCGGCATCCGGGCATCAGGTGGGCGCTCCATTCATCGGGATGTCTGTGGGAATGGATGGACGCGAACGAGCCCGGCTACGTGGACGCTCTGAAGGCCGAGCTTCACGCCGGCAGGCTCGAATTGCTCACCGGCGGTATGTGGGAGCCTGTCCAGCCTCTCATCGACGAGAACGCCTTCAGGCACCAGTTCGGGCTGATGGAGTCGTACCTGAAAAAACGGTTCGGCGTTGTTGCTTCGGGAAGCTGGACCACCGAACGCGTGTGGGAGCCGGTGCTTCCGGGACGTCTTGCCTCGGCGGGCGTTCGCTACACTCTTCTTGACGACAGCCAGCTTCGGGCCGGACTTCCCGATCCCTCCGTGCACCAGGTCTGGGGCTACTACCGCACCGAGCACAACGGTCGAAGCGTGGCGATTTTCCCGATAAACGAACGCCTCAGATACCTGATCCCCTTCCGGAAAGCCGATGAAGTGGTCGGGAACCTCGAGCGCATGGCAAAGGAGCTTCCCGACAACGCCGCGGTGACGTACGGGGACGACGGCGAGAAGTTCGGCATGTGGCCTCACACGTACGAATGGGTCTACGAGCAGGGATGGCTCGACGATTTCCTCGCCCGTATCGAGCGCTCGAAAGTGATCAGGACCATCCACCCGTCGGAGTACATGAAACTGATGCCGCATCCGCGACAGCGGGTTTACGTGACGACATCGAGCTATCGCGAGATGGGAGTCTGGAACCTGTATCCGGGCAGAAACCTCGCCGCCGAGAAAATCTACGAATGGGTCAAGTCGAACCCGGAGCTGGATCGAGTAGAGCCCCCTCATGTTGCCGGGATGTTCAGGACGTTCCTTGCCAGGTACCCGGAAAGCCGATACATGCACGAGAGGGTCCAGGAAATAATCAGGCTCGTCCACGATCGAGATCCGGACGTGAAACCCTCCGATGGCTCGAAGGCGTCCCCGACCGCGCGAGCGCTCTGGCACGCTCTCAGGGCACAATGCAATTGCGCCTACTGGCACGGCGTCTTCGGCGGCCTCTACCTGAACTACCTCAGGTTCGCCGTCCATCGAGAAGTCCTCGCCGCGGAGACGGAGCTTCGGAGAGCGAAGCCGAGCTTCCCCCTCGTCAGGTATGTCGGAACAAGATTCGCCGAAAGCCGGAGCCGGAAGGAAAAGCCGGACGAGGAATCGCAAATCCTTGTCGCCGCCCGGCGCGTTCAGTGGGTGATCGATCCGATGACCGGCCAGGTGATATCCGCGGGGAGTCTCGAAGGGATGGTCGACGTGATCGATGTTCTGGCGCGAAGGAAAGAGGCGTATCACGCAACGATGAAGGAAGCGTCGGAGACCGCTTCGAAGGGAAGCCCCGCGAGCATACACGATATCCAGGAGGTCGCTCCGGCAGGCTGGAGGGAGGGTCACGGGTACGACAAGAGCAGGCGCGGATGTTTCGCGGACAGAATCCTGGCATGGGCGCCGTCCCTGGATCAGCTCGCCAGGGTTGAACATAATCCTATCCTTGGCCCGGAATGGGGCTTCTGGGCGACCGATGCGGACGAGCGCGGCGTCAGGCTGTTGAAAACGGACGGGCCCTGGCGGAGGGAGAAGGCCTTCACGTTCGAAGAGGACGGACGCGTCGGGATCATGCGCTACAGCCTGTCGCGTGATGACGGGGGCTCGTTCAAGGGTGTATTATTGATGGAGTTCAACCTCGGCCTGCTGGCGGGCGACTCGGACAGCAGGTACTACCTGATGCCGTCCGGTGAGAGGCGTCAGCTCATGGACAGCTTCGAGATACCGGAAGGCCGGGAAACCGCCTGCGTCGATGAATGGACGAAAGTGAAGATCAAGATAAGTGTCCCCGACGCGGAATGGGTGGGCGCGTATCCCGTGAAAACGCTGAGCCGCGGCGAGGGCGGACTGGAGATGACATACCAGGGGACCTCCGCGCTCTTCCGTGTTCCGGTGAAACTGGAGGAAGGGGGGAAATTCCGGGTGGAAGCCAGGATGGAGGTCAGATCGATCGAATAAACATTGAATTACCGGGGATTTCCACGACTTGGGGTTGCATTCCTGGAATGTTTACGTATAGTCAGTAGTGAATTTCGTGCCGGTTTCGGTTATATTAAGTGTGTTACTCGGGGAGGGGGAAAAATGAGCGATCACGAAAAGACGAAGGACGGATTCCCGTCGGAGATGACGGAGACGGCTCTGGGCCCGCAGGGTGCGGGTCTGCCGCCCATACCCGAGCCCCAGACATGGGACACCGCGTACGGCATCGATGAAGCCGTCGCTCTGGCGATTGTGCCCGACCGCGCACTCATTTTCTGGGAGCTGGCCAGCGTTGTCGAGGCCGGCGCCGCCAAAGGCGTCGAGTTTCGTCTCATACGACTTCGGCTGGAGGGGGAGCGTCCGAAACGGGAGTCCTGGTGGTCCATCCCGCCCCTCGGCAGATTCCAGGACAGTGGCGTCTGCCCGGGAATCGAGTACGTGTACGTTATAGCCAGGGTGGTTGACGGCGAGGAGACCCCGCTGATGGTGACAAACCCGATACGTATGCCGCTCAAAACTGTGCCGGCGATTCTACCGGGCCAGCTTCCCTCGTCCGTCGACCTCAGCCACCAGCCGTTGAGACGCGCTCTCAAGGAGGAGGACTAGTCGAGAATGATGGAAGTCCTCGGGATGATTCTCGCCGGAGGCCGCGGCGAACGCCTTATGCCCCTTACCGCGGACCGCGCGAAACCGGCCGTCCCGTTCGGGGGCACCTATCGCATCATCGATTTTGTCCTCTCCAACTTCATCAACTCCAGGTTCTATCATCTCAAGGTGCTGACTCAGTTCATGAGCGATTCGCTCAACAAGCATCTCGCGCGCGGCTGGATGTTAGGCGGAGTGGTGGGCCATTTCATCGATCCGGTCCCGGCTCAGATGCGCACGGGCCAGCACTGGTATGAGGGAACGGCCGACGCGGTTTTCCAGAATCTCCACATCGTGTGGGACACGAATCCCGAGCACGTAGCGGTCTTCGGCGGCGATCACGTCTACAAGATGAACGTGGCGGAGATGTTCCGCTTCCACCTCAAGCGACGCGCATCGCTTACCGTCGCCTGTCTGCCCGTCCCGCCGGCATTCGCCGCGAGACGTTTCGGCGTGATGGAGGTGGACGACAAGAGCCGCATCATCGGCTTCGAGGAGAAACCCGCCAATCCCAAACCCATGCCCGGACGTCCCGACATGTCCCTGGTCAGCATGGGAAGTTACTTCTGGGAAACGCGCGCGCTGAAGGACGCGCTCTTTCGCGACCAGGAGAAGGGCGAGAATTCGATTCACGATTTCGGCCGCGACATAATCCCCGACCTGGTCAGCCGCGGCGAATCGGTCTTCGCCTACGATTACTCGCTCAACTGGATTCCCGGCGAGGGCGAGCGTGAAAAAACATACTGGCGCGACGTGGGCTCGCTGGACACCTACTACGACGCGAACATGGAGGTCAGGGAGGTCCATCCGCCCATAAACCTCTACAACTACCAGTGGCCCATAAGGACGCGTATGCGGCCGTTCCCGCCCGCTAAATTCGTATTCGCCGAGAAGGGCGGCCGATTCGGACAGGCCATCGACAGCGTCATCGCCTCAGGCAGCATCGTTTCAGGCTCCACCGTCCTTAACAGCGTGCTCTTTCACAATATTTTCATCCATTCCTACGCGCTCGTGGAAAACAGTATCATCTTCAGCGACACGACGATCGGACGTCACGTGCGCATCCGTAACGCCATCGTCGACAAAAACTGTATCATTGATGACGGCGTCGAGATAGGATACGATCCTGAATTCGACAAAACTCATTTCACCGTAACCCCCCAGGGTCGCGTGGTCGTGAAAAAATGGACCCATGTCAAGTCCTCCGGCGAGGTCGTGCTGCTGGAGGGTCCATATTCACCCAAAGAGGAGGAGGCCCCACATGCCTCGGACATATGAGATAGTCTTCATTGCCAGCGAGATGGTGCCGTACTGCAAGACCGGCGGACTGGCCGACGTGATCGGTGCGCTTCCGCAGGAGCTCGCCCGGAAGGGCCACAAGGTCACCGCCATAATTCCATACTATCGCGCCGTGGCCGAGTGGGCCGAGAGGAGCGGCAAGACTCCTGAGGTTATCGTCGACCACCTGTCTTTCTTTCTTCCCGGATACACCGGCGAGGCCTGCCTGAGGGAGGTCGATCACCCTTCGGGTATGAGAGTCCTCATGGTCGACTATCCATCGGCCTACGACAGGGAAGAGCTTTACACCGAGGGAGGTATTGACTACGAGGACAACCTGACCAGGTTCGCCATTCTCTCCAAGGGGGCCCTGGAAGCCTGCAAAGCCCTGGACATCAGGCCCGACATCGTGCACGCCCATGACTGGCAGGCCGCGATGGCTCCCGTCTATCTCAAAACGCACTACAAGAGCGATCAGTTTTTCGAGGGCGCCCGCTCGGTTCTGACTATTCATAACCTCGGCTACCAGGGGAGGTTCGGAGGCGACAAGTACCAGGGACTGGACCTTCCGTGGGACTACTTCAACCCCGAGGGCCTCGAATACTTCGGGCAGGTGAACGTGCTCAAGGGCGGCATCATCTTCGCCGACGCGGTCACTACCGTGAGTCCGACCTACGCAGAGGAGATCCAGACGCCGGGGTTCGGGAACGGCCTGGACGGCGTCCTGAGAGCGGTATCGGAAAAGCTCACCGGAATACTTAACGGAGTGGACTACTCTCAATGGGACCCGGCAAACGATCCCTTCATTGCCAGAAAATACACCGAGGAGAATCTGAGCGGAAAATGGGAATGTCGGAAAGCGCTCAGGAGAGAGATGGGGCTTCCCGAGGGGAAAGGCCCGCTGATCGGCATGATAAGCAGGCTCGCGGAGCAAAAGGGTTTCGAGCTGCTGCTCGAGGCGCTTCCGAAGCTCGTGAAGCTTGACGTCCAGATGGTGATCCTCGGCACGGGCGAGCCGAAGTACCACGAAGCCCTGACGGCAGCGCAGACGAAATTTCCCAGGAACCTTGCAGTGAGGCTGACGTTCTCGAACGAGCTCGCGCACAAGATCGAGGCCGGAAGCGACATTTTCCTCATGCCCTCCCGATATGAGCCCTGCGGACTGAACCAGATGTACAGCCTGAGGTACGGCACCGTGCCCGTGGTTTCCCTCACCGGCGGCCTGAAGGACACGGTCAAGAACGTTACCCCGACCCGGCTCGCGAAATGTCAGGCCACCGGCTTCACGATGGCCTCTTTCTCTGCAAGCAGTCTTTTCAACACACTGAAGAAGGCGGCCAAGCTGTTCAGGGAGGAGCCCGCGACGTGGCAGAACCTGGTGATAGCGGGCATGTGTGAGGATTTCGGATGGCCGTCACAGGCGAAGAAATACGCCAAGCTGTATGCCGCGCTGACGGCGCGCAGCGAGGTCCAGGCGAATCCCGTGCAGTCTTGATTCGAGCGCAGGTTACACATCATACTGTCAGGCGGAAACCCATGAAATCGATTCTGCTAGCCCTTCACGCTCATCTCCCGTACGTCCGACATCCGGAGTGGGACAACTTCCTCGAAGAGCAGTGGCTGTTCGAGGCAGTGTCGGAGACGTACGCGCCGCTGGTGCTGATGCTCGAGGAGCTGAGGCGGGACGGGGTCCCGGCGCGTCTGACGCTGACGCTGTCGCCGACGCTTCTGCTGATGCTGGACGACGAGCTGCTGCATGGACGAGTGGTCCGTTACGTGGAGAGCCGCCTGAAGCTCCTCGACGAGGAGTCGGAGCGTCACGGCTCCCTGACCGATCCCATCAGACCGCTCGTGAAAATGTACCGGGAGCGCTTCAGGGCGATCAGGGACGTTCTTGACGGCAAGGGAGGCCTCATCCGTGCATTCAGGGCGCTCGAAGAGGCCGGGCTCCTGGAAATCATCACGTGCGCCGCGACGCACGCATTCCTGCCGCACCTGGTGATGTCCCCGGGCAGCGTGGAGAGGCAGATCGGCGTCGGATGCAGGGTCCACGAGCGATTGCTCGGTCGACGTCCCAAAGGCATCTGGCTCCCGGAATGCGGTTACATCCCGGGCCTCGAGAGCATCATTGCCAACGAGCGCCTGGGACAGTTCTTCGTCGAGTCACACGCAGTCGAGCTTGCCGCGCCTGGAAAAACCCTCAACTCCGGAGATCCGCTCGTCCCCATCAAGACACCGTCAGGTCCCGTCGCTTTCGGTCGGGACAGGGAGACCTCCAAGGCGGTTTGGAGCGCCGAGGAGGGATACCCGGGCGATTACTGGTACCGCGATTTCTACAGGGACGTCGGGTTCGATCTTCCCGCGGACGTGATCGCGCCCTACATGCCGCCTGCAGTCGACCATACATTCACCGGCATCAAGTATCACCGCATCACCGGCGTCACCGAGCACAAGGAGCCCTATGACCGAGGGAAGGCGCTCGAGCGCGTGCACACTCATGCCGTGGATTTCGTGAACCGTGCGAAGGGCAGGCTCTGGTGGATAGATAAATGCGGCATGAAGACCCCGCTGATCGTGTGCCCGTACGATGCGGAGCTGTTCGGGCACTGGTGGTTTGAAGGGATCGACTGGCTCGGCGAAGTGTTCAGGCAGATCGCCAGGGTAGGCGACATCAAAGCTGCGACCGCGACCGATTATATCGGATCCGCAGGCGAGACCCGCCCCGGCATTCCGGCCCACTCGTCATGGGGCGACGGTGGGTACGGGGAGGTCTGGGGAAGCGACAAGGCGGAGTGGATTTATCCCCACATCTACGGCTTGAATCATCACCTGAGACGCCTCAGGAGCAAGTATCAGGGCTCGGACGATCCCAGGATTCGAAGGGCGCTCGAGCAGTTCGAGCGCGAGCTCCTTCTCCTTGAAAGTTCCGACTGGCCCTTCATTCTGCATAGCGGGACCCAGTCCGGCTACGCCACGACCAGGCTGGCGGATCATATCAAGGCGTGCAGGCACCTCAAATCGATGCTCGAGAAGAACTACATCGTAGAAGAAGAGCTGATGGTTCTCGAATGGAAGCATCCCAGCTTCCTCAGGGAAGACCTCGTCCCGCGATAAGAACAACAGGTCGGTACCTTCTGAAGTTTCCGGCTGTCGGATGCCTTTCCTGGTGCATCCGGGAAATGATTCTGTCAAACCTCACCCCCCTTCCCCCCTCTCCATCCGCCGCGGCGGATGGAGAGGGGGGAAGGGGGGTGAGGTCTGGCAGATCCCCGTCCGTTGCATTCCATCCAGCCGTTCGATATCATTATATTTCAGGCATTCAGCAACCATCTGGAGGTTTCCGTCATGCGGCACCATATCGTACTCCCGCTCGTATGCGCGGCGATGGTATTCGGCCTTCTTTCGTGCTCGCAGGGTTTCCAAAGCCCGACCGTGCCGGGCTCAGACCCTTCTTTCCGTCCCACGGACTCCGGCGACAATACCTCTTGTTCTGCAAAGAGCCTCTGGGGATTCTGGGACGTGAGCATCGATCCCTCCTCCGGGGCAGTGGATGTCGTCCCGCTGAGGGGTGTCGAGTTCAAGGCGAACGTGACCATGTTCCTTCAGCCCCCGGCCGGTAAGCTGACAAACCTTAAGATCAACATCGTGGACATGTCGAATTTCCCGACCGAGGGACTGATCGATGTCGATGTCACCCTTGTGCACCCGTTCCCGGGTCTCGACGTGTATACCGGCTTCGACGTCCTCGGCGTTTTCGTGCACGACGGGGACGCGTACAGTTCGTACGATCCCTCGATCTTCTATGCGAGAGCAAGCGAGGTCGCGAAACTTCTCAATCCTGACGGCTACACTCGCTGGTTCAATCCGCAGGAATTCACCCAGTCCGGCATTCTGGGATTCACCGAGGGCAAACTCGGCAACAAGGGGATGACTTTCACCGCTACATTGAACCCGTACAGGTATTTCTGCGACGGGCTCGGCTCCGATGACGACCTGACGGAGTTTTTCCATGAGGCGACGAACGTCGAGCAAAGAGGCCTGTTCAGCTCGACCGGCAGCAATACCCGCCTGTACAGGCTCCAGTTCCCGATGCTCGGACCGGTCCCGATACTGACCTTCCAGTACGCGGTGATCGCGAGCTGGGAGCCGCCGGTGATCGACCCCCCGGTGAATATCCCGGACGATTTCCCGATCAGCGCGAACGCAAAGGAGGCCTTCCAGCTTTCCATCGCCGACAACGGCAGCACGCTTTTTTACGATAATGGGATCGGCGGCGGAACGGTGAAAATACGGGCCGAGATGTTCGACTGGGGCGCGCAGCAGAATTCCCTCGGCATTTTGGGTGAGTTCTCGAAAATCGTCGTCGAGTCGCCAAACTCGAATGTCCTCGGCGACTATCTTGAGTTCCTCCCCGATGACTTCGAGCCATACACCCAGCCCGGGACCGCCGTGAGCAGTATCGCCGAGCTCGAATTCACCGGCGTCGAGCCGACATCCAAGGACGACGTCGAGTTTCTCGTGACCGTGGTCGGCAAGGAAGGGGACACCTACAACCAGGGATTCCCGGTGCCTGCCCCGGACGTACCCCTGTCCGGCTACTGGCGCTTCACCATTCCCGTGGGCTCGAATCCGTGCGCCAATTTCGAGGTCACCGGCGCGGACCCGTCGCCCGCCGAATCGGGTCAGGCCTACACCGGTTTCATAGTCAGCGGCACGAATTTTCAGAACGGGACGAATCTGGCGGTCGATATCGTCGACGGAACCGATGTCCTTGCGAGCGCGACCAATGTGCTATGGGTGGACCCGTCGACCATCACCTGCGATTTCGACTTCTGCGGTGTGAACCCGGGAGACTTTGACCTGAGGGTCACCAACGGATGCGACCCCATCTCGTATGCATCGATCGCCTACACTATCGCCCCCGATCCGCTGAAGAACATCTACCTGAGGAGTGTGCAGATCAGCGATCTTGGCGTCAGGCAGGACACCGGCGAGCCCTATGTGCAGTTCGCGGACAATCAGACCTGGATCTACGATGAAGATTACTCCAATGGGCAGTACATGAACATGTACGGGGCCGCCAACCTGGATCGCATTGATGTCCTGAATTGCGGCGAAGCATCCATGGGCAGCACCACTTCATACGGTCAGTACATCTACGTGAGAGACACCAATTCGTACTGGCTCGCGGGCTATTCGGGGAACATGCTGGACGTGATGGTCATTTACGACAACACCAGGCACTACTATGTGCAGAACGCGGGTTCCTCCATCCTGCACACGCGACGGACATGCCCGGCTCATGGGGGAAATCTGGCGTCTTACACCAATGTCGGCGCCGGACCGGGACTAATCAACATGGCTGCGGTCAAGGGAATCGACACTTCGTCCGATCTTCCCGAGAACATCACCGCATGGTTCTACATCCTGGAGGGCGCTCCGGACTTCTCCGTCGAACGCATCAATTACGACGACGTTGGAAGCGGCCATGTCTGGCACCAGAACCAGACCTTCCTCAGCGGGCCGGGCAATGGTTCGAACCAGGTGAACGATCCAAAAGACATTTCGGTCGATATCGACGACTACGTGTACATCCTGGATAAACTCTCAACCGGTCAGCCGGTCGTGAAAATCTACGACTCGAATATGAACTACATCGGCGAAGTCGGCGACAGCGTCACTATCTCCGGCGACCCGCTCCGCATCGATGTCGACAAGGGCGACGGCGAAGTTCACGTGGCTCACACGAACGGCGTGTCGATCTTCAGATTCTGCGAGCTGCCGTTCTAGGCAGTCCGGCAACTGCCATCTCTTATCCGGTAGCTGCTATCCTTGCCGCGAGCGCAGCGAGCGGTAAGGTAGCTGCTACCGGGATAGTCGCCAGCAAGTAGCCCGGGAACCTGTTTCCACTCGGAGGTCTGCGATTGCCGGGATTACCCTCTGGAAACAGGTTCCCGGGTTCTTGAAGGATAAGCAGGACCCGGGATCCCATTTCGGCGAGGCGCAGGAGTGCTTCAAGGCTCAGACCGAAATGGGATCCCGGGCTACTAACGGGATTGTTGCCAGGACATGGGAGGTATACCCCTATGCGTCTCAATGTGATCGCGCTCGTTGTCTTTTGCACACTTGTCTGCGGTCTAGCCGACAGATCGCACGCCGCAGCGGAAACCGACCGCGGATGGGCTGTCTCGTGGGGCGGCGCATATTTCGAGGAGGCGCTGGAAGTGTGCCTTGACGCGGATGGGAATGTGTACGTCGCGGGAGGGGAGACTCCGGTGTCCGATGCGGTCGGGTCGGAGGACACGCGAGGGAGAGCAGATGCGCGGACGGACGCTTTCCTCAGGAAATTCGACCGGGACGGGAACCTGCAGTGGATCAGGAGATGGGGCGGGGAAGGCTACGACAAAGCCTACGGGCTCGCCGTCGATGCCGACGGCAACGCATATGTAAGCGGCAATTTCGAGTACACCGTCGATTTCGATCCGGGAGAGGGGATCGAAAGGCGCGCGGCCCATTGGTCGGCAAGACGCGAGTCGGATTCGTTTCTCTCCAAGTTCGACTGCCAGGGAGACCTTCAGTGGGTCAGGACATGGGGGGGAGACTCAGCGGACTCGTGTCGCGGGGCCGCGATTGATGCGCTGGGGAATGTCTATGTCACCGGAGCCGTCTCGAGCGGAGCGATTGAATTCGACCTCGGGTCCGGGACGCGAGGTTTCACGACGGACAATGATAAATTCGGGTTTATCTTGAGTTTTGACTCGTCCGGCCTGCATCGATGGACTCGATACTGGGGGCCGGTGGCGGAATCGGGATCTGTGGATTCCCTTGATGTAACGGCGCAGCTGCCGGGAGCGGTGTTGATTGCGGGCTATTTTGGAAAGAGCATTGACTTTTGTCCGCGACTTGTAGAAGGCCGAAGTAGTGAGATAAGGGAATCGGAAGGTATTGACGCGTTTCTCGTCGAGTACACAACGGAAGGAGATTTCAACTGGGTGAGGACATGGCACGGAGGAATGGCAACGTTTGCGAGAGGCGTGTGTGTCGATGCCTCAGGGAATATCTATGTCTCTGGTCAGGCATCCCAGGGTTTTGACTTCGACCCGGGCCCTGATTGCCGGTGCTTTCCAAATTGTGAGAATCGTGGCTTCCTCAGCAAATTCGATTCGGATGGGCAGTTTCTCTGGGTGCGGGAAAATCCGTGCGAAGATGTACGCTGGGGGAAAGCTGTTGCCACGGACATCTGGGGCAACATATATCTGACCGGCGACTTCAGTACGACGGTGGACTTCAACCCGGGTCCGGAGGTCGACGAGCGGAGCCCGAAAGGCGGTTTCGACGCATGCGTGTGCAAGCTGGACTCTAACGGCTTGTATCAGTGGGCTTTGACATGGGGAACGGACAGACGTGCCAAGTCAAGTGGACACGGTATCGCCACTGATTCACAGGGCAATGTCTATGTGGTGGGGGATTTCGAGGGCTCCATCTATCTAGGGGGAGAATCCGAGGGCGTGTTCCGGACACCCGACGGGAAGGACGATGCCTTCCTGGTCAAGCTTGGCCCGGAGGGGAAGTTCTGAGCTCGGCAGCCGCTGCCGTGATAACCGGGATACATGAGGTGTACCCTATGCGTCTCAATGTGATCGCAATCCTTGTTCTTTGCACACTTGTCTGCGGCGTAGCCGACAGATCGCACGCCGCATCGGAACCCAATCGCGGCTGGGCCGTCTCGTGGGGCGGAGCGTTCCTCGATCAGGCTCTGGAGGTTGGCCTCGATGCGCAGGGAAATGTCTATGTAGCCGGCCAGATCGCTCCCACATCGGATCTGTGGGCCCCGAAAGAACAGCCCCCGGACACCGGAATCCGTCGGACCGATGTCTATCTCTCGAAATTCGACCGCGAGGGAAACCTGCAATGGTCCAGGACATGGGGCGGACAAAGCTTCGACGAGGCATACGGGCTCGCGGTCGATGCCGCCGGAAACGCGTATGTCTGCGGCGATTTCGAGTACACCGTCGATTTCGATCCCGGCGAGGGCGTCGAGGAGCGCACATCGCATCAGTCGGTGCAGTACAAGCAGGACGCATACCTGGCGAAGTACGACACGAACGGCGAGTTCCAGTGGGTCAGAACATGGGGAGGAGACTCGATGGACCAGTGTCATGGAGCGGCGATTGATGCGGAAGGCAATGTCTATGTCACCGGGAATATCTCCGGCGGCACGGTTGAGTTCGATCCCGGCGCCGGGACCGCAGGTTTCTCGCTGGACACTTACGGCTACGGCATCATCCTCAGCTTCGATTCAAACGGGGCGAATCGTTGGATTCGGTACTGGGCCCCGAACCACGAGCACGCGTATTCCAGCTGCATCGAGATCGACTGCCAGCCATCGGGGGGAATTCTGGTCACGGGCTATTTCGAGAAGAAAGTCGATTTCCACCCGGTCCCGTCCGACGGAGACAGTGACATAAGGGACGCAAACAGGCAGACCGGGTTTCTGGTCAAGTACACGACCGACGGAGACTATCGATGGGTAAGGACGTGGGGCGGCGGCACATACACAATGCCGAGGTGTTTGGCTGTCGATGGAGGAGAGAACATCTACGTGTCGGGTAACGCGTGCGAGGGTTGCGACTTCGATCCCGGACCCGGCGTCGCAGAACATCCATCGCCCGAGAAACGCAGCTTCGTGAGCAAGTTCGATCCCGACGGGGAGTTTGTCTGGGTCCGCGCGAATCCGTGCTCAGGCTCGCACTGGGGAAATGCGATCGCCGCCGACAGCGACGGTAACGTGTATCTGACGGGCGACTTGAGGGGATCTACCGATTTCGATCCCGGCACGGGAGTCGACGAACGCACGGCCAAGGGCGACTACGACGCCTGCGTGTGCAAGCTCGACTCCGATGGCAGCTATCAATGGGCCGTAACCTGGGGAACGGATGGCGGAAACTCGAGCGGCTTCGGCATTCTGACTGACGAGGCAGGGAATGTCTACGTCGTCGGGTGCCTTGTCGGGTCAATCGATTTCGGGGAATCTCCCGAGGGAGGTCTGAGGCGGTCGGAAGGGGCCTACGATGCCTTCCTCGTCAAGCTCGGTCCGGACGGGAAGTTCTGAGCTGACCGCCGCAGACTGGAAAGGCTCTGCCCCCCTGCAGTCCCCCCCAAGGGGGGGACGGCGAAGAGCCCCCCTGTGGTCCCCCCCAAGGGGGGGACGGGGAATTAAGCCTTTATCTATAGATGGTATTTATATAAACCGTCCCCCCCCCTTGGGGGGGACTACAGGGGGGGTATCAATGTCAAGCCCAGCCCCTCCGCAATGCGTCGCACAATCCCCGTCTCCACGTCCTTCTGATCAACGGTGCGGTCCGCCAGATCGACCAGTCGCACGACCGGATGGTCGCTTATCCCGCACGGAACTATCAGATCGAAAAATCCGAGATCGACGCTCACATTGAAGGCGAGCCCGTGTTTCGTGACGCCGCCCGCTTTGACCGCGGCTCCGATCGCGCCGATTTTTCCGTCGTCGGTCCAGCATCCCGGCCAGCGCCCGCGACGATACGCCTGCACGCCCCACTCGGCACAGGTCCCCACCATCGCATCCTCAAGAATCCGTACGAAATCGCCCGCTCTCAGACCATGATCTCTCAGCGCGACGATGGGATACACCACGACCTGTCCCGGCCCATGAAAGGTGACATCTCCGCCCCGGTCGATTTTCCTCAGAGCGATTCCCCGGCCCCGATATTCATCCTCCGATAGCAGCAGATTCTTCGAATCGGTCGATCGCCCGCACGTTACGACCGGATCATGTTCGAGCGAGAAGATGACGGGCAGACCCTGTCCGGTCGAGCGGTACTGCTGGATCGCATCTTCCTGGAATCTCAGGGCGTCGTCGAACGAGATGAGTCCGAGCGGTCGATGCATGGCTGGGAGGGTTGCGGTCGGTTCGGGCGTCGATGTCATTTTGTTACCCCCCCCTACAGATCGCTTTTCTTCTTGTCCCGAGCGGCGCCCTCGATCTCGTAGACCCCCTTGTCGCGACGCACGAGCTTGCTGAAGCCCATGTCCTTGAGCGTTGTGTGACCGAGACGATCGCGCGAGAAATTGGCGGACACGATGAGTCTCCTCACAGTGCGCCCGCATTTCGGGCACTTCTTCAGATGCTCGCTTCCGAACTCCTGGAAAATCTCGAACTGCTTCTCGCAGGCCTCCGGAGGCTCCTTTACGTGTTCGTAGACATAGACGGGCATAGCAGTGCAATTCTACCCTCGACCTCTCACACCAGCAAGGCGCGGGAGACCAAGAACACGAAGAGAGCAAAGACGGGAATGCGGTCAACGGTCCTGGTGGTATACTGATTCCGACAACATATCATTACCGGAGGGCTTCGCATGAACGCTTCTCAGCTCCGGATCGCGACGGTTATCGCGATCGCGTGCTCGGCCTTTTTCGCCGCGGGAGCGGCAAGGGCCGAAACACAGCTTATGATTCTTCTGGACTCATCGGGCAGCATGGCCGCGCCCGGCATACCGGGGACATCTCACAACAAGCTCGACGAAGCCAACGCAGCGGTGAGCGGATTACTGCAGAAGCTTCCTGCCGAGATATCGGTGGGATTGAGGGTGATGGGCGGCACGCCGTCGGCGGACTGCTATACGACATTCCTCTATTTCGAACCCAGCCAGGGGATCAGAAGCCAGATCCAGGACTACATAGACACGCTCAGGCCGTCCGGAGCGCGCGCCCTGTACCAGGGAATTGAGGATTGCATGACAGATCTGGGCGCGTCGGCGGTCGGCATAGATCGGGTGATGCTCGTCGTGACCGACGGCGGCGATGATTGCGGCAGAGACTTCGACCCGCTCGCCGAAATCTACTCATACGATCCCAGCATGCCAAGAATCGTCATTTACGGCCTGGACCTTTCGCAGTCCGACAAGCTTGCGCTGGGCGAGCTGGTCGCCTCGACAGGCGGTCGGGTCACCAACGTGGAGGACCTTTCCGGCCTTTCCGATGCCCTTGTGAAATTCGGCGAGGAATTCGCCAACAACCTGAGGATTCATCTGATGGACAACGGAGGTAATTCGGTTCAGGGCGACGTTGTCGTGAGAAACACCGACACAGGTCAGATTGTCGCGGAGCGGCTTGATTCCACCGACCTCTCGATTAACGTCGGCCCCGGAAACTATGAAATAACGGGGCGTTACCTCGGACAGGAAGTCAAGAGCGACGCTTTCGTGATGGTGGAAGGCGACAGCCGGACGGTCGACCTGAAGTTCGAGGTGTACCTGGCGACTTTCGTGCTCAGCCTGAGGGATGTTTACGACCAGCCTCTGAGGGCCAGGGTGACTTTCATCAACTCGTCGAACGAGCCGGTACTGACCACGGGCGTTGACGCTCATCACAGGGTCGAGCTGCCCCCGGACACGTACAGCATCCAGGTCCGGGTCGGCGACTTTGTCCAGGACATAGGCGGCATCCAGATCGGGCCGTCATACGAGGACACCGTAGAGATCGAATTGCCCGTCGAGCTCGGAACTCTGGAGGTGGAAGTGGCGAACATGTACGCCACTCCTCTGAACGCGGAGGTCAGCATATTCGATCAGGATGGGTCGTTGATGGACAGCGCGCCGTCCACATCCTACCTCTACTCGCGTCTGCCGCCGGGGACCTACAGGGTCGTCGCGAAATTCCAGGACATCGAGGTCGAGCAAAGCGTCTATCTCAATTCCGGTGAGCAGCGCCAGATCGGCCTCGAAATGAACGTCGCAATCGGAGATATTTTTGTGAAGCTGCGCACGGAATCGGACAACGATGTGTGGGGCTGGGTCAAGGTGTACGACAACAACGGCAACCTGATCGAGAGATTCAGTCGCGAGCGAATAGAAAGCCCCGACTGGTCGATCACGGATCTTCCGGTCGGCATTTATCGCATCGAGGCGGAGGCCGAAGGGGTTGTGAGGACCATGTCCGGCATCGAGGTAAAGGAAAACGAAGAGACGGAAGTCGTGATCACATTCCCGGACGAGGTGTATTAGCAGGTGGGCCCGGCGCGCTGGGCCACTTACTCCCCGTAAGTGGCACCCATATATTCTCTTACAGTGTGCGCAACGAGCCTCCGACAGACGAGTCTCAAGAATGGGTGAACTCTTTCGCAAAGAAGGCCAAGGTTGGTTAGCAGTGTTGCTGCAAAGAAGAAACACGAGATTCCAGAAATGGCGAATGAATTGAGGTCACGTATGCCAGATCCAAGTGTCGAAGAAAGAGAGAATTGGCGTAAACGGTGGGATAAGTACCCGGACTTGGCTGAGCGAATACTGGGAGTCCTGCTGCCAGAAGGCCAAGCGCCTCGGAGCCCCAAAGAAGCGGCTGCAAGGGCATGGGAAGTAAGCAAGATGCTTCCCGAAGAGGATTTTGACGTAGCTGAAGGCAAGGGGGTGAGTTACTTCCGAATCTCTTGGCCTATCCTGGATCTCCGAGGCATAAACTGGGGAGAATTTCCTCTGTCAGGGTTGAACCTCTGTGGGGCGAGACTCGAAGAATCCTATCTTATGCACGCTCAGCTGCACGCAGCGGAACTGACTGACGTGCACTTAGAAGGAGCCCAGGTTTCCGGGTCGCACATGGAAGGAGCCAAGCTCAGCGGTGTGCACATGGAAAACGCAAGCCTGGTGAATGCGCACCTGGAGGTGGCGTCATTGTGGGGAGCACACCTGGAAGGAGCAATGCTTGCTGAGGCGCATTTAGAGGGAGCTACCCTTTGCGAAGTGCATCTGGAAGAAGCAAACCTTCATGATGCGCACCTTGAAGGGGCCCTGCTCTGGAAATCGAGCTTTGATGGAGCCAGATTAGATTGGATACGCGTCGGGAAACTAGAAGCTCTTGATCCTGAATGCGAACTTCCTGAGAAACTGAGGACACAATTGCCCGATCGGAAAACCAGTTTTGTGAACACAGAGTTCCTGCCCTCGTATAAGGATTTCTTCACGGGTGCTTTTGAATGCCGGAATATTCGCCACTTCCTCAAGACCGCACGATGGAAGGACCTATGGTGTTTCTGGACCGAACGCTGGTTTTATACTGACTTCCAGGGTGTCCGCATTGACGACGCAGACACGGTTCTGGCTGCCGACCTTCATCGATACGTCAGAGACCAGCAATACCTCTATGTCTTCAGACATCGGCATCTCATAGGGTACAAATGCTGGAAATGGCTTGCGGGATGCGGTGACAACATCTGGCTTCTAGCATTCTGGTCACTGTTTGTTATTGTGTTCTTCGCTGTTGTGTATTGGCTGCCCCTTGGAATGATAAACGCACAAGCATATGGGGAGGATTATTCTTCTATCTGGGAACCTCTCAAGTGGTTCTTCATTTCATTTGACATCTTCTCGAACTTGGGTGTCCGTGCGACTCATCCGCAAACGAGTTTTGGCGTATTCGTGGTGTTCCTCGAAACCACGCTGGGATTCGTCGCATTGGGCACCTTGATCGCGGTGGCGAGTAATAAGTGGGTGAGGCGATCGTGAGAAGTGTTGCTGGGTGGCCGACGCAGGCAATTCCGAGTCCGGGTGATTGAGGCGATGTCGCTGTCCCGGTTCGAGAGTAGGGTTGGGAGACGGGGTCCCGGCATAGCAAATCCCGGGCTACTTGACAGGGGGGCCAATCCACTCTGCCTCGAACCAGTAGTAGTCGCTGCGGTAGTGCGGCTCGGCAGGAGCCTCGCCCTCCCGATCCGACTCCTTTGTCACCGGTTCATTGAGTCTTGAGGCAGCTGGCACCCGACGCAAGCTGAGCGAGTCCACGAGCGTGCTGGTGTCGGTCAGCGGGGGATCAGTTTGTGACGGGCACCCGGCTCAGGTGATGCCCTATTTTTGCAGCGGGGGGCCGATCCATTCCGGTTTGAACCAGTAGTGGTTCACCAACGCTTCGGGATTCCTGGACGACCTGAGCAGCATGTAGCAGAAAGAGCCGTCCGATCTCGGGTTGAAGTAGGGTTCGAGACCGTATCGGCAGCCCCCCGTGCAGTCCACAACACGCGGAGCGCCCTTGGCGGCCTGAGGATTGGCCGCGACCTCCGGCAGCCCCTCCACTCTGTAGAGCTTCTCCTTGTGACCCTGTTCGGAGCAGACGGGGCAGAACGGCTCGGTGACGACAATGCCCATCCCTTTGCCCAGCTTCTCGCCCTTGGCGGGGGATTTGCCGATCGTCTCGTCGGTCTTGTTCGGTTTTTCGGATTTCCGGTCGCTCATGTCGATGGCTAGTCTAAGAGGGACATTCACGGCGTGTCAAGCTCGGAGGCTTCGATTCCCGGAAGCGTGGGAACCCGGTGTCGCGACGGGACCGATTTTTTGTCAGCCATTGCGCAGGACATCTGATATAATAGCCGCTCCGTGAGTCCGATTGGACGCATATTTGGACGTGGGCGCGCAATCGAGAACAATCTTAAGAAGGCCGAGGAATCTTTCGGTCAGGGAGATTGGGAGAAATGCGCGCGTTTCGCCGCCGAGGTCCGGGCGAAGATCGCTTCGGAGAATCCCGGGAAGTTCGCGACCCAGCTTCTTCGCGCCTTCTATCTTGAAGCGGCATCGACATACAGGCGCGGAGACATTGAGGCCGCGCTCGGCATTGTCGACGAGGCCCTGAAGCAGCCGGACGGACTGGCCGACATCGCCAAGCTCCTTTCAGAGATCGTTTCGGAGAACGATTCCCCCAAGGTGTTGCAGGTCCTGGAACGGGCGAGCAGGAAGCTCCCCGACAACAACCATGTCGCCCTCGCCTTGTGCGAGAAATACGTCGGTATGGAGAAGTTCGACGAGGAAGCGCTGGGGCTCTACAAGAAGCTGTATCAGCGCGCCCCCGACAACACGACCGTGATCTACGGGCTGGCGATGGGCCTGAGGAAGCAGGACAAGTTCGACCGCACGACCCTCGCCATCTATCGCAGGGCGTTTCATGAGTTCTCGACGAACGATAATTTCCTGTATGCGCTTGCGCGGACCTACGCGAGCCAGAGTCCGCCCGTCAACGAGGCCCTGCCGGTCATCGAGCGCGCCCTGAAGTTCTACCCTGGCGAGGAATCATTCTACGCGTCGAAAATCGCGATTCTCGCCAACCTGCCGTCGCTTACCCCCGACCAGGTGAGAATCCTTCTGGAGACCTATAAGAAAACCAGGGACAAGGACCTTGCCGAGAAGCTCGTGAGACATCTCATGGCGATGCACGCGGATGATGAGGACGCGTGCCGCGTGTACGAGTCGGTGTGGAAGGATCATTCGAAGAGGACCACCCTGCTGAGCGTACTGGCCGAGAGATATCGAATGGCCGGCCGACGCGATCCCGCCGCCATGGAGATATTCCAGGCGTTCTTCGACGAGATGCCACGGGAGCGCGAAAACACCCTCTATCTGGCCCGACAGTACGCGGAGAAAGGAAACCGCTCGGACAACGCGATCCTGGTCTTCCAGCAGGTGCTGAGAGACGGCACTGCCACCGAGATGAACAGCGTCGTGCTCGCCCTGGCCCAGGCCTATCTCGCGGTCAGGCGCTCCGACGAGGAAGCGGCCAGAGTCTATCGCATGGCTCACAGTGTCGAGCCGGACAACTACGCGATCCTGAGCGCTCTAAAGGATGTCGCCCTGGCGGGCGGACGCATGGACGGCGCTCGGGCGAATCCCCTCATTGATTTCATAAAGCATCCCAACACCTCGAAAGGGGATGCTTCAGCGCTCAGTGAGAAGCTGGGCTCCGCGCTGGCGGTCGAAGGAAGGTCCGATAAGGACGCCTGCCAGGTCTATCGCCTGAACGTGCAGAGCAAGTCCGCTTCTCCCGCGGAAGAGGCTCTTCTGGTCGACACATTGACCCGGAGCAACGATGCGAAGATCGGCGACATTCCGCTCTTCGAACGGGTCTACGGCAGAAACGAAGCGGATGACCTGGCGGGAGTACTGGCGAAGCTTTATCGCGAGACCGGCGAGCCGTCGGAAAAGAGGCTCCCCGTGGCGATACGGGCGCTGAAGCATGATCCCGGCAACCGCGACCTCGGCTCCTGGGCCCTGCCGTACATTCTCAACCAGCACGGGGATGACGTGGAATACTTCCCGCTGATCGCCGAGCTCGTGGCTAAAGGCCACCTTGCCGGGGCGAAGGGGATCAGGCAGGGAGTGGTGGCGCGATCTGTGACCAGGATCGCAAGGGACAGAATCCGCGAGGGCAGGTTCAAGGAGGCGATCGCGATACTGGTCGAGGCATTCAAGTTCGACAAGGACCCGATCCTTCAGTACCTGCTCGGCGTGGCCTACCAGGGTGACGGGGATCTTCAGACGGGCCTCGGCGTTTTCAGGGACCTCAGAAAATCCGATAAGCAGAATCCCGCTTACTCTTACAGGCTTGCCGTTCTGACCCTTATGGGCGGGGACATAGACGGCGCCGAGAAAATACTCCAGGAGCTGTCGGCCCGATTCCCGGACCACCCCATGGTGCATCTGAGGATGGGGATGATCGACGAGGCGAGGAAGGATCTGGACAAGGCGCTGGAAGAGTACGATCAGGTGAAATCCGGCGACAAGAGCGTCGTGGCCTTCGCGGACTACCGCAAGGGGATGATTCTCTGCTCGAAAGACGAGTGGCAGGAGGGTCTGAAGTATCTGGAAACAGCCGCGGGAGGCGGGATCAAGACTGCGGCGCTCGAGAATGCACGGATGCTCACGCGCGTGACGCTGATCGACAGGGAGTTCGATGGGGGATCGATGGACACGGTCGAGCGTCGACTGATGAGGCTGTCCGAGCACGCAGGCGCCGTGTGGTCCCCCCTGATAAACGAGCGTCTGCTCAGGCTTGCGCTCAGGCAGTTGAAGAAGGGAGACGATGAAGCGGCGCAGAGAAGCCTGGAGGCCGCGGAGAAAACCAGCGTGCGCGACGCGAGAACATCGGGCCTGCTCGCGATGATCGACATCGGCGCCGGGCGTCCAAAGGCCGCCATCGAGAGGCTCGAGCGCGTGCTCGCGTACCGCGACAAGACCGGCGCCGAGCTTGCCCACAGGCTGTGGACCGTCATCTCCCTGAGGCTCGGTCGACATGACGAGGCCAGGGAAGCAGCCGACTGGCTGATGGCCCGCAAAGCCCGAGGCGCAGAGAAGCTTCGCTTCCTCGCCGTCTGGAGGAACCCTATCGAGGTCGACTGGCCTCCGGCGATGGAGGAGTATACCTACGAAGACCTCGAAGGCGAGTTCGGATTCCCGGTGGGGCTGGTCGGACGAATGGCGTACAAGTGCGCCGACTACGAGGGCGGCGCCAAGTATCTTGAGAAATACTCCAAGGACTCCTCCAAGCCTGACAGGGTGGAGGCCGAGTTCCTTCTCGGCCTGATGTACATCAAGCAGAAGAAGCCAAACCTCGGACTCCACTACTGGAGCCACATTCTGAGCGAGGGTCACCGCGAGCTCCCGGAAAAACAGCGTGTCGAATCGCTGATGCTGCTCGGCTATCACTTCATGGAGCACGGCGAGACCGACAAGAGTCGCGAGGCGTTCAAGCTCGCGCGCGAATCGGGCGCAAGCCAGAATGAGTACGACAACGCGATCGCCTACTCCCACCTCCAGGCCGGCTACCTGGCCGCCAAGTCCGACAACCTCCAGCTCGCGATTCGCGAATGGGAGAAAATCCTCGAGACTTCCCCCGACAACTGGCAGGCCATCCAGAACCTCGGCCTGGCTCATTTCTGGATGAACGATGACGACAAATCGATGGACTACTTCGACAGGCTGTTCGCCATCTGCAACGACAAAGCCGACATCATCGATCAGGAGAGCTTCAGTTTCGTGTTCGAGGAGACCAGGAAAATGATCAACCAACTGGTCAGCCTCAAGCAGAGCGAGCCGTCACGCGCCGAGATCAAGCGGGAGATGATGCTTGACGAGACCAAGTCGGCGAACCGGCACTACTGGACCCTCGGCGTGAAGAAGGGAGTGACGAGCGTCGAGGCCCAGGCGAACTATTTCCGTCTCGTCAAGATATACAGCCCCGAGAAATACCCCCAGGACTTCATGGTGCTCGAGAAGGCGTACGATTTTTTCAATAAGCCCGGCCTCCTGAAAAAGAACGAGCAGGTTGTCTTCAACGCCTTCCATTTCAGGCTTTTGAACATGGAGGAAGCGGGCGGACTGAGCGAAATCCCTCCGTCCCCGCAGATCGTGGAGTTCCTCAAGAGGGAGCTGGACCCGAGGAGCCAGCTGGATTTCGACGAGCTCCTCAAGGAGTCCCTCTCCCGCGCCGAGAAGCTTCCCGAGCTGAACATGACCCCGGACTACCTGGCCCCGGACTACCTGGCAAGCTGGTAATCGGTGTCCCCTACATGATGCGGGTGCCCTCCACAAGCGGAGTCTTCGGAGCTTGTGGAGGTCTCACAACGAAGAAAAGACACTTGGAGACCTCCACAAACTCGGGGACTCGTTTGTGGAGGGCACCGGGACGTGGAGGAATGTGCCCGATGGCTGACGCCCTCGGTTACACCCTTGCTTACGCGCGGGTTTCGGACATCGGATAGCATTTTATGACGCGCATGGTGTAGAATATGTATGCAATAGGAGGACACTCATGAGAGTACAGCTTACGTTGGTCATGATCGTAGTCTCAATCTGGTTCTTTGTCGGGTGCTCGACCGATAATCCTCTTCAGCCGGTCGCTCGACCCGACGCGATTTCATCCCGGTCGGCGATCGCCGACTCGTCCCAGGGCAGGACACTATGGGGAATCTGGGAGATCGCCGTCGATCCCCGGACTCTCACTGCCGAGGTCAGCCCTGTGCGGCATGGCGCGTTCCACGCGAATGTCAGGAAGTTCCTGGAAGAATCTCCCTGCAACAACTGCCTGAAAGTCGTGCCGCCGATTCTTCCGAAGCCGTACGGCCTGGATGTCACCATCGCGGTCACTCATCCCTTCGCAGGGATGACCGACTTCATGGGCTTCGATGTTCGCGGCATCATCATGCTTCAGGGTGAGTACTCGTTTCCCAACCTGGGGTACGTGACGACACGAATTCCGGGCGATGGTTTTGCGCTGGGAAATCCCGACGGCTATACGCCGATCTTCAATGCAGCGGATTACACGAAGCCGGGCATACTCGGCTATTCAAGGGGGAAAATGGTGCCCCCGATCTGGGGCAACCCGCCCGACACGCTCAACGCGTTCAAGGCTTACTACTCGGTGGGCCAGAGCGAGGATGAGGGCGGACGCAGGGCGTTTTTCTCGGGCGACCAGGTCACGCGAACCTACGAGATCCAGGTTACGCCGGGCCTTCCGTTCAAGTTCTGGTACGCGGTCGATGCGTCATGGGAGCCGCCCGTCGGGGATCCGCCGTACGATATCAGCGACTTCCCGGCGAACGCCAACTGCCCCGAGGCCTATCGCTTCGATTTCGAGGTGTTGTCGGGAGAGCTATATCCCACAGCAGGCTCGGTCATGGTGGGGGTGGACATATGGGACCACCAGGGCTGGCAGGGACCGTACACCCTTTGGGTCGAGGCTCCCGAGTGCACCAATACGGCGGCAGTCGTAGCCGAGGATCCCTTATCCATAGACGGCGAGAAAGCGCACTGGGAGATCCCGATAGCGAACGAGCTTGGCGGGCTTGATCCCTCGCTCGGCGCGGAATTGTTCGTTGTCTGCGCCAACAACAACGATGACCCGCTCAACGGTCCGATACATGGGTACGGCAGGTTCACGATTCCCGTCAGTCCCGGCGGCCAGAATCCGGTCGTCACAAGCGTGGACCCGAACGTGGGCGAACAGGGGTCTGCGCTCGACAACGTGGAGATCAAGGGCGAGAACTTCGTTAACGGATGCACGGTTCATCTTGAGAAAGCGGGCGAGACGGACATAAACGGTTTCGACATCGTTTTCATAAACTCCCAGGACATCACGGCCGACCTGAGCCTTGCCGGCGCGGCGCTGGGATTTTGGGATGTCGTTGTGACCAATCCCGGCGGTGCATTCGGCACTTTGCCGGAAGGGTTCGAGGTCATAGAGCCGTCCGGCTGCAACTCGAATCTGCACCACGATTATCTCGGGACGGGCGATTTCTCCGGCGGCACGCACATGGAAGCGTACGATTCGCTCTTCGTGCACGACACCGGTACGCTGACCGACGGAGAATTCCTGGGGTATATAAGCGGTTTCGCGGGAACTGTTGTGGCCACTTACAATATCGACACGCTGACACCTGTCGACGGTCATCCGCTTGGTTCCGGCTGGGGGAATCCGCACATGGGGAGCTGGCCGGTCCCGTTTTCGATCGATGTCGCAGAGGAAACCGGGAAGTTTTTCATAGTGTGGACCGACACTGAGGCGATCGTCGAGGTGTGGGAGGCCGAAGCCGGAAAACTCGCCGGACAGACGGATGCGTCCAATGACGGACACGTCTACTGCCTCGACACGGACGGGAGCGGCGGATTCTGGGATGCCTACTTCCCTCATGCCGGCTTCGCTTGCGGCATCAAGCACTTCCTTCCGGACGGTCCTCAGCCGGGCACTCTGATTGAAAAAACCGAGGACCACATCATGCTTCCCGAGGCCTGGGGAACCCCCCAGGAGGTCATCTGCATTCCCGGCGACACGCTCCTCGTGTTAACCGGCCTGGATCGCGGGAAGATCAGGGCTTACGATATTTCGTCTTCGCCGCCCGTTCTGGTCGACGAGACGAACGGGCTGTTCTCGGGCGACCTCGATTTCGGATGGTATCCCGACAAAGCGTGCGACATGGTCGCGGACTGGTCGGATCCCGACTTCGCCGGGTGCCGGATCGCAGTTTTCGGAAATCTGGGTTCCGGCGGCGTTGAGCTCGTGAAAATCGGGACCGACCTGACTGTCTGGGAAGGTCCGGTCTCCATCAATAGTCACCACTATCAGGCGATAGACATGAACCCGACCACGGGGGACATCGCTCTGTGGCCGGACCCGGACGGTTCTCCGGGCGAGTACGCGCTTATCGAGAAACCCGCGGGATGGTGACACGCGCCTGTAGCAATGCGCCTCCGGCACATGGTTCTTAGTGGGGGTGAAAGGGAAAGAACCATGCGCGGGACGCGCATGACTACAGCGACGGTCTGAATGAGTTGAGCCCAAGCGAGTTCGTGACGACGCTTATCGAGCTTAAGCTCATCGCGGCCGCTGCGATCATCGGATCGAGCAGGCCCATATGCCCGAAGTAGGGCACCAGCACGCCGGCCGCGATCGGTATCGCGATCACGTTGTAGATGAAGGCGAGGAAGAGGTTCGAGTTGATCGTTGACATGGTCTGGCGCGAGAGCTCAATCGCCGCGACCACACCCCTCAGATCGCCCTGCACGAGCACGAAATCTCCGGCCTGCAGCGCGACATCGCTTCCGGTGCCCATGGCGATGCCGATGTCGGCCTCGGTGAGCGCGACCGCATCGTTGATGCCGTCGCCCACCATCGCCACATACGTCCGGCCCTCCTTGCCCTCGCGCTGAAGACGCTCGATGATCGCGGCCTTGTCCTGCGGACCGATCTGCGACTTCACGTTCTTGATTCCCACTGCGGCCGCGACCGATCGCGCTACTTTCTCCTGGTCACCGGTACAAAGGACCGGCTTGAGACCCAGAGCCTGCAGACGAGCGACCGCCGGTGCGGCATCATCCTTGATTTTGTCGACAAGCGAGATGAGGCCGATCAGATGTGTGCCCCGCGTGACAAACAGCGGGGTTTGCGCCTCGGTAGCCATCAGATCGGCCTTCGCGGAGAGCTCGTCGTCGAGCTCGATCTCCTCGAGTTCGAGCATCGATTCCGAACCGATCCGTACCCAGCTCCCGCCCACCTTTGCGCGCACGCCCTGACCGATCTCGGCGGAGAATTCCTCCGCCTCCCGAGGCTTGATGGCCCTGGACACGGCCATGGCCATGACGGCTTTCGCGGCGGGATGCTCGGAGAACTGCTCCACGCTGGCGGCAAATCGCAGCACGTCTTCCTCCGTGTATTCGCCGATAGACAGGATTTTCGCGACCGAAGGTCGGCCCTCGGTGATTGTCCCGGTTTTGTCGAGGACAATTGTGCCGAGCCATCCGGCGACTTCGAGAGCGGGACCGTCCTTGATGAGTATCCCGTTGCGCGCTCCGACACCGCTGGCGATCAGTATCGCGGTCGGTGTGGCGAGCCCGAGCGCGCACGGACAAGCGATGATAAGAACCGAGATGAACGTAACCAGGGGGATGTTGTAGTTTTCAAGCCCGATCGGACGAGGGACGGAGCTCCAGATGATCGCGGTGACGATCGCGATGCCTATCACTATGGGGACAAAAACCGCCGCGATGCGGTCGACCGTCCGAGCGATCTGCGGCTTGAGAGCCTGGGCGCGACGAGTGGCCTCGATTATCTGGCCGAGCACCGTCTCGCGTCCAGCTTTCTCCACGCGGAATGCGATCGATCCAGTGGTATTGATGGTGCCTGCATGCACGGCGTCGCCCGGCTTCTTGTCCACCGGCTCGCTTTCGCCGGTGAGAAGGCTTTCGTCGATCGTCGACCCACCCTCCGTCATCACACCGTCCGCCGCGATCTGTCCGCCAGGCTTGACCCGCACGATGTCCCCGATCCTGAGCTGAGCCACGGGAACCTCTCGCTCGACCCCGTCCGCGAGCAGGAAAGCTGTCCTGGGTCTGAGGTCCATCAGAGCCCGGACCGCGTCGCCCGCACGAAATTTCGCCCGTCCCTCGAAATACCGCCCGAGAAGTATCAGCCCGATGATCGTCGCGGCTGAGTCAAAATAAACATGCACCTGGGACGGGTCGGAGCTGAAGACCTTCGGCGCGAAGGTCGCAATCGCGGAGTAGATGAAAGCCGAAAGAGTCCCGACCGCGACCAGGGTGTTCATCTCGGCGACGCCCCTCAGAATCGAGCGCCACGCGATCGTGTAGAACTGCCGTCCCGCCCAGATCATGGAGACGGCCGTAAGGATCAGTGCGATTATGTTGCGGACGACGTCCGGAATGAATCCCAATGGTGGGATCGGCTGATTGTTGATCTTCATCGTGACGGTCATCACGACGACCGCGATGATGATCGCGACTATCGCGCGTCTCTTGAGCGACTCGAGTTCGGTCAACTGCTTTCCGGCGTCCGTTTCTTCATCAAGCGTGGTGGAGACCGTCGCGTCGTAGCCTGCGTCTTTCACCGCTTTCACAAGGGGCTGATAATCCGAGATTCCGGGAATCAGCGTGACGATCGCTTTGCCCGACGTGAGGTTGACCGAGGCCTCTTTGACGCCCTTGACTTTCCCCAGGGCGCCTTCCACCCGCGCGACGCAGCTCGCGCAGTGCATGCCCTCTATGTCCAGCGAAATTATGCTGTCGGCTTTCTTCTTCCCCATGTCGAGATGCATTCTACCATGAGAGAAAGGGGGCGCGTGGAAATACCGAAGGCAGCGAAAGACGGGGACAGGCACCGCTCATTCTTAAAGGGGTTGAGGTCGATAGTTTCCTTCCGGACCCTGAATCCGTATACTAGCGCCGACTTAAGTGCGGGTTCGTTCGAGCCCGCTTCGACATGACAAGGGAGACACGTATGAGTTCCGGATCAAAAGAAGGGAAAGCCGGTTTCGCGGGGAATGGAGGGATAGTTGCGCTTCTGTGGGTTGCCCTAATGATGAGCGCGTTCGTGACGCAGGGATGTCCACCCGCCGATAAGAAGCCCATCGTGGACAAGACGCCGACAGTCGAGAAAGTGCCTCCCACGGGCTTTACATGGGATACGGTACGACGGGAGCCGCGATGGCGTCTGGCCGGACCGATCAAGTGGCATCGTACGAACGAGAAAGACGCCGTGATCCAGGAGTCCAACTCCGGTCAGAAAGCGATCCTCTGCTACGTAAGTCGATATGACTCCGGGCTCACCGAGACGATAGAGGGCGGGCTACTCCGGGCGGACTCATTCGGACAGCAGGTCGCGGACAACATGGTCACCTGGGAGATCAACTGGTGGGACGATCCGGGTCTTGCCCAAAGGCTCATGGGGGGCTCCGATGCCCCTGCGCTGTTGGTCCTGAAGCCGTCGCCGGATGCGGGAGCGGACGGATTCGTTGTGATCGACAGATGGGTCGGTGAAGATCTGCGCGCCTTCCCTCTGCACGGCGAGCCGGCACCTCCGACAAGTGCCGATGCGCAGCAGAGGATAAAATCATTCTGGTCATCGCCAGGGACAATCCAGTCGGACATCGCAGGACTGGCCGAAGCGTTCCAGACATCAACCAGCGAAGAGGAAATGGACGCCTTCCTGTCCGCACAGCGCGGGAGACTGAACAGAAAGATCGAGGGAACCGATGGATTCTCCCCCGAAGAATGCTTGTATTCGATCTACAGAATGGGCTCGGATGAAGCGCGGACGGCCAGGATCACGCAGAGCGATGAGTGGCGCAAGGCTTTCATAGACCTGATCTACCATTATTCGACACCTGACGAGGCCTACTCATCGGAGGCAGGCCTGGTGATCGATCCAAACCGTGACCTCCTGACGGTATTGTGTGCGATGGCAGTCGGGACCGTAATGCCGGTGTTTGAGAAGAAGCTCATGGAAAGCGTCAAGAGCACGGTGATCCTGCAGGACGGTAACCTGGGTGGCGGATTTGCCGCGTATATCGACCTCCGCAACACGTTTGAAGAAGGCCCCGACTACGTGAGCGACACGTCCGACCCGGAAACCCCGATAGGTCGACAGATGACGGGTCCCAGGGACATTGTCTGGGTGAATGCGAGAGCCCTGGCCACTGTTCTGAGAGTGGTCGCATCCGATCCGGAAATGTCGAAACTGGAGCTTGGGCCCGATCTCACGGTGAACGATCTCGTGGATCGATTCAGCGGAGAAATGTCCAAGTCTCTCCTTGAGCGGGCGGGCGATGTCGGCGAAATGAGCTTTGTCGACAGGGTCCATCTTCTGGACATGCTGAACCAGATGTACCAGAGGACCTCCGACATCGAGTTTCTCAAGAAGGCGGGCGACATAGCGGCCACCTTCGATCCCGGGAAGCCTCAGGATTGGTTCGATCCGAGGATGTCGGGGTTTCTGCCGGACCTTGCGATAGCGCTGCATCAGTACGGGTGGCTGGCTGAGGATGAGAAGGCGAGGAATGCCGCTGACCTGGTCACAGAGCTCGCGATCCGTTATGCGGGCATGTTCGGGGATATGGACCGCATACGTCTGGCCTATGCCCATGAGGTGGTGCACTCGAAGTGCCTGCATATCGGCGTGGTGGCCCCTCTGAGCGATGAATTGGGCCGCGAGCTGCTGAAAACGGCCCAGGGCGGCTGGGATGCCGGCAAGGTGGCGCAAATTCTCGACCCGACCAGGGACGCGAAGCTGATCGAGGCCAAGAGTTATGCCGTCATGGGAAAGGCATCGGCTTTCGTCTGCATCGATGATGTCTGCTACATGCCGTCGCACGACGCAGAGGTTCTTCAGGAGACCTTGCAGATGGCGTACGAGGATCTGGCCGCAGAAGCGGAGCAGTAGGGTACCGGGCTGGTGGAAATCCGAAAATCCGCATAGTCTTGTTGACCTTCACCGAATGAAACCGTACAATTTACCTGGTCCTACAAGACCATGGTAGGTATCAGTAACCTTCCGTATGCCGGAGGCTCATGCGTATGAGCGAGCGTATGCTGATGCATGGGTCGCACGGCGCCGGAAGGAGACTATTCGACCTTGGAGGCTAAAAGATGTCAAGGTTTCCCCTGATCGCATTATTCGTTCTCGGAACTGTGCTGGCCCTCGCATGCTCGCATGTGGCGTCGCCGACAACCCCGTCGCTGAACGCGCAGGTCGGCAATCCCGAGAATCACGTGGCATGGGGGGTTTTCGATGTCGTCTTCGACCTTGAGAAAGGTTCCGCTCAGATCGTGTGGAATCGACAGGCGGAGATGCATCTCAATTGTACGGCCGCAGTGACCCCGCCCAAGTGCTGGACCTGTGTGCAGGTTGTGGATTCATCGTACAATCCCAATTCCTGCAAGTTCTACTTGCAGGTGGCGTTCACGAACCCGACCAAGATCGTGGGCTACGATGTTCGTGCGGTGATCAGCAATCCGGGCGGCAACAAGTTCCTGCTGAACCCGGACGGGATGACGTCGATCTGGGGATCGCCGATGCAGTTCAAGGCGGTCAATATCGACCCCGAGCGGACATTCGGAGCGTATGAAGTGCACGGCCGGATGTTCGAGTTCTACTTCCCGCCGCAGGAGAAATGGGCGACCATGACCTACATCCTCGACGCGAGCTGGCCGACATACACGGACGAGCCGCTGATCGAGAACGGCGCCAGCGATCCCGTGGTGAACAACGGTTTCGCCACTACTTTCGTCAGGGCGCACGTGTTCGATCATCAGGGCGACCTGAACGGCGCGACGGTCATGGCCGACCTGATGTCTCTGGGCGGAAGTCCTCAGACAACTCTGTACGATGACGGGCAGCATAATGACCTTGCCCCCGGCGACGGCACATTCGGATCCCTGCTCTTCACCACCAAGGCCGACATCGGTGTGCACATGGTTAATGTCTACGCCATGGACACGACCGGCCATATGGGATGGGGCCAGGTCGCCGTGTACGTCCAGAAGACCGCCGGCGGCCCCAATGAGGATCCCGTGATCGACGAGATCACCAGGGACCGCACCACCGCCAACGGCGGAGCGAACGAGAAAATCAAGATCACCGTCAGCGCCCATGACCCTGACGGCACCGATCTCGGCTATGAGTACACTGCAGGCTCAGGCAGTTTCACCGGCCAGAACGATAACTACGTGTACTGGAAGCCGTCGTCCACTGCAACCGGACCCGTGAACATCGGCGTGAAAGTCATCGACATCCTGGGCGGCGAGGCGACCGGCCAGATCAAGGTGTGGAGCACAGACCTGTCCGTCGTGAACGGCAGCACCCAGGGTATGGTCCCTCAGGGCACGCTCCAGTCCCTTGTCCCCCAGGCCATGGTAAACATGGCCCAGGATTTCGTCGGAGAGGTCCTCTACTGCAACTTCTGGGCGACATGGTGCCCCTACTGCGTGCAGGAGCTTCCCGAACTGAATGGGGTCTACAACAACCACAAGGACAACCCGGAATACAACCACGTTTACATCAACGAGGGCGAGGACGAAACCACCGTCCTGAACTTCCTCGGCTCCTATGACTACGAGGCAACGTTCTGGGTTATGGACCCGGACGGCTCGTACTTCGACAAGTGCAACGATTTCAACGGCGGCTCGAACGGAATTCCGCAGCATGTTCTGTTCGACCGCGACGGACGGTGCCGCTGGGCGCATATCGGCGGCCTGTCCTCAACAAGCGAGCTCGAGGCCGCGATCAGCCAGCTCCTCTAGGGGAATTGAGAATACATGACATTGGTGGGCGCTCGACCGGAGCGCCCTTTTTGTACCCGGTTGGGGATCCGGATGTGGGGCAGGCATTCCAGCCTGCCGTTCATGCGGCATCAGCAGGGGCACGGCATGCCGTGCCCCTGCAAATCGGATCGGGCATCGGTGTCACAGACTGTAGAGAAAATCCATCAGCCGACCCACGTGCGCGTCCCACGTGTACTCTCTCAACGCAAGCTCCCGTGCGGCCTTTCCCATGCGGTCCGAGAGGTCGGGGTCACTGCACAGCCGCTCGATCGCTCCCGCCAGCGCGGCCGGGTCGCCCGGCGGAACCAGCAGGCCCGTCTCCCCGTCGGTCAGTATCTCACCGAGCTGATCGAGATCGCTCGCGATGATGCCTTTCCCCAGGGCCATGTACTCGAACAGCTTGGTCGGGCTTCCGAAAAATGGCGTACCGTCCTCGTTCGGGAGGGTCGGACTCAGGAAAAAATCCGCGCATAGAAGATATTTCGGTGCTTCATCCTGCGGCACAAGTCCCGTAAACGTGACTCGATCGAGCACTCCCGCGCTCTTCAGTCGACCCTTGACCTCGTCGAAAAGGTCTCCCGAGCCGATGATTAGGAAATGAAGATGGGGACAGTTCCCGACCGCGAGCGGAATCGCATTTGCCAGCACTTCCAGCCCATGCCACGGGCTGAAGGTGCCGATGAATCCAGCCACCCGCGACCCTTCCGGGATTCCCAGATCAGCCTTGAGCCTGTTGATCTCGTCGGACGGATAGATCCCAGGATCGAATCGAGTGGGGTCGACGCAATTGGGATTCACAATGATGCGCTTTTCGTCGAATCCCCTCCCGACAAGCTCGTCTTTGAGGGCGCGCGAGACAACGCTGATCACGTCGGCGCTTCCCAGCACCCATCTTTCTATTTTCTCGGCCAGTGCGGGGTACCTGACCCCGGTGCCCCAGTTTTTCCCGATCCAGATCTCGCTTCCGTTGTACTCGATTATCAGGGGCGCTTCGAACTTCCGCGCGATGGCAACCGGCGCCCAGCAGTGGAGCGCGTAGCGGGCATAGACCGCGTCGGGAGCATAGTCCTGCACGTCGGCGATTCGCGAGGCCAGATGTCGATTGTATGCCAGGAGCGCAAGCTCGCGTTCGTTTATGAATAAACGATCCGGACCGGCCCCGATGAACTCGACCGACTCGTCGATCATCAGCGGCCTCTCCCACGACATCACCCGCACTTCGATCCCCGCTTTCCGGAAACCGTTGACCACACCCGCGACGTGCCCCACGCTGCCCCCCGCCCTGACCCCGTACCACAGGTCCGTCCGCATGTACAGGAGGTTATTCACACCGAAGGGCTCTGCGGTCCGGTGAACGCGCGACCTCCCAAGCGATCGCGAAACCAGGGAATCCGTCCGCCTGACAAGCGACGCTCCCGCGATTGTCTGCGCGACCGATCGCGGAATTTCACCCAGCACGAGTCCCGCAAACGTCAGGGGGATCAGGGAGCTATGGTTGTCGATCGCCACCCGTCGCCGCGCGGGCACCAGGCACGCAAGCCCGTACAGTGACGTACGTTGCGACTGATGGGACCAGTCGCGCGAGTTGATCGCGAAAGTCATCGAGCCCGACTCGCGATGCACTTGTCGGACATATGCCAGCCCTTCTCGGAGTCCGCGATCCCGGACCTCCTTCGCGGCTATCAGCGTCACCGCGTCGACATCCAGTAGCGACCTGATTTTGCCCTCGTCGGTATCCGCGGGAGGAAGCAGATTCAGGACTGTGGCGCGTCCGGGCACGCTCGTGAGTATACGTAGTCAGGCGAACGGTAACAAGGCGCTCTCTTCTCTTCTCGATTATGAGAGACACCCGTCCGTCCGTCCGCTCCTCGAAGACTCGGGCCGTACGTACGGGCGCCACGCAAGAGGTGCAATCCTTGTGGCGCCCATACGCACGCTCCGGCGGGCGGATGGGTGGCTCATCTCATGAAGAATCCCTCTCAACGACAGGACTTGCAGTGTGTAGCATTGCCTGACTTCTGAATAAGGCGAAACACCCGTCCGTCCGCCCCTCGCCAAGCTCGTCCCGGACATACGGGCGCCACACGATACTTGCTACACCGCATCGAGCAGAGGAGCCTGGTAGTCTGTCCCCGAAACTCCTATCCCTCGAACGCCTCCATCTCGGCCTCGTCGATATCGAAGTTGGCCCAGACGTTCTGGACGTCCTCGTTGTCCTCGAGCATCTCCATCAGCCTCAACATGCTGTGCGCTTCCTTGCCGGTGATCTTTGTGGTCCTGGACGGCTGCATGAAGAGCTCGGAATTCTCCACGGCAAGGCCCTTGCCTCTCAGGGCGGTCCGGACGGAATCGAACTCGGAATAGCTCGTGTAGACGTCCCACATCTCCCCGCCGTCATCGACATTCTCCGCCCCGGCGTCCGCAGCGGCCTCGAACATCGCCTCCTCATCCGTGCCGTCCTTCGGGACCTGCATGAAACCCCTGCGCTCGAACAGGAACGCCACACTGCCGCTCCCCGCCAGCTTCCCTCCGTTCCGGGTGAAAATATGCCTCACGTCCGCGGCGGTGCGATTCTTGTTGTCGGTAAGGGCCTCGACCAGAACTGCGACACTCCCGGGGCCATAGCCCTCGTACGTGATCTGCTCCCACGCAGAGGCGTTGGCATCGGCCCCGGTGCCCCGCTTTATCGCGCGCTCCACGTTGTCGGCAGGCATGTTGTTCTGACGAGCCTTGTCGATCGCGTTCTTCAGGCGAATGTTCGACGCGGGGTCGCCGCCACCATCCTTTGCCGCAACACTGATCTCCTTTATGAGCTTGGAGAATACCTTCCCGCGCTTTGCGTCCGCGGCGCCCTTCTTGCGCTTTATCGACGACCACTTACTGTGACCGGACATACCAGAACCACCTCAGCAATCGAAGCAGATTACCAAGATTATAGCCGATAACCGTGCAGTTACGAAAGAGCAGTCGGTTGCCTGTTCCGATCAGTAGGGGCACGGGATGCCGTGCCCCCTGCCTGCTGCCGCGTGAATGGCAGGCTGGAAAGCCTGCCCCACTTTTGGGATCTCACTTTCAGGGCCCGACCGTAAGGGGCTGTTGAAAAAGTGCTATTTCGCGCAAGGACGGCATATCAGGCGTGGCACCCTCAGGCGAGTCCTCGATCCTGGGGGTGTCACCCGATTGTGCATCGAAATAGGTCTTTCAACAGCTGCGTGAGGGAGGGCGTTTCGGTCTGTCTTGTGGGAGCCGATTCCGTGTGGTAAAAGTAGTCGGAGCTTGACCGGCGATCGTGTGTGGAGGCAAGGATTCCGTGGAGGTAAGCACATGCTGATTCTTGTTCCTGCGGCCCTGATAGGGATAACAATCCTCAGCGCGATCGGCTGGGGACTGGTGGACGTGGCTGTGCAGATGTTCCGTCGCCATGACTTCAAGGGCATCAAGTACTACGACGGCGGCAGCAAGTTCGACATGGCCGGCTGGTTCGAGCCGATTCCCGCCGACAAGTTTTACGGCTACAACTGAGCGTTGGTTCGCGGTCTTGCCCGACATATGAACCTGCCGACGTGCAGGCGGGCGAAATGTCCCCAAAGAATCCCGGGAAACTGCCGATGAGGAATTCAGCGGACGCTTGGTCCCCCGTGGGTCGTATGTTCCGTTGGCTGGAATTTTTTTAGGCCGAAAAATGCGCTTGTTCTTGCTTTTAACGCTGCGACATGCGTGATACAATATCTGTAACTCCGAATCCACCCGCGAGGAGAATAGGAGGTGCTCTGATGGGTTGGTTTGAGCGTATCATTCGCAAGAAGGAACCGTCGAAGAAGACGGCTCGGAAGCGTTACAAGACGCCCATGTGCGATAAGTGCTCGGTCGAGATCAAGTGTCTCGACGTCTCCATCGGCGAAGTGATGGAGGACATGGGCGCATGTGTCTACTCGGGCAGTGAGGGCCATCTCTATGAGCCGCTGTTCGACGGCGTTATCTGCTCGTCATGCAACATGATGCTCTGCGACTCCTGCCAGCAGGCGCTTCGCGACAAGACCATGTGCCCCAAGTGCGGAGGTTTCCTCAGAACCATTACCGAGCATCGCTTGCCTAAAGCCGACTAGGGAATCCTGTGAGCAGCGAATGGCGAGCGTGTCTGCCCGGACTTGGCCGCGATTTGTGTGAATCGCGGTTCTTTTTTTGAAACATTCCGGCAGCCGCGTTTTCCCGATACCAGGATTCGGGCGGGAAAAACCAGCCGTTCTGTATTGACAACCCGGTAAAACCAATATATTCTGAATTATTGCTGACTGTAGTTTTAATACATCAACCACTTCGCAAGAGGAGACCCAACAATGAGAGTGCTGAACATGATCGTCCTTGTGCTGGTCATAATCGGCGCGCTGAACTGGGGTCTGTTCGCCTTTGACATGAACCTTGTGCCCCTTATCTTCGGCAAGATTGTCATGGCGAAGCAGATCGTTTATCTAATCATCGCACTCTGCGGCTTGTGGGCCATTTCCTTCTTCACCTTGTTCTCCGAGGAGAAGAAGGTAACGCCCAAGAAGTAGGCTGCTGGACTGGAGGATCGGCCGGGGTCCCCCCCCCGTTACCTGTAACCTCTCTGCGAGGCGCCCTTCCATTTGCCCGGGGGGTCACTGATCCAACCCGAAGGTCCGTAGTATTTCCTCGCCCACATTAGGGTTGTAGCCCCTCTCCGTGCCGACCACGTTCCCGTCGATATCGATAAACACCAGGAATGGTATGGCGTCGTGGGGGTAGCAGGATTGGATCGTGCGCGTCGGATCGTGCATGATCGGAAATTGAAGCCCGTTCTGGCTCACCATCGACCTTATCGATCCCTGTGCCTGAGCATCCTCATCGGAGATGCCGATCACTTCCACCTTGTCGCCGTGCGCCGCGTAGAATCTCTGCAGCACCGGGAGCTCCATCCGACATGGCGGGCACCATGTCGCCCAGAAATCGATCACGACCGGTTTTTTCCCGACGTAATCCGACAACCTGATGAGGTCATTGTCGATCGTGGCGTAGGTGAAATCGGGAGCCGCCGAGCCCTTGACCATCCCGGATGATCCGTGCATCTCGGGCGGATTGTCCAGATAATTCGTCACGGTGCCCCGGTACGGCGACTCGTCTCCTCCTCCGCCGGGTTTCACGACGAAGATCAGGAAATACATCAGCGCCGCGAACCCGATTATCGCGATCGCCACGCATCCTTTGCCCGTAGAACTCATGTCGCTTCTCCTTCGGAAATGAGAGCCTAGTGTCCGCAGCAGCCCCCCCCGCATTTCCGCTCGCGCTTCTTGTAGTTTTCCTCGCTGTAATCGTCGTACGCATCCCACAGGTCGAACTGCTGAACGATCTCGTCGTCCGCTTCGGGATACCTGAACGTATACGCTTCGACGACTTTGCCGTCCAGGCCGATGAAGACATAGAACGGGACATACTTGTGCCAGTAGACGTTCTGAAGAGTCTCGGACGGATCGTGGACCAGGGGGAAGGTGACGCCCTGTTTGTCCGTGATTTCGGTGATCAGGCCCTTCTTGTCCGGCTCCTCCGAGCTGATGGCGATTATCTCCACGTCGTCGGAGTGGTACTTATAGAACCGCTGGAGGAGGTAGAACTGGACGGTTCCGATCTGGTTCCATGTCCTCCAGAACATAAGCACGACCCGCTTCTTCCCCGCGTAATCGGAGAGTCGGATGCGCTTGTTGTCCATGGTGTAGCAGACGAAGTCAGGTGCCTGTCCCCACTGCTGCACCATCCCGGTGACCACCGGTGTGGCGTCCAGGTAGTTGGCCACCGTCTCCGGGTACGCCGTCTCCCGGGTCTTGCCGCTGTTGACGACGGCCATATAAAGGAAATAACCCGCCACCGCGAAGCCGATGCACGCGACTATGAGACATCCGCGTCCCTGAGGGCTCATATCGACCTCCTATACAGCGGTCCTCATGTTAGAATGGACGCGGCGCCGCGTCAATAGGTTGCGCGAAAATTCTCTGCAGCTTCACAGGGTGCACTGTTGTCCGAACGCAGATGTTCGGGTAAAGTTGAATTGGAAGGCAAGACCTAGTCGAATCGAGAGGAGAGAGACCATGACGATCAATCAGAGAACGGAGCTCGAGAGATTCATGGAGGTCGGACTGGAAAAGGGCGCGACCGAGATTCTGCTCGTGCCCGGAGAGCCCGCAGGTTTCCGTGTGCGGGGGATTATCCAGCGGGAGTCCGGAGAGCCGCTGACATCGAGACGCGTCACCGAGATTGCGTCCGCGGCCCTGGGCGAGGACGACCTGAAGAGGATCGGAAGGGAAGTGGGAGAGATCAGGACGCGCTGTTCGCTCGGGGGGAAAGCGGAAGGCCGAATATGCGTGGCGAAGTCGATGGGGGAGCACACAATTGCGATACAGATCTTCCCGCGGGAAGTCCCGGACGCTCGGTCGATCGGGATTCCGGAAGCGCTTCTTGAAGCTGCATTGGGGGAGCCGGGACTGATAATAGTCGCCGGGCCGACGGGATCGGGAAAGACAACGACGCTGATCGCTTTGGCGGAATACATCGGGAACTCCAGGTCGTGTCACATCTGCACGGTTGAAGACCCCGTTCATTACGTGCTTAGAGCCGAGAAGGCGATCGTGCAGCAGCGCGAGGTGGGAATCGATGTCCCGCACACTGTCGGGGGAATCATGGCTTCCCTCAGGCAGGATCCGGACGTGCTGGTGGTCACGGAAGTGAGGGACGCGGAGGAGGTGAAGGCCTGTTTCGGAGCAGTGGAAAACGGATGCATGGTTCTCTTACAGATGCATGGCGTGTCGAAAGGCGCGGCGATCCAGCGGTTGATGGACCTGCATTCGGAAGAGAAGATCGAGATCTACCAGAGACGGCTGGCCGAGTCGCTCAGGGCGGCTTCGGTACAGATTCTCCTTCCGAAAGCGACGGGGGAGGGTCGGGTGGCGGCGTACGGACTCCTGATCCCGGACAAAGCGACCCGGGTGGCGATAGCGGAGGGGTACGGGGTTCTGGAGATGGTGATGCCGGAGGTCGAAGGTTGCCGGACGCTGGTCGAGGATATCGGAAGGCTTTTCCGGGAGGGCATTATCAGTGCCGAGACGAGGGACAAAGCTCTGGGGGAGCTGGAATAGGGTTCGAGTGTTTCTTGGGGACAGGCACACCGATTTCACCCCGACCACGTTTGCTCGATCGGGGGCGGATAGCCCGCCGCGGCGGGTGAAATCGGTGTGCCTGTCCCCGCTTTACATTCTGCTCGCATCGATCGCACTGGTCGGCTGCGGCGGACATCCCACGGTGCAGCGAGCAAGCGGCCCCATCGATCAACAGGTCTATGTCTGGCAGCGTTCGTGGGACGGGTCGGTGCAGGAATCTTTACGTCAATCAGACCCCAAACTTGCGGAAATCGTTGTTCTGGGCGGGGAGATTTCGTTCGACGAAGGTACGCCGAAGATCGCGCGCGTGCCGATTGACTATGATTTCCTGAAGGAGACTGGAATCCCCGTTGGGGTTGCACTGAGGGTCGGACCGTACCCCGGTCCGTTCAGCAGCGAAGACGAAATGGGACTATTGCTGCGAAGAACCGCTTTGGGCCTCGTCACTGAAGTCTCTCAATCCGGGGTTTCCCTGGTGGAGCTCCAAATCGATTTCGACTGCGCGGAGTCGAAGCTGGGTGGGTATTTGCTTTGGGCGGGGACGGTGGGGACAGACATCGCGCCGGTCCCCGTGACCATAACGGCTCTCCCCACATGGCTCAAGCGGGGAGAGTTCAGGGCACTCGCCGAGGTCTCGAAGGACGCTGGGGGATATGTCCTGCAGGTGCATTCGCTCGAAGCGCCGGAGAATATCAATGACCCGTTCTCCCTGTGCGATCCGGCGAAATCCAGGGAATGGATCGAGCAGGCGGGAAAAATCGGGATACCGTTCCGGGTCGCGCTGCCGACGTACGGGTACATGATGACATTCACCAGCGCGGGGAAATTCGGGGGTTTGGGTGCGGAAGGCACCGTGACCTGCCCGCCGGGAATGCAGACAAGGGAGGTCCGGTCGGACCCGGTCGCTATGGCCGACCTTGTCGCCGCCCTGACAAAAGATCGCCCGGAAAATCTGACCGGATTGATCTGGTACCGGATGCCTGTCGAAACAGACACATTGAACTGGCCGTGGGAGACATTGAAGGCGGTGACGGAGGGACGTGCGCCGGTTTCATCCATCAGGGCCGAGGCGGTGAAGAAGGAGGAGGGGCTGGTAGACATCGAACTTGTGAACGACGGCGAGACCGATGAGTTGCCGAACATATTTATATCAATTAGTTGGGGGAGCGGACGTCCTTTGGCATTCGACGTGCTGAGGGATTTCACTGTGGCGGACCAGGGACCGTCCGGTCTCAAGCTGAAAATCGCTCCCCCGGACTCCGTGCCGATTTCGAGCGGGTCGGGAGAGCGAATCCGTCCCGGCGAGAGATGGCTGGTCGCGTGGCTGCGTTTCGAAATTGACACGGAGGTGGCGGTGAATGTGTCGGAGATTCCACACTAGTGTGATCCTTGCGGTCGCCGTGTCATTCCTTCTGAACCCGCTTCCCGTTTCGGCATGCGGGCCCGATTTCCCAAATCAGATTCTGATCGGCGGTGACGAGGCCGTATTCGGGGCGGGGCAGCCGGGATTCGAGTGGGAGCTCGGCCGACTGGTGGCCGATCGCGAGCCGACGGCAGGCGTTCAGTATGTCCCGCCGCCGGAGACGAACCCGGAGTGGCGGTACGACTCGTCGGTGCAGACCACATTGACCGACGGGACGGAGCTCAGCATCGCGCTTCAGGAGATGGGGACCCCTGAAGCGGAGCGGGCACGTATCGTGAACGCTTACGGGCTGCTTCGCGCCCAACTCAGAACGTATGCCCGCGCCATGGCGAGAACGGAGCTCGACACCCGGAACGGCAAAGATTTCGAGCAGGGATGGCGGGAATGGCTTGATCAGCTTCAGAGAAACCATTGGATGGTTCACGGGTATCGCATGGAGAGCTATCCCTCTGTCTACGACCTCACCGTCCCGTCCGGCCTGCCCCTCGAATTCGAGCTTTATGTCTGGGGCGCGATGTATTACTACCAGGGCGAATGGTGCCTTGCGCGAGAGTGCTGGGAGAATCTGATGAGCCTTCCACCCGAGCAGCGCCATTATCGATCAACCTGGGCCGCGTTTATGATCGGCAGGACCCTTCTGGGCGAGGACCCGGATCGCGCGTACGAGTGGTTCAGGCAAACCCGCACTCTTGCCGCGCATGGATTCGCCGACAGCCTCGGGCTCGCGGCGGAGACCTACCGTCTCGAGGCGGAAAACGAGTTCCGAGCCAGGAACTACGGTCTTTCGATAGAGCGGTACGTCGATCTCTTCGCGACAGGAGACAATACCGAGATCGTCCAGCTCAGGTTCGCGGTCAGAAAGGTGCTCGATGGGAGTCCAGAGACCCTTCAGAAAGCCGCATCGGATCCCCTGATAAGGGAGGTCGTAAGCGCGTATATCGCCCTTGGGTGGGAGTTGTATGACGGGGGGCAAGCTGATGAGGAGCCTCTGGTGCGGTGGCTCGACGAATTGGAGTGCGCAGGGGCGGCCAATCTGCGTTTGGCCGATCACCTCGCATGGGTGGCGTATCGAAGCGGCCGCATCGATCTTGCCCAACGCTGGCTCGCGAGAAGCGGAGAGACCGGACTTTCTCTATGGTTAAGGGCGAAGCTGGAAATGCGCGAGGGTCGATTGGCTCAAGCCTGCGAGTTGCTTCAGCGCGCTACGGATAAGTTCGCCGCCGACGAATCCTGGAGAGGCGCAGAGGTGCTGTACCTGTCAGTATCCCTCCCGGATGACAAGACAACCAGTCCGCGAAACAGGATTAGAGGAGAGCTGGGCGCCCTTCAGCTGTCGATGGGACAGTACGTGCAGGCCTTGGACTCATTTCTTCGATCGAACTACTGGACGGACGCAGCGTATGTTGCGGAATCCGTTCTGACGCCCGATGAGTTGAAGGCCTATGTGGACCGGAACTGGCAGGGCAAGTTGCAGGTATCAGCGGGGGAGGCATCCTGGCGGAACTTTTATTGGTCCTGGGCCATAATGCAGGAGGGTCCTGCTGAACAGGAATACAGGATCCGCTACCTTCTTGCCCGACGTCTTGCGCGCCTGAGAAGGTGGCAGGAGGCGAGGCAGTATTATCCCGAGAACCTGCAGCGGGTTTTCGATCAGTATGTCGAGGGGGTCCGAAAAGGGAGGGACCGCTCCCTCATCGCAAGTGCACGCGCCGACTTCTACTGGGACGCGGCGAACATCGCTCGGCACCAGGGAATGGAATTGATGGGCACGGAGCTGGAGCCCGATTGGTCAGAATGCGGAGGGAACTACGACCCTTACGGTCCTTCCAGCATGCGGCTGAAGCATCCCGGTTACTCGGTGGTCGTGAGATGGGGTCGGGACGAGACCGACCGGATCGTGCGTCACAAAGAGGAAGTGCAGCCGTACGAACGCCTTCACTATCGCTACATCGCCGCCGATCTCGCATGGTCTTCTGCGGAGCTCATGCCCGATGAATCCGACGAGACCGCCCGAAGGCTGTGCATCGCGGGCTCCTGGATCAAGATGCGTGCCCCCCAGGCCGCCGACCGCTTCTATAAAGCCATGGTGAACAGGTGTCGAAGCACCGATCTGGGCCGGCAGGCAGACCTCCTCAGGTGGTTTCCGGACTGCGGCTCGTAGTATAATTCCACCCTCGTTCGACAATCCAGCAATCGGAGGAACTCTCATGGGCAATCTAACCAGGTTTCTGGCTGTTCTGTTTCTACTCAGTCTATTGCTTGTGCCGGCTGTGAAGGGTCAGGAAGCGCAGACGGCACCGGGCGGGGTTGGCGGGGTCGAGGTGGGTGCGATCGATATCCTCGATCCCTCGGTCGGCGATTTTCTCGACATCGACCTCACCGCGCTTGAGAAGGCCGCAAATGATGCGTACCAGGCGGGCGATTACGAGACCGCCGCAAAATACTATTTGGCGTCGCTACGATACGACATCGCCGACGGCGGGAGCATTTACAATCTCGCCTGCTGCTATGGTCTCCTTGGCAACGCGGACCTTGCCGCGAAGTACCTGAAGAGAGCGGTCAAGGCGGGATTCACCGACATCGAGCACATCAACTGGGACCCTGACTTCGACAAAGTGCGCGGTACCGATGTTCTCGACAACGCCGTGGCCGAGATCGCGGCGATGGTCGAAGAGCAGCAGGCGGGATTGGGCGACCTCATCCATACGTCGGCTTCCGGATTCTATCAGTGTCGACTGCGTCTCCCCGAAAACTTCGATCCCGACAAGAGCTACACCTTGATCGTCGGATTGCACGGCCTCGGCAGCAATCCGGACCGATTCATCGGGCTTTGGGATCGCTTCGAGAGCCCAGATTTCATCTACGCGTCGCCTCAAGCGCCCTACCCGTTCTCCGTGGGCAACGAGATCGGCTATAGCTGGGAGACATCGGACGAAAACGACCCTGAGCTGTTGGGGGAATCGGTATCCATGACCGAGGACTACGTGATCGGTGTGGTTGAGAGTCTCAAGAGCCGGTACAGGATCGACAAGGTGTACCTGCTCGGCTTCTCGCAGGGCTGCGCGTTCACTTACCTGACCGGAATCACGAACCACGAGCTTTTCGACGGGCTCATCTGTTTCGCGGGATGGCTCGACACCGAGACCCTGACGGGTGAAATGCTCGACAGGGCGAAGGGTCTGAGGGTATTCATCGCTCAGGGGACCGAAGATCGCATGGTCGAGTACGCGACCGGGGTCCAGGCGAGGGATACTCTCATAGCGCACGGGTACGATGTGACCTTCTACGAGTTCGTCGGAGGACACGCGGTTCCGGCGGAGGCGCTCCAGGCTGCGGAGAAATGGATGGAGGAGTGAATGCCGGATTGCAGCGTTGAGAGCCCGGTGGCTGCTAGCTTTTTCGTCCTCGAAAAAGTGGGTGCCATCCGGGCGAATTTGGACTGAGTGTCTTCTTGGGGTGCCGGATAGCAGCTACCTTGCCGAAGACGGCAAGGGTAGCAGCTACCGGCAATCACGGTAGCTGCTATCTTTTTCGTCTTCGAAAAAGTAGCTGCTACCGTGCTGCTCTGAGGTTTGTGGGCTATAATTGGCTTGGCAAATGACACAGACAGACGCCGCTCGTACGGAACGGCTGGACAAGCCGGAACTTCGAGCGAAAATAATCCCGAAAGAAGAGATCAGGGGCGACTGGGAGGGTTCGCTCGATCTGCTCTATGAGCTCGATCCCGTTTCGCTTCCCCGGCACGTGGCGATCATCATGGACGGCAACCGCCGATGGGCGAAGTTGCGGGGTATGAACATGCTCGAGGGTCACCACGCGGGCGTGAGGAAGGCGAGGGAAGTGGCGGACCTGACGCTGGACATCAACGCGGCTGCGGGCGGGAAGGGCATAGAGGTGCTGACGTTCTACGCCTTCAGCAAGGAGAACTGGAACCGATCGACGTCTGAAGTGTCGGGGCTGATGCACATTTTCGAAAAGGCCGCGATCAGGGAGATACTGCCGCTTCATGAGCGCAACATGCGTGTGAGGATCCTGGGCGATTTGGAGGACCTTCCCTCCAGCCTCCAGGAGCGGATCAGGGAGATCGAGGAGCTTACGAAGAACAACACGGGCATGCACGTCAACTACTGCCTGTCGTATTCCGGACGCGGCGACATTCTCAAGGGTATAAAGAAAATCCACATGCTTCACAAGGAAGGCAAGCTGGACCTGGAATCGATCGACGAGGAGACGTTTGGGAATTACCTCGATACGGGGGGCCTTCCGGACCCGGACCTCCTGATCCGCACGTCGGGCGAGATGCGATTCTCGAATTTCCTCCTCTGGCAGATTGCGTACACCGAGCTGTGGGTGACGCCGGCGTACTGGCCGGATTTCAACGGGAAGCTGTACCTGCAGGCGATAAAGGACTTCCAGAAAAGGGAGAGGCGTTACGGCGGCGGCGGATAGCGGCACGGCATGCCGTGCCCGCGCTAATGCCCGGGGGTGATCGGCTCCCTGATTATCGCCCGACCCCTGCGATTCGGCAGGAATCCTCCGGCTTCGACATTGGCTATAAAGACGCCTCCCACGATCGCGATCACACCCAGGATCTTCAGGAGGCTCAATCCCTCGGCCAGGAAAATCCACGCCACAAGGACCGCGAAAAATGTCTGCACATACGTGAACGAGGCCACGTTGCCCGCCTGCAGCCTCTGAAGGGTCCAGTTCCACAGCCAGAACCCGATAAGCGAGTTGTAGAACACCAGAACCCCTAGCAGCACCCAGAAAAGCGTCGGCGCCTCGGCAAGCCTGTCCACGAGAAATCCCGAATGCGGGACGAGCAGGTAGACGATAAGCGCGAAAAATCCTCCCGGCGATCTGGCAAGCAGAGTGAACAGAAAGCTGTCGATCTCCTCGGATTCGTCGCTGCGACTCAGGAACCATCGGGTCATCACGGTCACCAGTGCGGCCGACACTGCGGCCAAAAGGAGCAGGAGTGAATAGGCGATCCATTGTTCGGGAGACACCTGGTGCATCGCGGCCTCGCCGCGTGCTCCCAGATGCACTACCGCCGCCGCTCCCGCGAATGCGACGAGTCCGCCCGCCAGTTTCCTGGCGGTCAGCCTCTCTCCGAGAATCGGCAATGCGATCAAAACAGTAATGACCGGCCATATTCCAACTATCATTGCCGCTATGCCGGCCGGGAGAACGCTCTCCCCGTAGAGGAGCGCGAGCTGGAAGCCGAGCACCGCCAGGGCCTCTCGAACGATGAAGAACCACCAGTACCTTCTGACCACTTTTCCCGCAGTCGCGCGGTAGAAAAGAAAAATCAACACCAGTGAGACTATCGAGACAGGCACGAACTGCAGCATGAGCAGATCGACCGGCGCTACATACCCGACAAGATACTTGATGAATACGTAGGCGACGCCGGCCATCACCGACACGAACAGGAGCACAAGCCACGGGAAAGCACGCGACATGATCGGGGAGTGTAACTCCCGAAATCCCTCGTGTCACGTGCCGAACACGTCCCGTGTTCGGGCCTCGGTCGGATGCGCATCCTGCGCATGGTGCTTCACAAACTGATCGAATCGCTGCAATCGTGTCCCAAGCCGCTTGAAATCCCGGCTTTCCCTGAACCGCGCAAATCGATTTTCGGTCTCAATAAGCGGGAAGGGACCTCGATCCGGAGAGTTGAATGAGTTCTCAGAGACCGGGCATATTGCCCGGATGGGGATATCGTCACACTCTCTGGGGGGCGTCGAGGCCCTTTCGGGAAGAGACAAGGACTTGACATCAACGGGTTGGACGTTTGCCAACGCCGGAAATCAAGGAGGGATAAAAGATGTACAGTTTTCTCAACGTCCTCAACCAGACGGCCACTAACGTGATGGACGGCGGAGGTGGGAGTTCGGGAGCTCAGGGAGCGGCGCGAGCTATGGCGACGCACGGGGCCGCCTCGAGCGACTCGATCGCTTATACCTTCCTCGCCATAGCGGTGCTCGCGGTGGCTCTCATGTGGTACCTGATGACAAGGACTCCCTACCCTCCGAGACGATACCGGCGAACATCCGGCAAGGGCCCCGCGGGCCACCTCACGGACGCCCTCATCAACAGAATCTCCGGGTTCCTGCCGTAGAGCCTCGCCGCCGAAATTCGCTTACCGCGAACGGTGGGAAGATATGTCTATGTCACGAGAGTTGAAAGAACCGGGATTCACACAGAAGGCTACAGTCCTCTGCCCTTTTGAATTACCTGCGCATACATTCGGCTTGAAAAGGAGGAAGCGTTAGGTAGGTCCAGTATGTTGAGATTCGCAACGTCAGGGCGCGACCATCCGCGCCCTGATTGTTTTGAGGGGAACCGGCTCTCCTTGACTTCCCGCGCCGGTTGACTATGCTTGAACCAACGATATCCCGCTGTGAACAGCGGGAGTTCCCTATTTTTGACATGGGGAACCGCCCGGTCCCGCGCAAAGGCGAAAACGGACCGGAGCGCGACAGGGGTGGAAGTCCCCAGGAAAACGGAGGCAAAAGATGAGACTATCCTACATTCTGCTGGCGGCTGTGATCGCCATAATGATGCTCAGCCTGCTCGGTTGTCCACCGAAACCGGCGGGTGACGGTCCGGCTGCTGTCAAAGACCAGACTACAGGACCGGCCGGCGAGGGAGCTGGAGCTGACGACAAAACTGTCGTTATCGAGGGAGAAGAAGGAAAGGTGGAGGTAACCAAGAGTGGAGAGGATGAGACCGTGACTGTGGTCGGGAAGGACGGGACGACGACCATCGCCTCGAGCGGGTCGCTTCCCGAAGGCTGGCCTGAATCGATTCCGATTATGCCCGGATTCACGGTCGTGTCCTCTGTGACCGGAACTCAGGTGGAAAAAGTCGAGGTCACCATGAACGTGAATGCGGAGGGAGAGGTGGAGATCGCCGATGTCTCGAAGTTCTACAAGGAGCTGAAGGACTGGAAAACGGATACCGAGGTCCCGTTCAGCATGGTCAGCGAAGATGCGCTCACACTGGCGTTCGCAAACGGTAAGGAGCATCTGATCGTGATCGCGTCGAAGGAGAAAGAGGGCAAGACTACCCTGGTGCTCCAGTATTCGAAGGACAAATAGGCGATCGGATACGTTTTGAAGACCAATGACCCACGTCGCCGACGCGGGTCTTTTTTCTGCCCGACCATTGGCGCACGGGGCTGTTGAGAAACTCGTTTCCATGCCGAATCGGGTGGCACCCTCAGGCAGGAAGACTGCGCGAGCAGGCTTTCTGCCTGGGGGTGTTAGATCTATTGATCCTTCTATTCATGAGGCACTCAGGTGATTGGCTCAGCACCCCCAGGCTCGA
>CAYGZQ010000027.1:0-47780 GCA_964354375.1 uncultured Planctomycetota bacterium
GGTAGCAGCTACCGGAGTCGGCTACCGGACTTGCGGTCTTCATTGACCCTCACCCTTGCCGCCTTTTGCCTTCAATCTGGCCGCGCGGAATTTCTCCAGCCACTCCCCGACAGCCTTCTCTTTCCCGCGAGGGGACGGATGATAATACTCGGTGCCGATCATCTCTTCCGGAAGGTATTGCATGTTCACAATTCCGCCGGGAAACGAGTGGGCGTACTTGTAGCCCTCGGAATGTCCGTGCTCGGTCTTCATCTCGGGCACCGGCGCGTTTCTGAGATGCAGCGGAGGGGGATAGTTCTTGCCGGACTCGATGTCCTTCATGGCGGCGGAGATCGCCATGACCGTCGCGTTCGATTTCGGGCTTGTCGCCACGTAAATGGTGGCCTGGGCCAGAGGTATCTGCGCCTCGGGCATCCCCACGAACTCCACCGCGTCCCTGGCGGCATTCGCCACGACAAGCGCCATGGGATTTGCATTCCCAACGTCCTCGGCGGCCTGGATCACAAGGCGACGCGCGATGAATTTCGGATCCTCTCCGCTCGCAAGCATTTTCGCAAGGTAGTAGATCGCCGCGTCCGGGTCGCTACCCCTCATGCTTTTGATATATGCGGAAATGGTGTCATAGTGCGCATCGCCCGTACGGTCGTACACCCTCCATGCCGCCTGCATCGCCGTCTCTATCACTTCCTGCGATATCTCCCCTCCCTTCCCTTCGCTTTCCTCATCAATGAGGGATTTCGCCGCCTCCAGAGTCCCCATCAGCACGCGAGCGTCGCCCCCAGCAAGCATCAGGAGGCTGTCCCTGACATTTTCAGGAAGCACGTACCGGCCCTTTTCCGTCCCCGGCTGCTCATGGAAGAAATCGAGCACCCTGTCCGCAATAATCGAGAGGTCCTCGATGCTCAAAGCCTCCAGTTTGTACACCGTTAGACGGCTTCGCAGTGCCGAGTTGATGGTGAAGTACGGATTCTCGGTTGTGGCCCCGATGAGGATGATCGTACCGTCCTCGATGTGAGGCAGAAACGCATCCTGCTGAAGCTTATTGAACCTGTGAAGCTCGTCGATGAAGAGGATCGTGCGCCGCCCGGTCAGCTTTCTTTCGTCCCTCGCCTGCTTTACCACGTCCCGCACGTCCTTGACCGTGCTCGTGACCGCCGAGAACTCGCGGAAATTCACGTCCACCTCGTTTGCCAGCGCTCGCGCCACAGTGGTCTTGCCGCTGCCCGGCGGGCCCCACAGGATGAACGAATGAAGCTGCCCTGTGCGAACCATCCGAGCGATCGCACCGTTCTCCGACAGGAGACTCGACTGTCCGACGATCTCCCTGAGAGTCCTGGGGCGCAGCCTCGCGGCCAGCGGCAGCGTATCTTCACTTGCGGGATATGCCCTTTGCGGTTCCTGGAAAAGAGTCATGGTCTCACCCAACAGTTGTTTAGCTCTAGTTTATCACAATAGACCTGCATCTTCAGCAGCAGTCCCATTTCACGGGCCGCTCAGTACCTCCACTTCAGCATAGACCCGACCTTTCTTCGACTCACCCACGATTCTCTCGAACCGGAAGGTTCCCCCTCCCCGGACTGCGACAACATCGCCCGGCCCAAGCTCGATCCCCGGCTTCGAAGCGGGGCGATAGTTCAGAAGGACCCCGCCGGTCTCCAGATGCTTCTTGACCTGCTCGCGGCTCGGCTTGAGCACCTTCGCGGACACGGCATCGATCCTTGGCGACGCTACTGTGACTTTCTTCTTACCCGTCGATGTCCCCGGCGGGAGTTTTTCGATCTCGACGGGCTCCATGACCACAACAGAGAATCCCGCCATTGACCGCGGAATCTCGCCGGCTTCCGAGACCGCTACGGCCCAGCCGCCGTCGATTTTCAGCACATCGCCCACCGACGCGCTCCGGTCCAGATGTCGAGTCAGAACATCCATCATAGCGGACCGCGGCGGAGGGTCGAAGATGTTATTCGGCCGAACGCTCAGGGCACAAAAGCCCGGCGGAGGCCAATCCAGCAGATTCTGAGAATGAACCACCTGCAGGCATCGAAGCCTTGGCGACGGGTTGGGGGCGATCGACCTGAATCGGCATCCGACGGCCATCAGCTCGCCGACGGCAACCGACAGCGTCCAGGGCTCCCAAAAGGGACTCAGAATCGCCTGCTTTCGGGAAACGTCGGCATCGAGGATCGCCCCGGATTTCTCAACCCACGCTGCGGCTTCGCTCCTTATCTCGGCATTCGACTTGAGCTCTTCCATGGCGCAAAAAAGGCCCCGTGCGGAAATCGCGACCCCCAAGTGCGGTCTCAGAATAGTACCGATGCCCATTGGAATCAATTGCGTCTTCGATTCCCGAACGCAAGATGCGTTCGGCACCGTCAATTCAGCGGATGCGCAAGATTTCCCGTGTTCGACCTTGTCCTCATGAACTTCGGCCACGGGAGCAGGTTGAGATTAGCCGGCACTGTGCGGTTGGTGGTCAGGGCAAACATGTGATGGCTTTCCGTCGCAAAGACGATATCGATGTTGCCGTCGGAGTCGACATCGGCTATGAGCGGGATCGTCGTCACGGCGCCGTACTGCGACGTATCGTACTTGTACAGCGTGAGCCCGTCGGCTCCGTTCAGGATTCTGAGATAATAATCGCCGGAGCCCACGACCACATCGATCTGCCCGTCGGCGTTCATGTCCGCCACGGTCGGGGATGTGGGCATGTAGATTTCGTCCTCGCTTGTCCAGATCAGCGACCCGTCCGTTCCATCAAGCAGGAAGACGCGCTGAAACCTTGACGATACCGCCACATCCGGAATGCCGTCCCCGTCGAAATCCCCAAGCGCCGGCGAAGTGTCGAAATTCCCGTCGAGCTCCTCGTTCGACCACAACATGGTATTGTTCGCGATGTCGAACGCGTAGACACCATCACGGCTGCCGACGATCACATCACCCTTGCCGTCCTCGTTCAGATCACCGATCGCCGGCGATCCCATGGAGTAGCCGGTCTCGAAATCATGACTCCAGAGGATGGCGCCGGTAATGCCGTTGATCGCCCGCACCACGCCTCCCGACGACACGAGAACGTCCAGATGACTGTCGTTGTCGAAATCCTCGAGCGACGGAGTGGCTTTCACCGGCGCGTTCGTGTCGTAACTCACAAGCAGATCGCCGGTACCCCCCTGGAAAGCGTACAGGTAATTGTCGAAGGAGCCCACAACCACCTCGGGTACTCCGTCGCCGGTCTGGTCGGCGCAGACGGGCGATGATTCCACAATGCTTCCGGTGGGGAAGGTCGTCATAGCGTACGGGTTTCCGAACAGGAGGTTGAGGGCGTAAATCGACGTATCGTTGGAGCCCACGACCACATCGAGGATGTCGTCGTCGTTCACATCTCTTATCGCCGGAGAGCTCTTGACCATTCCTCCGGTCTGGTACGACCATTTCACGTCTCCTGTCTGGCCCGAGAGCGAGTAAACCTTCCCGTTGTCGCACCCGAAGATGACATCCTGCACGTCGTCCAGATCGATGTCCTTGACATTCGGGGACGACTCCAGGTCGCCTGTGAAGATCTGCTCCCAGATACCGCTCATGGACATACTCATGCCCAGGATCTTGACCCCGTTCTCGTCCTCGTTGCCGGCCTGGTCCTCGGCCCTCACGATGAACTTGTACGTCGCGCCGTCGACCGTCTCGACCGCATAGTGAGACCATCCGGTCACGACGTCCTGGGACGGTGGAATGAGAGGAATGTCCGTCGAGGAGTAGATATTGTAGAGCACGGGACCGCTCGGGTCGGTTGCCGGGAAGAAGCCTACGATCGCGCGCTGGCTTCCCCACCAGACCTCATCGATCCCGACATCTCCGGTCCATTCCGGAGGCTCGTTGTCCTGCGTCACCTGCACCGTGATCCTGCGGAAGATCTTCGCTGTGCTTACCGAGTCCAGCGCCACGATCGGAAGCTCGAAGGAGCCTTCCGAGAGCGGCAGCCATGCGTCCGGTACGGTTGCGTCATACTGCAGATGCAGCTCCCATATTCTGAAATTCTCGCCCGCCGCACCGGCGGCCATCGGCTCGAACGCCTGCAGGCCCGCGAGCGGATTCAGGAGCGAGCAGTCCAGGTATACGCCCTTCGCGTCATCCTGCCAGTCGAGGAGATCCACCGACACGTTGAGTGTGTAGCCGGTCGGATGCACCGTGCCCTCGACCGTAAGGTTCGTCATCTCCGCAGGCTCCTTCGGATGATCCGGATAACTTGCGTCCACGATGAACGGCACCAGGAGCTTGAAGGGTTTGGGCAGACTCAGCGTCACATGCGAGCTGTGCTCCTCGGCCGGACCGAAATAGCGGCCCTCGCTTTCCTTCGCGAAAATGATGTACGGATCGGGGCGATACATTTCCCCGGACCAGAAATCAGTGAGCCCCGCCTCGTTTGTCAGCCTCCGTCCCGTGTCCCACTCATCGAGCAGCAGAACTCCCCTGACATCGTACCCACCGAGAACCGACGGGTTGACAAGCGCCGCATCGAGATCGATTATCCCGGCGGACTTGTCGAACGAGAAATTATCGAGCCTGAGGCAATTCGAGCATGCCGGCTTGAGGATCATCGACGTGACATCGAAATGCGCCTCCAAAGCCCGTTCGAGGGGGAGTACGGCCGCAGTTCCTTCTTCCGGACGGATATCGAGAATGTAACCGCCCCAGATGACACGACCTTCAGAGGCGACACGGTCAGCCATGGCTTCCGGGAGGTGCTTCGGCGCGGACATGTCGGGGATGGCCCCGGTCGGGTCGCCTCCTCCGCCGGAACAAGCCAGGCTAAGCGCCAGGATGCAGAAGATGCAGGCGATTGTCGCATTCAACGCTCTGATCATTGATATTCCAGGTGCGTTCACCTTTTCACCACCCCGTTGAGCGGGATCAGGAGAGGCCCAATCCGATGGTCCTATTCTCATTAGTAGTATTCAGGGTGGTGAAATCCTGCTGAACGGGCGGGATTCAGTGAACGAACGTTCAGGTCCGATATTTGCTTGCGGGTTCTAATCGGAGTCAGCGCGATTCAAGCGAGCTTGACGAATCTGAATCCGGTTTCATGGGGAGGCTGTCGTTGGTCGAGGTCGTCAGGGTCAACAGCATCAGAGGGGCACGGGTGCCGGGCTACGCGCTATCTACCGCCACAAGCTACGCTTCGCTCCGCTTGTGACGGGCACCCGCTCGTTCCCTCCCCGAGGGAAAGGACGCATGCGCTTAACCCTCACCAATCGCCCGCCGTGTGTCCCAAGCCTCTCCGCCTTGTCCCCCCCTGTATACCTCACCCCCCCCAACCCCCCTCTCCACAATTGTGGAGAGGGGGGACAGGGGGGTGAGGCCTGGCCGGCCGGCTGACGCAGCGACCACGCCAAAGCCGCCGAAAACCCTGTCAGCAATGCTGTTGCCGGACCGTTATCGGTGCAATATGAGTCCGTCATCGACACAGCCACCTTCAGGAAGAACTGATTCCAACCGCGATTCCTCCTCCTACCGCGTGCCGGAATACATCCGCGATCTCGCGAAGAGACTCAGAGCCAACCCTACTCCCTCCGAGAGAGCGCTGTGGCAAGCGCTTCGCAACACTCGTCTGCACGGCCTCAAGTTCCGTCGTCAACATCCAATTGGACACTTCATCGCTGACTTCTACTGCCCCTCCGCTCGTCTCGTAATCCAAATCGACGGCAGCGCGCATGACGAGCCTGACCAGGCGCGGTACGATCGCGTGAGGGATGGAATCCTCGATAGTCGTCATCTTCGCGTCATTCGTTTTCAGTCGGACACAGTGTTGAATGATCTACGCAGAGTGCTCACGGACATCGCCGCGGCCTGTGAAAACCGGCTGCCGCCCACAGGCTGAGCGAGTTTCCCAGCAAGCCCGTGCCCGTTTTGAGTCACGTAGCCCGGCATTTCCCTTGCCGGGAGATTTATTAATGAATGAAAGATTCGGCAAATGAAATGCCGTGCCCATGGGGATAGGAAAACCCCATGCGCTTCCGCATGGGGTTTTGAGTCCTTTCGTGATGTCGGCAGCCCTTACTTCGGCGGGTCGAATTCGGGCACGCCGGTATGCCATCGGTTGCCGGAGTGCTGGGTCCACGGACGCAATGAGATATCCTCGGGCACCGGAGCGCCCATGTCGAGCACGTATGTGTAACCGCGCATGTTGCACGCGATCAGCTCCCATTCGCCGTCGCCATCGACATCCCCCATTGCAGGAGTGGCGCTGATCTCCCTGTTGTCCCCGTCGACGCCGGTCGAGACCATCATGCTGAACAGGTTTCTCCCGCCGAAATCGCCGGGTAGATTGAGATCACCGATGTTAACGAGGTCGACAAAGCCGTCCTGCCGCCCGTACATCGCGTTCAGATGACCGTCGCCGGTGAAGTCACCGATAATCGGCGATGAGTAATTGGTCGGGGTGTCCTTATCGATATTGGGCCCGAGTTTCTTGTAGATGGTTTCTCCGGTCGCGCCGTCGATCGCGTAGATGGAGAACTGCTCGGTCGCATACGCCGTGACAATGAAATCCCAGATGTTGTCGTCATTGACATGCGCCGGAGCCGGACCGCGCATCGCTCTTCCCCAGATATCGCCGTTCACCCAGATATCATCACCGTTCACTCCGTTCAGTGCATACACAGCGCCCGTGGTCTCGCCCTCATTGTTGGTAGCGCAGAAAATCGCATCGGGCACCAGATCGTCATTTACATAAGTCATGACTACCGGGCTCTCTATATTGTTCATAGCCGGGCAAACATAGTAGGACCATATCTCCTCCCCAGTAGCTCCGTCGAGCATGTGAACCTTGTTGTCGAGGGAGCCGAAGCATACATCGGCCACATCGTCCCCATTCACATCAGCCAGTCCCGGCGTCGATGCGACCCCCCCACACTGATCGAACTGCCAGATCACGATCGAGTTGGGATCGCCGGGATTCGGCGGACCCGCGCCGTTCAGGGCGAGCATCCTGCTGTCGCCGGTACCGATAACCACATCGGGAGTACTGTCGCCGTTAATGTACGCGATCGCGGGAGTGCAGTGCATCTGCGCCCCGGCGCCGGTGTCGTATTTCCAGTACTCAGCACCGGTCGCGCCGTCGATCGCGTACACAAATCCATTGTCACTCGGCGCCACTGCATCGAGCTTGCTGTCGTTGTTCAGGTCCACCAGCGCGGGTGAAGCGTAGAGAACCTCGCTGCCGGTGTCGTACTCCCAGATGATGGTGTTCTGAGTGCCGGTCCCCGAGCCTCCGTACGCGTAGATTCGCCCGTTTTTCGCCCCGACGACAATGTCATCCTTGCCGTCGCCGTTCACATCACCGATCGCGGGCGATCCAAAGATGCCGAATTGGTTCGGCGGCTGATCTTTTATGAAGCTCCATCTCGCCTCGGCGGGATACCTCGTGCACGAGTACTCGAGCATGTTGTCGTCGAAGAGCCCCTGCGCGTCCTTCAGACGTATCCCGAAAAACCGCTCGACATTCGCGGGAGCTCCGCCCCCCTCGCCAAACGGAGTGTAACCCTGGTACTGATCGGACGTCACGACTTTCAGAACCGTCCCGTCAAACGGGCTCGACTGGTCATTTCCGTAGAATATGTACTGCAGCGGGAGGGAGACATCCCAAGCCTCGTGGAAGAAAAGCCACAGGAACTGCGGACCCGAGATGTGGTCGTAGATACCTTCCTGCCCCGGGATTTTCCACACCGGCGGCACATTGTCGTATGCGCTCCAGACTGCGAAGTCGCGCATGTACTTGATTGTCTCGACGCTGTCGGTGGCGGTGAGGGTGATGACGCGTCTGCCGGCGGGGTATCCGCTGCCCTGGGAGAGGAGGTACTGCCACGTGGATGTGTGGTTATCGGGGTTCTCGCCGACAAAGACCATCTCCTGCGGAGACGGCTCGCCGAAGGCGCTCAGGTTCAGACTGACCGACTGTACATCATTCTGCCAGTCGGTGAGCACTGCGAGAATCATAGCATTGGAGCCTTCGGGATGGATCGGCCCGTCCGGAGCAGGTATGAAGCAGCTCACGGCCTCGCGGGCATTGCACGCAGGAGGCGGATCGGGCGACCAGCTCGCGTCGATCTTATACACCATCTGAAGGAGCTTGTAGGTGCTATGTTTGAGAAACACGTAGCTCGTCCCGTGAGTGGCCTGAGGACCGAACGGTCTGTACGTCTCCTCGGTATTGAAGGCCATGTAGGGGTTGGCGACCTCCGGCATGCCCCCGTTGTAAAGCGTCGTCAGGCCCGTGTGCATGACCTCCCCCTGCAGAGTCTCGAGCCTCGTCATGGCTGAGGGAGGATATATTATCCCGCGCACGTCGCGTCCCGTGAGGTTCGTGGGGTTGGTGAGCGTAATACCCGCGGTTATCTGGCTGTACGGATCGCCCGGGATCACTGACGACGACAGAATCTTCACGCAGCCCTGCCCTCCGCAATTGGGCGGCTGCACGAAGGCGGTCACGTTCGCGTGGACTTCCGCGCTTCTCATCGGCTGGACATCGATGTCGACATCCTTCAGCTTACCCTCGGCATCGTCGATATCCCTGATCGTGATCAGGTATTCGCCCCAGCACTGATGGCGGCCGGATTCCGACCCGGATTGCGCCGCAATGTCGGGCGCGTTCGGGCTCTGGGGCATCGTAGGGACACCTTTCGAACAGCCCGATGCCCCGGCGACGACAATCGCGACCAATCCGATTGCCAGAGCGTGAAACAGACTTCTTCGAAGCATTATGGGAACCTCCCGCTGGCAGAGTGAGTGTGTTCCTCGTTTGAATAACTGATATAACAGGCAATATAAAAATATACAGCCTGTTTTCATTATAAGAGAATGAAGCCGTTCCGTCAAGGAATCGCCTGAATATTCATTCAGATTATTTCGAGGGGGAGGCCTGACTGCTTTTCCGCCCTGGTGTCCCTGGTGCCCTTAATGTCCCGTAAGTCTTGTTACTGAACGAGCTTTCGGTCGTCGCCTATTCCCTGATTTTGTCGATCACATCCTGGATCGTCTCGACCGCCATTCTGCCCGACTCGAAAGTCCTGTCCAGCGTCTGAACGGCATCCTTGAACGCCGACGTGGACTCGTCCACGATGTAGGAGAGGTCGCCCAGGACACCGCCCGATTCGTCCTGCGTCCTTATCCGGCTCTCGGCCGACATGGAGCGTCGACGCCTCTTTCCTTGCTCCTGAAACAAACCGAACAGCGCGCTTGCCACGGCGGCAACGCCGAAGCCCACGACCGCACCCCTGAGAAAAATCAGGGTGTCGCGCTTCCTTCTCTCCCGATCGGACCTCCAGTCGGGCTCGATGTCCGTGTACTCGTAGTCGCCCTCGATAATCGCCATCTTCAGCGGGAACTCCTTATGATCTCTTCTCCAGTAATTAGTATCGACCGGCCTTCCCGTGCGCACACACGACAGGTTCTCAGTGCAGGTATCCAAGTCCCTCCAGAAGCTCGATCATTTTATCCGATTCGTCCTGCAAAGACACCTTCACATCGCCCGACACCGGTTCCTCAGGCGGACCCACAAGGGGCTTGTGGGCGTCGAGAAATCCCTCCTCGAATGCTTCCAGAATCACGCGCCCGTCGATATCGCCGGGGATCGGCATCCCGCAGACATAATGCAGGGTGGGGAGAATGTCCGCCAGGGTGGGCGACGCCTCAAGCGTCCCGCCCGCTTTCACACCCTCTCCCGCAATTCCGAACAGACCCTCCATCCGATGCGTGCCGCACCAGGTGAGCCTGCTTTCCGATTTGACCTCCGGCGGATCGAGTCTCATCCCGTTCGTCAGAAGATAGTCCCGGTCTCTCAGCCTTCGATCCTCCCGCCACAGAAGCAGGAGGTCCGGTGCAAGGTCGACAGCAGGACCCCAGAGTGATTCTTCTCTTGTCAGGACCCGGTTGAACAGCGGCACTCCATCGTCTATCCGAAGCGCCTCGAGTCCAGCCTTGATTTCCTCTCTCAATGCGTGATACTCCGCGCCTTTCTGAACGATCCCGTGGGGGAAATCGCCCTGACGGTTTAGGTAGAGACCGACCCCGTAGCCCCCCGGCGCGCAGAAAGCCCGAGTCTTCTCCCAGACTATGTCTTCGAGGAACGGGATCGCGGTGATCCGCCCGACCAGCTCTTCCTTGCGTCGACCAAGCGCCCTGTTGACGGCATCCCTGATTCCATGCGGCGTGTAACGTTTCGCGAGATACAGAAGCCTGTTTGCAAGCGATCCGGCGCGCGCAACGGCAACCTGACGGGCCCTGCCCTTCTCGCCGCCAGTCGCCAGGTACCCGCTCGCCTCAAGCCATCTGGCCAGGAAAGCGTCTTTCCCGATTGCTCCCATTAGGGGCTGCGACCCGTGATCGCTCGCAAGAATCAGCCAGCCCCCTTCCTTTTCAACGATATCGAGACACTCGCCCACGAACCCGTCAATTGCCTTGTAGATCTTCGCCAGCGAGTCCTTATATCGCCCTGGCTCCTTCTCAGAGCTCTCACCAAAGTCCGGATGGTCCGGATCGAAGAATTTCGAGTAGAAATGGGGGATCAGATCGGTCGCCTGGAACACCGTGAACAGAAGCCCCCAGTCCGGAAATTCCTTCCGCGCTCGACCGGCAAGGTCTACGGTCGATTGAGTGAATTCGAGAAGTCTTGCGTGAAGCGTCTCCAGAGACTGGCCTTTGGTGGGATCGACGTCGCGAAGGAAGGAGAAATCCCGAAGAAGCGTATCGCGGAGGGAATGCGGACGGATGAAATCGCTCTCGGCGGACGGAGTGCCGAGTCCGGACACAATCAAGCCGTTCGTGTCGGGGTCGGGAGGGAAAGTGTACGGCACGAGCAGGCTGATGGTGCGGACTCCGCTCCGCTCGGCGTGCTCGAGAAATGTTTTTCGCCTTCGGAAGCCCGCGTTGACAACCCTGAACGCTCCCGACCGATCGGGCTGCAGGAAATCGAATGTGCCGTGTTTGCCGGGGTTCACGCCGGTCATCAGGGTGGTCCATGCGGGCGGCGTGAGCGGGGGAATCGTGGACAGGCAATCCGATCGGACTCCCTTGGCGAAGAAACGTGCCAGCGCGGGAAGTCTTCCGGAGGCGAGAATCGGATCGAGGTGGTTGAAACTCGCACCGTCGAGACCAATGACGATGACCCTGGGTCCGCCGTGCTCGCTTGTTCGCCGTATCACCCCTGGGATTCCTCCACACCTCCGGGTTTGATGTCCTCACTGCCGCCGGGCGCAGACGGTGTCGATCCAGCCGTCTGCGGGCCGGGTTCGGGCGGAGGTCCGAGGAGGGCATCCAGGACCTCGGCCAGCTCCGCAAGCTTGACGCCTCGGGCGTCCGAATAGTCGATCAGCTTTTCCCTTATGACGCCGGAAGCATCCACGACCCAGTAGAACGGGCTCGTACGGTGCTTTTCGGGCGGATCGTTTGGGAAATCTGCGGCGATGATGTCGGCATCCCAGAACAGGTCGCAGTATTTGTCTATCAGGGAGAGATTATCATCGTCACCCGCTCGGAACAGGAAGATCATGCCTTCCTTGTCCATGACGATCGCGGGACGGATCGTATCGGCGTCCTCGACCGGGACGAAGACGGTCCTGAACCGCCCCTGATGCGCTTTCTGCAATGCCTCCAGCCCAAGCAGGCTCCTTCGACCGTCCTCCGTCAGAAAGCTCGGGAACATCACAATCACTATTGGAGTCCCCTTGAGCTGCTCCAGTTGCATCATATCTCCCGCAAGGTTCCGAAATGGCTCCTGGAAGAATTTCGCCTTCAGAGGGTGCCCGCTATCCATATGAGACTCGGGCAGGACATAGGGCTGCTCATCCGCATCGACTTTCGGATGACGCTCGCAGCCTGCGATCGACACGGCAGCGATCGCAAACAGAAGAACCGCTACGCCCTTCGTTAGGATCTTCCTCATCACAATTCGGACTTCGGTCGACACCTCAGGTTCATTCTAGCACAGCCTGGACACGGAAAAACGGCCCTCTGTCAGGGCCGCGGATGAGTTCCATCGTTCGATGCCGGTGGGGCGAGTGGGGTCCTAGGCCAGTGTCTGCACGCCGGCCGGACCTGTTATGTACGCATTCTGGGAATGAAGCAGGTCGATAAAGCGCGGCTTCGGGTGCTTTCGACCGGCGGAGTCATACATGATCGAAAGCTGTGGTTTCAGAGGACTTCCCGGGTGCGCCTTGATAACTAGCGCGATCTCGCCGGTGTTCATTCGCACCCAGCTTCCGGGCGGGTAGTGGCCGAAGGTCTGGATCGCAGTCCGGACAATTCCCTTTCTGACATATTTCGAGCCATCCTGGATGATTACACCCAGGGCCTCATGGAATCCCGACCGAATCCCCGTCGCTCGATTCGAGGTGAGATTATCGAATGTGTTCGCGAGAATGAGAATCTGATCCCAGTCCGAGACCATCGTTCCTTTCAGCTTCCTGGGATAACCCGTGCCGTCGTAGCGCTCGTGATGGTTCATGACCATCTTGAGGGCGCTTTCATGAATGCCCCCCAGGTTCCAGAGGTATGAATATCCCGCCTCAGTATGCTCCAGGTCCTCTTCCTCAGGGCTCTTTGTCAGCCCGGAGGCCGCTGCCGCCCTTCTGAGCACGATCCTGCCGATGTCGTGAAGCAGTGCAGCCACCGAATGGTCGCGGATAAGCTGCGCCGGATGCCCCATCGCCCGCGCTATCATGAGGAACAGAATGAGCGCGTTCACCGAGTGGGCGTGAAGTGACGGGTCCGCAAGGATCAGGTCCGCCAATGTCAGCGCAGCCTGCGGACGGCTCAGGATCTCCTCGGTAATCTGCTGCGCGGATTCCTGCACTCCGCTTACATCGATATCCCCTTCCTTTTCCAGGGCGCTGTAGCAGGACGCCACCGCCTGGGTGCACTGGCGACGCACAAACTCCGAGACCGCAGGCTCGATGCCTCCTTCTGCGATAAAACCCTCGATCTGTTTAATGCTGACTTTCGGGGTCTCAACACCCTTCGGCGCTTCTACCGGGAGCGTCTCCGACGGTTCCACCGCCAGCTTATCGATCCCACGACGCTTCAGCGTCTCGATCAGCGCCGGCGTGAGCTCCGTTCCCGCGGCGACGAGAAGGCCGCCGTCCTCGTCAAGAAGGTCCCTGTCGAGGCTCTTCCCGGTCGGCAGTTTGTCCACTTCAAGCAGAAACCGTCCAACGGTCTTCTTCTTCTGCCTCTCGACCCGCTCTTCCTGACGGGCGAACATGTCCTTGAGACGGTTGTCGGTGTAGAGAAGGTCGGCCGTCAGACCCAGACAATCGTGGCATGTTCTCAAATGTGTGAGCACCTTATGCTCATCCGTCGCAGGAAGGTCGCCGTCAAGCAGGCGAATAAGAAGCCCCTCCTCGCGAATCGCGTGGCACAATCCCTCTAGATTGTTCATCCCTTGTGTCACATTCCCGGCTGTAGCGCTTCGCCGGACCCCTTCGGACTTGATCTGACTAATAGTCGAACCTGCGAGCCATGCGTGCTATCCAGTTTTCTCTGCACCCGGCCGCGGACGGCCGCAGGTCCAATAATAATATCACCACCAACATGGAATCGTTACTCGCATGAGCATTGGCGCAGAACCACACAGAAACAGTTAAATCAGAGATTCACCCCACCCGGGTGAACCCGCCCTTAGTTGGACTATAGCACACTTAATCGGTGCGATTCAATATCTAAGCTTCGCAAATGACACTTATTCGCCTCGATTCCGATGTCGCTCCTCACCGACTCATATTCATTCGCCGCGAAAATAAAGCCCGGGATCGCACCCGGGACCTGGAACATCCGAACCGCCCCCTCATCATGCGGGCTCAGGGAGCAGCCGTCCCTTCAGCTCCAGAAGAGCCTTCTGGATAAGCGCCCCGACGCTACCCTCGGGGATGCCCAACTGGTGCGCGATCTCCCTGTACTTGAACCCCTTCTGGTATCTGAGCTCGATCACTTCCCGAAGATGCTCCGGCAGCTTCCTCAGACCGTCCATCAACATCTCCTCTTCCTGACGCTCGAACACCTCATCTTCCGGATTCGGAATCCTCGGGTCCGCTACATCGATCTCCACTTCCTCGAGGCTCATCTTTTCGACATTCCCACCGCGCTTGACCGTCAGGAAATGCCTGTGATGCTGACGCACGCGGTTCAGAGTGAGGGTGTAGATGTAGGTCTTCAGAACCGATTTTTTCTGGAAGTTGGGGAGGCCTTTCACCAGGTCCATGAAGACTTCATGAGTGATGTCTTCCGTGTCCTCAAGGGTGAAGCGGAAGTTTTTGCCTTTCACGAGGTGGAAGATGTAGTTGTAGAACCGCTCATAGAGGACCCCCCAGGCCGCGTCCTCGCCATCACAGCATCTCTGGATCAGCTCCTGCTCGCTGATCGATTCCAGATCGAGGGGCAAATTGGTCATCTTGTTCCTCTCCAGGCCCTGACGGGCTGGTCCTTCTCACCTTCCTGCCCCTGCTCAAGCACACCGATAGTATACCGCATTAGCCACATTCCGCAAGATGAAACGCTATTTTCCCTGCAGATCAAATTCCGAGTGTGAAATGACCCCGTCCGGCCGTGTCCGCTTCTATCCCGCTTCCAATGCGGCATTGCTATCATCATTCCGAAACGGCTGGTTCCCGCCAATTCGGTTGATAGAAATCTATTACCTGAAAATCGTCTCATCTAACGCGATATACCCCGGTATATCAACTCAACAGGCAAGGATCGTCCGTCCGACGCATTATTATCGGCCCTCGGGCTGTAACCGCGTATTATCGGGCTTAATGCCGGATGGTTGAATGATGGGTTACTTCGGACCCGTGCTTTTTCGATGTTTCGACGCGCGCGCAAGGGCGATCCGCTTGAGCTGCAGCCCGTCGAGATATTCCCCGAGCGCGTCGAATCCGCTCTGCGACCTTTCCCTCAGACGTTTCGTCGTCTCGGTAATCTTTGTCTTGATCCGTCCGCGGTTTTCGTACGCCTCCGCGATCGCATCGAACAGGATCTCCGGACCCACAAGCGGTGTGTGCACCGCGGGCTTCATCCCGAACTCCCCCGCGAACTCGTCTATCTTCGGGTCATAGCTCACCGCCACGAACGGAACCGCCGCGCTCGCCGCAAAAATCAGCGAATGAAGACGCATGCCGACCACAAGGTCGCATTTCGCGATCAGCCCCAGCACCTCGGCGGGACGATATTTCCCCTTGACGATCATCACATCGTCAGGGGTGGCGGTCATGGACCGCACCAGCTCGGCATACTCGACATCGTCCGGATGGTGAAACGGCACGAGCGCGACTCCCCCGCCAAGCTCGCTTGAGGTCATGTCGATCGCACGCGCGAGCGCGCCTATCTGACGCCTGTCCCTTTTCGAGCCTTTCACCGAGAACGCGACGAGCGGCCTTCCGGGCATGTCGAGATTTTCCTGCAGGAAAATGTCCTCGACCGCGTCGGCCTCGGCCTGCTGCAGCAGAAGAGCCGCGTCGGACATGAGCTTGAGAGGAGCGTTGACCGGAAGCCTCTCCTGGCAGAAGGCGTAGCTGCGGAAATCTCTCACGCAGACGAGGTCGCACTGAGCGAGAAACTCACCGACCAGGAGCGGCGACACCTCCGCGTCGAGAGGTCCTATCCCCTGCGCGAACGCGACCACTTTCCTCCCCATGATAAACCCGAGCAGCATAACACCCAGGTAGTACATGAGGCTTTTGAAGCTGGTGGCGTCCTGAAGAAGTCCGCCGCCGCCCTGCAGCAGGACCGGGCTTCCGCCGATCCTCCCGAGGATTTTCCACAGGTTCGAGCGAGGGATGGAGTCGACACCGTACGAGTCGAAGGTCGACTTCGGATTGGCCGACAGGACGACCGGGTGCACATCGTCGCGCTTTGCGAACCACTGCAGGATCGCTTCGAGGATCGCCTCATCGCCGAGGTTATCGAACCCGTAGTAGCCGGAGACGAGCACGGGTAGCGAATTCGACGATTCCTTGATCGGGGTCATTCTGACGGATGGCCTCAGACACGTGAGTATACACTGAATGAGGCGGGGGAGGAATACGGAGACAAAACTGCGCCGACGGCATCCTGTGCGCGGATTCCGGTCCGTGATGAACGTTCCGATTTCCTTGTGTGTCCCATATTCCGCTGGATGGCCTGCTTTTCCACTTCAAATCCCAATGAAGCCTCTTGACAAATCCTGTAGCTTATTGTAGCTTTTGATTGCCGAGACCGATTAGGAGGAAGCCATGAGAACCACAAACCTGTTGTCCCTGTGTGCGGGCATTTGCCTTGCCATCGCTCTCGCCGGCTGCGGAGGTGGAGGGCAGACAATCCCGACCGGCGGCAACCCTACCGCGCCGAGCTTCAACTCGCCGGGATCCGGCAATCCCACCGATTCCGGTGGCCCGCCGCCAACGGACCCTCCTGGCGACGGTTACGACCTGATCTTCTACGAGAACTACGGCGTTAATCCGTTTGTCTTGACGGAAGACGAAGACACCTCGACTTTCGGCATGGACGTGGACACCGCGTCCTACACGATCGCGAGATACTACCTCAATGACGGACGCGTGCCGGACAAGGACTCGGTCAGAACGGAAGAGTTCATCAATTACTTCGAACAAGATTACCCGGAGCCCGATGATGGCGGCGTATTTTCGCTCACCCTGGAAGGGGCTGAATCGCAGTTTGGGCAACCGGACTACCATTTGCTCAAGATAGGCGTGAAGGCCAGGGATGTCAGCCCGGAAGAAAGGCCCGCAGCGAACATGGTTTTCGTAGTGGATGTTTCCGGCTCAATGCAGAGGCAGGACAGGCTGGAGCAAGTGAAGAAAAGCCTGCATATGCTGGCCGACGATTTGAAAGAGGGCGACAAGGTCGGGCTCGTTATCTACAGCACCCAAGGGCAGGTCATCTCAGACCTCACAAACGATCATGCTGCGATCATGGCGGCAATCGACGAGCTCCAGCCGGGCGGGGTCACAAACGCCTGGGAAGGCCTCAAGCTGGCCTACGCCATGGCAAAGCACGGTTACGAGGCGGGCAAGATCAACAGATTAATTCTCTGCTCGGACGGGGTTGCGAATTTCGGGATCACCGATCCCGATGAGATTCTCGCCGACGTCAAGACACTGGCGGAGAAAGGCATCACGCTCACGACCCTCGGCTTCGGCATGGGCAACTACAACGACATCCTGATGGAGAAGCTCGCGAACCACGGCGACGGGTGTTACTACTACATCGATTCCGAGGAAGAGGCCGCGAGAGTATTCGCCAACGGGGCGGTTCAGATGTTGATGGTGCTTGCGTCGGACGCGAAAATCCAGGTTGACTTCAACACTCAGACGGTCGAGAAGTTCAGGCTGATCGGCTACGAGAACCGCCTGCTCGACGAAGAGGATTTCGAGGACGATTCCGTGGACGCGGGGGAGGTCGGGCCGGGCCAGACCGTGACGGCTCTGTACGAAATACGCATCAGGCCTGAAGCTACGGATCTTCCCTACGACCAGATCGCCAACGTCAAAATCCGATACATGAACTTCCAGACTCATGTGATCGAGACCGCTGAGAAGCCGATCACGGTTCGGGAAGTGGCTCGCGATTTCGAACCGGCAAGCAGGCTCTTCCGGTTCACGGCCGGGGTAGCGGAGTTCGCCGAGATTCTGAAGGAGAGTTACTGGGCGGAAGGCTCAAACCTTGAAAGCGTCCTTGAAGTGGTCCAGGGAATCGCCGAGGACGAAAAGGAAACCGAATTCATCGAGCTGGTCAACAAGGCGATTGAGATCTCGGAGTGATCGCGACTCGTTTTCGAGGTGTTACTGACAAAAAAGCCCCTCCATATGCGGAGGGGATTTTCTTGTTCCCTCCCCGGTTGGTGCTTCTCTGAGGAGTCACGGCTATAATGTCAATGTGACTAGTCCTGATCAGAGTTGCGTTGCCGGTGACGGTGCCGACGTTGGTGCCGCTTCGGGTGCTGCTTCGGGTGCTGCCCCCATTAAGCGGGCCATACTCGTAATTCACGGCATCGGCCAGCAGCGCAGGTTCGAGACCCTGTCCGACTTCGTCCACGGACTTATCCGCAAGGGCCTTCCCCGTCATCTCAGCGAGATCAGCGGCGCAATCATCCAAGACCTCAAGAATAAGTACGACCTTGCGGGAATCCAGCTCTTTCAGGATAAACCGATCACATTGCCGGGCGGCCTGAAGCTGGGAGTCGAGGTCTTCAGGGTCGGGAAGAAATTCGATTCACGATGCAGTCTGACGATTCCCGCGGAAAAAACCGGGGAAAGAAATGTGCAAGTTGATGTCTACGAATCGTACTGGGCTCAACTTACAGGAGGGCGGACGAACTTCTTTCGAGTCGTCTGGTGGGTGATCGTGACCGCATTTCGCGGTGCGATGAATTTCCTGTATCCGCCGGATCTCCACATCGTACCCGCCGGTCGCTTCAGGTCCGAGAGTCAGACAAAGCGCCCCCCTGGACTCACCTGGGGAGAGAGGCTATGGGGCTTTCTCAAGGAGTTGTGCCGCCTGCTGCTCATTGTCGCGCTTCTTCTGCTTATTCTGATCGCTTTCTATCTTGCCGGCAGACTTCTATACGACCAATTGAGCGATGGGCGCGGCATTTCTGAGATATTCGGGACCAAATGGAGGTTTGTGACAATCGCGCTGACGATTTTCTACACGTTTCTGGCCGTGCGATTTGTGCTTGGCGCGATCTCAGGGAAAACTCAACAGCCGTGGTACCTGTTGCTCATTGCTGCCGTTGTGTTTGTCATAGCAGGATGCCTGCTTTACATGACGAACACCGATATCTTCCACCGGATGCTACCGTTGGTCTACATCTTCCTTCTGATCTGGCTATGCGACGAATTTTTCACCGGCTACCTTGGCGACGTTGAGGTCTACACGTCCGGGGGTCAGATCGGACAGAATTATAAGGTGAGGCAGGCGATTATTGAGCAGACCTCCGCCAAGCTGGGATACATACTGTACGGCGACACATGGGAGACTGACGGCAACAGGAGGGCAACTGACTATCACGAGGTGATCATTGTCGGGCACAGCCTGGGCTCGGTGATCGCGTACGATGTTCTCTGCGATTTCCTGCGAAAGGAAGGCGGCGCGGACGCACTCAGGGCGAGAAGGCGAGTGAAGCACCTTTTCACGATGGGGTCCCCGCTCGACAAGATTTGGTATTTCTTCCGGGAGAGACCCGACCCGGGCAACATCGTGCATCAGGGCATACTGGGAAGGCTGAAGGGCGTCAAGGCGACCGGGATAACCAACTCACCGCTTTCGGATCTTGAGTGGACAAACCTGTGGGTCTGCACCGATTTCATCTCCGGTAAGCTGGTGATGTACGGCGACCTGGTCGAGAACGTCCATCTGGGGGGATTGGCGTTCGCGCCGATTGTCAACCATAATCGGTACTGGCAAACAAGAGCGGTGATGCGCCGAATCGGCGGGAGGGTATTCAAGAGCGGCTCGGTGTCTGTGTAAACCAGCCGAATAACAGGTCACCGGCACGCATGCACCTGCTATTCGGTCTGCCGATTCCGGCCTGTCCATGCCACCCACTTCTCTGAACCTGCCACCTCATCGATTCTGTCTTCCAGCTCTTTCAGTTCCACCGGCCCAGCGACGTAATCTAAGACCTCTTTGCTTCTGCCATCTACTGTTATCGACGTTATCGTCGTTGGAAGGTCCGTCTCGGGAGCCCTGTACTCATCCTTCAAAGAGAAATAGTCGATCCTGTAGAACTCGTCAACCAGTGCTTTCACGTCATCCGGCGATATCTGGGCGGTCTGCCTTCCAGTGACTCCCACACAGGCCTCGCCTTCATAGACAATCCTGCCGTCCCCGTATATCGTCAAGGTGTAAACAGGACAGAAGCCGTAGCACGCGGTTCTTTTCAGCGTTATCACTGCGTGCTTGTAGTCAAGCGACTTGGGCGGCTTGTATTCAGTGGGCTTGGGCGGTCGGCTTCGCAGAGAATACAGGAAAAAGCAGCACGCGATCAGCAATAGCGCCAATACCGCTGCGCCAGCCAGAACGATTCTTCGTTTCATGGTGATCCCTCCACTGAAGACACTCGCTTCGACCCGGGGGATCACTGCCGGCAAACCGGTTATACACATCCCGGCGAATGCAGAGGCTGTCTCAAAACTCAATGAACTGGTGACAAAGGAGTTGGATCGGGAGGGCGAGGCTCCCGCCGAGCCGCACTATCACAGCCGTTACGGCTCAGCGGGAGCCTCGCCCTCCCGAATTTGGCGGAACGTTGAGGGTTTTGAGACAGCCTCATGCATCGCCGGGCTACGGGTGTTCTGTCGATGGGCCTTTCGGAGAATTATAGGTCACCGGCACCGATTTCCCTAGGACTCAGGCGGCCATGTTCCACCTTCCACCCATCTCTTCGTATCTGCTACCTCATCGATTCTCTTTTCCAGTTCCTCCAGCTTTTTCGGGCCACAATCATATCGATCCCAGACTTCCTTACTTCTGCCATCTATCGTTATTGATGTTATCGCCGACTGCGCATCCGAGATCTCGTAACCATGATGGGCCATATACCGGTCCTTCAATGAGAAGTAGTCAATCCTGTAGAACTCGTCGACCAGTGCTCTCACCTCATCCGGCGATATCTGCGCGGTCTGTCTTCCGGTAACAGGAACAAACTGCTGGCCCTCATAAACAACCCTGCCGTCCCCGTATATCGTCAACCTGTAAACAGGACAAGTACCATAGCATGAGGTCCTTTCCAGCGTTATCACTGCATGCCTGTAATCAAGATCCTTCGGCGGCCGAATTCGGATGGAATGCAGGCAGTAGTAGAAGCAGCACGCGATCAGCAATAGCGCCAATACCGCTGCGCCAACCAGAACGATTTTTCGCTTCATACTGATCCCTCCACTGAAGACACTCGCTCATAGTCTGGACAGCCGCGAGGCTCGAAACTCGCAATGTCCCGACGAATTCGGGAGGGCGAAGCTCCCGCTGAGCCGTAATCGCTGTGATGGTGCGGCTCGGCAGGAGCCTCGCCCTCCCGATCCGACTCCTTTGTCCCCCGTTCGTTGAGGGTTTTGAGACAGCCTCATGCATCGCCGGGCTACGTGGGGTCTTTCCGTACTCAGGCGCTACCTTTCTCGGGGCCGGGTCCGAAGCCGGCGCTACGTGCCCTGAGCCCTATGGTGAGCTTGCCGTCGATGTGCCTGCCGATCTCAACCATCGCGCCCAGCAGGCCGGGTATCTCGCGGTACCGCTCGACGAAATCGCCGACGCCGCGGTAGCGGAGAAGCGAGTACTCGATCGACAACTCCGGCGGACCGAACTTCGCGAGCCGCTCGATCAGCTCCCACATCTCGCTGTCCAGGATGAACTTGACCGCTCGCGCGCCCGGACCTTTCACGATGTACTCGCGGCCGACCTCGGGGGGGAGCATGCACTTTCGCGCGCCGGGGAGGGCCGGACGCGAGAGACCCATGACCTCGATACTCCTGTGACGAATGCCGATTTCCACATCGGACGTCTTCTCGAGGTGGAACGTGATTGTGAACTCATCGGGTTGGGGGAAAAGGGGGACCGCCTCCTCGTACTCTTCCTTCATCTTCGGGGCAACAGCAATCTCGACCGTGAACCCCCTCCAGTGCCCCTTAAGGATCGGCCCCGGCAGTGAAGGTCCCTCGGTTACAGTCATTCCCAGAAGGCCGGCAAGTTTGTACTCGTCCACGTCCCCAGTCTCGATTCCATCGAGCCATCCTGTGTCCCGGCTGAAAACGAGGTGCATAACCCATTATATAACGGTTTTCGTCTCATCGGAAAGCCCAGCCGGGCGAAATAATGGTAAAAAATGACAAAAATTGGAATAAAAGGCCCGTTTCACAGCTTCAACAGCCCAATTTTCGTGTGACATCCACTCCCTCGAATGCTTCCCTGTCAAGTGACATGCTTGCGCCCGCCTCTCACCAGTCCCAGTATTATCGCACCCAGAATGATCCCGATGATCCCGCCGATCACCGTCCCCGCCAGGGTGCGACATATCGAAAGAATAATTGCGGTATGAATATGGCAAAATGTATTCGTCATTGAAGTGAGCGCGATCGATCCGATCACCACGCCCGCGTACATGAGCGCCCGTCGAATTCCGATGTTGCTCAGTCCGAGGTACAGCCCGAGCATGAGCGCGGGATGCCCGACCAGCATCTCTTTCGTCCGCGGACGGGCATAGAGCATTGTCTCGAACCATCCACGGATATCGTTCTCCCAGCCGGCCACGGAAATGATCGGGAAATTCCCGCTGCGGTCGATCATCACAAACAGCGCCACAAGTCCGGCAAGGCCCAGAAGCACGTGCCATATCCTGACCGGCACGTTCAGAAGCCACGACAGAGCACCGGCAAGTGTCCTGTTCTCCGACGGGATAATCAGCTGCACCCCGATCAGGATCGAGAGCAGAATCGGCAGGTAGAGAGCTATTTTCACTCCGGAGAATGCGTCGATTTCGAGGAGGGTCGATGTATTGATGAGCGACGCGGCGATCATCAGTGCGCCGGTGGCAGTGATCGCGACAGCGCCGACCCAGTGGGCGATCGCGGGCCAGAGAGATGTAATCCTGAGCTTGCGGGTTTCAATCCAGGCGCCGTCGTATCTTTCAACCAGCCACGATATCGCGAGCGTCGGTGAGACAACTGCGATTCCCAGGGCCACGATTTTCTGTCCGAGCCAGCCGGGGACAAGTCCTATCGCGAACGCGCCGACGAGAATCACGGCGAGTCCGATCATTGACACCCGGATTTTCAACGCATGAAGCAGCAGCGCGAATCCTGTTCCGAACACGAGGATCGCAGCGATCCGCGAGAACACTCCGGATGCAATTCCCCCCGAGACGATCGACGGCTTTCCGATCCGGAAGTCCTTCGACTCGAGCGCATCGCGAACGTCATGGAACATGCCGACGGATTTGTCCACGCGATTCGATCGATCCACCGCAAGAAGGAACGGCTTCAGGTAGACAATCCGGACCGCGCGTTCTCTCACGGCGCGGACATATCTCGCCACCGCGCGGGGCGGCGTGACGATCTCCATTTCCTCGTCTTCGATTGAATGAACCCTCGCTGTGCGGTCCGGAAGGCGATCAGCGAGCGAAGATCCCCCGACCTGCTCGGCGAACTCAACCCATCCGGCCTTCAGGCCAAGCTTCTCAATTGCGCTCGCAGTCGACCCTGCGAGGCCGCTGCCCCCGAGGACACTGTCGCCGTCAAAAATGATAAGGCCGTCCGGGAAGATGCGCGCAGTATCGGACAGGATCGCTTCCACGGTCTCGGGTGAGTAGCCGGGATAGTTGCGCAGACGCGGATACAGGTCGAAACCCAAATCCTTGAGCTGTCCGATCAGGTTCTCGTCGAAACCCAGTCCCCATTCGAGGATTATCTTCGGCTCGCCCGCAAGCGAAAGCACCCATCCGTTCCCGTTCGTGTCCGGGATTTCCACAAGGTCGCCGTAACGCTCCTGTGCGACAGCGGACACTCGACGGAAATCCGCCTCGTTCGTGAAGATGAGATGGGTCATGTCGTGCCTAAGACCCATCATCAGAGGCCAGTTTATTTCCGGCGCCGTTGCCTCCTGGGGCTCGCGACCCTCGTTCTTCTCGATCTCCTCCCGCTCCTCGGGAGTGTTCCATCCCGGCCACCCGACACCCTCGACAATCGTGCACTTCCCGCGCAGGGCGAGAAACTCGGGGGTATCCTCCAGCACGGCGAGACCCTTCACGCCCGCTTTGTCGCGGACCCGGATGAGAACCTGCTCGATCGGAACATTCTCGGTCTGTGCCAACTCAAGGAGCTGCGCGTAATCGGCGACAAGGGCGACGGAGTTGAATCCGCGGTCGAACTGCGACCTGTGGACCAGCGTCACGAGAGCCGGCACAAGGCACAGGAAATAGACGATCCAAAGGGCTCTAACCGTCCCGACCTTCACAGGTGGGTATTTTATCAAACATCAGGGGGAATTATCGCCGTGAGGAGATGACGATCTGCCCTGAAACGGTCAGGGAGCTCCAGGAACAAACCATCGCCCCTATGAATGGTGGTTGAGCACCAGCTCGCGGTCGTTGTACCTGATCTTCACGAGGAAGTGTTTGTCGTTCTTGGCGTACCAGGCGGTGAACCCGTCGATCCCCACGCTCACGTTGACCACCCAGCAATCGTATTGCGTCGTAGGCGTCTCGACTATCTCGCTTCCCCCGACCGATGCGATCGGGGTAATGAACGAGTGCGTGGAAACATCCACCACGGTGAGCGTAATGAAGTTCCCTTCCTCGAAGGGGATATTCCTCAGGAGGAACGGAAGGACGTCCATGTCATGATAACGCCCGCTCCTGGTGAGGCTCGCCTCCTCACGCTCGGCCTTGCCGGGGTAGTAAGTGCCGAACTCGAGAGTCTGGCCGGTGTAGTTGCCCTCGTAACGCCATTCTTCGTCGCCGATCTTCAGAACGCGGCTGGCCATGAGCGCTTTGAGATCGCTCGATCGCATTTTAATGTCGGCGCTGATCTCGTTCTTTTCGCCCTCCGCGGTCGTCCATAACTGGGTCCATTCGACGCGGTAGGCGGGCTCGTTCAGCATCTCCATCTTGCTGTAGCCGACCTTGCTCTCTCCCACCACTGCGCCGCGCTGCAAGACGTCATAGACCTCGAATCCTTCGATCTGCCACAGCACACCGTCGGGAAATTCGTAGTCCATGTACACCTCGCTCCGTGCGATGGGGGCGAGAAAACCTACCAGCAGCAGGATCATCAACAGATTTACATAGCGTTTCATGGCTCACCCGGCGAAGACCTTCGCCATTCTCCAGAGTCCCTGAAGCAACGCGAAGTTCATGCTCCACATAAATATAACACAGATGCGGGAAACTTTTCGGAAAGGGGTATCAGTCCGCGCCCTCGATCCGTATCTCGATCCTTGTAGGGTCGCGGTTAAGGCTGATGGAAGGGACGCGGAGGGTGAGCACCCCGTCGGCAAGCTCGGCCTGCACCTTGTCCGGAGCTATCCGCCCGGGGAAACTGAGGGTTCTGACAAAGGACCCGGAAGGCCGCTCCATCAGCCGGCACGGCCCGGGGGGATCATCGAACGTGATCGATCCCAGGATATTTATTTCGTAATCGCTGGCCTCGATCGATATGTCGTCCTGGCTCGCACCGGGGATGTCCATCATGACCGTGAAAACCCCGTTCCTGAGGGATATGTCGACGGGAGGGCGGAAGCTCGCGCGGGACTGTCCGGTACCGCCTGACGTACCCGCAATCTCGAACCTGCCGGAGACTCGGCTGTAGCGGAAAACCAGCATGGACGGACTCAGTTGGGCAGTTGAGGCTGGATCCTGGGCCTGCCACCGGACGGGCGGTTCCCGGTTGCCGATTTCTTGGCCCGTTTCCCGTTGCCGGACGCTTTGGCAGGAGCCTTCTGCTTCTTCCTGGCCTTCTTCTTCGTTTCGCCGGACGCGGCGACCCGATGCTTGCCGCGATAAATCGGCTTCTCCAGCGCTACCTCCAGGACATCCCATATCTCCGACACATAGTGGAATTTCATTCTCTTCCGGACTTCCTCAGGGACATCCTCCAGGTGCGACTCGTTTGTCCTCGGAAGGATCACCTCGTGAATTCCGAAGCGGTAAGCCGCCAGGACCTTCTCCTTGATGCCGCCGATGGGCAGGACCTTCCCGGAGAGGGTTATTTCACCGGTCATCGCGAGCGCCTTTCTCACCCTCAGACCCGTGAAGAGGCTCACCATGGCCGTGGCGATCGTGATGCCCGCAGAGGGACCATCCTTGGGAATCGCGCCCGCCGGCACGTGCACATGAATCTCCTGGCCCTCGAAGAAGTCGGGTTCGAGGCCCAGCTCCCCGGCATTGGACCGGATGAACGTCAACGCCGCCATGGCGGATTCCTGCATCACCTTTCCGATTTGTCCGGTGATCGTGAGAGGGCCCTTGCCGGGCATCTGACGCGCCTCGACAAACAGCACATCGCCGCCGACGGATGTCCACGCGAGACCGGTGGCGACCCCCGGACGGTCGTAGCGGAAAGACTCTTTCTCAATGTACGTCGCGTGCCCGAGAAAATCCTGGATGTTCTTGTCCGTTATCGCGAACGGACCTCGCGCCCCTGTCGCGATGCGCCTCGTGATTTTCCTGCACAACGTCGCAATCGTGCGCTCCAGGTTGCGGACCCCGGCCTCCCTTGTGTAGCCCCGGATGATCGCCTGGTATCCCGACTTCGCGATCTTCAGGGTCTTCGCGCTAAGCCCGTGATTCTCAAGCTGCTTCGGATAGAGATGCCTTCTGGCGATCTCAACCTTCTCGCGCTCCGTGTAGCTCGACAGGTTGATGACCTCCATGCGATCGAAAAGCGGGGGCGGAATCGTGTCCGGAAGGTTTGCCGTGGCGATGAACATCACCTTCGACAGGTCAAAATGGACCTCGAGGTAATGGTCGGAGAAGGTGGAGTTCTGCTCGGGATCGAGGACCTCAAGCATCGCCGACGAGGGGTCGCCGCGGAAATCGCTTCCGAGCTTGTCTATCTCATCGAGCATGAAGACCGGGTTATCGCTGCCTGCGTCGCGGATGCCCTGCAGTATCCTGCCGGGCAGCGCTCCGACATACGTGCGGCGATGACCGCGGATTTCGGCCTCATCCCTGATCCCGCCCAGGCTCGACCGCACGAATTTCCGGCCCATCGCCCTGGCTATCGATCTGCCGAGCGACGTCTTTCCGGTGCCGGGAGGGCCGACAAAGCACAGGATCGGGCCCTTCATGCTGGGCTTGAGCCTCTTGACCGACAGGTACTCAAGCAGCCTGTCCTTGATCTTCTCAAGCCCGTAGTGATCTTCATCGAGTATTTTCTGGACGTGCCTTATGTCGAGATTATCCGCCGTCGAATTCCTCCACGGGAGACTTGTCAGCCAGTCGAGGTAGGTTCTGACCACGGATGATTCGGCGCTGTCGGGATGCATACGCTCAAGGCGCCTCAGTTCCTTCTCGGCCTTGTCCCGGACATCGTCCGGCATGCTGCTCTGCTCAATCTTCTCCTTGAACTCCGATATCTCCTGACCCTTTTCGTCTCCTTCTCCGAGCTCTCTCTGGATGGCCTTCAACTGCTCCCTCAGCACATACTCCCTGTGGGCCTTTCCGAGCTCCACCTGCGCCTGGTTCTGGATTTTTGACGATATCGACAGGACCTCGAGTTCTTTCGCCAGGAAGCCCACCACTTTTCTCAGGCGGGCCTCGGGGTTCATAGTTTCGAGGATTTCCTGCTTGTCGGAGATCGAGAGGTCGAGGTTGGTGGCGACCATGTCGGCCAGCATGCCGGGCTCCTCGATCCCGTCAGCAGCCATGAGCATCTCCTGCGAGATGTTCTTGCCCATCGTGGCGCAGCGCTTGAACTGCTCGGTAACGGTCTTCATGAGAGCCAGAACGGTCCGGTTTTTGTGCTTGTCCTCGGGAAGCTCGGCGATTTCCACCCGGAAATAGGGCTCATTCTGAATGTACTGCACTACCTTGACCCTTGTCAGCCCCTGCGCAAGCACCCTTACCTCGTTCTCCAGACGCGCCATCCGCAGAATTATCGAAAGAGTCCCAACTTCGTACAGATCGGGCGGACCCGGCGCTTCAATCTTGCTGTCCCTCTGGCTAAGCAGCACGACCTTCCGGTTCGTGTCTATCGCCTCGTCCAGAGCCTGGATGCTTGCGGGCCGACCCACCGAAATGGGCGCCACAAGGTAGGGGAAAACGACAAGGTCCCTCAGAGGGATCAGCGGACTGATCTTGGGCACCTCGACTGAGTCCGGAATGGGGACCCCGGGAGCTTCTGGCTTGTCGGTCACGTCGTCAACTCCATCCTCATTCATCTACCCCGGCAGCCGGGGCTAATGTCCCGAGAGCCGATGCCTTTCGGGACAGGGCAGTATAACACACGAAACGTCCGCCAACCCCTGCCGCACTCAATAGTATCCGCGGTCCCCAGCAACCATGTTTAATAAAAGGCTCATCGCAGGCAAAACTCGAACTTCCTTGTTCCTAATTGTAAAGGCATCCTAAGTTCATTCAAAACGGATGAACCTCCGCAAGGGTGCCTTGTCGAATACATGGTGCTATACTAACAGTCGATCCGACCCCGACGAGCAAAGGGTTCCATTGCGTCGGTCGGGATGAAGGTCGAGGTGCCTTTCACATGTTGAACCATTCAGCGGCGCGCATAGCCGTAATACTCCTCTATTTCATAGTCTGCACAGCGTGCGGAAATCCGCGCGACACCGGCGCCCAGAGCTCCAATCCGCCGACCGATGTCTCCACTGCCGACAATGTGAACTTCCTCGGTGGGGGAACCAACCCCCCGGAAATCCCTCAGCAGGAGGAGCCGTACCACTCCCCCACGCTGAGCACGCCTCCCCCGCCTACCGCGCTCACATGGGTTCCGTCCATCGGCCAGGCCGTGCGAACTCTGGAGCGCGACGACAAGCTGAAGATCCTGGCGTGGTTCCGAAGCAGCGATTGCGTAGACTGCCCCGCCATCGAGCGTGATGTCTTCGCGAATCCCGACGTCATCGCCGCATCGAAAGGCTGGGTTTTCGTGAAGGTGGATGTGGATGCGAACAAAGAGGCGGCCGAATACTACCTGGCCGGGGCCTCGCCCCCCGCTTTCCTCGCCATCGACAAGAAGGGGAACACCTACCGCCGCAAGTTCGGCACGGTGACGGTCGAGGAATTCATCACCATGCTTAAGACCTGGCACTGACCCGAGGTGCCGAACGCGTCTCGCGTTTCGGGAATCGGTGTAGAAGACGTCACGCGTTCGTTTGCCGCGACTCGAGACGAGTCGGCTCCGCGGCCCGAAGCACGGGACGTGCTGGGCACGAGATCTAACCTACCGCTTTCCTTATGCTCTCGACAATCGATTTCAGGGGCGTGCCCGGACCGTGCACGGCAGCCACTCCGATTCTCAGAAGCTCTTGAGCGTCCTCGGAAGGGATAATCCCCCCGGCGAGGACGGCGATATCGTCCGCTCCCGCATCCCTGAGACCGGCCACGATCTTCGGTATGAGCGTCATGTGGGCGCCCGAGAGGATCGACACCGCGATGCAATCCACGTCTTCCTGCAGCGACGCGGTGACCACCGCATCCGGAGTCTGGTGAAGACCCGTGTAGATCACTTCCATGCCGGCGTCCCTCAGGCCCCTTGCGATCACCTTCGCGCCCCTGTCATGACCGTCAAGCCCGACCTTGGCTACCAGCACCCTAATCGGCTCACCCATCTTGTTCTCCCGGCTTTCCGCCCGAACGGTGCCCGATTATACACCAGCGGCAGGTCTGAACGATAGGATACTCGCGCTCCAATCCTTCGATGTTATTAAGACTACTTAAGAGGGTACCACTTTTTTCTATGCCGAGTGCATGTTATAATATTTTATGTAATGGCATTCTTCGGCCTGCCCACAAAGGCTTTGGAAAACAAGAGGATTTGCACAGTAAGGAGGCTCCCATGTACTCCCGTACCTTGGCTACTATCTCCCTGGGTATCGCCGTCATGGTCCTGATACTCGGATGCTCCACTCACACCACACCGACAACCCCCGACACTAACACCCCCTCCTCCACCACGGAAACTCAAACGATCTCGATAGACCCCCACCAGCTTTGGGGGCTGTGGCAGGTTCGAATAGAAGCCGCGACCGGAAACGCCGAGGTCGTCCCGCTTCGCACAGCGATGTGGCATCTGAACACAATGCCCTTCCTCGAAAAGGGCGGTCACACCACCATCCAGCTCAAGAACATTCTGATCGACGGGTCCTCGGTCGAGCTCAACGTCGGCCTTGCGCATCCCTTCCCGGGTCTCTACCAGTGGTCCGGATTCGACGTGAGAGGCATCTTCATCTCCGACGGGAGCTTCAATGATTTCGTCTCCGACGGCGACCTGATCACAAGCGGGGTCAACGAGCCCAGGCTCCTCGATGCGGACGGCTGGACGCGCTGGTGGAATCCCGAAGAGTTTCCCTCCAACAATTCCATCCTCGGCTACAAAGACGGCGTTATGGGCGTCAAGGATTCACAGGTGAATTATCAGGACACACTGAACCCGTACAAGTATTTCTCCGACGACCTGAGCCAGAACGAGGATTTCCCGAACGGGCTTGATTTCGAACGTCGAGGGATTTTCACCGCGAACATGGTTCCGAACTGGCGGCATTACTCACTCGATTTCGGACACATATCGAACTGGTACATTTTCAATTACGCGGTCGACGCGTGCCACATGTTCTCCGAGAGCTACGACGGGCATTCGATCCCGAGCCTGAGCCAGCTTCCCGACCCGTTCTTCCCAATCGAGGCAAACATACCCGAGCCGTTCGCCATCAAGGTTACACCGATCGTCAACACCCTCTACTACGCGGACCCGACTCATTTCGGCGGCGATTTGGTTCTCAGTATCGATGTTTACGACTGGCAGGGCATGCGTCGCGAGGGCGGCATCCCCGCCGAGATCGAGGACATCCGCGTCGAAAGCCCCACGCTGCTCGGCTATACAATCTCGCACGCGACCGTTCCGGGGGGCGGCGATCCCAACTACTCGACCTACAAGACCGAGATCCTGGGCTGTCACCCTGACGGGCAGTTCGACCAGACGATGCTCATAACAGTGGTCTCGAAAGAGGGCAACTACACGGAGGGCTACGACGGGTTCAAGACGACATTCAAGGGTGGAACGTCAAAGAAAGTCAGCTCATATCTGCTTTACACGCCCCCGGTATCGCCGGAGATACCGACGCAGAACGAATCCATAACCGTCATCAGCCCGAACGGAAGCGAGATCTGGAACATCGGAACGCCTCACGCCATCCAGTGGTACTCAACCGGCAACATACCGACCGTACGAATCGAGCTGTCGAAAAACAGCGCGTCGGGCCCATGGAATGTCATCCCCGGAGCTTCCGGCCTCTCGAACACCGGAAGCTGGTCGTGGACCCCTGTCGCTTCCGATGTATCGACTACCGCCAGGATCAGGGTCGTCGACACCTCCAGCACCGACATAAACGACATGAGCGACGGAGACTTCGAGATCTTTGACCCGACAAACATAACAATCACAAGCCCGAACGGGGGCGAGGTCTGGGTCTCCGGATCATCGCACAATATAACCTGGACGTCCGGCGGGACAATCAATTTTGTGAGGATCGACTACTCGGACAACAATGGCGGAAGCTGGAACACCATTACGGCCACGACCGAGAACGACGGAGTCTTCGAATACTGGAATACTTCGGCAATCGCGTCGACCGAAATGCTGGTCAGAATCTACGATGCGGCAGACCTAGATCCGTACGACACGTCCGACGCCGTCTTTGCAGTAGAGAAGCTCACTCTCACCAAACCGAACACGGCTGCGGACGACTACGAGGTGGCGAAGACCGGCCAGTACATCACATGGACGATCGGCAGCGGCACGACCGATGTTATCGCCAACATCAACATCGAATTTTCCAAGAACGGAGGCTCCTCGTTCAGTCCGCTTGTGTCGAATGTCGCCGCCGGATCCGGTCAGTGGCAATGGGTTCCGGTACTGGCGGACGTCACCACCCAGGGACGCATCCGGATCACCGCCGTCGGCAACTCCCAGCTTACCGACACCTCCGACGCGAACTTCGAGGTCTTCCAGAAACATGAGTTAACCCTCACGGAATACCTTTCGTGGTTCACCGGCGGCGCAAGACAATACCGTGGTCGTTACGCCTCTAACCTATCCGCTCTCAGCCAGAACTACTACAACGGGACGATAACGAACTGGAATTTCACCACGACACCGCTTTCCACGTACGTGGGCACGATCAATTGCCAGATGTCCTTCTCCAACACCGTCACGCGCGTCGCGGGAGCTCCCGTATGGGGCAGCAATAACTGGGGCATGCGTACAACCATCAACGGACCCGCAAGCAGACGCGCGTGGTGGGTGTTCCAGTTCGACTCGACCGGCAATAAGCTCTACAACCGGGGGAGCACTTACTACCAGGACGCCACGTTCGACGATATCTCACTCCCCGGATTCTGCCTGGACTACGTGGCATGCAACATGACCGAGCAGTTCGGCACGAGCACAGCAAACGCAATCCAGTTCCCGCAGGACCAGAACTCGGCCACCAAGGCCCTCGGCGGAAGCGGCTACCTGTACTGGGTCAACTACGACATGCTCTGCAGTGCCTACAATGACCAGTGGAACGCAACGTATAACTCCGGAAGCGAGTGGGATGTTGTTGCGTTCGGCAGTGTGACAACACCACATGGCGGAGGCTCCGGAACGACCTATCCGTACTGCCTTCTCATCAAGGTCAAGATCAACATCGGCGACACAACCTATATCGTTCATACCGGACAGCTTTTCTACCAGTGGGTTGACACGGACTCCGGCCTGGTCGTCGCTTTCATCTGGACTCACAATGAAGGCAACTCGATCTCCGGCATTCCCTACACAACCGGCTTCAACGGGGACGCCATCTACACAGCGGGCGGCATAATCGGCGCGTATAACTGACAAAGCCGAGCCTGAAGCTCGGATACCAGCTACCTTCGCTGACGCTCAGGATAGCAGGTACCGAGCTTATCCGGTAGCTGCTATCTCAGGCGTCCTCGCCTGAGTAGCTGCTACCGGAGACCTAAGGTACAATCCTCCCGATGCTCCGTTACATCGTCCGGCGGATTCTCCAGCTTATACCGGTGCTTTTCGGCATCAGTCTCATCACGTTCACGCTCTCTTTCATAATTCCCGGCGACCCGGTGCGATCGATCATGGGCCAGCGCTCAGACAGGGAAGCTGAGCTGAGGATCAGGCAGAAGTTCGGACTCGACAAGCCCTGGTACGTGCAGTACTGCATCTGGGTTCGAAACCTTGTCAGAAATCCCGGCGACCTCCCCCAGTGCAAGATGCGGGTCGAGACTCCCGAGGGTTCAGCGGTCTACCAATTCAGACTGCAGCACGACACCGTCCTGGCCACTGACGGGAGAATCCGTCCCGTCCTGGATGAGCCCTTCCAGAGAAACGTCATCACACATCTCCAGGAACGCGGATGCCCGCCCCCCTCGACAGAGTCGGGCGAGCCCTTGGCGGGAGGAAGCTCACAGACACTCGTCAAAATCGATCGGTCGCGGGCATCGCCCAGGGCGCTGCTCAGGGATTTCCAGGGGAAGGAGACCTGGTTCGATATCGACGCGGACGTCGAGGTTTGCGCGGGCGGCGGAACGGGCGGCATCGATCTTGCGCGCGACGGCCTTAGCTACATCGCGTATTTTCGTCCCGAGGGTTTTCAGACCGGACGCGAGTTCACGGCGATTTTCGACCGGGCGGAGAAGACCGTCATCGACGGAATGTACGATCAGACATCGGCCGGGACAAGTTCAGTCAGGGACCTCCAGACACCGCTCTCGATGACGATCAGTCGCAGAGCGCATCGCGGCGGCACATGGTATTTCACGCTCGCCGGCGAGAACGGTCGAGAAGAAACCTACGAGTTGATGCCCAACGCGATTCTGATGCTCGGGGGGAATCGCTCGGAAGTGGGTCGGTTCAAGCCCGGGACAACCGCGAATGTCGCCTTCGTGAACAGGATCGATACGAGACTCTGGGCGATCTTTGACGGCGAATCCGAAAGCCTCCCGGAAGTGAAGACAGCGCGCGCAAATCATCCGGACAGCACCGTCGCCGGCGGCAGGATCGCCGACATGGTCCTCTCCCCGGCGGTCTGGTTCGATTTCGGACGATCCTATCGCCAGCAGCGCGAGGTGCGCGATATCATCCGAGGCAGCTTCAAGAACACGGCCTACCTGTCGGTTGTGGCGATGCTGATCGCCATTCTCGTCGGCATCTCGGCGGGAATAATCTCGGCGGTGCGACCGTATTCGTTCGTCGACTACCTCACCATGACCCTCGCGCTCATCGGCGTCAGCATGCCGGTGTTCTGGCTGGGCCTGATGCTGATTCTGCTTTTCCAGGGACAGCTCGGATGGATAACCGGCATCGGGTACGGCGAGATCGTGTGGCATGAGATCAATCTCGGTCTCTTCGTGCTGCGAATTCCGTGGCATCAGAACGTGATTCTGCCCGCAGTGACGCTCGCGACCGTGCCGATGGCGATCATCGCCAGGATGACGCGATCAAGCATGCTCGAGGTTATGAACCTGGATTACATCCGCACCGCGCGCGCCAAGGGTCTGAGCGAATGGACAGTCATCATCAGGCACGCTCTGAAGAACTCGCTCATACCGATCATCACCGTGATAGGGCTCGACTTTGCTATCCTGCTCGCGGGCGCGGTTCTGACCGAGACGGTTTTCAGTTGGCCGGGACTGGGGCGGGAAATCGTTGACGCAATCGAGTTCCGGGATTTTCCGGTCGTAATGGCAGGTGTTGTGCTTTTTGCGTTCGTGTTTGTGATGGTGAACCTGGTGGTCGATATTCTGTACGCCTACGTCGATCCGCGGATAAGATACCAGTGAATCAGCCGGTGGACAGAGCGATCTCTCGATTTTCGCATACGCCCTTGCTTACGGGGCTGTTGAAAAACCTATTTCGATGCCGAATCGGGTGGCACCCTCAGGCAGAAAGACTGCGCGAGCAGGCTTTCTGCCTGGGGGTGTCCGATCTATTGACCCCTCTATCCACGAGGCATTCAGGTGATTGGTCCAGCACCCCCAGGCTCGAGGACTCGCCTGAGGGTGCCACGCCTCATACGCTTTCCTTGCGCGAAATCGCATTTTTTCAACAGCCCCTCACGCAAGGGCCCCTGAATGCGGGCATACTAGAGTCCGAGAGTCATTGTGAGCGAAGAGAATCAGAATCCTGAGAGAAGGCCGACCATCGAGCCGGGTACGCGCCGGACGGTGCACGGCATCGCGCCTGCGTTCCGAAGGCTTGCGCGATCGCGCTCCGCCTTCTTCGGGCTGATTGTTGTCGCCCTTCTCGTTCTCACCGCCCTACTCGCCCCGATCATAACGCCTCACGACATGTCCATGCAGTACCGGTCAGCCACCAAGCTTCCGCCCATGACCCGCATCCCGTGGTCGGAGATCAAGAAGGAGTTCGAGGGCGTTCCCGAGGGAAGGTTCCGTGAGGCGAAGACCAACCTCTTCATTCTCGGGACCGACAAATTCGGTCGGGACATCCTGTCGCGCATCCTGTTCGGGGCGCAGATATCGCTGCTCGTGGGAGTTATTGCCGAGATCATAGCCGTCGCGATCGGAGTTACCATCGGGGCTCTGGCGGGATATTTCGGCGGGCTGCTCGACAGCGTGCTCATGCGCGTCACCGACACGTTCTTCGCGTTCCCTTCCCTGCTTCTGGCGATCGGAATCCTGGCCGTCTTCGAGAAGCCCGGGCTGTTCACGATATTTGTCGCGCTCGGTGTTGTGGGATGGACGTCGATCGCGAGGATCGTGAGAGGGCAGGTCCTGAGCGTGAAGGAGGAGGATTTCGTCGAGGCGGCGCGCGCGATGGGCGCGAGCGACTCGCGAATAATCCTCAGGCACATTCTCCCGAACTCGCTCGCTCCGATCATTGTCGTCGGCACTCTCGGAGTGGCGGCGAACATTCTTGCGGAAGCCGGCCTGAGTTTTCTCGGGCTTGGAGTCCAGCCGCCGACACCGTCATGGGGAATCATGCTCGCGGAGGGACGGAATCTGATCGAGAGCGCTCCGTGGATCTGCATTTTTCCGGGGCTCGCGATCCTGCTGACTGTTCTCGGATTCAATCTTCTCGGCGACGGTCTCAGGGACGCCCTCGATCCAAGACTGAAAGTGCAATAGGCCATTCCCCTACGGTGGCCGTCACAGGCCCCCCTGTAGTCCCCCCCAAGGGGGGGACGGTGTTATTCGAGGCTTGATGAATCGTGAGCTCTGCAACAAGTTGACATATAAACGGTCCCCCCCTTGGGGGGGACTACAGGGGGGCTATAGACTTTTTTCCGCCGCGTCTCGCATGTAGACGCCACCGGACTAGGAAGATTAGCGATAGGAGGCGGACGCATCCCCTTCCTCTCTGATGAGAAAAACCCCCAGGAGCAGAAGCAGGACATAAATCCCGCACAGCGCAGGTACCCAGTCGCCCCAGCGGGTGTACAAGGTCATCCCGACTCGTTTACCCACCGGCACCGTTATCGCATCCGACACGAAAATCTCAGTCTGTTCGATCGTCCTTCCCTGCGGATCGATAACGCTCGATACGCCGGTGGTCGCGGCGCGGCAGAACCATATCCCGTTCTCCACCGACCGGTACGCATCGAATCGCGCGTGCTGGTAACTCGCATTGGTCTCGCCGAACCAGCTTGTGTTGGACACCAGCACGAGAATCTCCGCCCCGTTCCTGACAAGGGTCCTCGGTATCTGCGGGATGAAGCTCTCGTAGCAGATCACCGCCCCGATCTTCCCCACCGGCGTCTGGGCAACATGAAAACCCGATCCCTGGCTGATGTCGCTGTCGCCCCAGGGGTAGGCCGGGAACCAGCTCGTGACGTATTTTTTCATCGGGATGACTTCCCCGAACGGCACGAGATGGATTTTCGAGTAGACGGGAGTGACGGTGTTGTCGGGGCTGAACGCCACGAGGGAGTTGTACTCCTTCGGGTCGTTTCCCCAACTGAACGCTTTGTTCAGATCGAGAGGTTTCCCGTCGGCGGGAGAGAATGTGAGACACCCCACGAGGAACGTCGCGTCGAATGCCCTGGCAAGCTGAAGGATAGTGCTCATCGCGGGCGGATTTATGGCCGCGTCGGGGACAGCGGTCTCAGGCCAGATGACAAGCCTCTGCGTATCTTCCGGCTGCGTTGTCTGCGCCGACGCGCGATCGGACGTCAGCTTATCGACCGTCAGCTTCGAGTAGGCCTCGATCGATCTCATCCTGAAGCTCTCGCCCCACTGAACGTTTGTCGGCTCGTTCCACTGCACCAGGGTAGCCTGGATATCGGGCTTTGGAAGGCTCCTTGCCAGCGACAGCGCCCCGTACAGCCCCGCCGCCCCGACAAGAATCACCGGCAGAATCGCAATGGGAAGAATTTTCGGTTTGAAACCACCGGCGATCAGATGCGCCAGCGCCTCATTGACATGAACGATGAGAAACGTCACGCCCCAGCATCCCGTGACCGCCGCGATCTGTATCAGCGGCAGGTTCTGAGATTGGGAGTGACATAGAAGAGGCCACGGAAATGCCAGGAACCCGATGCTCTGCTGATATTCCAGAAGCACGAGAATACCCGCCAGAACCGTGGCGAAAAAGTGGCTCCGATAGCGCCTCAGAATGTAGAACGCGATCAGAAACGCCAGCCCGAAGGCGACCGCATTCATGAAGGAGAGGAAGAACGTCCAGTGAAGTCCATAGGCGTTGACCCATTGAAGCGAGTAGAAGAGGTAGAGCCAGAATGTCGAGAATGCGAGGAAGAAGACCGCCCGGTACGAGCGGGTCCACATCCTCAGGAGCATCGGGACGAGCGCTACAAACGCCACGGGCCAGAAGCGTCCGTCCTCGATCGGCAGGCAGAGAAGGGTCGCAGAGAGCAGGACGGCGACGATGTCGGTCCCGATCATCATCAGAACGGAGTCGGTCAGGGGTTTGTTCCTTTTCGGTTCAGAGGTCTCTGACATTTCTTGATGTCCGACGGTCGTGGCGGACAGGGCTGATCCTGGGGCGGCGGACACCTCACCCCCTGGCCCCCTCTCCACCTCACCCCCTAGCCCCCTCTCCACCTTGTGGAGAGGGGGAAGGGGGGTGAGGAATTCTACTCCCTCATCATCGGTATTCTCACACTGTACTTCTTCGCGGTTTCGATCGCTTTCTCGTAGCCGGCATCTACATGACGCATCACGCCGGTTCCGGGATCATTGGTAAGCACCCGCGACAGCCTCGCGTCGCACGCCTCGGTCCCGTCGCAACAGATCACCATTCCCGCGTGGATGGAATATCCGATTCCCACGCCGCCGCCGTGATGCACGCTGACCCAGGTCGCGCCCGACACCGCGTTCAGCAAGGCGTTCAGAATCGGCCAGTCCGCGACAGCATCCGATCCGTCCTTCATGCCCTCCGTCTCGCGATTCGGGCTCGCGACAGAGCCCGTGTCCAGATGATCCCGACCGATCACGATCGGAGCCTTCACCTTCCCGGTCCGGACAAGCTCATTGAACTTCAGTCCCGCTTTCTCGCGATCGCCCATGCCGAGCCAGCATACTCTGGACGGCAGCCCCTGGAACTTCACGTGTTTCTCCGCCAGGTCTATCCAGCGCATCAGGGCCTTGTCATGCGGGAAAAGCTCCCGGATCGCATCGTCCGTGGCCGCGATATCCGCAGGGTCGCCGGAGAGCGCGCACCATCTGAACGGACCTTTTCCTTCGCAGAAGAGAGGCCGGATGTACGCGGGCACGAATCCGGGATAATCGAACGCATTCTTGACGCCGGCCTGCAGAGCCTGTCCCCTCAAGTTGTTGCCGTAATCGAAACACACGCTTCCCGCCGTCTGCAGATCGATGATCGCCCTGCAGTGCTCGCCCATCGCCCTCATGCTCTCTTTCGCGTAACGCTCGGGGTCCTTGAGGCGAAGCTGCAGCGCCTGATCGAAGGTCATCCCGTTCGGGACATAACCGTTGAGCGCATCGTGCGCGGATGTCTGGTCGGTGACAACGTCGGGGACAATTCCGCGCTTCGCGATTTCGGGGAAGATGTCGGCGGCGTTCCCTTCCAGACCTATCGAGAGAGGTCTCTTCGCCTTGACCGCAGCGTGCGCACGCTCCAGCGCGTCCTCCAGATCGTCGGTCGCCTCCATCAGGTACTTCGTCTCGAGCCGTCGTTTTATCCTGGCGGGATCAACCTCAACTGTCAGACCCACGCCCTCGTTCATCGTGATCGCCAGCGGCTGCGCTCCGCCCATACCGCCGAGTCCGGCCGTCAAAACAAACCTGCCCTTCAGAGAGCCGCCAAAATGCTGCCGCCCAAGCTCCGCGAGCGTCTCGTACGTCCCCTGCAGAATGCCCTGGGTGCCTATGTATATCCAGCTTCCCGCGGTCATCTGCCCGTACATCATCAGGCCGCGTTTCTCAAGCTCGTTGAAATGCTCCCATGTCGCCCATTTCGGGACGAGAAGCGAGTTCGCGATCAGAACGCGTGGTGCCTCCGGATGCGTTTTGAAAACCCCCACCGGCTTCCCGCTCTGCACCAGAAGCGTCTCGTCAAGCTCAAGCTCTTTCAATGTGCGGACAATCGCGTGAAAGGCCTCCCAGTTTCTCGCGGCTTTTCCCGTGCCGCCGTACACAATCAGCTCCTGGGGTTTCTCGGCCACCTCGGGATCGAGATTGTTCATCAGCATCCGCATCGGGGCCTCGGTAAGCCAGCTTTTACAGCTGATCTCGGTTCCCCTGGGAGCTCTCACTGTGGTTACCGTGTCCATGTTCGATCTCCAGTTACGGTTTCGGCATCAGTGCGGCGTTATGATAGCAGAAACGGCGTCGATCCCGCTTGATTTAACCGCGGTTAAGGGGTAGACTCATCCATGCGCACGCAAAGGCGCCGGATTGCCTTTTCCCTACGATGTTCCGCTTCAAGACACGCAAAGCTTCGGAATTGCCCAGGGTGAGTTTGTATTCGGAAGCTCGTCTCCCCACATGCTTCGGGGAGTTCCGCGTCCACGTTTTCGTTAACGACCATGACGACAAGGAGCATGTCGCGCTGGACGTGGGCGACATTAGAGGCGCTCGCGGACTTCTGGTGAGGGTGCACTCGGAGTGTCTGACAGGAGAAACTCTCGGCAGCCTCAGGTGCGATTGCCGCGAGCAGCTTCACGAGTCGATGCGGATGATCGCCAAGGCCGGTCGCGGTCTGATTATCTATCTGAGGCAGGAAGGACGCGGAATCGGCCTGGCAAACAAGGTCCGCGCCTACGCACTTCAGGACCAGGGTCTGGACACCGTCGACGCCAACCATCAGCTCGGGTTCGGCGACGATGAGCGCGATTATGTCATGGCGGTCAGCATTCTGAAATTCTTCGATGTCAAGAGCCTTCTTCTCATCACCAATAACCCGGAGAAGATCAGGGACCTGAAGGAGCACGGGATCGAGATCATCCAGCGCGTGCCGATCGAGATAAGCCCGAATGAGTACTCGCTGGATTATCTCCGGACGAAACGCGACAAGGCCGGTCACATGCTGGACCATCTCGACCTCGACGATGCGGGCCGGCTGGTCGGTCTCCCCCTGAAGTCCTGCAGCGATGAGGACTCCTGCAAGCACGAAAGCTGACTCCCGTTAGCCATGCCGCCTTTGAAGAAAGTGAAACGCCGACAGCTTTCAGCCGAGGTCGCAGAGAACGTCGACCTCGCCCCGACGCATCCCGGCCATTTCAGGCTCACGATCGCATCTCCCCGGCTCGCCGGTGAGGCCAGGCCCGGACAGTTCATACATGTACTTCCTCCGGGATCGGGAGAGATGCTTCGACGTCCGTTCTCCGTGCTCGGAGCCGACGCCGCAAAGGGAACGGTGACCATTCTCTTCAGAGCGATCGGCGAAGGCACGTCCGTTCTCTCCCAGGTTCGATCCGGTGACAAGCTGGACATCATCGGTCCGCTCGGGAACGGCTTTCCGCTCGATGTCGGGCGCTCCGCAGCGCTTGTCGGCGGCGGTGTGGGAATTCCTCCCCTCGTTTTCGTCGCCGAGAAGCTGATCGCAGCGGGCATGTCGACCGATCCCTCCGAATCGGAGCACATCAGCGTTTTCCTGGGAGCGCGCGACGCGGCGACCCTGGTGTGCATCGAAAATTTCCGGGCGATGGGCATCGAGCCGATTCTGTCGACAGAGGACGGCTCGCTTGGAGTCGAAGGTCTTGTCACCGACGCGCTCGACCGGGAGGGAGAATTCCAACGGGGATGCCTTGTCTATTCGTGCGGACCTCTCCCGATGCTGAAGGCGATCGCGGAATGGTCGCGCGGTCGCGGGCTCGAGTGTTTTGTCAGCCTTGAGAACAAGCTCGGATGCGGCATCGGCGCGTGCCTGGGCTGCAGCGTGCCGGTTCGAGATAAGGGCGGCGTTCGCTACGAGCGGGTGTGCTGCGACGGTCCGGTGTTCGATGCATCCCGCGTCGCTTTCGACCGCATGTAGCACGTGCCGGGTGCCGGGCATAGACTGAGTGAGTCTTCGAACGTGTCTGTGCCCGCTATGTGTTGTGCCGGCAGTCTATTCGAAATGCCTACAAGCTCGCGGACTCGCTTGTAGGCGCCACCCGACCCCACCCGCAGGATGCGCATGTTACATCCACTTCTTCTTCTCTTCTTCGGCTTGCCTGCTGCCTGCCATTGGGGTTGATCGCAGAGGGGCGCTTCCCGTCACCCACCAGTACCTGGCGTCCGCCGAGGCGAGCTCCAGGTCCACACCTTTGTTCCTCGCCGCCTGCACGCAAAAAAGGACCGGACCCACCTTGACCTCGAACTTGACCGGACGGCCGAACTTCTCGCGAACGCGCCTCTCCATTTCCTTGCACGCGGCGTCGTAAGACCGAAACTCCCTCCGAAACAACACAACGTCCGGGCTGAGGTAAAGGTAGCCCTGTCCCCGGGGAATGCTCGAGTGGTCGCACGGACAGTTGGCGTCCTCACAGCTTCCGTCCCCGGACGGTCTCCAGTTTCCATCCTCGAAATACTCCATCTACCTACCCCGATAATCTCGAAGAATCTGCGCCTGCAAAACCCGCGCCGATGTTCGACAAGAACACCGGACTGTTATATTATCCCGCGCACGTGAGTTTTACAATCTCTCGCAAAGGACAGACCTGTAATGTCTAAGAAAAACATGGGAGCACGACATTTCCTCTATCCCCAGCCGGCTGCACTTGTCGGCGCGAATGTCGACGGCAAGCCCAACTACCTCGTGATCGCATGGTGCGGGATCATGCAGGCCACTCCGCCGCTGATCTATGTCTCCGTGAGAAAAGGACGTTACACGCTTCCGGGCATCAAGGAAAACGAAACCTTCAGCGTCAACGTTCCCTCGACCGCCCTGGCCGTTCCGACCGACTACTGCGGCACCAACTCCGGTCGGGATGTCGACAAATCCCGCGTTTTCAAGACCTTCTACGGGAAACTCTCAACCGCCCCGATGATCGAGGAATGCCCGGTCAACATGGAGTGCCGGCTGGTCAAGACCATCGATTTCGAAGGCACTCATGTCGTTTTCGTAGGCGAGATAGTCGAGTCGTATGTCGACGAGGAATGCCTTGCCGGGAATGCGCCCGACGTCAGGAAGGTCGACCCTCTCATCTACTCAACCGAAGGAAAATACTGGGGTCTGGGGGAGATAGTCGGCTCGGCATTCAGCATGGGAAGCAAGTACAAGCCCGGAGCATAAGGGGTTCGCGGAACCATCCGAGCGTCCGGGTCTTGACAAGCAGTGTATTATCATGTAACTTTCTGTTAGCTGACTGAAGCGGAGGTGTGTCATGATGCGAAACGGTACGATCGCCGTTCTGCTGGTTTCGTGGATACTTCTATCAATGATCTCTTGTGGTGGTGGCGGGAACAGCACCCCGAATCTCCCTCCGGACGAGAACCCCACCGGATACAAGTTCGCTGCATCCGACAAGACTCGCGACCTTAGCCCCGACGTGCCGTCGGGAGACCTTGACGCTCTCGTCGGAGGCAACACCGAGTTCGCGTTCGACCTCTACGGGCAACTCAAGGACGAGGACGGGAACATCTTCTTCTCGCCCTTCAGCATATCGCAGGCGCTCGCGATGACATGGATCGGCGCTCGGGGCAACACCGAGACCCAGATGGCCGACACTCTTCATTTCAACCTTCCCCAGGCTACGCTGCATCCGGCGTTTAATGAGCTCGACCTCGAGCTGCACTCCCGAGGCCAAGGCGCGATGGGGAAGGACGGAAAGGGCTTCAGGCTGAAGATCGCAAACTCAACGTGGGGTCAGGACGGCTGGACGTGGCTTCCCGATTTCCTCGATTCGCTCGCGGTCAACTACGGCGCCGGGATGAGGCTGGTCGATTTCGCGACCGCCCCCGACGAGTGCAGAATCACGATCAACAGATGGGTCGAAGAAAAAACCGAAGACCGGATCAAGGACCTCCTGCCGGAAGGAACCATCGACAACAGCACGGCGCTTGTCCTGGTCAACGCCATCTACTTCAACGCGGCGTGGCTCAACCATTTCGAGGAGGAGAACACTCACACCGGCGATTTCACTCTGCTCGACGGGTCCAAGGTCGACGCGCGACTGATGCGGCAGACCGAGGATCAGAACTTCACGGACGGGGACGGCTACAAGGCGCTCGAACTGGAGTACGACGGTGAAGAGCTTTCAATGGTAATCCTGCTGCCGGACGTCGGCCGCTTCGAGGAATTCGAGTCGAATCTTGACGCGGAGATGATCGACGGGATAGTCGACGACCTTTCGGAGAGAGCGGTCGATGTAACGCTGCCGAAATTCGAGTACGAGAGCGAATTCGGGCTTGCCGAAACCCTGAGTACGATGGGCATGACCGACGCGTTCATGCCAGACATCGCGGACCTGTCCGGCATGGACGGCACTCGGTTACTCTACATCACCGACGTACTGCACAAGGCGTTTGTATGCGTTGACGAAGCGGGCACCGAAGCGGCGGCGGCTACCGGTGTGGTCATAGGCTACACGTCGGTCCCCGAGTCCGCGACCTTCAAGGCGGACCATCCGTTCATTTTCTTCATCCGGGACATCGAGACCGGCGCGATCCTCTTCCTCGGCCGAGTCCTCGATCCGACGGCATAAGGCCAAAAAAAATCCGCGCGACGCGCGGATATGAGCGGAACTCCTTATCGCAAGCCGGACTCAACCGGCTTCCTCGTAGGCTTCTTTACTTTTCCCCGTCTTCTTCGGCTCAGCCTTGATGGGGTGCAAATCGAGATCAACCTTCCCGTGCTTGATATCCTCCTCGTTGATCTCGAGAAGGCCCTTCAGATTCCTGCTCGGGACCTCGTACATCACGTCGAGCATCAGCCCCTCGATAATGCTCCTCAGGCCGCGCGCGCCTGTCTTCCGCTTCAGCGCCTCCTTCGCGATCGCGCGAAGCGCCTCCTTGGTGAAGTCAAGCTCGATGCCGTCGAGCAGCATAAGCTCGCTGAACTGCCGGGTGATCGCGTTCCTGGGCTCCGTGAGGATGCGCACCAGGTCGTCTTCCTCGAGATCGTCGACAGTCGTGATAACCGGGAACCGCCCCACAAACTCAGGCAGATATCCGAATTTCACGAGGTCCTGCGGAAGAACGTCCTTCACCACTTCGCTCGCCCCCCTGCCCTTGCGAGGCTTCACGTCGGTGCGGAACCCCATGGTCTGGTGTTCCTTGCGGGCGCGGATGATCTCGTCGAGCCCCTCGAATGTCCCGCCGCCGATGAACAGGATGTTGATGGTGTCGATGGGGATATACGCCTGGTCGGGATGCTTTCGCCCGCCCTGGGGCGGCACATTCGCCACGGTTCCCTCGAGGATTTTCAGCAGGGCCTGCTGGACGCCTTCCCCCGACACGTCACGCGTGATCGACGGATTATCCTGGTTCTTGCGCGCGATCTTGTCGATCTCGTCGACATAGATGATCCCTATCTGGCTGCGCTCGATGTCTTCCTCGGCCGCGATGTAGAGCTTGAGGACTATGTTCTCGACATCCTCGCCGACATACCCGGCCTCGGTGATGCTGGTCGCGTCCGCGATGGCGAAAGGAACATCGAGAATTTTGGCCAGGGTCTGTGCGAGAAGGGTCTTGCCGCAACCGGTCGGGCCGATCAGCAGTATGTTCGACTTGGTCAGCTCGATGCCGGCCTTGGGCTGGTAGAAGCTCTTGATGCGCTTGTAATGGTTGTAAACCGCTACCGAGAGCGTCTTCTTCGCCTGCTCCTGCCCGACGACATACTCGTCGAGCTGGCTCTTGATGCCCTTGGGGGTGCGGACGGCAAGCCTCTCCACCGGGGTTCGCTCGCCGCGACCCGCTATCCGGCCGGAGGAATCCTCGTTGATCACCTGCACGCATAGGTCCACGCAGCGGTCGCAGATGTACACGCCGTTCGGCGCAACCACAAGCTTGCTTACCCGGTTCTTTGGCCGTCCGCAGAAACTGCAGCGAAGATCGTCGGAGTCGAAATCAGGCATAGTCTCAATCCGAAATCCCTGGAATACAAGTCAGACTCTACATCGGAACCTGCGTCAAGGCAATGCTCTACGATGCCGCGGCGGGAGGCAATGGTTCGCGGGCTCCGCGACGTTTAGTAATGATTTCGTCGATGATGCCGTACTCTTGAGCTTCCTCGGGAGTAAGGTACTTGTCCCTTTCAGTGTCGTTCTTCACCCTCTCAAGGGGCTGACCGGTGTGACTCGCCAGTATTTTGTTCAGCCTCTCGCGGGTCTTCAGAATGTTCTCCGCGTGGATGCCGATGTCGGTCGCCTGGCCCTGAACGCCGCCGGTCGGCTGGTGGATCAGTATCTCCGAGTTCGGGAGAGCGAAACGCTTGCCTTTCGCGCCGCCCGCCAGCAGAACGGCCCCCATGCTCGCCGCCAGGCCTATGCATATCGTGCTCACGTCGGGCTTGATCACCTGCATCGCGTCGTAGATCGCAAGTCCCTGTGTGACGATACCTCCCGGAGTATTGATGTAGAGATCAATATCCTTCTCCGGATCCTCTTTTTCGAGAAACAGAAGGCTCGCCACCACCGTGTTCGCAAGATTCTCTTCGATCGGTCTGCCGAGGATGATGATCCGGTCCTTCAGGAGCCGGGAGTAGATGTCATACGTTCTCTCGCCGCGGCTTGTCTGCTCGATTACGTACGGAATCAGACCCATCTCGTCACCTCAGGCTCGCATCGCTCCATCTCCCCTCTCTCCCCTCCTCGACGTCGAAACGCCCTCCTCAAGATTAATCAATCTTAAAGATACATCTTACTATCGACGGTTCACCCTTTCAGTTGTCCGACAAGCGGGATTATTCGCCCCATAATCATCACAGACTATTCCGGCTGAAAGAGAGCTTTGCCCGACATGACCTTCCCGTGCAGATCGTCCAGAGCCTCAGCGCAGTAAGGATGCTCGCGCCAGGAGCAGTCACCGCACAGGGCATCCATAACGGAGGAGTCGACATTTTTGGCAACTTTGGATAAGATTAAGCACCAATCTTGTACCGTCCCTTCCTCCAGACCCAGCCATGACAGCACCCGCCGATCCTTCAGCACGGCGTTGTCCGGAGCATCGAGAGGTACCGGGCAGTCCTCGGGATCGTCCGCAGTACACCTTCCCCTGTGATGATGCGGGCAGTGCTCGCAGATAACATCCGCCCCCAATATCACTTCCACCTGGGCCTGCGGATTCCGCCACAGGTAGTCCCGCACCCTATGCATCTCCGATACGAACTCGGGGCTGTAACCCAGACCTCTGAATCCCTGAAGGCAGAGAAGCGTATGCGCCCGAATCCTGATCGGAGCCTCACCGCCCGTCGTTTCTCCGATGCCACGGTTCATTGCTCGCTCGGCTTAGTGCTTTCTTCCTCAGTTTCACTCCCCCCTGCTCCGGAGGTTTCCTCGCCCCCGTCCCCCTTCGTCGGGCTTGTCTTGTCAAGTTCGGGTTCCAGGTAGTCCCCGGAGAACTCAGTCTCGGGGTCCCCGGTTTTCTGCATGAATTCCTTCTCAATCACCCGCTGCTGTTCTCGAGCCTCTTCCATAAGGGTCTTGAATTGCTGCTCCGTCACCGTCTTCGATTTGGCCTTCTCCAGCAGGAAATGCGTGACCTTCTTGTTAAGGATTTCGTCCCTGGTGTTCTCAATGAACTGCGGGTCCCTCATAAGCGTGCGCAGGTCCTTCTCGGAGACCCTCTGACGCATCGCCATGATCGCGAGGTAGTTCGCAACTTCTTCGTTGGCGACACCGATGGACTCCTTGCGGGCGATCTCCCTCATGACAAGGTCCAACCGGACCATCCGCTCGGCCTGGTACCGAGCACGCTTCCTGATTCGCTCTCCGGTGGCGCCGCCCTTCTCCATCAGCTTCTCGACATCCGCGCCGCTTCGGTTCATAGCATCCATGGTGCGATCCAGGATGTCGGCGTACTTCGCCCGCACAAGGCCCGCCGGCAGGGGGAAATCGAATTCGCGGGTGAAATGCCACTCGATCTGATCGATCTTCAGCCTGTCGTCGGCGCTCGACCAGTTGCTCTGCACCTCAGTCTTTATGCGGCCCTTGAGGGCTTCCAGATTCTCAATGTCCTGCTCGCCGAATTTCTCCTTGATGAATTCATCCGTCAATTCTATTTGCTTGATGTCTCTGATACCTATCATGCGCACCCTGGCTTTGGCCACCTTCCCGCGAACAAGCGGATCCGGGAAATCATCGGGAAGCTTCAAATCGAATTCCCTGATTTCCTCAAGCTCCATCCCCACAAGCTGGTCCTCGAGACCCTCCACACCCTTCCCGCTCCCGACCTCGACCTCCATGAGGTCCTCGACGACTTTCCAGGGTTTCTCCCCTTCGATCGAATCCATCACGACATCCGGCACCTCAGCCTCGAACCTGATAAGGGCGAAGTCACCCTTCTGCACGGGTCGGTCCTTGACGTCCGAAGCCTGCCCGAAACGTATCCTCAGGCGCCTGAGCTCGTCCTCCAGAATCTCATCGGTAACCTCCCGCTGAGGAAGTGACGCGCTTATCTCCTCGTAGTCGACCGCCGGGATCGCCGGCACGACCTCGAACAT
>CAYGZQ010000028.1:0-19939 GCA_964354375.1 uncultured Planctomycetota bacterium
TTCCCGCTCTGGCGGTTGCGGGGGGATTCACGTTTGAGGATCAGATATTCAAGGGACTGGCGATGGGTGCGCCGTATGTGAAGCTTATCGGATGGGCGCGCGGGCCGATTGCGTCGGCCATGGTGGGCAAGACCATCGGCCGGACCATCGATGCACACCAGGTCCCGGTGTACGTCGAGCGCTTCGGCGATTCGAAGGACGAGATTTTCGTGACTGCGGCGTCGCTCAGGCAGGAGCTCGGCGACGAGGAGTTCGAGAAGGTCCCCACCGGAGCGCTGGGGCTGTACACCTACTACGAGCGAGTGGCACAGGGTCTGCGCCAGCTTATGGCGGGCAGCCGGAAATTTTCACTGGAGCACATGTCGAGAGACGATCTTGCGGCTCTGACGCATGAAGCCGAGGAGATCAGCGGGATCAAGTACATCCTGGATGTCGATAAGGAGCAGGCGCTGCAGATTCTCGACAAAGCCTAGAACATCAATACCGCGGGAGCCCTCCCACAATCCGGATGCCTTACCAGACCGGGACGCAGGGGGTTAATCGTCCCGCGGCTTGCTGATTTCCCTTTCAGTTTGCACAAGCCATGAAAGAAGGATTGAGATGACCACGGTCACAAAGACACTGGAAAGCGAAGCTGCGAGAACCACAAAGGAAAGGACGCCGAATCCGGGGAAGCCGGCGCGCAAGGCGAACCTGTACGAGAACGTGAGCAGGCAGTTCAACAAGGCTGCCGATCTGATGGGTCTCGACCCGGCGGTGCGCAAGATTCTGTCGCACACGGAGAATGAGATCGTCGTCCATTTTCCCGTGCGGATGGATAACGGGCGCGTTGAGATATTCACGGGTTACCGCGTGCAGCACAACGACACTCTAGGGCCCTACAAGGGTGGACTGAGATATCATCCCGCCGTTGACATCGATGAAGTGCGTGCGCTCGCCTCGTGGATGACCTGGAAGAGCGCGATCGCGGGAATTCCGTTCGGAGGCGGCAAAGGCGGCATTCAGATCGACCCGTCAAAGTACTCGATCAACGAGCTCGAGCGCATCACGAGACGTTTCACTTTCGCCCTCAGCAACAACATCGGGCCCGAGTACGACATACCCGCGCCGGACGTGAACACCAATCCGCAGATCATGGCCTGGATTCTGGACACTTACCTGTCCACAATACCGGCGCACGAGCGGCAGGCGAATGTCCACGTGGTGACCGGGAAGCCGATCCCGTCAGGCGGCAGCCTGGGTCGCGACAAGGCAACCGGCCAGGGTGTTGTGTACTGTATCGAGGAATGGGCGAAGGGTCATGACTTCAATCTCGAGGGAGCCACATACGCGATCCAGGGCACAGGCAACGTGGGTTCGTGGACGGCGCGTCTCCTGAAGCCTCACGGCGCGATCCTTGTCGCCGCTGAAGACATCACCGGAGCGATCGCCAATCCGCAGGGAATGGACGCGGACGCCTTGATGGCGCATGTGCGGAAGACCGGCGGTGTTCGTGGCTTCGAAATCGGGAAGCCTGTCGATCATCTGACATTCATGGCCACTCAGTGCGACATCTTCATCCCCGCGGCACTTGAAAGCCAGCTCAATGAATCTACCGCGCCGCTGATGAGGTGCACACTGGTTGCAGAAGGCGCAAACGGTCCGACGGATCCGGATGGTGACAAGATACTTTTCGAAAGAGGAATCGGTATCATCCCCGACATCCTCTGCAACTCCGGCGGAGTGATCGTAAGCTATTTCGAGTGGCTTCAGAACAAGCGGAGTGAGTCCTGGGAACTGGAAGAGGTCGACACCAAGCTGCACAAGAAGATGGTGGCAAGCTACGAGAAGGTCAGGAAATCCGCAGAAGAGAACAAGACCGACTGGCGTACAGCCGCCTACATTGTAGCGCTCTCCGCGCTTGAAACGGTGTACAAGGAGCGCGGGATTTTCCCATGACTCCGAGAGAGTGCACGACCCGATGACTTGGGAACTCTGACATGGGCTATTACAGCTCAAGACGGGGGCCGAAAGGTCCTCGTTTTGTCTTTGACGTGTCCCCTCCCATCGCCGGCAGCCGTCAGAGCCGCGAGCGTCAGCGAGCGGTCAATCGGAAGGACTCCCTTGTTTCTCCTGCCTAGTGCTATCATAGTGTAAAGGCTGGATCCTGTGCCGATCAAGGAGGCAGTTATGCAGTCTCAGACATCCCCCGATCTCGACGCCCTGCGTGACGATCTGACCAGATTCACCAGGGAGCTCACCCTCGAGCGATACCTGCACGCCTCAGGTCAGAAAGAGACCCTCGAGATCACGCCGATCTATGAGCGATACGGTCACCTGTTCTCGAAGGACCTGGCGAAAAACACCCTCGAACGCAGGGAGAATGCGGAAAGTGAAGAGGAGAAAAGAACCTACAAGCATCTTCACCAGTTCGCATTCTTCGGGTACCTTGGTAATGCCGTAAAGGAGATCACGGAAGCGATCGCAAAGAAGCAGGGGGAGATGTCGATCACCGTTCGTGACGAGAAGATCGGCTACCATTCGATTGCGCCGAGGCTGGCAAACGAGCCGGACGGTGCGATTCGCAGGGAGATCGACGATCAGGCTGTGGGACTTGAGGTCGAGCTTAACGATCTGCGAATGGACACCTGGCGGATCACCAACGAGCTGTTTCGCGAGTTCGGTTACGCAAGCTATCTCGAAGGATGCCTTGGCGTCTTCGGGATAGATTACAGGCAACTTGGCGAGAAGTTGAGCCGATTTCTGGACGAAACGGAGCAAGCCTACATTGAGGTGTTCGACGAGTTGGCCCAGGAACGCCTGGGGTGCCGGATCGGCGAAGCGCGCAAATGCGACATCGCGTATCTCATGAGGGGCGAGCAATGGGACGGGCGGTTTCCGAAGGACGGAATGGTGGAGAAGGCGACCAGGTTCGTCGGCGACATGGGCATGGCGCCAGAGAAGGTCCCGGCGATTGTGCTCGATGTGGAGGAGCGTCCGAAGAAATTCCCGCGGGCGTTTTGTTCGGCGGTCGAGCCGGGCAGGAAGGTGTACGTGTGCACCCGTCCGATCGGCGGACTTGGTGATTATCTGACCTTTCTGCACGAGCTCGGTCACGCCTATCATCTTGCGCATACCGATCCAGAGCTCCCGTCCGAGCTGATTCTTGTCGGGGACAGCGCGACGAGCGAGATTTTCGCGTTCAATTTCAACTATCTCGGAGCCGATCCCCTCTGGCTTAGAGAGTACGTCGGGATTGACGACCCGAGTCCGATCGTCAAATTCCTCAGGAGGCAGAAGCTTTACATGCTCAGGCGGTACTCGAGCAAGCTCTTGTACGAGTTGGAGCTTTTCAGGGACTACAGGATGGAGGATCGCGCAGAGCTTTACACAAGCCGGCTCGATCGTGGGTTGAAGGCGAAGCACAGGGTCGAGAGCTGGCTTGGGGATCTCGATCCGGCTTTCTACTGTGCGGGATATCTCCGGGCGTGGATTTTCGAGGTCCAACTCAGTGAGCATCTTGCCAAACGGTACGGAGAGAAATGGTGGCAGAATCCGTCCGCCGGTGAGGAACTCCGGGAGCAATGGCGCACTGGTCGGATGTACACGGCGGAGGAACTGGCGCAGCGAATCTGCGGGGAGCCCCTGGACCTCGGACCGATCCGAAGAGAGCTTGCTGAGACAGCCTGATCATTGAGTTGGTGGCAGAGGGGTCACGCTTCGGCCTGGACAACGAGCTCCGACCGTCTGGGGAGGCCGGTCATGCCGCCGAGCTTCGTCACACTCTGCGCCGCGACCCTGTTCGCGAAATGCGCGGCCTCGATCGGGTTCAGGCCCTCCGCAATTCCCACCGAGAAAGCGCCGGTGAAGCTGTCGCCCGCTCCGGTCGAGTCCACTGCGTTGACCCTGATGCCGGGAATCGGGTGGATCCCGTCGGAATCGATCACGGCAGCGCCGCGATCGCCCAGTGTGACGATCCAGACCTGCGTGCCGTCAATGACCGGCTTGTGTCGTGTCAGCGGACGACAATCGTCCGCCGACCCTATGGAACATCCGAAGAACTGACCCGCCTCCACCTCGTTGACAACCCAGTAGTCGACGAGGTCCCGGAAGCGGTCCCCCAGATCGCGCCACGGAGCGGCGTTCAGAATTGTGGGTACGCCGGCTTTCCTCGCAAGCTTCAGCACGGTCTCGTTCACGTCCTGGGGAATCTCAAGCTGGACCGAGACGATTGACGATTCGTCAATCGCGTCCCTGACATTGTCGTCTATCTCGTCGACGGAGAAATTCATGTTTGCCGCATGATAGCCGCCGATGAGATTGCGCCCGTCCGGGGCCACGAAGATCATTCCGATAGCCGTATGCTCGCCCGGGACTATTCTTATTCCTTCGGTGGGGAATTCTTCCCTACGCAACACGTCGATGACTTCCCGGCCGTAGTGGTCGTCGCCCACACGTCCCCAACAGGTGACCGGTGCGTCGAGCCGGTGAATCTGCACGGCCTGGTTGAGACCTTTTCCGCCGATGAATCTCGCGAAGCCGTTTCCCGTTACGGTCTCGCCGATCACGGGAAGGTGTCGCAGGGTCATGACCAGGTCGTAGACAATGCTCCCCACCACACAGATCGGTTTGTGCTTCGGGCTTTCCATAACGCGCAGCTGATGAAGTGTTTGTGAGAGCGAATTCTACACCATGAGGGGTGGGAATTTCATCCGGTGTGAGGTCGGGGACAGGCACACGGTTTTGCCCGCACGCAACCATCAATCCCTTTCCACTCCCCGCGGGCAAAACCGGGTGTCTGTCACCAGCCCACGACATGCTCGGCAGCAGGAATCCGCAAGACTCAGAACTCGGCGCCGAGAACGGTCAGTCGCGATTCGCCGGTGATCTCGAAAGTGGACTCATTGAAGTTAGCATCATCCGGCACGTTCAGGGCGTACAATCTGGCGACCTGCTTCCCGTCGTCGGCGGTCCATTTATACATGAGCACCTGGGCTGCGGTTTGCCCGCTGAACCTGGCCTCCCAGACCGATCTGGTCAACAGGACCCTGGTCTCCCATACGCCCTCGAACGGGACGGTCGCGTTGCCCTCGCCGATTCCCACTTCGCTGTAGATCAGCTCCATGAATGGCTGACCGCCGCTGGTGAACAAGAGATCCCATTGCTCGTCGGTGAAAATGCTCCAGGGGTACTGGATCGCGATAGGTCCCCCGTCCGCATCAACATAGGATACCGTCGAGCCCGTTGGATCTCCTTTCTCGCGCTCCACGTGACCGTAGACATACAGAAGGTTATTGAGCAGGTCGGCTTCCTCCGGCATGTAGAAGTAACCGGCGACGCTCTCTGCGATGACATCGTAGCGCGTGAAATACTGAGTCGTGTCCGGGAACACGGTCATGTAGTCGTCGACCTCGTCGTCATCAGGGGGGAAGATAACGAGATAGTCCGGATCAGGCAGGTAGTCGATACCGGTGAAATCCCACGGACCATGGATGTCCATGTATTCGATGGGAATGTCCTCGGGCGTGTAGCAGGAGAGCGCAAGGTATTCGTAACCGTTGGCGGACTTGTAGTTCTGGTCCTCGGGCAGCGTGATGATGACGTGGGAGTTCACGAAGAACTGCAGAGGCGTGTCTAGGATGTCGGACTTGCCTCCGTTGTCGATGACCTTGAGCCCGACGGTCTGGTCGCCGGCGGCAAACGACTTCAGCGGGTTCTGGGGCGTGCCGCCTTCGATCGAATCGCCGTAGACGCCGTCGTTGTTGAAGTCCCAGAGGTACTGCTCAACCGTTCCGTCGGGGTCATAGCTCGCCGACGCGTCGAACTCGACCGGGCTTTCCTCCCAGATTTCGTCCGTGACGATATCGGCTGCAGCCACGGGGGGCTCATTGTCCGGGGAGACGACGTAGACGGCAATCTTGTCGTTGAGCGTGTCGGTCGCGCTGTCATCGTCCGTCACTTTGAGGTCGACGATGTATTGACCCACCTCATCATAGTGTACGACCGGGGCCTGGGGTATGCCCGCGTCGTACGCATCGCCGTACGTTCCGTCGCCGTCGAAGTCCCATTGCCAGAGAACCACGATTCCGTCCGGATCGTAGCTCGCTGTGCCGTTGAATGTGATCGACTCGTCGGGATAGACTTCGGTTTTGTCTGCGGTCGCAATGGCGACAGGAGCGAAATTGTCCTGCTCGTTGACCTGGATGGTAATCGGGGAGTTCAGCGTGTCCGAATCGCCGTCGTCATCGGTCACGCGAAGGTCCACGTCAAAGGAGCCCGTCTCGCCGAAGATCTTCTGCGGCTGGACGGCTGTGCCTCCGTCGTACAAGTCGCCGTAAACGCCATCGCCGTCAAAGTCCCATTCATAAGAGATTATCGTCCCGTCGTTGTCGGACGAATCGGAAGCGTCGAATGTTACCGTCTCGCCGACCATGACGGACGTCTTGTCGGCTTCGGCTGCGGCTGTGGGAGCCTGGTTCGGCGGGGGAGCGGTGGGCGAGATTTCGGCGAACGGGAAAATCTCATAGCTTGACAGTGGGGCCGTTCCATTGTAGCCGGTGAGACTTGGCTGATAGTCGCCGTTGGCGCTGACAACCGTGATGAGAGCATCACAGTCGGCATTGCTCAAAAGCTCGTCCCCGCTTATTAGGACCTCGTATACGGCATACGCCTGTGGATCGCTCCCGGGATCCAGCAGAGTCCCGGTGACCGAGCTCGCAAGGCAACCGGCCTCGATTTTCAACTCGGAGATCTCGTCGGTTACGTCTCCCACATTGAGATACCCCTGCCAGTCGAAGATCCTGATTTCGTAAATCAGGGATCCGCCCTTGGATGTCTCGTTTTCGTAGTACAGAGAGTTGAATTTCGTTTCGATGTCGATCCTGAACGGCTCAGGCTGGTTGGCCTCCGGTATGTAATCGTCCGGGATGCTGACCGGCTCGCCGGGCTGATAGTCGGGGATGTTCTCCCAGGAGACATCAACTGCGTAGTTGTACTTGATGATGAACTTGTCGTCCTGCTGGGGGAACCAGAGGAGGTAGTGCCGCCAGTTGGTCTGGCCGGGAGAGAACACCGCTCTGTCCTGGACACTCAGTCCGTCGGGATGCTCGTTCTTGCCGAGGTCGTCGGCGAACAGCTTGTAGCCGTTGAGGGTGCAGTTGTAGTTCCCGACTGAGTGTTTGATCCCGTATTTCCCGTCCCGGTATGAAAAGATGTTGTCGCCGATATTGAACTCGACCGGGTTCCACCATCGAGTCCACCCGTCCGCGTTGGCAAGATGTGTATCGCCGGGTCCGGCCATCACCAATGACGGATCGTCCTCGGACGGGGCCAGCGATCCTGCACCGATCAGGATTCCCCGGACGTCGAAGCCCGCGAGGTTCGGGTTTGACGGGAACGGATGAGTTATGCCGACGTCGAGGCCGATCGTGCTCGCAGCTTTGTCGACCGTGAAGTTTGTGAAGGAGAACTTCGTGGGCGCGGCATCGATGAACTTGCTCACGTTGAGGTGCATCTGAGACGATCTCAGGGGAATCGCCTCGAATGTCTCATTCCGGGTGTCGATGACCCACTCGAAGTACCCCCAGAGAACGCGTTCTGTGGGTGCGAAAACGGAATCGCGGGCGGAATCGACGAATCCCGGGTCGGGGCTGTCCGAGGCCGGGATGAGAGGATGGCTGGGCGATCCGCACCCTGCGGCAAGCAGCATTGTGAGAACTAGGAGAGAGAGTTTCTTCAGCATGGGGTTCCATTACCTCCGCGGTGTTGCGCTGTAGACGCTGTCCTTCTGATTTTCCTGTTGTCGAATTGACCGCTCCGGACGATGTTTATATTGACTGTATCAAACGGTCTGGATCGCGGAACGCTCGGCACGGCTATTTAGATAATAAAAGTCACGGGTTTCGTATAAAATAGAAACGTATTCCGAGACGGATCACTTGAAGAATCAATGCCGAAAACGACCAGGGAAAAATATCCGGAGATCATAATATCGCATCCCGGAGCGGATTTCGATTCGCTCGCCAGCATGTGGGCGGCGCACTTGCTGCATCCAAACCGTCCCGCGGTTCTGATAAGCGGGACCGACACGAATGTCAGGGAGTTCCTCGCGCTGTACGGACAGGAATTCCCGACGGTAAAGCTGAATGAGATTGATATCAGTGTGGTGAGGCATCTGACGATCGTCGATTGCTCGAACCGCAGCCAGCTCGGACGAATCGAGGGGCTTCTTGATCGGGCCGCGGTTTTCGTCGAGCTATGGGACCACCACAAGGATACGGACATCGATTTCAAGGTCGACCTGGCCCACTTCGCCAAGGTTGGAGCGAACACGACGATGCTGGTGCAGGAGCTCGTGCAGCAATCGGTGAAAGTGTCGCCTGAAGAGGCAACGCTGCTGCTGCTGGGCATATACGAGGACACGGGGAGTCTGCGTTTCACGTCGACCACTCCCGAAGACCTCGTGGCCGGATCGTGGCTGCTGAGGGCGGGTGCGCTTCTGGAAATCGTAGACAGGTTTCTGGCGATACGTCTGAACCAGGCCCAGAAGGAACTTCTCACGAACCTGGGGCTCAACGTTCGGGTTGTGGAGGTGAGGGGTGTCCCGATCCACGTCACGCAGGCGGTAGCGACCGAGTTTGTTGACGAGATCGCGTTTCTCGTGAGGAAAGTGCAGGAAACCGAGAACGCGGACGTGCTGTTCGCGCTGGTGCAGCTTCATGATCGGGTGTTCATTGTGGGAAGGAGCCGCATTCCTGCCGTGGACGTGGGGCAGATTCTGTCGATATTCGGTGGGGGCGGACATCCGCAGGCCGCCAGTTGTCTTCTCACCGGCATAACGCACCCGATCGCGCTGCAGAGGCTTATGGATGCCGTGCGGGAACAGGTGATGCCGACCGTGCGGGCAAGGGACATCATGTCGAAACAGGTCAGGACCATCGACCAGGACTCATCGATAGAGCAGGCCCATGCCCTGATCGCACATACGGGGTACTCGGGGCTTGTTGTGACGGATGGATACGATCACGTGGTCGGCGTTCTGACGCGATCGGGAGTCGATAAAGCCCTGGAACACGGGCTCGGTCATGCGCCGGTGAAGGGTTACATGATCCAGGACCCTGTAACGATCGGTGAAGACGCAACGGTGGGCGAAATCCAGAACGTCATCATTGAGAAACGCTGCGGGTTCCTTCCCGTCGTGTTCGCGGGGAAGGTCGCCGGAGTCGTTACCAGAAGCGATATTCTCCATGCGCTGCACAAGGCCGCGATGCGTCCGGGGACCCGGCCGGAGCCGTCCGATGAACAGAAGCCCGAGGATGTGGGGAAGGAGCTTCTCGCCCGACTGCCCGAGTCCTGCCTCGATCTTCTCGCCCTGGCGGGGGAGGTCGCGGATTCGAACGGGGTCTCGTGCTTCCTGGTCGGAGGAATCGTGCGAGACCTGGTTCTCTCCCACAGAAACATGGACATCGATCTTCTCATCGAGGGCGACGGCATGGAATACGCGCACCATCTGTCGATTCCTCTGAACGCGCGGGTTGTCGAGAATCCGAGGTTCCACACGGCGAAGGTCGTCATCGGCGAGGGGACGAGCATCGACATCGCCACTGCGCGGGATGAGTTCTATCTCCGTCCCGGCGCGCTGCCTGAGGTGGAGGCGGCGGGAATTCGCGACGATCTCGTGCGTCGGGATTTCACGATCAACACGCTTGCGATCCAGCTCAATGCGCGGAAGTGGGGGCTTCTGATCGATCATTTCGGGGGTATGGCGGACATAGGGAAAGGGCTTATCAGGGTGCTTCACACGTTCAGTTTCGTGGACGATCCCACCCGGCTTCTGCGGGCTTTGAGGTTCTCCGAGCGATACGGGTTCAAGCTCGAGAACCAGACCCGTGAGCTGTTCAAGCAGGCACTCCTGGAAGGGCGGCTCGATGATGTCGGCCCCGACCGCGTTCGTGAGGAAATCCTTCTGTGTCTCAGAGAAGAAGACCCCTGGGCCATCGTCGCACGAGTGTACGAGGAAGGCGTGATCGGAGTCCTCTATCACGGACTTCATGCGCCGGCGTCGATGTCTCAGAGGGAAGACCCGGTGAAACCGGCGCTGGAGTGGCTGTCGAGATGCATGCCCGACGAGAAGCTTCCTGAACGGGAACTCTTTTACATCGCGTTTCTCCTGTCGGAGAGCGCTCCGGAGGATGCGGTCGGATTCACCACGAAATTCAGGTTCGATCGAACGATATGCTGCCTTGCAGAGGCCGTTGGGCAATTCCTCGGGGCCCGGGAGAAGCTCAGCAGTCCGATTGGGAAGGCAAGCGAGCTTGCGTCGATCCTCGAGCCCCTCCCGATCCCGTTCTGGGCGGTCCTTGCAGCGGGCAAGGACGATTCGAGCCCGGAGCGCGTGAACCTTCAGCGTCTTTTTACGGAGCTCAGAGACTTCCGGATTGATATCGACGGAGACGACCTGATCCGCGATGGATTCGAGCCGGGACCTGCTTTCAGCAAGGCGCTGGCCGAGGTCAGGCGCGCGAAAATGGACGGAGAGATATCGGGGAGGGAAGAGGAGATGTCGCTCGCGAGGAAGATTCTCAGGGAGAGTGAAGGGTGAGGGTGATTTTCTGCGATTGATACCCCCTCTGCAGTCCCCCTCAAGGGGGGGACGGTGTAAGCCTTTGTCCGGACGGCATTCAGAATGGACGGTCTCCCCAGGCCGGTTCATCGACGCTTGAAGAGGTAGGCATCCCATACGGAGTTTTCGAAGTACTCGTCCGCGCCGTCCTTCCTGAAATCCAGGAGTCCCTGCACGGGATCCTTCACCTGGATCCCCCCGATCTGGGGCAGGGGCAGCACATACGCAGCGTGCCGGATGCCGCGATAGCGGAAGATCACCACGCCGGGAAGCCCTTCGCCGATGAATTCGTCGAAGCCGATTTTCCTGTGCGCGACGTCAAAACCGAATTGCGCACCGGCGCGTACGATTCCCGCACCGCCGGTTCCGCGGATATCGGTGCCCGACGCAACGGCGACATCGTAGGTGGTTGTTTCGATGCCCTCGTCTTTGAGAAGCATCACGATGCTCGCCGGGACACAGGTGTAGGTCGTCTCCTGCTCCAGTATTCCCGACTCGTCCCACACGTCGACGTATTGCGAGAGCTGTCGAAGCGCTTCCCACCTGGCCCAGATGCTCACCGCTTCCCACGACAGGGCGAAGAGAGCGACCGCGATCGACCATATCGCCCATTGCGGCAGCTTCGCTTTTACTTGAAAACTCGTGAGGCTGTTGTCAATCAGTTTCATGCCCGGCGTCCGCAATCGAAGTCTATTACCTGTGACACTTGTCCGCGGGGACTGGCACACCGATTTTCGTCCGCCGCGGCGGGCGAAATCGGGGTGCCAGTCCCCGCCTGGTCGAGACAGAGTATAATGCGTCTGTGGCGTCGTTTGTTACAGAGGCTATCGTAACTGCGGCCAGGCGCTACGGCGAGGCCGACCGCCTGCTCACACTCATGACTCTGGAGAGGGGTCGGCTGAGCGCGATTGCAAAGAGCGCCCGCAAGCCGAATAGCTCGCTCAGGGGCGCCACGGAGACGTTCGTGAGGGCGAAATTCCAGCTTGCCGAGGGCAAGACGCTCGACATCGTCCGACAGGCGGAAGTCCTCGATGTTCATCTCGGGATACGCGAGGACTGGACGCGTCTGCAGCTTGCGGGTCACGTGGCGGAGATCGTCAACAAGATGTGCGAGGAGCGCATGCCGGACCCGTTTCTCTATGCTCTTTTGAAGACGGCTCTCGAGGGAGTAAGCGGCGGAAAAATGGACGCCGTGGCCCGGTTCAAGGCGGGCCTGCTCGATCACATGGGCGTTTTTCCGGACCTGTCGGGATGCGCGAAATGCGGAGCGGGAAAATCGAGGGGGGATGTGCATCTCACTACCGTGCATCATGGTTTTCTGTGCGACAGTTGCGCCAAGAACATGCAGGTCTTTCATCCGGTGCCTATGCAGGTTCTCCACATTCTGCATGCCCTGAGAAACGGGGATGAGATTGCCGAGACTCAGACGGACGGTCCCGAGCTTCTTGCGTCCGCGGAGGATATTCTCACTACTCTTTTGCAGGTGTTCCTCCAGCAGGGCTTCAAGACCACATCTGCGGCACGGCACGCGAGGGAGTCGAGCCGTCGGAGTGATAACGTATCGGAGGAAAAGAGCGACACTAAATCGGGCGGGATCGAGCCGTGAACTAGGTGGCTGTGAGGACTGTCTCAAGTACTCGGCGTGATTGTGTGGACAAGAATGTTCCGTTTGCGCGTTGAAATCCTTGTGTTGATGCTGTCGCTCGCGGCGATTCTTTCGGCGTGCTCGAAGGACGCGAATCCGGCTGTGCCCGGCGCTCCCGTGGGGGATGTCACAAGCGTGGTCGAGCGCAACCCGCAGATTAGGGTGGGCCTTGTGTCCTTCACACCGCAGAAACACCTCTATGTATCGATCGCCCATGGATCATTCAAGTGCTATGTAGGCGACAGCATTCAGGAGTTCGCGAGCGGGATCGCGGGCGACGTTCTGGAATTCACCGGGGGGAAGGACACGATCGAGTACGGTCAGGGCGCTCCGGGGGAGGCAGCGAAGAAACTCGTCCGGGTGGAGCCCGCGGAGGGTCTGGAGAACAACTACATGATGGTCGGGCCGAGCCGCTCGACCCTCCGACCGTATCGCGGAAAGGTCAGGTTGATCCTCGAAGGCAAGAACCTTCTCGCGGTGAACGAGCTTGCCCTTGAAGATTATCTTCTCGGTGTCGTCCCGGCGGAGATGAATCCCGAGTGGCCCAAGGAAGCGCTGAGAGCGCAGGCCGTGGTGAGCCGCACGTACGCGCTGTTCAACCTCAAGAGATATGACGGCAGAGGATTCGATGTCGCCGACGACGAGCGCAGCCAGAAGTACGGGGGCGTGTCTGTCGAGACCGAGGCGGCTTCGAATGCCGTGATAGACACGACAAACGAAATTGTGACGTACGAAGGGAAACTCGCGGTGGTGGTGTTTCATGCGGAATCGGGAGGTCAGACCGCGAGTAACCTGGATGTGTGGCCGCGATCGGGCGAGGTGCCGTACCTGAAGGGCGTCTCGGACGCGGTCGGGATCACCGACTTCAGCAAGGGCGGCCTGTACGACGAATGGTCGAGCAAGGCGACCTTTGATGAGCTGAAGGAGGCGCTGAATCTCGAAGGCGACACGTACGCGGGGAGCTACCTGTCCAGCCTGACCGTCCTGGGCAAAAGCGAGAACGGACGGGTCCAGACGATGGACATCCTGGGCGAGAAAAATCCCGTTGTGCCCGCGATGACGTTCATTCAAGCGCTGAATCGCAGGCTGGGCGAGGATTTCATCCCGTCGAACAAGTTCAAGATCACCATCGAGGACAAAAGCTATCGCTTCACCGGATCGGGGAAGGGTCACGGCGTGGGGATGAGCCAATGGGGAGCCTTCCAGCGCGCTCAGAACGACCAGGGCTTTGAATTTGTAATCCAGCAGTATTTTCCCGGCTGCGAAGTGGGCGAGCTTCCCCTGGACGGTATCGAGGTCGTGCACAACACTCGAATCGACATGATTCGATGATCCTCTGTCCCCCGGTCGGCTTACGGGTTCGAAGGTTTGAATGTATAATACCCCGCATGGTGTCAGACGGTTCCTCATTCGACCTGACCGATCAACTGCTCAAGCGGGAGGAGTGCGCCCTTTCGAGATGGGGATTTCGCTCGCGCGATTCAAAGGGAAGAAAGATCCCCGAGCCGCCGTGTCCCGTGCGGACGCCGTTCCAGCGCGATCGTGACAGGATCATTCATTCGAAGGCGTTTCGTCGTCTCAAACACAAGACCCAGGTTTTTCTCGCGCCGGAGGGGGATCATTTCCGCACGCGTCTCACGCACGCGCTGGAGGTCACGCAGATCGGGCGCACGATCGGCCGCGCGCTCGGTCTGAACGAGGACCTGATCGAGGCAATCGGGTTGGGACACGATCTGGGTCACACGCCGTTCGGTCACGCGGGCGAAAAGGTACTCGATACGTGGTGCAGAGAGCACGGGATTCCGGACGGCTTCCAGCATCAGAACCAGAGCGTGAGGGTGGTCGAGGCGCTCGAAAATCAGGGCAGGGGACTGAACCTGACGCACGAGGTGGTCGAGGGAATTCAGAAACACACGAAGGGTCCGGACGATTACAGCCTTTCCCTTGATCCGGACGAGAGCCTTCACTGGGAGGGCCGCGTGGTGAAAATCTCCGACCGCATCGCGTACGTGAACCACGACCTGCAGGACGCGATCGAGGCCGGTCTTCTCAATGAGAGCGACATCCCGGCGTATTTCATCGAGACCCTGGGCGCGACAAATCGCGAGAGGATCGCGTCGATGGTGAAGGACATCATCTCGGCGAGCATGTCGGAGGGAAAGCTGGCGTTGTCGGGCGAAATGGACGCCGCGATAAACGGCCTGAAGGATTTTCTGCTCGAGAAAGTCTACTATCACCCGGGTGTTCGCGCGCACGATTCGTCGATCCGTCGATGCCTTGTCTCGCTTCTCGACACGCTTGGCGATGAGCGGGATGTGTTTGAGAGGTATCTGAAAACATGGGAGGAGTCGGAAATCGAGCGAAGGCGGAGACTGATCGATTATGTCGCGGGGATGACGGACACGTACGCAATACGGGTAGCGCAGCAGTTGATGATCCCAACCCCCTGGCCGGTGTGAATCGCGCGACAAGACAACTGATGGAAACTGGGTTATCATTGGGCGAGAGATGATCTGCTGTGATCGGCCTCATCGAACATAACCGCACTTCGCTGGAGCAGCTATGCGCCAGGTACAGGGTTGAGCGGCTGGAGCTTTTCGGCTCTGCAGCCACGGATGAGTTCGACCCCGGTACGAGCGATCTTGACTTCCTTGTCGAATTCCAGCGGTCGGACGATATGAGTCTCGCTGACCAGTATTTCGGCCTGTTGGCGGACCTTGAGGAGTTGTTCGGCCACGAGGTCGATCTCGTGATGAGCCGCGCGCTGAGGAATCGATACTTCATCGAGGCTGTCAATCGGACACGGAGACTAGTGTATGCATCCCAAGTCGGGACTGTTGAAGAAGCGTTAATGTGACGATGCCCCCCTGAAGTCCCCCCCAAGGGGGGGACTGTTTATTCTGAATGCCGCACGGAGATAGGCTTACACCGTCCCCCCCTTGGGGGGGACTACAGGGGGGCCGATGTGCTATCTTATCCGCGAAGGACTCATGCCGTCGATTCCGGACAATTTCATCGACGATCTCCTCGCGCGGGTGGACCTTCACGACCTTCTGGGGCGGTACATCACGCTGAAGAAGGTCGGAAGCCGCTACATGGGCGTGTGCCCGTTTCACGGCGACTCGCAGCCGAGTCTCTCGGTCACTCCCGACAAGGGATTCTGGTATTGCTTCGGATGTCATGCGGGCGGCGACGCGATCACGTTTATCCGAAAGCAGGAGAATCTCGAATTTGTCGAGGCGGTTCGTTTTATCGCGCGCGTGTACGGCATCGAGGTCCCCGAGACTGTGAGCGATCCGCACGCGTCGCGCAGGCGTACGCTTGTCGATATCAACGACCGATCGAGGGATTTCTTCGTCAAGATCCTGAAATCGAAGCATGGTCGTCCGTTCCGGGAATATCTCGTCGCGAGGGGATTCAACAAGGACACGGTGCTCACGTATCGGGTCGGTGCGAGCCTTCCCGGCTGGGAGCATCTCTCGAAATACCTCCTCAAGGAAGGGTTCAAGGAGGAGGACCTGGTCGAGGCCGGAGTTGCGATCCCGGGAAAGAGCAAGGGGGGGATTTACGACAGGTTTCGCGGGCGGTTGATGATCCCGATCATCGACACCCTTGATCGCACGCTGGGTTTCGGCGCGAGGGCGATGGGGAGCGACGAGCCGAAGTATATTAACTCGCCGGAAAGTCCCCTGTTTCAGAAGAGCAAGGTTCTTTTCGGGCTGAACGTGGCGAAAGGCGCGTGCAGGAATACGGGTCAGCTTATTATCATGGAGGGCTATACGGATGTTATGCAGGGGCACCAGGCGGGCGTGGAAAATTGCTGCGCCGTGATGGGAACGGCCCTGACGGGGGAGCATCTGCCCCTCCTGGCGAGGTTTGCGGGTGAGGTGGCCCTGTCGTTTGACGGGGACGAAGCTGGTCTCAGAGCGACAACAAGGAGCCTCATGGCGCTTGCGGGGTCCGACTTCACCGTTAAGGTGCTGCCGCTGCCCAGTGGGAGCGACCCTGCAGATATAATCAAGCGCGACGGGGCTGAGAAGTTCCGGGAAAGAGTGGCGGCTGCTGTGGAGGCCTCGGTGTGGCTCTTCCGCACTTTTGGGGAGCCGCTGAGGGACAAGTCGCTCACGGACAGGCTCAGGGCGTTCGAGGAAATAGCTGGATATCTTCTGGCGTTCAGAGCGCGACCGGTGTACGACGAACTCCTCGAACGGGCGGCGATCGCGTTCAACGCGAACCTGTCGGCGCTGAAAACCGTGCTGAACCAGGTCGAGAAGGGCAGGAGGGGGATGCCCAGGGGTCGCGCGGCCGCCGGGCTCGAGGCGATGATCAGGGGCGGCGAGGAAGTGGAGAAGGTGCTCTTTCTTAGCCTTCTTACACATCCTCGATACCTGCCGGAGGTACGCGACCTCCTGGCGCCTGAGGATTTCGACCACCCTCTGCACCTTCGTCTGGCCCGAATTCTCTTCCAGCCGGGTTTCGCGCTGGGAACCGCCGACGGGATCAAGAGGCTGAGGGAGGTCAGCGGAGACGAGGACCTCTATTCCTATGTGGTCGGGTTGACGATCGAGCACGAGGAGGATGTGGATCTGGAGGATCATGCGAGATACACCGAGGACGTACTGAGAAAATGCCTTCTGCACATGGTGAGACGTCAGTACGAGGCGCAGTGCAAGGGAATCCAGGCGAGAATAACGGCCCTCAAGGACAGGGCGGACGCAACGGATGCATCGTGCAACCAGAAAATCCGCGATCTCATGCGCGAGCGCCAGGAGCTTGAGGAGAAGTTCGGAGAGATTCGCTGCAATCTCGGGGCTGACGAGATGGAAGAGGGCCGGACAGTGAGCGCGGATCAGACTCGAGCGTGAGGACCAGCGAAAGCCACCAGGGGTTGACCAGGGGGATTGCGGGACGGCGGTGCCTTGAGTAAAATATGAATTCGAGGGCCCATGGCGCAGCGGTAGCGCAGAAGACTCATAATCTTTTGGTCGCAGGTTCGAATCCTGCTGGGCCCACCAGAGACAAAAAAAGACCCGCCTTGACGGCGGGGTTCTTTTTTTCGGGCGAGTTGGGGGGACCGAGCTAGCCATACAGTTTCAGGATATCCCCGACTTTCTCTATCTCCACCTCGTATTTTGTTACGAAGACCTCCTCGTGACGCACTGTGGGGAGCCATCGGGCCGACAGGGCGTCGGTCATGTCAGGCAGGCGGTAGTCGGCTCCCTCGATTTCCTGCTTCTTGAAGGCCGGGACGATATCGTTGGCAAGCGCAACGAGCTGGACCATGTCGGGGAACTGGACCGCATCGAACGGCTTATGATGGAAAGCTATGGTCTCGCGGATGAAGCCGGGGAAGCGCCATTTCTCGGCAGCCAGAGCTCCGGCCCTGTCGTGCGATATGCCCACGAACTTCCGCTCGGCCGCCAGAGTATCGCCGCCATTCACCCTCATCCAGTCCATTGCCTGACGGAACTGCTCAGGCATGAAGTTGTCCATGATGATTTTGCCGATGTCGTGGAGCAGTCCGGAGATATGTGCCTCTTCCGGGCTCACCGAGGGGTCCTTGGCGCACAGGAGCTTGCTCGCCGTGGCGACCGACAGGGAGTGCTCCCAGAACAGACCCCGGTCGAAATGCTTGCCGCTGGACGGTCCGGAAAACTTGTCGATGACGCCGATAGTCAGGACGAGAGACCTCACTGTATTGAAGCCGAGAAGCGTGATTGCCCGTCCCAGGCTCGTAACCTTTCCGGGCAGCCCGTAGAAAGCCGAGTTTGCCAGTTTCAGGATGCGCGCTGCGATCGCCTCATCATTTGCGATGAGCCGCTCGAGGTCTCGCGCCGACGAGGTCGGCTGGTTGATCGTCATCATGAGCTGGGCGACCACCGTCGAGAAGGTCGGAAGGTCCTTGAGGTTCTCAAGGATCGACGCTCTTGGGTTGTCCGTGGTCTTTTCAGCAGGTATCACGTTGCACTCCCTGTGGAGACCTTAGGGCCTTTTCCCCACACAATAGTCTCACTCCGGGAAAGACTGGGAAACACTATAGGAGTTAAAGCGACCGAAAAAGCGGCTCGGGCGTCCTCTCAGGCGATGCAAGGTGATATAATGTGCACAATCTGCCCGGGCGTGAGAACTCACCGCGAGGTTGTGTGATGCCGTCTCGTGACGGACAAGTTTTAGTTCTGAATCTCGATTACCAGCCGATCAATATCTGCGGCACGCGTCGTGCCATCAAGCTCCTCTACCTCGGGAAAGCCGAAATACTGGAAAACCGGGGGAGGATGCTCGCGAGTCCGACCGGGTCGATGCCGTATCCGTCGGTCATCAAGCTGTCACGCCTGATTCACAGGCCCCAGCCGCAGGTGAAGCTGTCGCGGAAGGCGGTTCTCGCCCGGGACGGGTATCGCTGCCAGTACTGTTCGAGGCGAGGGGTCAAAATGACCATCGATCATGTCATCCCTCGACGGCTCGGCGGCACTTTTTCCTGGGAAAACCTGGTTTGCGCGTGCCACGCGTGCAATGCGAGGAAAGGTGACAGGTCCCCCACCGAGGCCGGAATGAAGCTCATCAGGCACCCGAAACGTCCCGGTTTCATCCCCTACATATCCTACGCCATCGTCGATAACGGCCTCGGCGACGAGGAATGGCGGAAGTACCTCCCGCAGAAGCTGTATGGATGACCGTGCCGAGCACGTGCCGAGCACGTCTCGTGCTTCGGATTCAGGAGCTCGCGCGTCCCGCGCGCTTGGGCGGCGAAGCACGAGACGTGCAGACTCCGGAGTCCGAAGTACGGGACGTACTCGGCACCGAGCAGCACCTATTCCCGGCCAACCCATTCCCAATCCCGTACTCCTGCTTGTCTGGGATTCTGGAATACGTACTCGATCGCCTTAAGAAGATGTTCTTCGTTCCTTATGAGGCGGTCGAAGTTCTCGGGAAGCCAGAACTGTCCGGTTCGCCCGAGCAGCTTGTTGGCCTTGTGAGCCGTGTATGACTTCCACGACTTGAGAATCTCCCCGAGCTTGTGATTCCCGAGGGGCTGCACGACAACGTGAACATGGTTGGGCATCACGCACCAGGCGTGGAGCCTGTAACGGTCAAGATTGAAGTGATCGAGCGCACCGGCGACCAGTCTCGCAATCGGTTCCTGCTTCAGCCAGCAGCATCCGTGCCCCGCATCCAACAGCGTCTCCACTTTCTCAGAATAGAGAGTCATCATCGTCCTCTTCTCTGTCGTACTCAGATTGCACCCGGGCTGTCTTATCCTGGCGATGAGAGCCTGCTTCTCGGCGATCAAGTCGTCTCTCAACGCGCTGGGCAGTGAGTCGCACAATCGGAATCGGACATGGTACACCCCGTTATCCAGCGTCCAATGGGGAAGGTAGCGTCCCTGCTTCTTGATGACCTGGCCTGGATCGGCATCTTTGAGGAAGGTCGGGGACATTGCCTGGAACTCGTTGCTTGATGCAGTTGTCTCGCCCATGAGGGTGGTTCCTCCTGATCAGGGATTCTCCACCTTTCAAACGCGACAAAGGGAACTTAACTGACAGGAGATGTCATGTGCCGACCACGTCTCGTGTTTCGGACTGAGGATCTCGCGCGTCCCGCGCGTGGCGCCGAAGAACGAGACGTGCACGCTCCGGAGTCCGAAGTACGGGACGTACTCGGCACGATCCGAAGTACGGGACGTACTCGGCACG
>CAYGZQ010000028.1:20039-46842 GCA_964354375.1 uncultured Planctomycetota bacterium
TCCGAAGTACGGGACGTACTCGGCACGATCCGAAGTACGGGACGTACTCGGCACGGTGCAGGTTACCAGGTCCCGTCCGACAGAATCTTCACCACAAACACGTCCTCGCCGCCGACCGAGTTGTGCGGGTCAGTCCCCGATCCCGGATCGAAATCAACGGTGCCGCAAAAGGAGCCTGTCAGGTAGAGGGCTGCTGCACAGCGAACTAGAACCTGCTGCCCGATGTCCTGGCCGGGCGAGCCCCACGTCTGGGCCCAGTCGAAGTTACCTGACGAATCGAACCTGCTCAGGAATATGTCGGCTTCACCGTTCTGCCCGACGTTGTTGTGGATGTCGGTGCCGGTCGAACTGGGATCGAAATCCACGCTGTTGCTTCGGAAGTACCCCGAGACATAGAGGTTGTCGGACTCATCGGTATCGAGCGTGTAGGCGCCTTCCCCGTAGTTTCCCCCCCAGGTCCGTCCCCACTGGAATGAGCCTGATGAATTGAGCTTGCACAGCCATATGTCATACCAGCTGACCGGGTAACGCCAGTCATCGACGTCAGGATCGGGATTGATGTCGAAAATCCCGCCGCCGAAGTATCCGAAGTCTCCGGCGACATAGACATTCCCTGTGGAGTCCGTGCATACGCCGTAAGCCTTGTCTTCCGCGCTCCCCTGCCAGCTGTAGGCCCACTGGAACGTGCCGGAAGTGCTGAGACAACTGATATACGGGTCGGCCCCACCGTACCCGGTATGGTAATCGTATCCGCCGCCCGGATCGAAATCGACGGTCTGGTCGAACGAGCCGATGCAATACACATTCCCGCTCCCGATGGCTATGCAGCCGACTCCTTCGTTACCGCCGCCGCCCCAGGTCTCAGCCCACTGGAACGTACCGCCCGAGCTGAATTTGCTTAGATAGCAATCCCATCCGCCAAAGCTGTTATGAATATCGCCCGTTTCGGGATTGAAGTCCACGCTTGGGCTCGAGAAGGCTCCGCCGAGGTAGATGCCCCCGGACGAGTCGACAAAGGAACAGTAAACGTGGTCGTCGTCGGTCCCGCCCCATGTCTTGACCCACTGGAAATCGCCCTGGAGGTCGAACTTGCACAGCCAGCAGTCAGCGCCTCCTTTGGAGGTCTTGTTTGTCGTGCCGTCGTCGTCGGGGTCGAAGTCCACGATACCTGAGAACCAGCCTGCGACATATATGCCGCCGGCGTCAATCGCTATCGCCCTTCCATAGTCGAGGCCCGAACCGCCCCAGGTTTCGGCCCACTGGAAACCGCCGGTCGGACTGAACTTGCTGAGGAAGATGTCGGTTCCGCCATAGGATGAGTGGATGTCGGTACCTGTTGCAGTCGGATCGAAATCCACCCCGGTGCCTTGAAAATATCCCGCCACATAGACATTCCCCAATTCGTCCGTGGCGATCCACATTCCCCGATCGTCCATCGATCCGCCCCATGTCTCCGCCCAGCCGCTCGCGGGCTCGACGACTATCTCCAGCGGGACATCGAGTGTATCCGTCAAGCCTTCGTCATCAGTGACCCGCAGTTGGACATAGTACGTTCCGGGACTCTCCCAGATGTGAGAGACTTCGACACCTTCCTCGTCGTAGCTGCCGTCATTGTCCCAATCCCATTCGTATTTCTGGATGGCTCCGCCGTCGGGATCGTAGGAGTCTTCCCCGTCGAACAGGACTCCATCGCACTCGCTCTGCGGATTGGGGTCGGCCGTCGCGACCGCAACGGGAGGCGTGTTCTCTCCCGATACGGCAAGATCGAACCTGAAGAACGCGGCAAGCGGGTCATCCCAGGCATCATTCAGCACATTGAATTCGTTGGAGTAGTCTTCATCAGCGCATTCCGCGATGATCCAGTATTCGTTACCGTCGAGACCCTGAATGTTGTCGGCCGGAATGTCAATGTGATAAGTCGAGTAATGCTCGCCTCCGCCTGTGGGGGTCATATCCGACGTCGCGGCCTCGTACACGCTGCTGAGGACGGTCGATTCGATGAGAATCGTGTAATCCTCCATTACGCCTGCCGGGTTCACCGTCGAATCCCAGTCCCACAGGCTGACATCGAGAATCAGGTCGCCGCCTTTCGTCGACTGATCTATGTAATAGACGGTACTCTCGTCGATCACACTTACTGCGACGGCCTCAGGGGCATTTGCCGGATGGTCGGCAGGCTCCGGACCCTTCCAGTTCGCCAGGATCGCGTAGGCGAACTTAACCCCCTTCTCGCTCGGGAACCTCAGATAGTAGTTGCGGGTGTTGGACTGGCCGGAGCTGAACACGCCGGTTGCGTTGTGATTGTCGGGATCGCTCCGCCAGTTCCACAAGTCCTCATTACCCGAGAGAGTGTCGGCGAAGTATTTGTAGGGACAGAGGGTCGCACTGCCGGCGTACCCCGGTGTCGCGACCTTTCCCGGTGTGTACTGGAACAGAGGCATGCCGCCTTTGAAGAACTCGGCGCGATTGAACCATCGTGTGTAGCCGTCCGGTCCCCCGAGACCGTCCAGCGGATCGGGGAACATGAACTGATCCGTTCCCTTCACCGGATAGACAAGGTTCGGGTTGTAGTTCATCGATGCCGAGCCGTCGCCCATGAACACGCCCCGAACGTCGTAGCCGTCGTACTGAGACAATCCCGGGAAGGGGTGTGTCAGCGTCACGTCGATGTCGACGTCTATGTAGTCCGCGGTGACATCCGTCTTGTTGATGTGGAACGACAGGCCGGTGGGTTTGCTGTTGATGAAGTTCACGACGTTTGCCGTGAACATGGCCTGACGGTCCAGTGTTGACGAGGCGGTCTGGGCGGCGAGGTCGACGATGACATCATAGTAACCCCACAGATGTGTCTGCGACGTGCCGACCCCTGCTGCCGCCTGCGCAAGATCGCCGGCTAGAGGGGGAGTCAGGGGGTCACCTGCTCCACCCGAGCATCCTGCGCATACGAAAATGCAGACGAGCATCGCCGCCTGAAGGACTGGTGACCGAACCATTGGCTTTCCTCCACTAAGGCCCGAATTGAGAAGATCAGAGCCTCCTCAGCTCCCGTCGACTCTGGTCTCTTATAGCATAAGTCGCTATGGGATTTCAAGAACGCTGAAAGCTGGATCGGCAAAGGCGCTCACATCACCAACGCATTATACACCAGTTCCACTACCGCCATTATCTCTATACCCAGCTTGTAGTGCTTGTTGAGTTCGAGCAACTGGTCGGCGCAATTGTGGCAGGGGGTCGCGACAATCTTCGCTCCTGTGGCCCTGATCTGATCGGCCTTTATCTTCCCGGACAGGACTCTGCGTTCCCCGTACTCGCTCATGGAGAGCATACCGCCGCCTCCGCCGCAGCAGAAATTCTGCTCGCGGTTGGGGATCATCTCGACGAAATCGCTGCACACCTTTCTGAGTATCTCACGCTGCGGCTCGACCACACCGCCGTAGCGAACCAGGTTGCACGGATCGTGCAATGTCACTCGATCGACGTTCTTCGCGGGATCGACCCTGATGCGCCCCTCCCTGATGTACTCGAGCATCAATTGCAGGATGCTTCGGACCGGTACCGAGTATGCCTTGCCCAGCCAGTTGGGACCCTCCCATCTGAACGATCTGAACCCGTGCCCGCACTCCGACAATATGACCTCTTGCGCTCCGAGCCTGATCGCCTCATCTATCGCTTGCCTGGTGATCTCGCCCGCATCACCGTCGTGGCCTGAAAACAGGCCGTAGTTGGTGACATCGTAGAACCTGCTCGACATTGTCCAATTTTCGCCCGCCGCGTGGAAAACGCCTGCCGCGGCAGCGAGCGAGAGCGGGAAAAACTTCACTTCCCTGGGATTCACAAGGTAGACAATTCTCTTGCCGGGCGCATCGACAGGAACCGTAACGGTGCCATCGCCCATCTCGATTCGGAGGTCTTCGGCGATCCATTCCGCGGTGGCCTTGAGCTCGTCGGGAGTTATTGACATCTGGTTGCCGGTGTTGAGCTGATTGTCGACGACAGCCTGCAGATTGGGCGGGACCATGTCGAGCGCGGCGAGAACCATTCGTCCCATATGAATGATCGAGGCGACGTCGAGGCCGATGGAACAATTGATGCCGCAGCGTCCGCAGCATGTGCACCTTCCGTAGACCGTCTCGACAAGATCGTCGAGCGCCTGCGGGGTCAGATTGCGGGCCCCGACCAGAATCGGCGCCACTCGTCCGAGGAATGTGTGATACCGCCGGAAATGGCTGACCACCCTGGATGCCTTGTATCCGGGAAGATTTTCGGGAACGGGGTCCGCGAGGTAGATATGACAACTCTCGCCGCACAAACCGCATCGGACACATGCATTCAGATGATACGCGCCCAATTCGGCTACGGCCTTACGGAGAACGTTCCTGGCATTCCTGGTAATCTGATCGGGAGTGTCAACCTGCTCTGTGCCTGGCTCATGCTCTTTCATCCGGCTACTCCCTTACACCGCTCTTTGCCGGATAGGTGCCGCGATAGCCCAAAAGTGCACCGAATTCCGCCCTCGCGACCGGACAGAACGCAACATGCCTGAGTTTCCCCAACGGCAAATAGAAAAACAACACCGTGGCATGAACCATGAAAACGCCCGAACCTGTCAGGCCAAATCCATGAGCCAGTGCCGCCAACAGGAAATCGAGAGTGATGAGAATGGACAAGTAATCGTCAATGCTGCTCATTGAGCGCAAGTTAACGGAGAAAACGCGTCTCACAAAAAGGAAAAGTGCGCAGATGGACGGGATTCCGAAAGTCACGCCCATGACAATTGGGCCTATAAATATCATGTCGGGATAGACGAGCAGGAGCAGGATTTCGACAATTGCGAGAATGACGCCGATGTGCATCAGCACGCCGACAGCGAACAGGTAGGGATGGAGCCGCATGCTCTCCTTATGGCTGGGAAGCATCGCCCAAGTGAAGTTGTAGATTACGCCTTTGATGGGGCTCCCGGCTCTAACGCTATAGTCCTTATGCCCAATTCCACGAGCAGACACCAATTGGAAAATGAGAGCCATTATTGCCCATGCAATGCTCACCGCTGCGATTATGCGTTCCGTGGTAAACATGATCCGGCTGGACCCTATACGCACCCGTCCGGTTTCGGCAAACCCGCAACGCGACAGGCTCCGCGGGCGGGTCCGGATGCAAACAGTTTGAATATCTGACGCAGCCCGAGGCCCGTCTCCTTGCATACGAGCCTCACTTCCGGGGCGAGGCCGTGCTCCTTCCAGTAGTTCCTGATGAATTCGACGATTTTCCAATGATTCTCAGTCATCTCGTCAATGCCCTCTTCCTCGGCGATCGCGCGCGCGACCTGATCGCTCCAGAGGTTTGGATCGAGCATGAATCCGTCGGGGTCGAAATTGATGTCTGTGTCGCCGATTTTCAAGTGATGTTCTCCCTCACCTCACCCCCCAACCCCCTCTCCATATGATGGAGAGGGGGCAAGGGGGTGAGGTTGTTCTATGATTTCTCCACTCCCGACACTTGCACCGGACGATCCGCGGCGATTTCGGCGACGGCCTTGATCGCGGCATCGATGTGTTCCCTCGTATTGAAAGGACCTATCGAGAACCGGACTGTGCCCCGTGGCGCGGAGCCGTGATGCTCGTGGATCAGCGGAGCGCAATGGAGCCCGGTGCGTGTCAGGATGCCGTACTCGACGTCCAGAAGCGTGCCCACGTCCTGTGCGTCGTAGTTCTCCACGGTCATGGACAGGGTGGCCACGCGCTTCTTCAGATTGCGCGTTCCCCAGAACTTGATCCCCTCGATTTCATCGAAACCGGACTGGAGCATCTCCAGGAGCTCCATTTCATGCGCATATATATTGTCGATTCCCTTACTTTGTATCCATTGCAGACCCGCGCTCAGTCCGGCGATACCGGCCAGGTTGAGTGTCCCGGCCTCCAGTCTGTAAGGATATTCTTCGAGATGGTACGGCACCGCACTGCGCACGCCTGTGCCGCCGTAAATCGTGCCCCTGATCTCGGCGTCGTCACCAACACAAATCCCACCTGTACCGGTGGGACCAAAGAGGCCTTTGTGGCCCGTGAAGGAAAGGAAGCTGATATTACACTCGGCCATGTCGATGGGAAGCACGCCCGCGGTCTGGGCTGAGTCGACTGCCAACGGCACCCCCGATTCCTTACAGACCGATCCGATGGCTTTGAGGTCCTGGACAACGCCGGTGACGTTGGAGCCGTGATTCACGATCACAAGCGTCGTGTTCTTCCTGATCGCCTTGCGGATATCTTCCGGATCGACATAGCCCTCGCCATCGGGCCTTACGAACGTCGACTCGGCGCCTTCCTTCACCTTGTGATTCACCGGCCTGATGACCGAATTATGCTCGACCATGGTGGTGACCACATGGTCGCCGGGCCGGACCGTGCCGTTGATGATGAGGTTGAGGCTCATCGTCGCGTTCATGGTGAAGACGAGGCGATTGGTGTCCTTTGTTTTGCCGGAGTCGATCAGGCTCTTGTTGAACAGCTCGGAGAACGCCTTGCGGGTCGAGTGGATCATCTTCTCGGCGGCGATCGCGAGGTCGCAGCCCGTGCGGCCGGGATTGACGCCTTTCTTGCTGTAGAAATCCCGGACCGTGTCGTGCACAATGTCCGGTTTCGGGAAAGTGGTTGCTGCGTTGTCGAGATAGATTATTCCATCCATGACGATTCCTGAGAGTAAACAAACTAATCGGGTCAGCCGGTGCTCTATTTTACATAAGCCGGGTCCGGAAGCAAAAGCCGGGTGCCCTCGCGCGCGTCTGCTGACGGTTCTCTCTATGGGATCATACGCTCAAGGCATCTGATTGTGTATCGGAGACATCCGTGTTATCGTTTCCAGAGTCCGGGAAGGTTCTGAGCCTGAACGGATATCCCGGGGGGAGGGTATTGAGTAATGCCCGGTGATTGAATCCTGAATGACAACCCTTTGTCCAAGCGATAGAGGTCATTAGCTCGTCACCGAACAGGTTTCGTGAGGTGGCTTCGAGGAGTGGTATTCATGCGGTATTCCATGTCACTTTTTGTGCTTGCGTTCGTACTTCTCGTCGGCGCGACAGGTTGCTCGGGGGGCGGAAACAATCCCGCATCCCCCGATCCGGGCGGTTCGGCCGGGAGCCAGCTCGGGATGGCATCGGCCCGGGATTCCGCCGATGTGACCGGGTCGAGCGACCTGCGACAGAATCCTCACCAGTTGTGGGGCCTCTACGAGGTGAGCGTCGATGCGGACGAAGGATCGATTGAGATCGTGCCGATCCGCACGGCCGAAATCCACCTCAACGCGGTCAAGCTGCTCGAGCCCGGCGGAAATCCCGGCGGACTTCAGGTCGCCGGACCGCTGGAATGGAGCGACGGGAAGACTGTTCTGGACGTCGACATACGGATAGAGCATCCGTTCCCCGATGCGATGCAGTTCTCCGGGTTCGACGTGAAAGGCATTGTAATCACCAGCGGAACGGTGACCGGTTTCTCAGACCCGGACCTGGTGATGTCCGGGCCCAATGAAACACGACTTCTGAACGCCGATGGATTCACAAGATGGTGGAACCCGGCCGAGTTTCCCACCGGAGACACCGTATTCTCGTACAAGGACGGCGCGTACGGCGCGAAGGATTCCCTGTGGCATTTCTCGAGCACGTTGAACGGCTTCAAGTATTTCGCCGACACCCTTTCCCCCACATCCCCGCTTGAGACGCTGAATCAGGGTGATCGCGGCGCTTTCCGTGCCGGCAAGAGCAATGTCAGGCATTACAAGCTGAGTCTGAAGGGCGGACCCAGGTTCAATTATGCTGTTGACGTGAGCTGGGCTCCGCCGACAGTGACGCCGCCGGTCGTCCCCGACGATTTCCCGCCGACCGCCAATCAACCGGAGCCGTGGCGCATTTCCGCCGTGGCCACGGAGAACACCCTTTACTATCTTTCCCCCACAGGACAGGGGGGTGAGCTCAAGCTCGACATTCGCGTCTACGACTGGCAGAGTCCGAAACCCTACTCGTGGGGGGGGAGCGTTAAGCAGGTCGCGGTGGAGTGGCCGGGTCTGTTCGCTCTCATGGACGCCGAATACATTTCCGATGAGGGCACGTATGCCCTCTACCAGGCGACTTTGACTCCGATATCAGGCGGTCTGACGTCGAGCAACGACATCGAGTTCCTTATCTGGGCCTGGAGTGTCGACGGGGCCGGGTACGGTGGAATCCTTGATCCGGACGATATCCTGATCGCCGCCAACAAATTCTCTGCCGGGGTCTCTGCGACAAATCCGCCGCCGGTGATTACCGATGGCGTGACCGGCAACGCCTCTCCGACTCTTGAAACGGAAAGCTATCAGATCTCCGCATATGATCCTAACGGCGACATACTGACCTACGAGTGGAGCGTCGAGTTCCAGGGCAACCCGTATGTTTTCGACGACCCCGGCAACGGAGACGGCACAATCGACATCGACTGGGCTGCGTTGGGTATGGGCTACTATACAGTACAGGCGGAGGTCTCCGACGGCGCGAATCCGCCCGTTCAGGCCACACCTCTGGATGTGACCGTGGGGAACACGGCTCCCGAAGTCGGTCAGGTTGAGGGGAGCACGCCGGTGACGTCGCTGGACACGAACGAGCTTTACCAGGCGACCGTCTACGATCCGGACGCTCCGCCACAGGTCCTGACATACAAGTGGAGCATCGTACCCGCGGGCGATCCTGAGGATTTTGTGCTGACGGCGAATCCCGACGGCACGATCAACGTGGACTGGTCCGTCTACGCAATTGGCTCATTCGATGTGAATTTGCAGGTCAGCGACGGTATCGCGACAGTCGAGGGCACGAAGCTGACGGTGGTCAAGATCAACATGCCGCCCTTCGTCGGCGAGATCACCGGACCGACACCCGTTACTTGCACGGATACCGCCTCCGTCTACGACGCGAGCATCACGGACTATGATCCTGGGCAGACGCTGGTGGTCAAATGGAGCATTGTGCCCAGCGGAGACCCGGAAGCGTTCATCATTCCCGCCCAGCTGGACGGATCGCTTGTTCACGACTGGTCGGCCAGTCCGTTTGGAGATTACGACGTCAATGTTCAGGCGGATGACGGCTACGTGAAGGTCACAGGAATGCCTTTCACTGTGACAAAGCTCAACACGCCGCCCACCGAGACGGCTGTTACCGGCCCAGTCTCCGTGACGATCGCCGATGAATCCCAGTACTACCTGGATCCCGAGGTCACTGACTGCGACTCCTTCCAGACTCTCTCGTATTCGTTCTCAGTTGTCCCGCAGGGGTATCCCGCGAACTACAATATCCCGGGTCCCGGAGGCACAATCACTGTGGACTGGTCGGACTATGGTGTCGGCGAGTACACGATCGGCTGCAGGATTTCGGACGGCGTCGCCAACACGTACGCCACCACCCTCAACGTCGTCGTGGGGCTTGCGCCGTGCGAGGGTCACGCGCACATGTACGCCGGTCCCCTGTTCTGTACAGGGTACTCGGTGGCTCCAGCGAAAGACATCGCCTTCCTCGACAGCGGGGGCGCATTGAAAGGATTCGGCCTTGCGCAGGTCGGTCCGAGCACCCTGGGGATCTTCACCGCTGACGAGTTGGACGCGACCGGGGTCCTCTTCACGTACGACCTGGACAAGAAGGATACGGTCGTGAGCCTCGACACGGACGCGGTCGCGGGACGCATACTGGTCGTGACCGCGACGGACCCGAGGATCATCAAAATCATCGACTCCAGCATCATCGCCGGACCCTGCATCATAGGAACCGTTGAGACACCAGGCGAGCATACGTCCTGGGTCGCGCTCGATGGGGATGCCGACGGCGGTTTCTGGGCCGTTCAGCGTATCTCCGACGCAGAAGTGACCTTCAGGCTTGTCCACTACAATTTCCTTGAAGAGGAGCCGTACTACCAGTTGGACGCAAGCGGAACGACCGGCATCACCGCGCAGGTCGGCGCAAACACCGACATCTTCGACATCGCCATCAATCAGTACGCCGGCTATCTCTACGTCTTCGAGGGCGGCAGCGAGAGCAGGGGTGTTGTGCACTCCTACAAGCTGAATCCCGGCTCGCAGGCGACCTATCAGAACTCGGCGGTGAACCTGTTCAGTCAGCCTCTCTCTTACGATACCGGCGGCACGGAGATATGGGCGGGCTACGCGGATATCGACATCGACCACGTCGACGGCAGCCTCGAGCCCTGCCGCATCTTGGTCTACGGTCGCCTGTCTGACGAGTCCGTGGAGCTGATAAGGCTGGACTCGGGTTTCAACGTCCTGGATGTCGAGACCCACGAGACCGCCACGACATCGTTCGCGATCAATCCGAACGAGGACTCGGATATCCGCAACCTGATCATGCCGGAGGTTTCCGTCTTCCAGTTCTGGGAAACCCCGACCGATTGGTAGGAAGCAGCTAAACCGTCAATTCGCGCTTCCTGACTCTCTTTTAACTCGTCCAGGCCTTCACCTCAACAAAAACACCCGCCCTCGACTGGGCGGGTTTTTCGTGCCTTACTGGTCGGGGTGAGTGGATTCGAACCACCGACCTCTTGGTCCCGAACCAAGCGCTCTAACCGGGCTGAGCTACACCCCGACGTCCGACGGATTATACCACAAAGATCGCTACCCTCCGCACTCCATTTTCCCGCCGCCCTGACGAAAATCCTCTTGTGGCCTCTGCCCGATTATAAAGCTTTAAATCGGACTTAAACGGAGATTTCTGTTGCACTTGAGGGGCGGGGAGGGTACATTCCTGATCCACGGACGAGGTTTCCGGGAGATCCGGCAAGGTTGACCATGAGAACGACAGCTCGGGTGTTAGGGTTCGTCATTGCCGCGACGCTGCTCGCGTGCATCCCCCAGACAGGGATCGCCAGGGTCTATCTGGACGATTTCGATGAGGACGCGGCGGCGAGCCTGATGCTGCAGGAGATAAACACGCTCAGGTACCATGAGGGTCTGCAGCTGCTGGGTCTCGACGACAGCCTGTCGGTGGCGTGCAGACGTCATGCCATGGACATGGCGCTGAGGGACTATTTCGATCATTTCTCGCCCCAGGGCGTCAGTCCGGCGGACAGGGCGCGCGAGATGGGAGTGGTGGACCCGGTCTCGGAGAACATCGGTATCAGCCGGACGTTCGGACGGGACCTGGGGGAGGTCGTCCATCTGCTCATGAAGGGATTTCTCGAGAGCCCCGGTCACAGGAAGAACCTGCTCGATCCGGACATCACCCATGTGGGGATCGGGTTCTACCAGGATGTCGATGATTCGAACCAGCGGCTAAGCGCAGGGAGGGATCCCGGATCGAACTACCAGGGATTCGGGACGGTGGTGGTGGTCCAGGAATTCTATGCGAGGCGGGTTAGGGTGCTCGAACCGTCCCCGTACCACGGCCGGATGAAACCGGGAGAGTTCGTGACTCTGAGGCTGGATTTCGCCGACGATGTGAACGAGGCCTTCCTCAGGATCGCGCCGCAGGACGATCCCGCCAGGGCGTTTGATGTGCCGATGTCAAAGGCGGACAAGGGCTTCCAGGCGCGGTTCGCCATCGAAAATGAGGGCGACTTCAGGATCGGCATCTACGCTAATTCGCCGCAGGCGGACTGGTTCTACCGCGAGGAGGGTCGGCTTGAGCTGACGGTTAGGTCCGGTGTACCCTAATTGAGATTTGGATTTGCCTCTGGTAAAATCGGTCGTAAGAACCGATCGAGGTCAGACTTTGCGATCGGGAAATCAGGGAGACAAGGAGTTGACCTCCATGAGAAACAAACTGCCCTTGGGGCTGCTTTTCGCGATGATGCTGCTCGTTGTCGGATGTCCGGGGAATCGCACTCTGGACAAGAAGGCGAATGAGAAGCTGTGGGCATGGGTCGAGCAGCAGGACTCCACCCGGTGGGACATCATCGGTGCGCCCCAGACAAACTATAATCATATCATCGTGGCACACGAGTTCAGGCCAACGAGGCTGAACGTCGCGATCAAGGCGGATGAGGTCAATCCGTACCATCAGCGCAACCTTCTGGAGCAGATCGCTCGCGAGTGGCAGAAATCGTATCCTGCCAACCTGAAACCCCGGTTCAAGCTGAAGGTCGAGCTTTTCGACACGGAGATCAACAACGACAAATCGCTCGGATGGACCGAGATCGACCAGGACGCCAATGTCGACACCCACCACGGCAAGACGCAGGACAAGATGTGAGTGTCCGCCGCGGCGGACAGTGCTCCTGAAAGAGGAAATCGAGAGGTGATTATCCAGTGAAAATGCGAATCTGTCTCGGAATACTTGCGATAGCGATTGTATTCTCTGCCGGTTGTCGGACCGGAGAGTACAAGGTGGACCTGGATATCTATAAGCAGATGCCGGGCGTTCTCGCGGCTGAACCCGGCCTTCCGGACTACCTGGCGAAGAACGAGGACGGGTCGATCAAGGTGAATTTCGAGAAGGGGGAGATGTTTCTCTGGCTGAAGACCGGGTCCAGCATGGACGAGGACACTCGCAAGAAGGTCGTGTCCAAGGCGCTTGAGCTTTTCCACAAGCAGTACATGGACAATCCCGACAACCGGAGAGGGAACGGGACCTTCTTCAGGCAGAAGGTGGCAGTGAGAGGGTTTGTCGAGGACATCGAGTTGTACATTGTTGAGTGGGATATGTCCCTGGATCATCCGAACATGGTCAAGGACAGGTCCGGGAACTACATCTAGCGGTCCGCGCCTGTCGACCGGCCTTCCGAGAGGAAGGGAGTATCTTGCCCGATAAGAAAAACAACGGCTCAGCCTGCAAACCTCCCGGCTTCCGGCACGTACTGGAAGCCGCTTTGTTTTTCGGTGCGATCGGGGGACTTGCCGACGCGAGCTACATCTTCACGCGTAACCCGGACCTGATCGCCCATTTCACGGGGGGGCTTCGTTTCCTCACCGCTTCCTTTGTTCTCAACACGCTTGCTCTGTTTCTGTACATGGTCGTCGTTTTCGCGATCCTGAGGCCGATTGCGTTGTTGCGCAAATGGCCCCTGGAGCTGTCGCTCGCGATCCTTTACATGATGGCGGCGCTGCCCGGTGGCGCGATCATAACAAGGAACCTTGCGTCGATGCTGGCGCGCGAGAGCCTTCTCGTTGCGCAGGTAAAGACGCTTTTCTATTTCCTGAAATATTCGTGGGTGCTTTTGCCGGTGTGCTGGGCGATCGGTGTCTGGCTGGCCAGGGTCAGGGTCGGGACATCGGTCAACGTCCTCTTCGGACGTCTCACAGGCGTGGCCCTGAGCGCGACTGCGTTTATGCTTGCGACCCCGTGGCTGCAGCAGAGGTATCTTCTCTCGCGAGCGAACCGGCTTGCGGAGGTCTCGTCGGGACTGGAGAACGTGCTGATTACCGTCGGGCTGTTTGTGCTGGCCGTGGCGCTGCTTCCGGTTTTTATCCGGATCGCGATCCGTCTTGCGCGACTGAGGGGAGGAAGCGTGCTGACGATCCTGTGGCTGGTCGTGCTGATCGTGCCGTACGTGCCGCCTATGGTGTTCGCGCCGCCTGTGCACGGCACTCCGCCTTCGGGAGCATCGTTGTCCGGGAGGCCGTCGAACGTCATCCTGGTGTCGATGGATACGACCCGGTACGACGATGTCGGCTTCAACGGAAGTCCGATTGTGAAAACGCCGACGCTCGACGCGCTTGCGGGGGAAGGGGTGGTTTTCGACAACGCGATCACGCCCATGCCAATCACCGGTCCGGCCCACTTGAGCATGCTCACGGGCCTGCAGCCGGACCCGAATGTGGGTCATGGAGTGAAATCGAACGGCATCCCGCTGCCGAAGGATGTTCCGACCCTGGCAACGCTTCTGGATGCCGCCGGATACCGGACCGGCGCGGTCATCGGGGGATTCCCGCTCTCGAGGCAGGCGTCGGGGATCGAAAGAGGGTTCCACTATTTCAACGATGTTTTCGACGAGGGACTCAGAGCGAGATTCCTGCCCGATCAGGTCTGGTACCTGACTCCCATGAAAATCGTCAAGAAGGCTTTCAGGATCAAAGAGGGCTTGCCGCACGGTGCGAGGAAATCCGCAGATGTTGTCACCGACCAGGCTCTCGATTGGCTGGAGAAGAACGCCGACAAGCCGTTCTTCCTTTTCGTGCATTATTTCGACCCTCACTACCTGTATGCTCCCAAGAAGCCGTTCGATACGATGTATATGCCCGGCTACGACGGCCTGTACAGGGACAAAGCACTGGCGTACGTCGACCTCGTGAAGGAGATCGGATCGTTCACCGAAGAAGATTTCGCGTACTATCGCGCTCTCTATCGCGGCGACATCAGCTTCGTCGACAACGAGTTTAAACGCATCGTCGACTGGGGCGATCAGAACAACCTGTGGGAGAACACTCTTCTGATAATCGTGTCGGACCACGGCGAGGGTTTCGAGCACGACTACTACTTCAACCATACGGATCGTGTGTACGATCAGCTCATACATGTGCCGATGGTGATAGTCGATCCCGAGGCGGGTGCGAAGGGGCAGCGGGTGGCGACGCCGGTGAACGTGAGCGACATCTACTTCACCGTGCTCGATTTTCTCAAGGTTCAGTCGCCCAGGACAGTCGAGGCGATGCATGAGGGTGTCTTCGGCGTCAAGAGCGGCTGGGACCATAATTTGATCGGGCTCATTCCCGGCGCGAATTCGGGGACCTCGGAAGGGCAGGGGGGCGGATGGGAGTTTGTGCCGAGCCAATCGTATTCGTTTTCGGCGCCGGGCGAGCTTTCCCTGGGACGGTTCTTCTCGTTCCGTTTCCAGGACTGGGCGCTGATATACGGCCCGGACGCACAGCCGTCTCTTCCCGAGTACCAGTATTTCGATCTCATAATGGACCCCGAGGAGATGAACGACATCTATCCCGGGATCGTGCGGTCGGAGCGCAAGACTCCGGACGTTCCTGAGGCGCTTAAGCTATGGGCGTCCATGCAGGGCTCTGCGGATGTCTCTGCATTGAGCCCCGAGGCGTATGCCCAGCTCAAGGCGCTCGGCTACGTTCAGGAGGGAGGCGGGGCACAATCCGGCGCCGACTGAGAGCTGGATTCCGGACCCGTCCATGACCGTGTCAGAATCGCACAACCGAAAATCGTCACCCGGATTGTTGCATGCGCTGGAGGCTGCGATCCTTTTCGGCACTCTCGGAGGGCTGGCGGACGCGAGCTATGTCATCTCGCGGCAGCCGTCGCTTGCGGGCAACCTGATGTCCGCGATCCATTTCTCGAATGCGGCTGCGGTACTGACGGTTCTGGCGTTTGTCCCTTGTCTCCTCGTTGTGCTCGTTGCGATACGAATATTGTCGTGGGCGTTCAAGTGGAAACTGGAGGTGGGGCTGACCGCGCTCTATTTCATGGCTGCCCTGCCTGCAGCGGTGCTGACGTCATGGAATGTCGCGGAGCAATGTGCATCCGGCGGCGGATCGGCTCAGCAGACAGAATCGATTTACTATTTCCTCAAGTACGGGTGGCTGATGATTCCGGCGTGCTGGGCTTTGGGCTGGTGGCTTGCGAGGATTCGGATCGGGCTTGGATATCCGCAGATCGTCGGGCGATTCACCGCGTTTGCGGCTTCGTTCACGGGCTTTCTTCTTGGGGTCCCGATACTGCGGGCAAGATTCGCAAGCGGCCCGGGATCGGGAACGGAAGATTTGGAGAGCCTGATTCTGACTTTGGGAGTGCTTGTCGGGGCGGTCATCGCATTTGTGATCGTGCTGTACGTGTCGACAGCGTTGGCGAAGGTCGCCAGGGGCTCGATCCTCGCAGCGCTCTGGATTGTTGCGATTGTTGGGCCGTTTGTTCCGCCGGCCATGCAGGGACCCGCGACGACGGGCTCTCGCTCGTCCGGAGCGGAGCTTTCGGGACGCGGTGCGAATGTCATCCTCGTGTCGATTGATACGCTTCGAAAGGACGATGTCGGGGTCTACGGAAGCAAGATCACTCAGACGCCCTCAATCGACGCGGTGGCGGAATCGTCGCTGGTTTTCGACAATGCCGTGACCGCAATACCCATGACCGGGCCGAGCCACATGACCATGTTGACCGGCCTGCAGCCCGAAGGGGGTGTCGGGCACGGAGTGCTCTCCAACGGAGTCCTTCTGCCGCAGGATATCCCGACCCTCGCGACCGTGCTGGATGCCGCCGGATACAGCACAGGAGCCGTGATCGGGGGCTCACCTCTTTCGCGAGAGGCGTCGGGGCTTCAGAGGGGTTTCCACTACTACAACGACGTTTTCGGTGGGGGTTTTCTGACGCGGCTGTTTCCGTCCTACACGTGGTCGCTTACGGTGAGCAGAGTCTATCGGAAGCTGAGGTCGGTATCTGGGACGGATCCCGGCTGGGTCAAGAAACCCGCGGACGAAGTCACAGATGAGGCTCTTTCATGGCTGGAGCAGAACAGTCGGGAACCGTTTTTCCTTTTTGTCCACTACTACGATCCCCACGGTCCGTTTAACCCGCCTCCACCGTTCGACACGATGTACTCGCCTGATGTCACGGTCCCCGTGTCTCAGTTCCGCGACCAGCACCCGCTTTTGTCCCGCCGCATTTCCCAGGATTCCATGTTCTCCGACGAAGTGCTGGCAAAACGTCGAGCGATCTACCGGGGAGAGGTAAGCTTCGCCGACAGGGAGTTGGGGAGGCTGATCCAGTTCCTGGACAGTAATGGTCTCGGTGAGAATACTCTGCTTATCATCACTGCCGACCATGGCGAGTCCTTTGATCCCAACTACATAGGCCACCTGAACCGGCTGTACGAGTCGATAGTCACCGTTCCTCTGATAATCAGGCCCCCGACGGGTTTGAGCGGTATCGACGGTGAGGTTCGGGTCGGCGACCTTGTCAATCTCAGCGATATCTTCTTTACTGCGCTGGCTTTTCTTGAGGTGGACCCGCCGGTGGCCGTTGATGTGGTGCATGGCGGCGTGCAAGGTGCGACGGCGGGCTGGGATCATAATCTTCTTGGCCTTGCAGGTGAAGGGCCCGTCGAAGCCCCCGGCGGATGGTCCCATGTCGCGATGCTTACCCACGGTTTTCCGACGAGCCGTGAGATAGGAGTCGGAAGAATCTACGCATTCCGATTTGATAATTCCAAGTTGATCTATGCACCGCAGGCGAACGAATTCCTCCCGGAGTACCAGTACTTCGACCTTCTGGATGATCCCGGAGAGACGGTCGATATCTTTCCCCTCACCGACCCGTCCGCGATGCCTCTGACGGATGCTCCGGGGTTGCTGGCGACGTGGTCGACAGTGAGCCAGGTCGAGACCTCCTACTCAATGGACCCGAGAGTGCGTGCCCAGCTCGAGGCCCTCGGGTATGTGCAGCATTAGACGATGTATCGGCGTTTTCAAGGAAAGGGGAATTGGCATGTCACTTGAGCCGTATACTGTGCCGGCCCGGTTCTTCGAGAATCACCCTTCGGGCAAAATCAGGTGCGTCCTTTGCCCGATGCATTGCCTGATCGACGAAGGCGGCGACGGATTCTGCGGGACAAGGCGCGTTCGAAACGGCGTCCTCGAAGCGGTGAACTGGGGACTGGTCGTGTCCGCGGCGATCGATCCGATAGAGAAGAAGCCTCTGTATCATTTCCATCCCGGCTCAGGGGTCCTGTCCTTCGGCGGAATCGGATGCAACATGGCGTGCATGCACTGCCAGAACTCATCGATCTCGGCGCCGAGAATCACCCGGATGGCTCATCCCGACTCGTCCGACGGTCATCCCTGGGTTCCGGAGGAAGTCGTCGATGCGGCCGTGCGTCGAAAGGCCGACGGTGTGGCGTTCACGTACAACGAGCCCACGATCTGGTTCGAATGGGCGACCCAGGTGTCCAAACTCGCGAAGGAGAAGGGGCTGTACACTGTCTTCGTTACGAACGCCTACATCGAGGAGAAGCCGCTCGATGTGCTGGCAGGGCTGATCGACGCGTATTCCGCGGACCTTAAAGGCTGGGGACAGCAGTTCTACCTGAGGTTTTCGAAGGCGCCGCGATGGGAGAAAATCTTAAGCGCGATCGATCGGGCGCAGAATGTCCACAAGATGCATGTCGAGGTGACCACGAATGTCGTGCCGGGTTACAACGACGATGACGAAGCGCTCAAGGCGATCGCGTCATGGATTCACGACACGCTTGGTCCGTTCGCGGTCTGGCATCTGTCGAGATTCATGCCGCACTACAAGTTGAGCCACCTCGAACCCACGCCGGTCAGGACGCTTCTGAAGGCCAGACAGATCGGCCTCGATGAGGGGCTCAAGCATGTCTTTCTGGGGAATGTCCATGGCGTGGAGGGAGTGGAGGACAGCCACTGTCCGAGCTGCGGGAGTGTTCTCATCAAGCGGACTGGTTATTACACTCAGCTTGCGGGTTTGAAAGGCGACAAGTGCTCGAAGTGCGGCTCGGAGACCGGGATTGTCATGCCGGGCTGACGAGTCTCCCTCGGTTCGGAATCTAAGATACCGGATAGCCGGGCATGTTGTTGATTAACAAGAGCCGACTGGAAAGTCGGCGCACCCGGTAAGAGATGAGGCTGTCTTAAAACTCGCAATGTTCCGACGAATTCGGGAGGGCGAAGCTCCCGCTGAGCCGTAATCGCTGTGATGGTGCGGCTCGGCAGGAGCCTCGCCCTCCCGATTCGACTCCTTTGTCCCCCGTTCGTTGAGTTTTGAGACAGTCTCGAGATCCGCCGGGTCCGCAGCCTTTCCAGGCTGCATTTTCTTGATGAATAAGAGCCGACTGGAAAGTCGGCGCACCCGGTAAGAGCATTCTTCCGGGTCCGCAGCCTTTCCAGGCTGCATCTTCGAAAAGTCCTTGAAGATTTGTTTCCAGAGCGATCACGGGTTAGAATATAAGAGATCAAGCGATTCCGGAGGGTCATCATGGTCAGGCGACTCATAAACGTCTCTCTTCTCCTAATCGGAGGATTTCTCGTGCTGTCGTGTTCGAACGCAAACGCGCCGGTGGTTCCTTCCGAACCGACCGGAACGCGCGTATCGGACATGACCTGCCTCGGCATGTTCCAGATTGTCCCCACGCCCGACATGAGCTCGGCTGTGGTGAGCGAAGTGAGGAGCGCTCAGTTCAATGTCACGAAGTGGGCGAAGATCGACATACTAGCCGCTGTATGGGACGACATGCTCCGCACGTGGACGCTCACGGTGAAGGTGACGAACCCGACTCAATTCACCGGCTGGGGTGTCCAGGCGATTTTCACCGATCTGGGCGGCAAGGAAATGCGATGGCCCGACGGATTCCTGTGGCTCGACCTTGACGGCTCGCCCGGACCCGAGCGCTACCCGTTCTTTGCCATCGAGAAAACCACCGCGCAACGGGCTTTCCCGGGCCTTCACTGGTGTATTCAGGATGTCACTTTCTATTTTCCCCCCGGTGTGGACAAATGGATCCCGATCACGTTCTTCATCGACGCGAATCTTCCCGGACCGCGTCCGGAGCCGATGATCGAGGACCTGGGCATTGCTTTCACCCCGCCACCGTGCCAGCACGCGACCGTCACCGCACATGTGCAGGACCATCAGAGCCCGTCGAGCGACCTGACCGTCTGGGTCGACCTGACCTCCATCGGCGGCAGCGACGCTGAGCCGCTGTACGACGACGGCCAGCACGGCGACGCGCTTCCCGCCGACGGCGTTTTCGGCGCCGAGTTCAACGGCGGGTCTCTCGGAGAGCTTTACACATTAACTGTCTACGCGAGGGACCCCGAAAGCAACTCCGCGGAGAACGATGTCCTTTACTCGCCGATGGAGTTCCCGCCGCTGCCACCGGTCACCTTCGAAGAGCTCATGATCGGTCCCCTGTGTCTCTTCACCGACGAGCACCTGGTGATTATCTCCGATCAGGACGCATGGAACACCTTCTGGGCCGAGTTCAGTGTCTGGGATATGCCCCCGCCCGCGATCGATTTCGAGAACAAGAGAGTGATCGCAGTGTGCATCGGTCAAAGGCCCGACGACTGCTATTCGGTCGAGGTGAACAACGTCGACTGGTCGAGCGAGAACTGCGGCTGGGCGGTCAATTACACGGAGACCGTGCCGGGTCCGGACTGCAAGTGCAACGATGTCGTGGTTAGCCCGTTCCACCTGATCACGGTGAACAAGGCCGGGTTCGACATCATGTTCAAGGGCAGCCTTTACGAGGACCCCTGCACAGACCCGCAGGACCCGTGTCTCGACCTGATCCCGATCGCAAACGGCACGTTCGGGACCGCGCTCGAGAAGACCACGACCGTCATCAAGGGCGGGGCGGAATGGGACGCGTGGTGGGCGTCGAATGTCGGCGGCGGCGGCCAGCCCGAAATCGATTTCACCAAGGACATGCTCTTTGCGGTGACGCAGGGCTGGTGCAGCACGTCCGGCTACTTCGCGACGGTCGACAGCGCATGCCTCGACGACGCCGAGCAGCTCGAGATCACCGTCGGTTGGCACATCCCCGGCGCAAACTGCATGGTTCTGCAGGTGATAACGTACCCGTACGCGGTGTACTCCGCAAAGAAAATCGACAACCCCTACTACTGGACCACGTACGACGACATCTACCCGTGCAAGTAGTCGATTAGTCCGTCCCCCCCTTGGGGGGGGGACTACAGGGGGGCTATGGGCAGAGGCTCGCCGGTGCCGTCCACATGCCGGGTGCCCGTCACATGCGAGTCTTTGAGCATGTGGCGGATTGTAGCAGCCGGTGGCGTCTACATGCGAGTCCCCGAGCATGTGGACGTTGCAGAAGTAGCCCGGGAACCTGTTTCCACTCAGAAGTCCGCGATTGCCGGAAACCCCTGACGGAAACAGGTTCCCGGGACTCTTGAACGATAATGGGACCCGGGATCCCATTTCGGCAAGGCACAAGGCTGTATCGATGTTCAGACCGAAATGGGATCCCGGGCTACTTGCTGCTTGCCATCCGTTAAGCGGCGTGGTATACGCATGAGTGATGTCAAATGACGCTACGGGAGGTCATTGCGTATGAGTGGGAAAATGTACGTGGATCATAAGGAGTATCTCCGTTTCAAGGATTCGAACAGGCTCGTTCACAGATGGGCTGCCGAGAAGAAGCTCGGCCGCCGGATTCGGAGGGGCTGTGTGGTTCACCACAAAGACGGCAAGAAGCGCAATAACGATCCGAGTAATCTTGAAGAGAAGCGCAGGAGTGCCCATTCCAGACTGCATGCAAGAAAACGGGTGCAGGGCTCAGGCTGAGCGAGTCCCCGATCCGCCGCGGCGGACTGTGCCCGATTATTGGCGGGATGCATAGCCGGAATTTATACCCCCCCTGTGGTCCCCCCCCAAGGGGTGGGACGGCGAAGAACCTTTCTGAAGTCCCCCCGGAATGGATGCTCGCGGATTCCCCAAGGTCGGATCCCGCTGTCATGGAAGGGCCCAATCCTGCTTTTCCGGCAACCGGCGTGTGGCATCCCTAAGAGGCTTCCGAGCCTCTTAGGGATGTGGGGTACGCCAGTTACTCGCTTAAGCACTACACTCGCCGTGGAGCAGCACCCCTAAGAACCGAGGACGGTTCTTAGAGGTGCCACGCGAGCGCGATCTATCGATAGAGCGATCACCACAGTTTGAAGATGCGCAGACCTGCCTCACCGTCGGCAACGTACAAATATCCCTTTCCATACCTTACCGCCAGGCTGTCACCGGGTGTGTCTGTCATGCACACTTGATGTGCCGACCAAACTGGATCGATGTCAACGACCTCAAATCCGTTGCCGGCAGCCGCAACATAAGCATATCCCTTTGATACACAGAGACTCTGAGCGGGGCCCGTCAGGGCCACTGTATTCACTACATGAGACGCTTCGACAGGATCGATATCAACAATATGGATGTTTGAGCCGGCGTCAAGAACATACGCGTAACCTGCCTCCGCAACTACGTCATATGCTGAAGAGCCGAGCTCAAGCGTTTTGACGATACCGACTTCATCAGGCGTACTGATATCCACAATCTGCAGCCCCGACGTGCCGCAGGCAACGAACGCGTTCTGCTCGGATATCGCGACGCCATATGGCTCAGAGGGCAGCAATAAAGTGCTCGCCGATTGGGCATCATCAGGAACGGTAATATCAACTATTTCGAGTCTGGGCAGTGTACCATTCCAACCCTGAACTGTGACACACGCGGTGTAATCTCCAACGGCTACGTCAAAAGCAAGCCCTTCCTGAAAGGGTACCCAGGTAGAGTATTGAGTCTCGGAATACGGCGAAGACTTGAATACTTTGAGGTACGCCCAGTAGTCATAGTCAAAAATCTGCCATCCCGCGATATAGGTGTAGCCATTCAGCTCATCAACGCGGCATCCATAGGGCATCCACAAATCGGAGCCGGCAGTGCTCAAGACCGATGCCGACTCAGGGATCGTTATGTCAACGAGGATCAGGTTGTCTAAATTGTCAGCAAGGTAGGCGGTGTGTTCGTCGATATCTATACCGATTATTTCGCCATCGAATGCAAACGAGAGCGGGGTAACATCGACCGGATCAAACAGGTGATTTACCTCCAGTTCCGTCACCGTGTAGGCTTTGAGATCAAGCCAGTCCGGGGACGATTGGTTCTCATGATCCTCCACGCTGACAAGACATTTGTACGTTCCGACTCCTGCGAGGTTTTCGTTTGTCACTCCGGCGGTGTAGAGACTGAACCCATCGCCGTCTCCAGCCCAATCGGTAATGACCGGCGAATTCCACAATTCCGGGCATTCCAGCACCGGCGAGTCGTGAGTTCCCTTACCCTGCCAGTCGTATACATAAACGGAAACTCCCGACGGAGCCCATGAAGTGGTCAGGCCGGGAAAGATGTCCACTTCCAGCTTCCATGGCTCCGGACAATTCGCCTCGGGCCCGAAATCCGTCATCGGGTCCGTGACCGGCTTGACGAGAGGAGGAGCCCAGTTTGCGTCGACTGCATAGCCGAAAATGAACGGGCCGTCCGGCATGGCTATCTCGTGAGTCCGCTTGATGGTGCTTCCAGAGTAGAAGGCGTTCCGGGTATTCGCGGGGTCATCGGATATGTACCTCATGTAGCCGTTTAACGTGGAGTTGGGATAGGTTGCTGATGCGGACTTCCCTTTCATGTACCCTTGAAGTCCTCCGGGACCCGCGCCCTCGGTCCCAGGGTTGTAAAGGCTTGTGAAACCCTCTGCGCTCACCAGTTCCCCTTCTCCCATAGTTCGATCGGAAATAGTGTGACCAGCTGCCGGAAACTCATGCGACCCGGCAAACATGGCAATACCGCGTACATCGAAGCCTGTAAAGTTGGCTGGATCGAACGGATGGGTGATCTCGACATCGATCAGTATCGTGCCCGTTCCTGATGCGTGCAGGTTGCTCAGTTTCACGCAATTCGTACATGGCCCCTGCTCAAGCCACTTGAGTACGTTCCAGTGCTCGGTTACCTGCCTTAGCGGGATTATGTGAGCCTGCATATGTTCAGGATCAATGGACACCATCTGGTATGACCATAAGTAGTGGGCAACTGTCGCTGATGGTGCTGTCTGCTGTCTCGTCGCTTGTGTGAATTGCGATTCGGAAAGAACCTGAAGGTTCTCGTCCGGCTCATTGGGTATCAGTGGGTTGCCCGAATCGCCTCTGCTGCAGCCCGTCAAGAGTATCAAGGCCAGACTGATTGCGAACGTGCAATACAGTTCATGGGACACTTGCTGCCTCCTTGTATCGATGCCGGGTGCCCGACACAAGCTGAGCGAGTCTTCGAGTGTGCCGAGCACGTCCCGTGCTTCGGACCCCGGAGCCGACTTGTCCCGAGTCGCGCCTGACGAACGCGGGACGCGTTCTGCTCCGAGTCCCGAAATGCGAGACGCATTCGGCACGGTGTCTACGGGGCTTTGAAGGCCCGGACGTCCGAGTTTGTGCAGAGGACAAGGGTGTCATTTACTATCGAGGGTCCGGATTTCGCCGTTACGGTGCCTATCGGGAAAGTCCAGACCGTGCTGCCGTCCGTGGCGTTGAACGCGTACATCTGGCCGTTGTAGACATCGGGGCAGTAGACAACGCCGTTGGGATAGCTCGGTGCGTTCGCCCAGACAGCGTCGCCCTCGAATGAGCCCGTGTGACCGCTTCTCCAGATGAGGGCGGCGCTCGTTCCCTGATCCTCAAGGCAGTAAACGTTGGCGCTGCTGCCGCCGGACGAGGAGGAGACATAGAGCCTGGTTACTCCGCCCACTTGGCGCGAGCCGGCGCCGGCATACATGGTCGTTGAGCCGTACGGCTTCGCGGGATCGCTCCAGCTCCAGATGATGTCGCCGGGGGTGTAGCCGCCGTCATCCGTGATGGCAAAGCAGTATACGTAACTGTAGTAGCTCGTCATATAGAGCCTGTCACCGGCGACAGTGGGGTTAATCCAGTGATCCATGTTGCCCGCCTCGCTGGGCAGCTTGGTGGACCAGAGAATCGCGCCCGTATTAATGTCCGCGCATTCCACCCAGTAGGAGGAGTTGATGTAAACCTTGTCGTCCACAACCGCACAGCCTCCTTCGGATATTGCGGAAGTGACGATTTTCTTGACCAGGCTGCCGGTGACGAAATCGAGCACATAGACGTAGGAGAACCGCGAATGGGCGATGACCAGGCCGTTGTACTCCTTCATCTGGTTGGACCACCACCCGATATCGGTGCCGCCCTCGTTTGCATCGTAGGACCAGAGCTGGGTACCGTCATCGGCATTGAAGCAGTAAACCTTGTCGCCTCCGACTGCGAGCCTGTCGACGCCGTCGGGGCCGCTCCACCACACGGGGCACGAGAACGCGCGCCAGCCCGTGTACGCGCTTGAGAGGTTGATGGGCTTGGACCAGACCGGGGCTCCGGTCGTCAGGTTGTAGCAGTACACGGCCATGTCGGGTCTTTCCCAGTACGTGCTGTTGCCTGTGAAAAAGACTTTTCCGTCCGCCACGACGGGAGTTGTGAATTTGAACGCGTTAATGTTGGCTTTCCACTGTTGCTGAAGGGCCGTCGGGTCGGGCATGTCGGCCGTCGGGTTCCATCCGATGTTCTCCACGTTGTACATGTGGCTTTGCCACCAGATCGTCCCGGTCACCTCGAAGCCGTCCTCCAGAGTCCCGAACTGTGTATCGGGGTTGGTGACCGTGACGTCATACAGGCCGGTCGGGGCCGAGCCAAGGTCAAGGTCGAGAGTGAGGAGCGAGGACGATACATACTCGGTGGCGAGAGGTCCTATGACGACAGCGGATGTGGTGTGTTCGAATTCGACAGTCGCGCCGTTTACGAAATTCGAGCCGTGCACTTCGACATCGTCGATTTCCGTGTTGGCGCCGCCGGTGTCCGGGACGACACTTGTGACGATCGGCGCCGGAAGAGAGCTGTGATCGCTGATTTCGACGTTGATAGTCTGGTAGGCGGCCAGGGGAGCGTCGGGGTAACTGAAAGAGCCTCCGCCGGGTACCTGGGGCTCGTACGTGGTGACGTCTTTGCTTTCGACAGTCAGGAATAGCTCGGCTTCGCCGGAGCTGTAAAGGTTCAGGCTTCCGAGGGCGACCTCATAGACGCTGGACTGTGTGCCGGAGCCGGGAAGAACCGTGGCCGTGAGAAGAACATCCACGGACGCGGTCAGGACCTCTCCCTCGACCCATATCGCCGCCACTTCATCGGCTAAACCGTTGGGTGAAGTGACCGCCTGGTGGTCGAAGACCTCGATGTCCAGCCTGATCTCTCCGCCCTTGTTCGATTCATCCACGTAATAAGCGGTGGAGCCGGCATCGGAGACGCTGACGGCGAAGGCCTCGTTGCAGTTGGCTGAGAGGTCGAAAGCCTCCTCGGGATATTCGGGCTTGTAGGCTGAGTCGGGCTCCGACCAGCTCGCGTCGACTGCGTAGTTGAAATCAAACAAAGGCTTGATGCCGTCCATCCTGAACTGGATATCGTATCGTCGCTTGTTGGCGCCCTGAATGGTCGAGAAAGTGACCCGTGAGTCCGGATTCAGAGCCGAGAGAGGATCGAGCGCCTCAATCTCATCGCCGAACATCTTGTAGGGGTTGACTGTGCATGTGGGATGGTTCGGGGGAGCCAGTTTGCCGTGGGTGAAACCGAAGATGGTGTTGTAGCTGGTGAATTCCTGGTAGTTCCACCATCGTGTATACCCATCGGCGTTCAGAAGGCGGGTATCGTCGATGCCTGCGCGAAAGACAGTGGAGTCGTGCAGACCCGTAACCGAGCCGTTGGCCATCAGGATTCCCCTCACATCGAATCCGCGGTACAGATTGAGTCCGGGGAACGGATGCCTGAGGGTGACATCGACCGCGAAATAACCCGTCAGCGGGGTGCTGCTGGGGTCCACATTGATTTGAATCATGTGCACGGGGCTCGATGGCGGCTGCATGAATCGAGTGACGTTACAGGTGAACTGGGCGCCTCTCAGGGGCGTGATGTCGGCGGTCAGACTGGATGGGTCCAATGAGACATGCCAGATGCCCCAAAGGCTGCGAGCAGCCGCGCTACCGGGATTATTCTGTCCCGTGAGCAATCCCGGGGACGAAGGTCCGGAAGAGCCTCCGCAGCCCATCAGGAACAAAACTCCTATGAACAGCACAAGGAAACTGGAGCCGACTCCATTCTTTGGGTACCGATGAGTATGCATGACGCAGTCCTCCTGGGGGACATTGTAGCATTTTACCTCTCTGCCGGGATAGACTCGGCGGTGGTATTTCCGGCCTATTTTCGGGGGATTCCGGGCACGGCAAGGGCACCCGGGTGCCGGGCTCAGGCTGAGCGAGTCCCCGATCCGCCGCGGCGGACTGTGCCC
>CAYGZQ010000029.1:0-3303 GCA_964354375.1 uncultured Planctomycetota bacterium
GCAGTGGCTTGGAATTGGCTGGCGGAAAGATTACTGGTTACCGCCGCCGCCACCGTAGTACCAGAAACCGTAGCCGGATGTCGTCGGCAGAAGGTCCATAGTCTGGAGAAAGTTCAGTGCCTCCGTCGGATCGATGTAGTGCAGGGAGTAAATAGTCACTGCGCCAAGACCCAGCTCCATCTCGAGCCGCTCCCTGGTCCCGACGTAGAGAATGGGGTCAGTGTCGGGACTGTCGCGGAACACAACATAGTCGAGGTTATACGCCTGCATGAGGTACTTGAAGACATCGTCGAACGGGACCTCGCTCATGTTCATGGTCACAGTTCCGCCGCCGGAGGTGTCTCGCGGGTCGAACCCGCCGCCGCCGCCGAACCCGCCGCCGCCACCCGACGCGTCAGGTCCGCCCGGGGGCCGGTAGCCCTCGCGGATGTGCCCGGAAGGTATCGTGTTCCAGTAGGCGTCCAGGATGAAATTCACGCCCGCCTGCTGCGTGAGGATCATCAGCACGTCGACGAAATTCGCACCAGTCACGTTAAGGCTCACAATCGCATCCGAGATGTGATCCGGGTTCCAGCTCGGAGTAGTCCCGGGGAGCTGGTAGTCCCCCGCCTGCTCTCCGCCGGAGGGCGCCACCGGAACATCCGGGTACTCCTGCGAGAGCGCCGACTGTATCGGCAGGCTCGCAAGGCCCAATGCGAGAAGCAGCGTGAATAGGTAGGTTGCCGTATATCGCACTCTAGGCTCCTTGTAAGGTCATGGTAGCGCGTTTCGGGTCGCGCACAATTATCTGATACATGCATGTCGCCCCAGGTTCAATCTCCCGGGACGAATCCCGAACCGACATAATTATATCACTTTTCCGAGGGAACATATTTACCGATCAACTGCCGGGCAGGCAACCGGACCGCTTGAGGGAGCTACTCCCACAGCACGTACGAGTAGTCCGGAGGCTGCCACGTGATGATGCCGCTGGGCTGCATGATCATGTCGCATACCCGCCACCAGGAATCCGTGTCGTACTGCACGGGATAGTTGTCGTTGTAGTCCACCTCGATAAGCATATGGCTGAACTGGACGATTTTCTCGCTTGGCGTGCCCACGTTCAGACGCAGCGTCACAAAGCAGTTCGTATCGATCGCGTAGCCGGCGTCGTCGCCGCTGTAGTAGTCCACCGCAACAGGATAGATTCCCTCGGGGACATCGTCTGAGATCGGAGTGATATTTTCCGGTCCGTAGCCCTGAACATCGTCGTAGTCGAGCTGGAGATGCACCGACCAGTCGTTGTACCAATAGCAGTGCTCGTTAAGGTCGGGCTCCCAGACATGGAGGTCTATGTCGGTCTCGTCCGTGTCCCAGGTGAGCGTGATCCGGAAATTCCATTCCGGATAATACTCGACCACGATTTTGTCCGACAGGACGGTCCCGGCGGCATTCGTCGCCCGGACAACTATCTCATTTACGCCGTATGTCAGGATTATCGCCTGCTGGAAGGTATCGTCGACCTCGTCGACCGCCATGAGGTGCTCCTCTGACTGGTGCACGTAGATGCCTCTCTGCAGGTCGAGGCAGTCCAGGTTGTGGATCATCCCGCTGATTGTCGCGATCCCGGTCACGAGGTCGACAATCGGCTCATTCATTTCAATGACCGGCATTTCGGGCTGATCGCCGGGGTTGACGGGGAGGTTTCTCTCGAGAACGATGTTCTCCGACTCGACTATTGTCAGGGCATGGACGGTGTGATAGCCGGGCCTGGTCAGGGAGAGCACTCGGCTGCCCTCGGGAACATCGCCGGACGTGAAGAATCCGCAGTAGTCGGCATCGGCAGTATAGAGGTTTTCGCCGTCCGACGTGGTCATTCTGGCGAGCGGGATGCCCAGACCCGTCGACTCGTCGTACACCGTTCCCGAGATCTTCTGGACCTCGTCGGACGCTTTCACGTCGATATGGAAATAATCGTATAGGCAAAGCTCGGTGCCGGTGGTGATCGCAGTGATAAGCATATCGCGCGGTCCCGGTTCCAGCGACAGCGTCTCCTCGATTATCGTCGTCTCCCACAAGTCCTCATCCAGGTTGTAGGTCATCTCCGTCAGCCCGCCGCTCAGGCTGGTGGTGTCGAGGATCACGCCGGACACGTGCGCCGGACCGGCATGGTGTTTCACTTTCACCGACAGCTTCGTGCATCCGTGCGTCGTGTAGAAGTCGCCGATCTGGGTTTGCCCGGAGATTTCAAAAGGCTCCTCGCAGCTTGTGGGCCAGGAGCAGTCGACCGCGTAGAAGAAGTTCCACTTGGGGGGGAAGGAGTCGAACTGGAACTCGTAGATTTCGCTGAATGCCGCGAGCGGGTGCATAGCTCTGTCGGGATCGGACTTGGCAAAAGCCCGGAACGGATACACCGAGTCGTATCCCATCGGCGCCCACAGCTTCGTGTAATCGTCAGCGTTCAACATCCTGTGATTGCTCTCGGCGTTATCGTAGACGATTCCGCGTACGTCGTAGGCCGTGAGATTGGACGGATTCACCAGCGTCGCCTTGAGCTTGAAATACCCGCTGACCGGGTCGGTCTCCAGAAACAGAATCTTGATGCAGTTCTTCGCCGGGCAGAACCACGGGCTTGTCAGCAGAGGGCGGACATCGAAATGTTTGGCCATTGTCCTGAGGGGTACGAGGTCGATTTCTCCGGTCGTGAAGTCGCAGGTGACGTCGTAAGCCATGAGGATCGATCTGCCGTCCACGATCAGGTCCGGCGGCGGCGAGACCGTGTTTGCGGCGGTCCCTGGTCCGGCATGAGGGTCGAGAGGGGAAGACCCCCCCGAGCAACCCGGAGCGGTCAGAATGATGATCGCGAAAAGGAGCACCAGGGGAACCTGACGAAAGCCCATGATACGATCTCCAGACCGGAATTCTGTTTGAAGGCCATTATAGCACGGTATATGCAGCATGATCCTGTCTGTCTTTGGCACCAGCTACCCTCACTGACGCTCGGGATAGCAGGTACCGGACCTGGGATTTCGAGGCAGCTCTCCGGTACCAGCTACCCTCACTGACGCTCGGGATAGCAGGTACCGGACCTGGGATTTCGAGGCAGCTCTCCGGTACCAGCTACCCTCACTGACGCTCGGGATAGCAGGTACCGGACCTGGGATTTCGAGGCAGCTCTCCGGTACCAGCTACCCTCACTGACGCTCGGGATAGCAGGTACCGGACCTGGGATTTCGAGGCAGCTCTCCGGTACCAGCTACCCTCACTGACGCTCGGGATAGCAGGTACCGGACCTGGGATTTCGAGGCAGCTCTCCGGTACCAG
>CAYGZQ010000029.1:3403-46184 GCA_964354375.1 uncultured Planctomycetota bacterium
ATAGCAGGTACCGGACCTGGGATTTCGAGGCAGCTCTCCGGTACCAGCTACCCTCGCCGGCGCTCGGGATAGCAGGTACCGGACCTGGGATTTCGAGGCAGCTCTCCGGTACCAGCTACCCTCGCCGGCGCTCGGGATAGCAGGTACCGGACCTGGGATTTCGAGGCAGCTCTCCGGTACCAGCTACCCTCGCTGACGCTCGGGATAGCAGGTACCGGAAGAAGAAAAAACCCACGATGACGTGGGTTTGATTTTTCAGGTGTCGCTTTTGCCTAGGCGGGTTCGGGGGCCGGTGGCGCCTTCTCCGGCGTCTTGGCGGGTTTCGGAGGGATGGCCACCTCTTTCTCGCTCTCGAGGTGTTCCAGGCCCTTCTTGGCGAGGTCCATCAGCGGTGTTTCCTCGGTGATGAGACTGGGCTGGTCCTCGATGAGGGCGATAAGCTCCTCGCCTTCCATGTCCTGGACCTCGAGCAGTCTGGTCGCCACCACTTCCAGTTTGTCCTTGCGTTCCAGGAGAATCTTGGTTGCCTCGGTGTAGCAGGATTTCACTATGTGCTGCACTTCCTGGTCTATCAGGTAGGCGATCTTGTCGGAATAGTTCCTGTCCTCGTAGATGTCCCGGCCGAGGAAAATCGCGCCCTGCTTTCTGCCGAAGGTGATGGGCCCGAGTTTCTCGGACATGCCGAACTCGGTCACCATCCTGCGTGCAAGCTCGGTTACCCTATTGAGATCGTCGTGCGCGCCGGTGGAAATCTCTTCGAATATGATCTCCTCGGCAACCCGTCCGCCGAGGGCGATAATCATTTTGTTGAGGAGCTCCTTCTGGGTTGTAAGGTAGCGGTCCTCGATGGGCAGCTGCAGCGTGTAGCCGAGCGCAAGGCCTCGCGGGAGGATGCTGATCTTGTGGACCGGGTCCGCATCGCCGAGATAGTACGGGATCAGGGCGTGCCCGGCCTCGTGGAAGGCGAGCCTTTCCTGTTCCTTCGGGCTGATTACGCGACTGCGACGCTGAGGTCCTGCGATAACGCGCTCGATCGATTCCTCGAAATAGGACATCCTGACTTTCTTCTCATTCTTTCGCGCCGCCAGGATCGCAGCTTCGTTGCAGAGGTTCTTGAGGTCGGAGCCGGTGAATCCCGGAGTATGACGCGCCAGGATTCCGAGATCGACATCGTCGGCAAGAGGAATCTCCCGGGAGTGAATGACGAGAATCTCCTCTCTACCCCTGATGTCCGGCCTGTCGACGACAATGCGCCGGTCGAATCGTCCCGGGCGCAGAAGTGCGGGATCGAGGATGTCGGGGCGGTTGGTGGCGGCGATCATTATCACGCCTGCATTGGGATCGAAGCCGTCCATCTCGACCAGTAGGGCATTAAGGGTCTGCTCCCTTTCGTCGTGACCTCCACCCAGACCCGCTCCGCGCTGACGTCCCACCGCGTCGATCTCATCGACGAAGACGATCGATGGCGCGTGTTTCTTGGCCTGGTCGAAAAGATCGCGCACCCGGCTTGCGCCGACGCCCACAAACATCTCGACAAAGTCCGACCCGCTCATGTGGAAGAATGGCACGCCCGCCTCGCCGGCGATCGCGCGCGCGAGCAGGGTCTTTCCGCAACCCGGAGGTCCCAAAAGAAGGACTCCCTTGGGAATTCTTGCGCCGAGCGCGATGAATTTCTTCCGCTCCTTGAGGAACTCGACCACTTCCTGCAGTTCCTCGACCGCCTCGTCCACGCCCGCGACGTCCTTGAATTTCACCTGGGGCCGATTGTCGGTGAGCATCTTGGCCCGCGATTTGCCGAAGCTGAAAGCCTGTCCGCCCGCCGACTGCGCCTGACGGTAGAGCACGAAATACAGAAGCCCGAACAGCGCCAGGGGTATCACCAAGAGAAGCAGGGGAGACAGGGCGGTCAGGATGAACGGAGGGCTCTTTACGATCATCTCGACGTCGCGTTCGTGCAGCAGAGTGACTATCTGCGCCTCGTATCCGGCCGGGAAACGCGTGCGGAATTCCTTGGGCACGTCCATCTGGCCGGAATAGTTCTCGCCGATGATGATACCTTCGTCTTCGCGAATCTCCACTGAGCTGACCTGGCTGCCTGCGCTGCTCTCGATCAGCCTCAGGAACGTGCTGAACGGTATCTCCTCCACCTTGGCCTTGCTCGTCCAGATGGAGTAGAGCAAAGCCACCGTGAAAAGAATGGCTATGACTGACAATGAATTCCAACGAGAAGTCTTCATGCTTTTACTGCCTTGTACGGGCGCCCCCCATATATAGAAATGCGCTTTACAGGCCCTTTCATAATATCGACCGCATCGGGGCGGTCATGGAGGTCAAAGAGCCAAACCAATAGAGTCTATCACACGACCCCCGGGCTCGCTAGCCTTGCCGCAATGTCACAAGGATCGCCGAAACGCTCTCCCTAGTTACTTTCGCCGTTTCGGCGACGATTTTCAACCTCGGGAGGGCAAGAATGTCGCCGTCCGGCTCGCTTAGCAGCACCGGCTCGAATGTGCGAAGACGCCGGGGCAGCTTGCGGTCGATGAATATGTCGGAGAGCTTCTTCGTGTGTCCTTCCATGCCCGACGGGGCCATTCGATCTCCCGGCAGGGGGGATCGGATCAGTATCGACCGGCACCCTTCGGGTAAGGCCAGGACCACCTGTTCATGTGACGGGCCAACACTTGTTTGGGTTCGATCGATGTCGAATTTTGCAGGCTGGATGTGAAGCGTGTACGGTCCGAATTCGCACGACTGCGGAAGGTCGGCGACGGGGATTTCCACGGCTCCAGGAGGCTCGGGCTCGGGGATTTCCATCCGGACCACCACCGCATCCCCCACGATTTGCGCATCCCAGCCCCCTGCGATCGTGCAGGCGCCAGGCCTTTGTCCCTTCAACATGGCGACAATCGCGTCGACATGCTTGCGCTCCGGCCTTGCGGCAGGGTCGAGGCGCTCCAATGCCGACAGGACGATCCTCGCCAGGATCGGCGAAGGCAAACCCGACAGCGGCGCGATCGCGAGATGCAGTCCGCCCGCATCATCCATAGCCACCGATCCCGAATTTCCGTCGGCCATTTGCTGCAGGAATGCGTCGTCTTCGGCAAGGAGGTCGGTGGAGCGAGCAAGCGACTCGAGAGTTCTGTGCCATCCAAGCTCATCAGCAAGCTCGAGGATTCCGGGGAGCAAAATATTCCGGACTCGTCCCCGGTCGGAGGATGTATCCAGGTTTGTTGAATCCAGGCGATACGCAAGTCCGCGAGAATCGAGATAGTGCAGAATCTCGCTGCGGAAAACTCCAAGCAGGGGACGGGCAAGAATCAGGCCCGCCTGAGAGCGCACGGGCTTGAGCGATCCAAGCCCCCGTCCGCCGGAGCCCCTGAACAGCCTCATGAAGAGGTTCTCCACCCTGTCGTTCGCGTTATGGCCCAGTGCGACAATGCCGCAGCCTGTCCCGGCGGCGGCCCTGCCCAGAAACGCGTACCGGGCGGCTCTCGCAGCCATCTCGATGCTGATCCCTTCCTCACCAGCGTCCAGAGCAGTGTTCGCCTTCTCGGTCACAAGGGGAATGGACCTTTCCAAGCAAAAGCTCCTCACGAATTTCTCGTCCTCGTCGGCGTCATCACCGCGGATGCCGTGATTGAAGTGGGCCGCGTGGAGATCGAAACGCATTTCCCCGCCAAGACGATAGAGAAGATCGCACAAGGCTGTGGAGTCGGGTCCGCCGGAGAGGGCGCAGAGGATTCGTCGGTCGGGACCGAGCAATCGAGCCCAGTCGACGGAAATCCTGAAGGCCTCAAGCAGGTCATTTTGAACCGATTCCATGGTCTTCGCCGTCAGCTAGAGTGTATAACAAGCCGGGCCAAATGGCGAAATCCCCGGGCAACCTGAGGAGCAGGTTCCGCCTGTGGTATCATACCGCCTCGCATGTCAAGGATTCTGTCAGCGATTCGTCTCCGACCGTCAGTGTGGCTGCTTGCGTCAGCGATCGTCATCGTAGTCGTTGCCGTCGTTTTGTATGTGATTTTCGGGCGCAGTATGAAAGGAACAGAGAGCAAGCCCCAGCCGATTCTTCGCGACCAATATTCCCTTTACATACTCGATCCGGGACCGTTCATGGTCATTGGTCCCGAGGCCCTGTCCCAGAAGGAATTCCTTGTGCTGCAGGCAGGGGAGGTCGAGCTGAGCTGCGGCAGCTACCCAGGGGCGATTTTCGCCGAAAAAGCGCCGGCCAGCGAGATAGCCGCGTTTGCGAGCGAGACGATCAAGAGCCCCAACTGGCTGCCGGGGTGCCATCGCTGGCTTCTGGATGCGTCGGAAGTGACGATCGGCGACCGGTGGTTCTACTGCACCACGCTGCTTGTCAGGCGGGACCCGGAATGGTCCAGACATTTGAGCGAGCTGCAACGGCTCGTGCACCGTCGGGAGCTCGAGCTCCTGCCCGACGATGTCGACCGTATCGTGCAGGTCTACTACACGGTCAAGGAAAAGGACATCTACATTTTTACCCTGACGGGGCCGCCGGAGGATGCAGCCGCCGCAGAGACGGACATCAGGAAGCTTCTTGCCGGCGTAAGGCTGAATGCAGGCGACATCGCGGCTCAACAAAACAGGTGACTTCTACGGGAAAGTCGGTCAACAGAAAACCGCGGCTTGATCCAATCGTGCCGGGAAGCATGGAAATGTTCGATCCGTCCTGTCAGGCGTCTCCCGCGAGGCTATTGGGGGGGAGCCGCCCATATGAGTTGGAGGTCGACCTGCTCGAAACGTCCCCTGCGCACTTCCACAATCGTCTCGCCCCCGATGGGTGCCCCTCTTGCGTTGAGATACAAAAGCGTGTAGGTTCCCGGCTGAAGGTCCTTGAGCTGGTAATGGCCGCTCTGGGTGCACCTTTCCTGCTGGACAAGAGTGTTGCCCAGAAAAGCCTGCACAGTGCCGAACGCCTGCGGACGGCCGTCCACGAAAACCGTCCCCGCGATCGACGACTTGATCTTGGTGAGCTGGGCGCACGACGGGCCCTGCAGAACAAGCAAAACCGCTACGCTGAGAGCAACGGCTAGTATGCGATATCCTGAGGTCATTGCTGAGGTCTCCTTGTCCAGGTCGGTGGCCCGGTATTATATCACAAGAACTGAGCTTCGATGGGCGGGCGTCCCGTGCGCAGTGACAGGAAGGGCGAAGGGCCGATAGTGGCGGATGCGTGGAACAGTCTGATTGGTGGAGCGCCGGTCGATCACCAGGATCGGAGATGCATGAACGTCAATCGACCGTGCTGGCAGGTCACTTTGCTCGGATTCGTTGCGGGAAGTCTGGGCGCTCTCGTCGGTGTCGGAGGCGGGATAATCATGATCCCGGTCATGACCATGTGGGGGCTGACTCAGAAGCGAGCCCAGGGGTCAAGCCTGTTCGTGATTCTCGCCGTTGTGCCGCTGACCATAATCCTCTACGCGCTTCTCGGCAATGTTGATTTCGGCTTTGCCATACCTCTGACGGTCGGTGGAATCCTGGGAAGCGTGGCAGGCTCCTCTCTTGCACTGCGGTTTTCGAATCGCCTGCTGGCGCGGCTCTTTGGAGCGTTCCTGATCCTCGTCGCCCTGAAGCTTGCGTTCATGCCGCCACTGGAGGCGAGGAGTTCAGTCGCCGATTTCGCCAACCTGACGCAGATGCTCGAGGCTGCGTTTTTCGGAGTCTTCGCAGGATTCGCGGCAGGATTCTTCGGGGTAGGGGGAGGGATTGTCTTTGTCCCGACCGGGGTGCTGGTCGCCGGACTTCAGCAGGCCGTGGCCCAGGGCTCGAGCTTCACCGCTATGCTGCCTACGACCTATGTCGCGACGATAAACTACCGGAGAAAGAAAGAGGTGGACTGGTATCTCGTGCGCTGGATGATTCCGGGATCGCTGCTTGGGGTGGTGCTCGGCTCCTGGGGTGCAGCCAGGCTGGCAGAGGTCTACAACGGCCGCGTCCTCACATGGCTGTTTGCCCTCTTCCTTCTCTACACCGGCATCAGCCGACTCTTCGGCAAGGCGGGTTTCGGAGGTAATCGGCCTGCTGCGGGCGGTGCGAAGTCCGGTTGAGGCGTCCGTGGTTTCCGACTCCTCTTCACGAATTAATGAACTCAAATAGAATCGATGGAGGATGGAAAATGTCCGTCAAAATTCCGGTTCCATTGGTCGCACTGGTAGCTGTGGCCTGCATCTTGGTCCTGCCGGCCTTCGGACAGAGAGATTCCGAGAATGAGGGCAGCTACATGGAGAGGCGGGATCGCGCTGCGATCAAGGATCTCCTTGACAAGTACGAAGATGCATTCAACGCACGGGACATCGAATGGCGCATGTCCTTGTGCCTTGACACCTACAATGAATACGGTTTCGAGCAGGGCAAGTTTCTGCAGGTGCGGGACTATGAGCGGACTCGCCGGGAGGTCGGGCGCTACTGGGCGAGCGTATCCGCCCTGGACTACTCGATCGACGAGGTAGAGATCACTCTGGATGGTCCGCAGGCTTTCGTTCGAGCCTACACGACCCATCTCGCGCCCAACGACCGTCACTCCTCGGTTGTCTATTTCACGCTCGTCAGAATCGACGGTTTGTGGAGGATTGCATACGATTCGTATGATATAGTTCGGAGGTACGACTAGGTTCAGTCGGAGCAGGTTGAGCGATGGGCCCAAGCGAGTCCAGCCTCCTCATACGAAACGTCCGCCTATTCGATCCCGCCAACGGCGTGGACTTCATGGGCTCGGTTCTTGTCAGGGACGGCAGGATCCAGGATATCGGAAGGCATCAGGACGTCTTGAGCGGCGAAAGGGAGCTGGATGCTGAGGGGAAGCATCTCGTTCCCGCGTTCTGCGATCCCCACGTGCATTTCCGTACCCCCGGCCAGACCGCTAAGGAAGATATCGAATCGGGATCCCAGGCCGCCCTTGCGGGAGGCTTCACATCGGTCATCCAGATGCCGAACACGACTCCGGTTGTCGACACCCCGGAGCTGGTCGGGATGCTCACGCGCGACGAGCCCATCGAACTGAGAGTGATGGGCGCCGTGACGATCGGGAGCCGGTCCAGGGAACTGACCGACTTCCAGGCTCTCGTGGACGCAGGGGCGGTCGGGCTCACCGAGGACGGGCTCCCGATAAGCGAGAGGGTGTTCATGAAGGCTGCGCTGGAATTCTCAAAGGAGCACTCGGTGCCTGTCGCAAGCCATGCCGAGGATATGTCGTTTGGGCTTGCCGGAATAGTCCGGATGGGTCAGGCCGCGGAAACTCTCGGGGTGCCCGGATGGAATCCGAACCGGGAATCCGCGATGGTGGAGCGCGATGTAGCGATGACGGCGCGGATCGGGGGTCATCTGCACGTATGTCACGTGTCCACAAGCAGGTCGATAGAGGCGATACGAAGGGCGCGCATGAGGGGATTCCCGGTCAGCGCTGAGGCCACTCCCCATCATCTTGCCCTGACTGCCTACGATGTGTCGGACATCGGGACTGATGCAAAAATGAATCCCCCCCTGGGAACAACGGAGGATCGCGAGGCGCTTATCGAGGCGCTTGCGGACGGCACGATCGATTGCATCGCCACCGATCACGCCCCGCACACGCCGGGGGAGAAGTCCAGGGGATTCATGAGGGCCCCCTTCGGCGCGATAGGGCTGGAGACCTCCTTTGCCGTGACATACACGGAGCTCGTATTGAAAGGGAGAATCGCGCTCGAGCGCCTGGTCGACGCCATGGGCCGGATTCCCCGTGAGATTTTTCATCTTGAGAAAATCGGCCTGTTCCCCGGATCGCGCGCGGATCTTGCCCTCGTCGATCTCGAAAGGGAGTGGGTGGTCGATCCCCGGACCTTTGAGTCCAGAGGTCGAAACTGTCCGTTCGCCGGACGGTCTCTGCGTGGAAAAGTTCTCTGGACAATGTACAGGGGCGGAATAGCGTGGCGGCTGAAAACAAGATAAGAGCTAACCACTAAGGCGCGAAGAGACGAAGAGAGGAGAAGGGTCACTTTATGAAAGCGGCATTTCCGGATTTCGGCGATTTTCGTGAACGGAGGGTTATCGCCGTTTGCTGCGGGGCTACTCCTCCGCAGGAAGAGGAGAAGCTTGCGTATGAGGTCGGCAGGGAGATCGCCCGGAGGGGCGCGATACTCGTCTGCGGCGGACTGGGGGGAAGCATGGCGGCGAGCTGCAAAGGCGCGAAGGAGCGTGGCGGACTGACCATCGGGATCATACCCACTTATGACAGGAAGTCGGCCAATCCGTGGGTGGACATAGTGATCCCGACCGGACTGGGTCACTCGCGCAACAATCTTGTGGTCGCGACCGCCGACGGCGTCATCGCTGTGGGAGGGGGTTGGGGGACTCTCAGCGAACTGGCGATTGCGGTCAAGATGGGGAAGCCGGTTGCCGCCCTGTCTAGCTGGGACGCCTCGGGACCCGGAATGGGGGGGAGAGGGATTCTCGAGGTCGGCACGCCCCAGGAGGCCGTTGCGGTCGCGATGGGAGAAGACCCGAAGCAGTCGAGGATAGGGGGATTCTGAGTAGCGAACCTGCAGGGCGCAAAGGCGACCGGGGCTACTGATTGAATCTCCGCTTGAGAACCTTCCCGTCCACTTCCTCGCGTTTTTCCATCTGCGTTTTGATCAGATCGATCAGGTTGCTCAGAATCATCGCATGGGTGATGTTCCGAACGCCACCGGGTACCGGGGTGAGAATTTTTGCAGACTGACTGACGCTGAGAAAGTCACAGTCGCCCGAGACCTTTCCACGCGCGAACCTGTAGCCGAGGTCTATCACTATGCTCTGCGGCGACAGCCGCGCACGAGTGAGCCAGCCCGGATGATTCGCCCACGCGATCACTGCTTCGCCCTTGGGGTTGATGATCGGGTTCTCCTTCGGCTTCTCATCGTCCAGAGACTTCAGGCGCTCTGTTTTCGGGGCGTCCGATTCGCTCCCGATGTTCGCGTATCGCAGCAACCTTACGTTGGCGCCCTTGTCGTACAGGTAACCTGCGAGCACCTTTATGAGCCCGGAGGTCGCCTTGCTCCCGACGAGGACGATGTTGCCCGACCTGATCTCGAATCCGCATTCCATCAGGGCCTCGCAGGCTGCGAGAATCTCCGGAGGCTGTACGCTTCCCGTGACCTCATGACGAGCGTAGGTCGACATTCCGCGATTGACGAAATGCAGCCCCGCGACGTCTTTCTCCGGAGGAAGGCGTCGCATGACATCCGCCAGGGGCACTATTTCCGTCGGCAGGGGAAGCTGGATGTAAATGCCCTGTATGAATGGACTTGCGGCGTACTCCTCGAGCGTCGGATAGAACCTTCTGGCGACGTTTCTCCGGGCCACCCTTTCTATGTGGATCTTTATGTCCGCCTGCTCCGCAAGAGACGCGATTTTCCCGGAGTCGGCCATCGCCACCTGGTCCCCCGTGATCAGGAGAAGCCCGAGACCGACTTCGATGTGATGTCTCTTGCGCAGCTGCTGGGCCTCCCGAATCACACGTCGCGAGATTTTGGCGACAAGCGCCTTTCCATCGTAAACGGTTGCGCTCATGGGGGGAAAACCGTCAAAGCTCTAGAAAACGTCCGCCGCGAATTTGTAAATTTTCGCGCCGTGCCGCCAGGAATCCGGAGGAAGGCCCGCCTTGAGACAGGTCTGAGCGACGAACCCGGGGACGTCCATGTTGTGCTCCGTCGCGACCTGCGGCAGCAGCAGCCCGCGTCGACCCCGGTACTCCACGACGAGCCCGTGACGTCCGATGACGATCTCACTGATGTCTCTCACTTCAGACAGCGGCCCGAGAATGGAGATATCGATGCGGATGTCCTTCAGCTCGGCGGGACCGATGGGGGGGAAACGCGAGTCCTGGGATGCGGATTTGACGGCCATGTCCGCGACCGTCTCCGGCATGGGCATGTCCGAGATTATGCTGCCGATGCAGCCGCGCAGATCGCCCTTGACCCTGAGAGTCACGAAAGCACCCCATCTCTGCTTCAGCACCGGATCGTCGTAGAGAAGCTTCGCCTGCTGCCGGCCGTTCACAAGCCTCTCCACGGCCTCGTGCGCGACTCCCAGGAGGAACCGACGGTTGTCGTCCGTCAGCTCGGGGAGGCTGTCGCCCTGATCGCCGGAATCGTCTGTCTCTTCAAGCATCCTCAAGGCCTCCTTGCGTTCGGGTCAATCTGGAGCGGCCAGGTTCGGCGGCGGATAAGCCAGGGAAGCATACCCTACCACGCTGTCCATGTCGCCGCCTGAATCCCCGGAATTGTAATACATGAGAAGCTCGGGTTTATCAAGCTCCCAGCGTCGAGCGACCTCGATGGCCGTGGCGATGCCTGCGAAGCCGCACGCGAGCCGTCCCCCTTCCCCCGATCGCTCCAGCAGAGCCTTTCGGTTGCCTCCCAGTATGCGCTCGAGAGTATCCTGATCGAGAGACCTCGCCTCATCGTACGAATAAAAATGGCTCAGGTCGGAGGAAACGATCAAAGTATCCTGCAGCGGGTCCATGAGAGATGCCAGAGCGTCCGCAAGGCTGTCGATCGCCGGACCCGTTACGTCCCCCGCCAGTATAGGCAGAATCTTCCGCACCGCAGGCACGATGTACTGGATCATCGGGATGATCACTTCGAGCGAATGTTCGTACACGTGGGCCTCCGGCACAAAATGAAACCCCGTGAGATCGGAGATCTCCTTCTGAAGGACCAGGTCGACCTCGATCTCGCCCAGGGGAGTGAGATACTTGTCGTAGCCGGAGAGAGAGAAACCCAGAAAGTAGTGGCGATGTGCCGGACCTATGAGCACCACACGCGAGGGCGGCGATGACTCCAGGGTCATGATCCCGCGTACCGCTGCAAGACCCGAGAACTGCCACGCAGCGTGCGGCACGATGAGGATCGGCGGACGCGCGGCGCTTTCCTGCGCACCCGCCCGCTCCTTCAGCTCGTCCAGCTTTCTGGTTATCAGCTGCTGCGTGGACGGATAGAACTTCCCGGCGAACACGCTTTTCCTGATCTGCATTTCGGCCATTTGCGCCTCTCTTCCCGCTGCCCGCGGGCAAGTTGATTTTAAACGACAGTGGGTCTTGCGGCAAGGCGTGGGCATGCGGCAATTGACCCAAGGTCTTGTGGCGCCCATATGCCCGCTCTGGCGGGCAGATGGGTGCTTCGTTTTAGAGAGAATCTCGAAGAGAGACACCCATCCGTCCGCCGCTTCGCAAGCTCGCAGCGGACGTATGGGCGCCACAGGGCTTCGAGATCGGCGGCCCTATCCGATTCTCCGGGGATTCCATACCGCTTTGGAACCGGGGCAGGCTGATGATACAATCTGGACTGATGGTTTTCCGGAGCGCAATATTCGCGACTCTCCTCGTCGCACTCTTTTTCGGACTTGCCGCCGCCGCTGTCGCGGCGGCCGGAGACGATGCACCCGAGTCGTACCCCCTGACGAAGCAGGGCGTTGAAAATGCTCTCGCGGACCTCACCTCGGGCGATCGTTACAAGTACGACGAATCGGTGCTCGACGATCCGGCGTGGCTTCTGCGCCTGAGAGAGTGGCTCGACGGGTTGCGTCAAAGGCTGATCGGGGGACCATCGCCGTCAGTCGGCATCGGCGGCTTCAGGATGATAAGCCTGATTATCATCGCGGCGCTTCTTACGCTGATGGGCGTTCTGCTGCTGATGCGCATAGGATGGAGCCCCGCACGACAGGGAGCGGGCGCGGACGCTGGAGTTTTCGACTTGAACGGGCTGGGATCGTGGCGCGATGCGGATGTCCGAAAGGCCACAGAGCTCGCGTCTGCAGGTCTGTTTCGCGAAGCGGTCAGCACCCTGTTCCGATCGGCTCTGAAGGGGCTGGGCGACCTCGGATGGATAAGATATCGCTCGAGCGGCGGATCGAGATCGTACCTCCGCCAGTTGAGGCGAAGCGCCGACATTTACCCTCTGTTCAGAGACCTGCTCGGGCGATTCGAGGTGGCTTACTACAGGAAGGGCGTGCCCGACGAGGATGACTGGTCGTTCATGTTCAGCGCGTATGAGAACCTTGCCCGCACCGCCGTCGTCAATCCGCCGCTCTCTCACTCGGAAAGGCACTGACACAGCCCCTACAGGCTTTTCTGCTTTTCCCTCTGTCTCATGATCTTGTAGCTCAGAGACGAGATCGGCTTCTTGAGGAACAGCCATTTCTGGGAGCCCGCAGCGCCGGTCGACTCCACTTCCTGCTCAACAAAATAGCCGCGACGCTCATAGACCTGAAGGACGGGGTCCGCGGCGGGAAGCCACGTGGTGATCCAGTTCTTTCCCTGAGCCCGGGCCCAGAAAGCTCCGTGCATCAAAAGCAGAGTCCCGCGACCCTCGCCTCGACTTCCCGCGAGAAGCGAGACGATCGGCTGATGCGCTTCGTCGGAGGCCGGTTCGTGGAGCAGCAGCGGCAGCAGGCCGGCATCACGAACCCTCTCGGTGTACCCGAGCGAGTCGGACAGGATGCGCGGCAGGGGAGGGCCGTTGAGCCTTCGAGTCTCGGTCGTTTCAACGTCGATGACGCCGATGACGGTGTCGCCCTCGATCATGACCCAGGTACAGTCGTGTCGCAGCCTTACTCGAAGCGCCGACTGAACGACATCCAGCGCCTCCCTTCCGCCGTCGCCCACTGTCGGGCCGAAGAGCTTGTTCAGGAGGTCCACGACAAGAGAGGCGATCTGGGGAATATCCTGCGGCAGCGCGGGCCTGCAGTGGATATCCAGTATGCCTTCATCGTCCCCGAACGGGTCGGGCGGTCGCTTTTGTTTCTCAGAATTCATCTTCAGGTTTACTTCGGGTTTGGTTTCCTCCGGGGTTATCCTCGGGCTTCCCCCCAGACTGGTCAATCTCAAAAATCGCCCTTCTAAGCGGGCGGTCGGAGACTTCGAAGAGTGTGAGCTGCGACTCCTTTCCATCAAGGAGACGTCTGACGGCTGATCTTGAATTTCTGCTATTCCCGGACATTTCGGCGATCGAACCCGACTATTCTACGCAACATGGGCCTCGTTTGAAAGAGGAATGAATGCATAATCCGCCCCGAAACCGTCAGCCCATCGACGCAACAATCGATCCGATCTCGCTCAGGGCCTCTTCCATCGTCGAAAGCAGCCGCTCGATATCGCTGTCGCTGATGCCGAGCGGGGGCTCTATCCTCAGGACACTGTAATCGTTCAATGTGAACGCAACCAGGATCTTCCTTGCTGCGAGGGACGAAATCATCAGGCCCCCCACGTCGCTGTCCGCGAACTCGATGCCGATCAGGCATCCCAATCCGCGGACGTCCTTGACTATTCGGGAGTGTCGGGCCTGCAGCAGGCCCAGCCCGGCAAGTATCTTCTCGCCCGCCTCGGCGGCCTTTCGAGGAAGGTTCTCCTCCTCGATCACTTCCAGCGCGGCCAGGGCGGCTGCGCAAGCCAGAGGATTTCCGCCGAAGGTTGATGAATGAATCAACGGATTGTCCTCGAAAACCTCCCAGACCTCGGGAGTTCCCATGATCGCCCCGATCGGCATGACCCCGCCGCCCAGGGATTTCGCGAGCGTCATGATGTCGGGCTCGACTCCCCAGTGCTCGCACGCGAACATCCGGCCCGTCCGACCGAGCCCGCTCTGGACCTCGTCGACGATCAGAAGCGCGCCTTTTTCGCTGCAGATTTCCCGGGCCTTCGGGAGATAGTCGTCGGGAGGGATGTGGATTCCGCCCTCGCCCTGGACCGGCTCGATCACGAAGCACGCCGTGTCGTCGTCGATCGCCTTCCGGAGCGCGTCAGCATCGCCGAACGGGATCATCTTCGTGCCCGGAATGAGAGGCCTGAACGGCTGCTGGAACGCCTCGCGACCCGTCACCGACAGGCTCCCCAGGGTCTTGCCGTGAAACGCTTTCTCGGCGTAAATGAATCCGTGCTTCCCGGTCTTGAAACGCGCGAGCTTCAGCGCGCCCTCGATCGCCTCCGTGCCGGAGTTGCACACGAACGTGTATTGAAGCCTGCCCGGGGCGATCTTCGCCAGCTTCTCAGCGAGCCTTGCGTACGGCTCGTTGAGGAGCACCTTGGTGGAAAGGGGCATTCTTTCGAGCTGCCTCTTGACGGCCTCGACCACTTTCGGATGCGCGTGGCCGAGCGAGAAAACCCCGAATCCGCCAAGGCAGTCGAGGTAGTCGTTTCCCAGATTGTCCCAGACATGCGACCCTCTCGCGTGATCCTCGACCGTGTCGTACCCCATGAACGCGAGAAGCCTCATCAGCGAGGGATTGATGTAGTCCATGTAGAGCTTCGTGACTTCGTCGTTGATCGCGCGAGGATCGGTCATGGAGATCACTTCTTTCGGGCGCCTGTCCCCTCTTCCCGCAAAGTGTGACGAGTATAGCGCGGTTGCGTTATACTTCCCATAATGAGCATCGAGTTTTGTTCCTCTGAATCGCCTTTATCCGTTGAGACCACCAGAAGCAGTCGACGCGAGGCCCTTCACAGGGTGATCGTTGTCTGCTGCGATTCGTCCGGCGGGATTCTGGGACGGTTCGGGGATCCCACCCTGGCTACCTACGAGAGGTCCCTGGCGAAACCGCTGCAGCTCCTGACGGCGATCGGTTTCAGGCCCTCGCTGCTTGACGAATGCAGCGACGCCGAGATTGCGATAATGTCTTCGAGTCACGGCGGCGAGCCGGATCACGTAACGACAATCCGTGCCCTGCTTCAGCGCCACGACCTGACGGAGGACCTGTTTCTCTGCGGGACTCATCCGCCCCTGTATCAACAGGCCAACTGGGACCTCGGGCGCAACGATATCGTCCCGACCCCCATTTATCACAACTGTTCCGGCAAGCACACGGGGATGCTTCTTGCGTGCCAGGAGCAGGGATGGTCGTACAAGACATACAACCAGCCGGATCATCCCATTCAGGTTGCCATAAGAAAGACTATGGCCCGCTACGGCGGTGTGAAGCCGGAGGAACTGGAGTACGGCATCGACGGCTGCGGGGTGCCGACATGGTGGATGGATATGAAAACCATAGCCGTAGCGTCCGCGAGATTCGCGGATCCGGGCTTCGGTGAGAGCGAGTTCGAAAAAAAAGTCCGCGACCGCATTTTTGAAGCATTCCACAAGGCATCGTGGTTCACCGCCGGGAGCGGTCGTTTCGGGACGCCTTTCAACAAGGAGAGCGACGGGAAATGGCTCGGTAAGATCGGCGGCGAGGCCGTCTTCGGCGTCAGTTTCAGAGACAGGGGGATTGGCATCGGACTCAAAGTGATTGACGGGAATTCGCGGGCGATAGCTCCTGCTCTCCTCTACACAATGAAAAAATGGGGGCTGATCGAGGAAGATCAGTTGTCGAGGCTCAGGGATTGGGTCGAGGTCGAGATGCGAAACGCACCGGGAACGCTTGTGGGTTACGCGAGAGTCTTGGAGCAGTAGGCTGCGAAACGACATCGCAAAGCGGGCATGCGAAGTACAGGAGGCAGATAAGCCATGTCATACGGCTGGATCGACGCGAAGGCGTTTTCATTCAACGCGCTGTTGCTGATGGACGCATGGATCGTCCGCTACATCTCGCACAAGAAGAGCGAGGAGTTCAACCGGAATCTTGCAGTGGCGCTGGCCGCGAATCCGGCTGTGTGCTGGTACCTCGGGAGCAAGTGTCCGGACCGCAGGGAGTACTACCAGGCGTTGGCCGAAAGCGCTCCCACCGGTCTCTCTCCCGAACAAGTAAGAGAGTGCGAGATCTACGTACTGGACGCTCTCGAGACCTTCATCGTCTACCTGTATCCAGCCATAATGGACGAGCTTCCCTACATCAAGACCTGGGACAAGGAGCGACTGCTGTCGATCACGGATTTCAACGGCAAGACAGTCCTGGATATCGGCAGCGGTACCGGCCGACTGGCGATAGCGGCGGCTCCGCTTGCGAGGTTGGTCTATGCCTGCGAGCCTGTCGACAGGCTCCGTGAGTATTTGCGGGAGAAACTGCACCGGCTGGAAATCGGGAATGTGTTCGTCGTGGACGGTTCACTCGAGAACCTGCCGTTCCCCGACGAATCGTTCGACATCGTCGTCTCCGGTCACGTCTTCGGCGACGACTGCAAGCGGGAACTGGGGCAAATGAGCCATGTAACCAGAGTCGGAGGGTGCATTATCGACTGCCCCGGCGAGGATACCGAGAAGCAGCCCGACGGTCCTAAACGAGAGATGATTGAGCTCGGGTTTGAATACGCCCACTATGTGTCGAAGCTGGGCGGGGACGTGTACAGGTACTGGAAGTGGAAGACCAGCGACGACGCGGCTGTCTATTGAATATACCCCAGCGCCTTGAGTTGATCGAGCGATTCCTGGTCCAACTGCGCACGCTCCACGCCGTAGCTGAATCCCCGAACCCCCCACACATAGAACGCCCCCTGCAGCGCCTTCTCGCCGGTCGGTATGTCGGCCACGAGCGGGAAGTCGCCGATGTGCACCGCCGCAAATCCCGACGGCTCCGGCTTCAGAGTGCCGTACGGGAAGAAATGCTCCGGATCGATCTTGCCGTCCACTCTCAGCGTTATCTCCAGAGTGTCGGAATCCCCGGCAGGACTCAGCGTGAAGTGCTTGTCGACCCCGACCTCGGGATTCGAGTTTGTCACCCCGAAGGTCACTGTGTCGCCTTCAATGCGATATTCATCGTCCCCTGTCAGCCCGAAAGCCTGCATGTTTCCTGTGCCGCCGGGCATGCGGAGACTCCCCGTGAACCTGCGCGGGGCTTCTGTTCCGCTTCCCATGAACCATATGTGGAATGTCGTCTCCTCGGGCAGCATCTGCACGACCATCTCGCGCGCGAGGCCGTCGGCGACCTCGGGGTACAGGCTGCTCACGTCCTTCTTCTCGCCGGGGTCATTTTCGAGATCGAACAGAAGCCTGCTGCTCGATGTCATGTCGAGGATGCATTTGTACGGCCACTGCACCGCGAATTTGCGTTGAGTGCCGCGGATGTTGTCTTCCCCGTAGATTAGCCGATTATTCTTCACGGTCCCGGCGACAATATCCTGCAGCGGGACGCCCGCCATGTCGGGGGGAGTGGGCACGTCGACGTACCTGAGAATCGTGGGGACGATATCGAAATCGCCGGTACTTTCCTCGATGCGCTTTCCCTGAGGGAATCCCTTGCCTCGCACCATCAGGGGGACCCTTGTCTCCACATCGAAATGACTCTGCCCGTGCTCGAACTGCCCGTGCTCGTAAAATTCCTCGCCATGATCCGCAACGAAGATGACCAGAGTGTCTTTGTCGAGATCGTTCTCCCGGAGAAAATCGAACAGATTCTGCAGGGCATAGTCCAGGTACGCGACCTCGGCTTCGTACAGGCTCCGCACCTGATTGATGTCTTCCTCAGGCGGGATGGTTGTCGAGAATTTCCAGTCGCCGTCGTCCGTGAACGACCATTTGTACTTGCCCTGGTAGTTGGGGTCGCCGAAATCCTGGGCGAAGCGCTTGGGAGGCTCATAGGGTGTGTGGGGGTCCTGCAAATGGAGAAAGCAGAACCAGTCGCGATCCTTCGACCGCAGGATGAACCTCTTCGCTCGGTCAATCGATGTGTCGGCGCGGACATTGTAGCGATACCAGAGACTCTCCATTCCCTGATGGAACCCGGAGCTGGTGTTACCGAGGTAGGTGTTTGAGCACACCGTGCCGGTTGCGTAACCGTATGGGAGGAGAATCTCCGCGACGCTGGTCGCGCGATCGGGAAGCTGCCAGGAGAGCATCGTCGCTCCGACGCGCGACGGCAGCTTTCCGGTGAGCATGCTCGCGAACGAGGGCAGGGTCCAGGGGCACTGGGACCAGTTTCGCGGAAACATGGTGCATGTCGCGCTGAATTTCTGCAGGTTCGGCGTCAGTGTCGGTTTTCCTCCGAACGGCGTGACGCTATCCTGGCGAAGAGTGTCCACCCCTATCAGGAGCACATTGCGGTGAAGTCGCTCGCGCGGATAGTAGACGGTCGGTTGCCCCCAGAAGACCCCCCCTTCAGGCTCACCCTCCACCGAGAACCTGAGCTCGCCCGGACCGGGTGACCCGATCTCCAGCGGGACATCGATGTCGACCCAGGCCTTGAAAACCTGCTGACCTCGCTCGGGGGTCGATTCGAAGACCGGAATCGATTGAATCGACTGAGAGGTCTTGGGTATGTACTCGACCCTGAAGATCAGCTCGCCGGAATCGGAAGTGCTCGATGCGGTCGCTCCCAGCCGCATTGACAGCCTCGCGCCCTGTCTCAGTTCGACGGGAAACCTGAGAATTCGCTCGGGAGGAGAGGGCCATCCCTCGACCGATTCGTTGGCAATCACCATTCTTGTCGGCTGCGGGGTCGGGTCTCTAACCGTGGTTTCGTCGCCTATGTACGGGGTGTCAAGGAGCAGTGAGACGGCGGGCGGAATCGATGTCCGATGTTTGGGGGTTCCCCCCATGCAACCGGCGAGCAGCGCGACCATTGTCAGGACATATGCCCTGACTAAAACTGATCTGAGTACGCCGGGTCGATGCATATGATGTCGCTTCTCAGAGAACATGACTGCACATCTGTCAAAATAGGCGGTTTGCGACGCTCAGTCGCCGAGATAGCCCAGCGATCTAAGCTGATCCTTCGTCTCCTGATCGAGCGTGACACGGTCGCTTTCGGAGTCGAATCCCCGAACGCCCCAGATGTAGCATCCTGCGGGATTCTCCTCAATCGAGAGCGGGAGCTCGGGTCCGAGCGGGAAATCCCGGATATTCACGGTTGCCGCGCAGGACGGCTCCGGCTTGTCGGTGCCGTACGGGAAGAAACGATCGTCCCGGACCTGCCCTCCCACAAGTATCGAGGCCTCAAGTGTGTCGGCACCTTTCGCCGGGATTATCAGAAGATGCTTGTTTGGTCCGAGAAGCTCGAGGGAGCTCGTGATCGAGAATGTTATGGTGTCGTCCTTGACCTCGTAGGAATCCTTTTCAAGAAGCCTGAAGGCTACGACTCGCTCGATGCCGCCCGGGACCCTGAGCGTGCCTGTGAAGGTCTGGGGCGCTTCGTTGTAGCTCCTCGTGATCCAGATATGAAAACCGGTCTGCTCGGGGATCATCGCACCCGCGATCCGCTCCGACATCTGCCTTGCCGTTGCCTTGTCTACGGCGCCCAGATTCTCGGTCTCCTTCGGATTCTTTTCGAGGTCGTAAAGGCGGGTCTCTCCCGTGACGAAATCGAGAATGCACTTGTAGGGCCACTGGACCGCGAATTTTCTCAGCGTCCCGCGTGAGTTGTCTTCGCCGAAAATCATTCTGTCGTTCGAGATCTCTCCTGTTGCGACCTGCTGGAGAGGTGTCCCGACGACATTGTCGGGAATGGGCATCTCGAGGTAACTCAGAATGGTGGGGAAAATGTCGATGTTCCCGACATTCGAGTCTATTCGCCGACCCTGGGTGAAGCCGGGTCCCCTGATTATCAGTGGCGTGTGAACCAGCTCATCGTACTGCGACTGACCGTGCTCGAATCCGCCGTGATCGAAAAATTCCTCCCCATGATCGGCCGCGAAGATGATCAGTGTCTCATCCATGAGTCCGGTCTGACGTAGATGCTCGAAAAGCGTTTCCAGCGAATCGTCCACTCGCGCCACCTCGCCCAGATACAGATTCTTCACCTGTTCGAGGTCGCTTGCGGTCGGGGTTGTGGTCCCGGATTTCCATTGTTCGACCGCGTTGAATACCTCGACGAAAGGCCCGTCGTAGCCGGGATCGCACAGCAGGTCGACATACTCCCGTCCCGGTGCGTACGGCACATGCGGATCGATGAAATGCACAAAACAGAACCAGTCCTTGCCCGACGACCTCGTGATGAAATCGATAGCCTTATCGACGGATTTGTCGGCGGGAGCGTTGTATTCGTACCATAGCTCCTCCATTCCCTGCTGGAAACCCGACTGCTCGTTGCCCAGCCAGGCATTGGAGCAGATCGTCCCCGTCGCGTAACCTTCTGGCAGTAGAATCTCCGCCATTGTCGTGTTGCGATCGGGAAGAAAGCCGGTGTAAATCGTCGCGCCGATCTCGCTGGGGAGCCGTCCCGTGATCATGCTGGCGAATGACGGGAGCGTCCAGGGCGCCTGCGACCTGTTCTGCGTGAACAAGGTCGACTCGTCGCTGAGCTTCTGCAGATTGGGTGTCACCTTATCGGAAGTGCCGTAGGGAGTGAGTGAGTCCTGGCGAAGAGTGTCGACTCCGATCAGAAGGACGTTGCGATGTCGGCGCTCATCGGGATGATACACAACCGGCTCGCCAAACATGAGGTCCAGGCCTGGATTCCCGGCGATCGGCCCCGTGGCCGAGAAGCATACTTCCCCTTTGCCGGGCGCGAGATGGTCAAGCGAGCAGTCCACGTAGCACCAGTCCCGGAAGATGTCGGGCGAATCGACGGGGGTTGTCTGGTAGATCACAACCGGCTTGCCCGGCTCGATGCGCTTTCCATCGGAGGAGGTGTGAGCTTCATCCGGCACATACTCCACCCTGATCGTCAGGTCGCCGACATGTACCGGGATCCTCGTGAGCGCCGACATGCGGAACGAAAGCCTTGCCGACCGGCGGAGCTCCACCGGAAACCTGAGTTTGGCTTCTTCGGGCAGCACCCAGCAACCCACCGAGCATTCATTGACAACCCGCCTTTCCGCAACCGGCGGCGAATCCCGCACTTCAGTCTCATCGCCTACGAAGGGGGTTTCCAGGAGCAGAGACCGGGCAGGTGCAGGCGGTTTCGCAACTTCGCCGGGGGGATTGCACGCGGTGATCGACAGGATCAGGACGAATGCACAAGAGAAGCGGGCGATCGGGAGGATCAATCCGGTGTTACCGATTCTATATGCCATTTCTGAAGCCAACTCTAGTCGATATACCCCAGGGCGCGCAACTGCTCAACTGTTTCGGGGCTCAGCTCGGTATCCCTGATTTCTTCCTGTCCTTCCTCTCTGGGGAAGGCGGGGATTCCCAGGAGATAGCAGGCGATGGGAAGCTCGCGCGCTTGATCGGGAATCGCATTGGGCCAGGGGAGGTCGCGGATGTTGACGGTGGCTCGACCCGAAGGCTCCGGCGTGGATGAGGCATACGGGAAGAACCTGTCCGGGCTCGCATGCCCGTCGACTTGGACCTGCAGCTCGATAGTGTCCGCTTCGGGCTCGGGGATTATTATCAGCCCCTTGATAGGAGCTATCGCGGCTGTCTCGGCGGAAAAGTCGAACGAGATCGTCTCGCCGTCGACCGAAAAACTGTCGTCCGGCAGCAGACCGGAATCCCGGACCTTGATGATCCCCCCCGGAACGCGCGCCGTCCCGCTGAACCTCTTCGGTCCCCTCTCCGAGTTGCCCATGATGGTAAGGATGTAAATGGTCTGAAGAGGTCGCATTACGCGGACGGTCTCGGCTGCGAGCCGCTGCGCGACGTCCGGGTACGGAACGCTCAGATCGACTCGTTCATCCGGGTCGTCCTCGAGGTTGTACAACTTCGTGCGCCCCGTGTAGAAATTCAGAATGCACTTGTACGGCCACTCAAGGGCGTATTTCGCGTGAGAGCTCCTGCGGAGATTCCCCTCGCCGAAAATTATTCGATTCTCGTCCGGCGGACCCTTGACGGCGTTCTGAAGCGGGACACCCGGCAATGCGCCGGAGACCTCAAGGCCGAGATGGCTGAGAATCGTGGGGACAATGTCCACATTCGCCACCGGCGTCTCGATCCGCTTGCCCCTTGGGAACTCGGATCCCCAGACCATCAGGGGCAGATGCACCATTTCCTCGTAGAAACTCTGCCCATGCTCGTACTGGCCGTGGTCGAAAAACTCCTCGCCATGGTCCGCCGCAAGAATGACGAGCGTATCGTCAAGAAGGCTCTTTTGCTCCAGGAACGCGAACAGCTCGCCGATCGCCGCATCTCCATCCGCCACCTCCGCCTCGTAGAGGCTTCTTACGCGATCGATCTCGTGCTGTGGTGGAAGCCTGGTGAGAAGTTGCCACGGCAGGCTCTCAGTGAACTCAGTGGGGTACTTGCCGTGGTAGTCGGGATCGCACACCGCACTGATGAACTCCTCGGGGGGATCGTACGGGGTGTGGGGATCGATGATGTGCATGAAAAGGAACCAGTCGCGGTCCGCCGCGCGACCGATGAATTCCTTCGCCTGTGTCACCGAGTCCGTTGGGGAGGCTCTGAACTGGTACCACGACTCCTCCATGCCCTGGTTGAATCCTGACACCTCGTCTCCCAGGTAAGGATTCCCGCATATCATGAAGGTCCCGTAACCGTTCTGGTGGAGCGTCTCTGCGATGGTCCGGCACTGATCGGGAAGCTGGACCGGGGAGAATGTCGGGCAGAGGTCGGAGTTGAGCCTGCCTGTCACCATGCTTGCGAAGGAAGGACCGGTATATGGAGCCTGGCTCCATGCGCGATCGAATATGGTGGCCGATTCGCTGAGACGTCTGAGATTCGGGGACACTTCAGGTCGCCCGCCGTAAACGTCAAGCGCGTCCCGGCGCAGGGTGTCGATGCCGATGAGAAGGACGTTGTGGTGATGTCTCTCGGCAGGATAGTAGACGGTGGGTCTGCCCCACATGATATCGACCATCGGGTTTCCGGCGAGGGGACCTGTTGCCAGGAATCTGATCTCGCCTTTTCCCCGGGCAGGCGGGTTCAGCTCAATGTCCACGTACAGCCATTCCTTGAAACACTCGGGATTCGCCCCGGGCGTGGTCTCCCAGAGAGCGACCGGCTCAGGTTTTGTCTGCCCTTCTCGCGACCCGGTCTCGGGCACGAAATCGACCCTCATGGTGATGTCGCTCATCTGCACGGATATCCTGTGATTCGCCCCCAGGCAGAATGAAAGGCGGGCGGACTTCCGGACGTCCACAGGAAACCTGAGCATAGCTTCCGGGGGCAGCTTCCAGCACTCCACTGAGATGTCCCCAAGAATCGATCTTGCGGGTCTCGGTGCAGGATCTCTCGGAGCGGTCTCGTCTCCGACCAAAGGTGTTTGAAACAGGAGAGATATCGAAGACGGCTCCTTCGGTCGCCCTGCAGGATTGCATGCGACGGTCGCGATCAGCAGGACCGTCATAGCGACCGAAAATCTGACCGCCGGGGCGACTTTACTCCTATTAAGGATTTCTTGTGACATGTCCTGAGAATCGCGTACCCCTCTAGGGGCACGGCATGCCGTGCCCAAACAAAGAATCCCGTACTAGTTGACATAGCCCAGAGCCCGCAACTGCTCCCGGACCTCCGGATCCAGCTCGACATTCTCGAAGGCCCCGGTCTCGCCGCGCGGGAAGCCTGGTATTCCCATAACATAAAGTGCCACGGGACGCGCGCGGACATCCGCAGGAATCCTGTTCGGCCATGGAAGGTCGGAAACCTTGACAGTCGCCGATCCCGACGGCTCGGGTGCGGACGAGGCGTACGGGTAGAAGCGTCCGGGATCGACCTTCCCGTCCGCCAGCACGCTCACCTCGATCGTGTCGCCACCCGGCGCCGGGAGAATGATCAGCGCCTTCGCCGGCTCCTCGATCGTTGTCGCGGACGAAAAATCAAAGCGAATGGTGTCGCCCTCAGCCGAGTAGGAGTCGCTGTCGGACGTGCCGGTCGCGGCGGCGAAGGCGATTCCACCCGGAATCCTCACTGTGCCCGAAAACCCGGCCGGACCGTCTTTCGAGTCCCCGATGATCGTGAGAATGAAAGTCGTCTGCAGCGGCACCATCGCAAGCCTGGTCTTGGATGAGAGCGCTTCGGTGATGAGCGGATACCTCTCGCTCACATCGGATTTTTCTCCCGGGTCGGCGGAAAAATCGTAGAGACTCACCTCACCTGTGAAGAAGTCCACGATGCATTTGTACGGCCAGTCGACCGCGAACTTCGCGTGCGACCCTCGCCTCAGGTTTCCCTCTCCGAAAATCGAGCGGTCCTTATTGAAGTCGCCCGCGATAACATTCGTGAGAGGAGAGCCCGGGAAATCGTCCGGCACTCGCAGGCCGGTGAATTTCAGGATTGTCGGCGCGATATCGATGTTCCCCACCGGCGTATCGATATGGCTGCCTTGCGGAAAATCCGGGCCCCAGACGATAAGCGGCAGATGAACCATCTCCTCGTAGACGCTTTGCCCGTGCTCAAACTGACCGTGCTCGAAAAATTCCTCTCCATGATCGGCTGCGATGATAATCAGGGTCTCGTTCAGAAGCCCGTTGTCGTCGAGATAGGCAAACAGATCGCCGACCGCTGCGTCCACATCGGCGACCTCCGCATCATATAGTTCCCTTGCGCGTCTGATCTCTTTCTCCGGAGGGATCGATGTCGCAAGCTGCCAGGGAAGCCCGTCCTCGAAGGCAGTTTTGTACTTGCCCCGGTATGAAGGGTCGCAAAGTTTGTCTATGAATTCCTGCGGAGGATCGTACGGCCCGTGCGGGTCCATGAAGTGCAGGAAAAGGAACCAGTCGCGATCGGTCGAGCGATCCATGAATTCCTTCGCTTTCTCCACAGAATCGGGAGGAGTGGCATTGACCCGGAACCAGTTTCCCTCCACTCCCTGGTCGAAGCCGGACTTGTCGTTCCCGATGTAGACATTGCCGCAGATCATGGATGTCGCGAAGCCGTTCTGCAGAAGGGTTTCCGCGAGAGTGTCTGCGGAGAGCGGAAGGGTTTCGGTCGCGAGGGTAGGGCTGAGGTCGGCTGGGAATCGTCCGGTCAGCATGCTTGCGAACGACGGCACGGTGAACGGGGCCTGGCTCCATGCCCGGTCGAACGCGGTCCCTGATTCGGCCAGGCGCTGCAGGTTCGGCGTAACCTCGACTCGTCCGCCGAAGGCGGATAACGCGTCGCGCCGGAGTGTGTCGACCCCGATAAGAAGGACATTTCTGTGCTTGCGCTCTGCGGGATAGAATACCGTAGGCTGCCCCCACATGAGCGTGACGTTGGGATCAGTCGCCAGCGAGCCTTCCGCGCGGAACCTCAGCAATGAGTGTCCCGGAGGGATGCCAGTCAGGTCGACTTCGACATCCTGCCATTTATGGGGCCAGTTCGCATCGGACCTGAATTCGGATCGATATAGCTCCCGCTTCGCACCGTGGCCACGATCAACGATGTCGAACGGTTCATATTCCGCGATCGCCACAATGTCTCCGTTCTTGACTGCATTATCGGTAGCGATGCCCACTCGAAACGAGAGGTGCGCACCTTCCCTTAGACTAATCGGGAACGTGAGGTTCTTCTCTGGAGGCGAGACCCACCCTATGACGGATTCTTCGTTTATCGTCATCCTCTCGGCCTCAGGCACAGGGGTTCTCACGGCTTTCTCTGCGCCGATAAGGGGCGGCACGAAAAGGAGCGTAACGGGAGTGTTGGCGAACGAAGGGGTCGGTTCAGCGATCGGCTTCGGGGCGCATGAGGAGAACAAGACCGGGGCGAAGATGGTGAATGCAAGGGAAAGGACTCCCAGGCCAAGGCATCTGCCAAATCTCGAACTCACAAACACGAGTGTCATAAAGTCACTGGTTAATAAGTATACCTCAATTCGACCGACAGAGTGTGGAGAACGCAGTCTATCTTGCAGGCGACGGCTCCGGGAGCTCGAGGAAGTTGGCGACACGATTCCTGCCGCGCTCCTTGGCGAGATACATCGCGCTGTCGGCCAGCGCGATGAGGGCGTCGGCCGACCTCGGGCACACTTCCTCGGGATCGATGGTCGCTACGCCGATCGAGAGGGTCACGCCCAGCTTCGAGCCGTGAAAGTCGATCTTCAAGGAGGCGATCTGTTCCCTGATACGCTCGCAGGCGACGACCGCGCCCGGAAGGCTTGTCTGCGGGAAAAGCAGCGCCATTTCCTCGCCGCCCCAGCGTCCGGCCAGGTCGACCTCACGAACCGACGTCCTGAGTACCTGGGCGATCGCCTTGAGCATCTCGTCGCCGGCCTGGTGTCCATGCTTATCGTTCAGTATCTTGAAACTGTCAAGATCGCACACTGCCACCGACAGCGGCGTCCGATATCGTATGCTCCTGCGGAACTCCTCTTCAAGCCTGGACTGAATGGCGCGACGGTTCGACAGGCCGGTCAATGAGTCCGTAACAGACAACCTCCGTACTTCCTCGTAGAACAACGCCCGCTCGAGAGTGACGGCAAGTTGAGTGCCGATCAGTGACAGAGTGTTAAGATAGTACTCGCGAACCGCTATCTCCTTGTAGGTCATCAGGCTGAGAAGACCGTAGATTTTCTCGCGACCGCTCAGGGGCAAAGCAAAGAACGTGCTCGCAGGTCCGCGCGGACCTGGGAGCTCAATGTGAACAGGCGCAAGGTACGTGACACGCGGTCCGCTGCTTTCCTGACTCCTGTCGATGTAGAGACCGCTTGACGACAGGGTTTCCCGCACGAATGCCTCGGAATCGAGGATGTCGGCGAAGACCTTGTTCTCAACGATGAACAGTTCGTTCGTCTCGAGCAGGGTGATCCCGGCTTGCGCGAACTCCAACACCGCTGCGAGCGCCGCCAGGGCCTGCCTGATGAAGGCCGGGATGGTCCCCGGGGAGCTTCCGCCTCCGGGCTCCTGGGTGATCTCGATCTCACCCAGCTTCGCGATTATGTTTGCGCCGATAAGCTGCTTTTCCAGTTCGCTCGCGACACCTGCGGCGGGACCGCCCTCGGCGCTGATCCCTTCCTCAGCTGCGTCCCAGTCGATATCCTGTATCGGTTTCCTGTGCGCAAGGGCGATCTCGATGTTAAATACGGCGTCGGTTGCGTTCTTTCTCGGGACCGTCACGACTGCGCCGGAATCCTTGGCCCAGAACTCCTCGATCAGGTAGTCGCGACTCAGAATCAAGGCCACCGGCAGCTTTGTGAGGTACCGATTATGGCGTATGAGCCTCGCGAGAAGGATCCCGGACAATCCGGGCAGGCCGGTCTCGGCGATTACCGCCACCGGCCTGAGAAGCAGAAGAACGTCGATCGCTCTCAGACCATCAGTCTCGCGCCGCACGCGAAACAGCTTCGTAAGCGGCTCCTCAAGCTCCTCCCAGAGCTTCTCGTCATTGATCGCGACCAAGACGAGAGGCTTTGAGTCGGGAGGACAGATGTCGTTGTCGTTGGTCATGGGCGAGGGTCTTATTAATATCGACGTCAGCGGTGGAATCTGGGTTTAACTGGCAGGGATGAGACGGATCACCGACGGCGGTCACTCGTCCCTGCGAGTGGTCGCGATCCTCATCTCCAGCCAGAAGATGAAGAGCATGATGATCCCCCTCAGAAACCACTGTGGAAACACGAGAAACGCTCCGACCAGGAAGACGAAATACAGAACCCATCGCCATGCGGGCGCAGCGGGTCGCCGACTATGGATCGCGTCGCTCGTCCCTGTCTTGGGCTCCTCAGAGACATCGGCCTTGTCAGCGGCCTTGGGAGCAATGTGGACCCAGGTCGCGCCGCTGCCGCCGTGAAGCGGGTCGCACGGCACATATCCCTCGACATCTGGATGTTTCAGCAGGTGGGAATGGACGAGATTGCGGAAGTCCCCCTTGCCTTTGCCGTGGACGACTCGCACGAGAGTTGTTCCCTGTGAGCGGCAATGGTCGATGCACGCGTCGAGGATCGCGCGGGCCTTGTCTGGGTCGCGGAAGTAGGGGTGAAGATCGCAATCGGGCGCGCGAGTCGCCATACACGGCCATTGTAAATCATCCGCGCGCCCCCCGTCTTTGAAGAAGCGCACAAAAATGCCCCCGCCTTTTAAGGGGCGGGGGCTCGGGCGGGGCAAGTTTGGTGGTAGGCCGTAATGGTTTGAGAGCATTCCCGACCGAATCGATGGAAAGCACTCACTTGAAATACCGAGCGACAAAGAGCTCGTAACTCTCTCCGTGGTATGTCACTTCATTGGGTTCACCTTCTCCGAAGGTGGCACCGTAAGTACCGGCGAAATCGCCCGTGGCTACGATTGAATCATCTGAGAGCGATGTTACGGCGTAGCTGCAATCATAGGACTTCCCGCCTGCGGATTTCGCGCATGAAACGGTTCCGTCGGGATTGTACCAGGCAACGAAGATGTCATCGTACGAGAAAATCGGATCTGAGTCCGGATACGGCACAAGTGTGACTTCATTTGGCTCGCCTTCTCCGAAGGTGCACGGTTCCCAGAACTCGCCTGTGATAGCGAACATGTCGCCGGAAAGGGCGGCGATTCCGTGAGCGATCTCCTGGCTGACACCTGCGGCGCGTCTCGCCCAGCTCAGCGTTCCATCAGTGTTGTATCGTGCAATGAAAATGTCGTCCCATCCGCCCAGTTCGAGGGTTGTCTCGTTGGATTCGTCCTCACCGAATGTCGCCGGGGCCTCACCAGGATCGCCGCCGCTTCCGTAACTGCCGCACATGACGACTGAATTGTCCGACAAAGCAGCAACGGAATCGCCTGCATCTCCCAGTATGCTGCCGGCTCGCTTCGCCCACTGCAATGTGCCGCCGGGACCGTAGCCGGCGATGAAGATGTCATCCCCCCCCACTGTATATAGCGTGGTCTCGTTCGGTTCACCTTCGCCGAAGATTGCCGGTTTGACATCCTGGGTACCGAACAGGCCGGAAATCACAAACGAATCGCCGGAGAGCGCCGTGATTCCCAGAGGCCTCTCAAGCTCCGTTCCGCCCTGACGTTTTGCCCAGGAAAGGGTCCCGTTGGAGTTGTAGCGAGCGATAAAGAAGTCCCAGTAATATGGGTGATAATCCAGTTGGGTCTCGTTAGGTTCTCCCTCGCCGAATATCGCTATATTGGCGAAAACTCCGGTGACTATCACTGAATCATCCGACAGAGCGGCTACCGCCGAGCCACGCTGCGTATGCTCATTGTTATAAGAGGGCTGGCCGACAGCGCGTTTTGCCCATGCGAGACTGCCGTCCGGATTGTAGCTGGCGACATAGAAGGATCCGTTAACATTAGTGGACTCCAGTGTGACCTCGCCAGGTTCTCCTTCACCGAATGTCGCGGTCTCCAGGATCTGGTAACAGTTGGATCCGAAAGATCCTGTGATGACTGTCGAGTCGTCCGAAAGAGCTGTGATTCCAGACGCGATATCATATCCCGATCCACCGGCTCGTTTCGCCCACGCAAGTGAGCCGTCAGGGTGAAACCTGGCGATAAAGATGTCGCCGAGATGCGGATCGATGAGCGTAGTCTCATTGGCCTCACCTTCTCCGAAAACCGCGGGAATGTTATGGTAGTCGTTGGGGCAAAACGCCTGGCTGAACTCTCCGGTGACCACAATCGAATTGTCCGAGAGCGTCGTGATAGCGCGGCCCCTGTCTATGAGTTGTCCGCCGGCCTTTCTGGCCCATTGGAAGAGTCCGCAGTTGTGATTTACCGGGAGGTCAAACCTGAAAACCGCCGCAAGAGGATCATGGCCGGCCAGATTGGTTGTGCCGAAATCATTCTTGTAGTTGGAGTTCGCGTATTCGGCGATCACCCATAACTCGTTTCCGTAGGGGCTCTGCACATGATCGGCCGGTATCTCCACATGCCAGATCGCAAAGTTCGGGCCGGTTTCTATGGGCACCATCTCAGATGTCGTGAGAATATGGTTGGATGACAGCACCGTGGATTCTATGACGATGCCGGTGGGCAGACCCTTCCATGCGTAGAGCGTGAAATCGGCAATCAGGTCGCCTCCGTTATTGGTCGGGCTCTCGTAGTAGAGGTCGTCGCCCAGAGTCGCCTCGGCGGCTACGGCTTCATCGGCATTTGCCGGATGATCCCCGGGGTCCGGCCCCTGCCAGCAGGCGATTACCGCGTACCCGAACTCCGCCTTCGTCTCCGCGGTCGGGAACCTTACTGCGAATCTTCGGGTGTTTGCGCTTCCGGACGAGAATACGCCATGAGTCAGGGAGTTGGCTTTAAGCCATTCGCAGGCGTTCTCGGTTGCGCCCAGTCCGTCAGCATAGTAGTGATAGGGGCACAGGGTCGCGATGGGGGAGTAGGTGGGCGGAGCCTGATTGCCCTGCGTATAGGAAAACAGCGGCATGCCGCCGGTTGAGAATTCCGGCTTGTTGAACCAACGCGTGTATCCATCGGGACCATCTGCGAAATCGCCTGCAATCCCGCCGATAGACTGGTCAACCGAGAACGAGGGATACTTGAGATCGGCATTGTAGGCAAGGACACCTGATCCATTTCCCATGAACACTCCCCTGACATCATATCCGCTCAGCTTTGGATTGCCCGGGAAGGGATGGATCAGGGTCACATCGATATAGGTTATGGTCCCGTAGGCCCCTGTATGCTTGCCGATCACTTCGACCTGCACACTGGCAGGCTGCTTATTAAGGATATTGACGACATTGACCGCACACATTGCAAAACGGTCAAGCTCGGCGGTTGCCGTCATGGCTTCGGGGTCAATATAGATCTCATACATGCCCCAGAGACAGATCGGGCTGGGATCGAAAGATGCCGCCATGGTGGGTGGCTGTGACGCGATGCCGTTTCCGACCTCCGGAGCGGATACAGGCTGTCCAGAGCAGGATACCAGTGTCAATGAGAGAAGGAGTGTCAGGACTACTGGGGATCGGCGTTTCACTGTTTGTCCTCCAGCCAGAGTCTTCGGGGAATTTCTGACTGCCATATTGTGTTGCATCGGCGCAGGGTAGTCAACGCCAGTGGGCCTGTCGCAGCGGCACGGATCCCATGCATCGAAAAGAAAATCCTTCGATCTGCCGACCGAAAGCCTCTGTGTCCGCCTGGGAGGCCGTACGGGAAGTGAACCTGTGACCCGCTGATCTGACAACCTGGCGTGAGTCTCCTTTTCTGTGGTAGTCGAGTTTGTTTCGACGCGGGCAGCATCTCACGCCAGATTCCTCGATTCGCCAGGAAACAAATGCCCCCGCCTTTTAAGGGGCGGGGGCTCGGGCGGGGCAAGTTTGGTGGTAGGCCGTACAGGAATCGAACCTGTGACCCGCTGATTAAGAGTCAGCTGCTCTACCAATCTGAGCTAACGGCCCAAAGGCATTATAAACGAGGGTTGACGGAGTGGCAAGCCGTCAACGTGAAGTGCGGTCTTAACCTGTGAGATCGGGAGAATCCGCAGACGCCACCGAGCGATTGTGGGTCACAGACCCGCCGTCAGGTCGGCTCTCTGTAAGGGGAGCTTCTCCAGGTTCTGGTCCGCCCATGCGGCGGCTTCAGCGTTCAACGGGCTTTTCACGTTGTAACTCTGGTAGCAGATCATCTCGCCGATGCGAATCACCAGCGCGGCAAGCGATTCGCCCGCGCTCCAGTGGTCGCCTATGCAGATTTTTGTCGGGTCGATGTTCGGGTGGAAAACGGGGGTGATCATTCTGCAGAATGGGGGGCGACGAGGGTAATCCTGGGGAAGAAACACCTCTGCGCGATGCGCGGTGCCGGGCGTAGGGATGCCGTCCTCCATCGGAACGAGTCCGGTCACCTGGAACTCGAAGGTATATTTCTCGGGCGGCTCGCCCTGGACTTCCACCAATCGAATGAAGGGATGGTTGGTGAAGGTGCCCAGGATGCGATCATAATCAGCTTTCAGTCGACGGATGCGTGACTGTAACATCGTTCGTCCTTGTCCTCGGCCCCGCGCATAAGTCAGGGCGCTCGAAATGTCCCGTACATCAGAAGCACAATCACACTGAAAATGGTCTGCAACGATCCTATCGCGATGCCGATCTTGAGCAGCGCCGAATGTATGGCCGGCAGAAGCTTGATATCGCTCGTGTGCGACGCATACCAGCCGAGTCCGTAGATCGCGGCGAGGGGAGCGGTGCACGGGATAAGGGAAAGCACGAAAATCCACGTGATGGTCTTCACGTACTGAGGAAGGTTCATCTCGAACGAAGAGCGCCGATCGAAATCCCTCGCGCTCTCGGGTCTGGAAGAGCTGAACACGATCCCGCAGTTGCGACACCTTACCGCGGCGGCCTGGATCTCCCTCCCGCAGGACGGGCATCGCTTCGTTTCCCGGCCCCAGTAGGAGCAGGGGATTTCGATGTCCGCGCGGTGAACGGTCGGGGGCACCCTGGGACAGCCATAGGTCGCGCAGCCCTCATTTTCCTGCCAGCATTCCAGGTGATATTCGGTGTGGCAGTCGGGACAAGCGGTTTTGGTCTCCCAGGATTCCAGCGGGCACTGACAGATCGCGCACTGGAGCGCGCCCTGCGAGTCTGATTGTGCCTGCAGATCGTTCACGGTTTATCCCCTCCGTCTTTCGAAGACGAAAGCGGTCTGGCCTATACCGATCTCGTCTCCATGCCTGAGCCGTGCCTGTCGAATCGGCTGATGGTTCAGAAGGACCAGGTTGTCTTTTTTCAGGCTCTCGATCTCGCACTCGTTTCCCATTGAGCGGAGAGCCGCCTGGAGGTCCCCCACGAGCGGATCGTTGAACAGGTAGATTTCCGCCCGGGGCGATGAGCCGATGTACATGAGGTCCTTGAAGAGCACGAATTCCTTGCCCGCAAGGGGTCCTTTGGTCATGCGAAGCCATGCGTCGCGGGCCAGTAATTCGACCAGTCCGATCATGCCGCCGACGCTCGCGCCGATCACGAGAAACCCTATGAGTCGGCTCCAGTGTGCGCTGGGCTTGTCGATCCCGAGAATGAGCAGGTCGATGGGATCGAAGAGAAGGCCTCCCAGCAGGCCCCCGATGAGCCCGCCCAGGAACCCGTACAACAACAGGCGACCGGAGCGAAGCGCGATGCCCTGGCCCAGCCCCATAGCCATGCCGGCCAGGGCCCATCCGAGCGCCCGTCCGGACATCTGTATGAAAAACCCGAACGTGCTGGGCCCGCCCGTCGGATTCTGCGTATCCTGCATCGCCATCATGCTGAGCGGCGTATAGACGAGCCCGGCGACGATGCTCATGACGAATCCGCCGATGAAGCCCGCAAGAAGGCCCACCAGGCCTCCGAGCAGCGCCCGTCTGGGAAGTCGGCATATGATCCCGTCGGCGGCCCCAATGGCCAGTCCGACAAGGCCCGCAACAAGGGGGAACAGCAGCATCCCGGCGACCGTGCTTCGCGCGCTCATCTGCGCGAGAGTGAGACTGGGACGGACAAGGGATTCAGCCCGCGGCGCAAGGTCCAGGAACACTCCCAGGGCGATCTCCTGTGGTCCGGCGGTGAGATATTGCACATAGACGCCGATCTGCTGTCCCTCATGAAGCGAAGACGCATCGGCGGGTTGGCGTACCGGCTTGTATTCCCTGAGATCCCTGATCAGCCAGATCTTCTCGCCGTTCAGGACGACGTAGCCCCGGGTAGCAATCGGTATTTCCATGTACTGAGTTCCGAACTCAAACCTTGACGGCATGCTCTCCGTTGTATTGATCTCCTCGATGGTGCCCTGGACGTAGAGGTAATCGTTGAAACTCGGCTCAATGATCGCCCAGGCGACAACGGCCGCCAGTACTCCGGCAACCATGAAGGCGAACCAGTTCTGCATGTACCATCGTCTGCGTGTGCGGGTGACCGATGGGTCCCCCCTCAGGCTCATCTGGCGTTTGAGAAGGTCCTCGACGTGATCGCTGAGCGCCTCCTCGCGCGTGATCTGTATCTTCTCTTCCCTCGGCGGGCTTGTCCAGTATTTTTCGTCCATGGTGCTCACCCACCTCCCTCTTGCTCAGCCGAGGATGGGATCTCCTGCTGCTCGGAGTCGCCCGACGGCTGCACGGCGGTCTCTTCCTCGACCCCGGAGCCCTGGGCCGCGAGCGACTCCCGCAGGGCTTTCATTTCCTCGAGCTGACGATCCAGAAACGATTTCACGAGTTCAGGGGACACATCCCAATACCGAATCCCTGCGCTTAACATGATGGTCCTTTCGCCCCACTGGACAAGAACCGGAGTCGAGCCTTCCATCTCGGCGGGATTCATAGCCGATGTAGCCGCATGATACATGGTGTAGCCGATCGCTCCGACGATTCCCAGTGCGATCACGAAGAAGATGGTCATCAGGAACCGGTAGAAATTCAGGCGCATCTCGTCCAGTGTCTGACTGAGCTGGGTCAACCGCTTCTGGATAGTCTCGAGCTCTTTGGGCGATACCGATCCCTCATGCGGCTTGTCTTCCTCTCCTTCGATCTTCGGAACCTGGCATTGATGCTCGCGACCGTCCACCCAGAACCGCTCGACCGGGGTGATCCCGTCCGGAGTATTGCAGCAGACGGCCACCGCGCCGCCGAGCGGATCGGTCACGAGCGCGAACTGGGTCGGGCCGGAGAAAAAATTCTGCTGGATGAACAGGTCCATCTCCGAAAAATCGACCCCGAAGCCCGGATGAGAATGATACCATCCCACGATCTGCAGCTTCGGGTATTCTTCTTCAAGGGTTTCATGAATGGAATTCCAGGTCTCGTGGGTGAAGGTCACGTGGGTGGTTCCCTGCCTTGCAGAGCTGCCCTGGATGATCGACTTCACTTCCACGAACGGACCGACATCGTCAGTGAAGACCGAACCTACGAATACCCCGCAGACTTCCGAATCCAGAGACTCTTTCGCGTGCGCGACCGCCTCCGCGTACGCTTCGCGCTCCATGGCGATGCGCAGGGGGATCTCGGTGTCTTTGGGTCCGGGGAACGCTCGACGTGCGGGACGTTTCATGTCCTCCCATTCGCCGTTGCTCACGACCTCAGCGTCTTTCTCCTCGGGCTCCTTGGCGGATTTCGCGTCCTGCCCGTCTGAAGCCGACTTTTTCTGCGGTTTGTCGGACCTTGAATCATCTTTCTTTTTGCGTTTGTCTTTCATGCGTTGGCTCTCGCTTTTTCCGAGCTCGTGCCGGGAGCGGTCTCCCGGGATTGATCTCCGGCGACTTCCACGCCGATGCATTTCTCTCCACGCCTTGCCCACAGGATGTCCCACTGAGGAAGCCCTGCCTGCCGCGGGCTGAGATCGAGCAAATCCGTGTCTGCTGTGATCGAATGGAAATAGGTCGGGGCGCACTCCACGTTGCATCGAGGGCAGACAATCTGGGCCTTATGGACCTTTTCCGCCGGTCTCAGAACTTTTTGAGATTGCCCGCATTTCGGGCAGGTTGTCGATTCGACGATCTCCCGCGCCAATTCGAGGGCGTCGACGCCGCCCAGCAGTTTCGATGCGCGGTTCCAAATGGTCCTCAGGGGCGTGTCCGACGTGATATCGGACATGGCTTCGATGGGGTAGGGGGATTCGTGCCATCGACATTCGGGGTTCACTGAATAGGTCACCGGGTACGAAGTGTGGTTCTCCCCCTCGAAAACGAAGCCTCGGCCCATCAGGGCCTCCATGCCGTGCAGGAGTTTTATCGCTTCCGCCACCTGGATTGCTCCGATCACCGAGGCCGCGATCGGCGTCGTGGGGGTGCCCTGCTGAGCGATCGCTCGTTGCGCGAGCAGCGAGCATGATCTTCGTTGATTCAGAAGGTGCCAGTCGGCCTCGCTCATCGTGCACTCATAACACGCCGTCGCCGGCGGAGCGAAGCCACGTACGATTCCCTGGAGGACCTCGATGCCTCCGTCAATCCAGGGTCGACCGACCCGGGCGCACGCTGCGTTGACGAATACCCTGGCCTCGCGATTGTCGACGGCCCCCAGGACAGCGTCTGAACTGCGGAAATAGCCCAGCCCCACGTCCGCCATGACATTTCCCGTGATCGCTTCCACATCGGCATCGGGATAGATCTCCTTCGCACGGCGCGCGGCTACTGCGGCTTTGAACTGTCCCTCGTCGCCTTCCCGAAAGAGCACCGAGCGGCACAGGTTGCTGGACTCTATCCGGTCCATGTCCACTACAACGATGTGCCCCACGCCGAGAAGCGCGAGATTCTTCACGATCTCATTTCCCAGTGCACCGGCTCCGACAACCAGAACGTGAGCCTGTCGGACAAGCGACTGATCCCACCACTTGATCGCCTCGAGGCGCGCGAACCGATGATCCTTCAGTACGAGTGGAGATTCCTCCTGGATTGACATGGGTGCGTTCCGCCTAACCTGCGGTGATCTCGGCCTGCAGCCTGAGCTCGTCTCCCTGGGAGACCCCCGCCTCGGTCAGGGTCTGGTTGTCCAGCATCTGCCGGCCCGTGCGGCGATGATGCAGCTTGTAGCTCATGATCTGCCCGTCCGGGCTGTTGATGGGCAGATTCAGCTTCTCGACAAGCAGAACGATTATGCGAGCCACCGACACATCGTCGGGGACTTCCGCCACCCGGCTCCGGCTGCCCGATACATCGACGATTTTCACATTGATTGAACCCATTGTACGACTCCCATCTCGGTGAAGCTCTTCTTCTAGTGGCTGAATCTCCCCGGAACCGGATCGTTGACCACTCCAAACCCGTTCGCCTGATGGACCCGGGTCACGAAAGCATTGATCGTCTCCATGTGACGCGTATTGAAGAGGTTAACAGGCAGAGTGAACACCTCGTTTCCCACCTGGAAGGAGAGCTCCTGGTTGGCGGAAAGGAGGATGCAGTCGACCTGGTCGAAACGAAACCTGTGCGCTCCGCTCAGGAAAACGATGTCGGCGTAAACCACACCTTTGTCGTCGATCTGAAGGTAGCGTTTCTGGGCCAGGGTGTTTGCGTTGATTCTGTATAACATGGCAATGACTCGCCTTTGCCTTAATCCGTCGAATGTCGAACAAACACAGCCCCAAATGCACGGCTTCGGTCTACCCCATCGCCATGAGACCGATGATGCTGAGAAGGATCATTAACACCAGCAGAATCCCGTTCCATGCGGCGAATACCCAGACTATCGCAGGATTGTGGAGCCTGCGCTCGATGGAGCCGAGACTGAGGGCGACACCCACGATAATCATTATGAAAATCGCCATCGAGAGGACCTCAGACAGTCCTTCCTCGTAGAACGACATCATCGCAACAATGCCGATCGTGGAAACGACCGCGAGGACGCCCGAGGCTATCACATTTCCCTGACGCTTCCCCAGGGAACCGCCCTTCCTGGGACGGGTAGCGCATTCAGGGCACATGTGAATGTTGCCGGGGAATTCGAAGTCGCAGGTTGCGCACATCGGTTTTGAGCAGACGCTGCAGAATCGCACCGCTGCGACTTTGGGATGCGTTGCGCACACCGCTCCGACGGCAGATTGCGGCGCGTACGTCGCCCCGAAAAGAGGTTGCGGCGGGGGCGCGTCGGTGACCGGCGGCCGCGCGATGCTCGGGGCCATCGTGGGAGAGGATACCGCAGTCCGACTGATCGGCGTTGAGCCGATTCTTCCGGGCTGCATCGCGCATGTCGGGCACAGATGGACGTTGCCGGGGAACTCTCTGTCGCAGGTCGCGCACATCGGCTTTGAGCACACGTTGCAGTACCGCACCGCCGCGACTGTAGGATGCGTCGCGCACATGGCTGCCACGACCGGACCCGCCGGGTAACCGGCTCCAGGGCGTGAAGAAGTCACGGCACGTCCCAGCGACGCGATGGAAACCGGACGGTTGCCCTTCTGCACGCAGTCCAGGCACATGTGCTGTTTCTGAGGTGTCTCGAAACCGCACGTGGCGCACAAGGGAGCGCCGCATTGGGTGCAGAAACTCCGGGCTGGGACGTTGGGATGATTCCGGCACATCGCCTGCGCAATGCGGGGAGTCTCCACCGCCACCGGCACCGCTGGAGGTGCTGCGTCCTCAATGACCGGCCTCTCGATTCGAGGCGGCGCGATCGGAGCCCTGGGCTCGGTGACCATCACCCGCTCCATTTGAGGTGGCTGGATCGGGACCCTGGGTGGTTCGACAACCGGCCGCTCGACTTGAGGAGGCGCGATCGGAGCCCTGGGTTCAGCGACGACGGCTTTCCCAACCGGAGCCGGCTGCATCAGACGGGAGTAGAGTATGCGGAATTGCTCCGGATGGTATCTGCAGCGAGCCGTCTGCCCATCTGTCGTCTCCAGAGGAGCCATGCACTGTGGGCATCTCATCTCCATCTTGGTCGCCTCAGTAGCCGGATCCCATTGCCGCGAGCTGGGTGATCATGCCGAGCACCCAGAGGACGATCCCAATGATGCCGATAATCAGCGCAGCGGTGGCTTTTCCCGAGCCCGTTAATTGCGGGTTGGTTTCGATCATCTTCTTTGCCTTGAGCGCCTTGAAGATGGCCATCGGCTCGAGGATGATACCGAAGCAGAAGAGCCCGACGATCGCATATGTCAGCGCTTCATTGGCTTCCTTGCAGGGTATGGTGGCCTCTTCCATTACGGGCTGGTTCTTGACCGCCATCACCTTGCATGACCCGCAGTACTTCTGCCCCTGAATCTCGATAAGACAGTCCGAGCAGAATGAATCTGCGCACCCCGCGCAACGCGCGACTGCGGGAACTTCCGAATGGTTCTTACAGCGTGCGGATGTGGAAAATAATCCCCCCGGGTCGTATTGAGTCAAACCCCTTGCCTCCCTCGTGATGTGGTTACCGGTGCAGGTCCGGCTTACTTCTCATTAATGGGCGGTATTGTACAGGGGGAAAGAGGACAAGGCAAGGAAAAAGGAAATGTCTGCAGCGGCGCTTTTCGCATGCGAGACCTTCGCAAATCCTCCGTCGCCTGCGGCTCCGAAGGATGTGCGAAGGGCACCGGAGTCGCGACAAACAGGAATTCCCCGGATTGGCCGGGGAATCGGGTTCGATCTGGCGCGCCGGGAGGGACTCGAACCCCCAACCAACAGATCCGAAGTCTGTTGCTCTATCCATTGAGCTACCGGCGCGCGTCGCGGTTTTCACGCCCTCCCTTACGGGGCTGTTGAAAAAGTCTCTTTGTGGGGCAGGCTTTCCAGTCTGCCGTCCCTGGATGCCGCATGAATGGCAGGCTGGAAAGCCTGCCCCACATGCGGATTGTGCATATCTTGCACTTTTTCAACAGCCCCTTACGGTCGGGCCCCGGAAAGAAGAGGGGGGGCCGCTAGAAGGAGGACAGCTTGTCCGGCGAAACCTTGGCAAAATCGGACCTGTCCGACGAACCTTGGCGAAGTCGGATGGCGCGCCAGGCAGGTCTCGAACCTGCGACCCACGGCTTAGAAGGCCGTTGCTCTATCCCCTGAGCTACTGGCGCACGCTCTCCCCCTTCGCGGGACCGACCGTCATTTCTTCATAACATCGACTCCGAACCTGATCGGTTTCCCGTTGACCTTCGCCTCTTCCGAGAACGCCGGTTGGGACTTGTCGACACCTTTCAGGCTCAGCTCGTCGGCGAGCGTCTCGCGCATTATGTACTCGCGATGGCTCTTGACCGCATCCAGAATTTTACCATCTTCCGTCTCGACATACGCCCTGATTCTGGCCTGGTAGTCAAGATCGGCGGTTTTCCTCAGTCCCTGGAGGTGATGCACGATCTCGCGCGCGATTCCCTCGGATTCCAGCTTGCAAGTGAGTTCCGTGGCGAGGACCACTGCGATTCGCGCCCCGGTCGCCGCCGCGTACCCGCTCTTGCTCTCGATGCTCACAGCCATCTCGTCATCGGTGAACGTGAGCTTCTCGCCGTCGACATCGAGTGTGCAGGTCCCGCCTGCCTCGATCGAATTGCGCAGCGCAAGATGGTCGGCCTTCTCAAACGCCTTCTTCACGGCTGGCATTTTGGGTCCCAGCGTCGGGCCGAGCTTCGCGAAATCCGGCGTGACCCTGAACGTCACGAACTTAGCCTGGTCGTCCTCGAAGCTCATTTTCTTGATATTCAGCTCGTCCAGAATGACCTGCTCCTGTCGACGGGCGCGGACTCGATCGTTCTCGTCGCGCGTGACGATTATCACTTCGCTCAGCGGCTGTCGCACGCGGATTTTCTCGGCTTTCCGCGCCGAACGTCCCAGACCCGCGATCTCGATAGCCAGCCTCACCTCGGCCTCAAGCTCATCGTCGAGCCATTTCGTGTCGACAACGGGGAAGCTTTCGAGATGAACGCTCTCTTTCGCGTTCTCAAGATGACCGACCGCAAGGTTCTGATAAATCTCCTCGGCGACAAACGGTGTGAACGGAGCGAGCAGCTTCGAGAACTCGACCAGCGCCGTATAGAGCGTCCAGTACGCAGCCCACTTGTCGTCGTCCTTCTTGGACCTCCAGAATCTCTCGCGGCTCCGACGCACGTACCAGTTGGACAGCTCGTCGAGAAAGCCTTCGAGAGCCTTGGCGCTTCGGAGAACGTCGTAGTGCTCCATCGCGTCGCGGACTTCCCCGATCGTGCGATGCAGTCTCGCCATGATCCATTTGTCGAGTCGGGAGAGCTTGTCCTCCGCGACCTTGATCTCGCCGGGCTCATAGCCGTCGATCCGGGCGTAGATGGTGAAGAACTGGTAGACATTTCTGAGCGTCAGGAGGAACCGCCTCTGGGCTTCGCGGATGTTGTCGACCGTGAAATGCACGGGGACCCATGGGTCGACACTGGCGAGGAAATTCCACCTCAAAGCGTCGGCGCCCTGGTCCTCGAGAATCGCTTTCGGCTCGACATATCCGCCCCGCGATTTTGACATCTTCAGCCCCTCGTCGTCGAGCACCAGTCCCAGGCAGATGCAGCGCTTGTAGGAAAGGCCCCAGTCGCGGAACGGAGCGAGATCGGGATCATCCGGGAATTTCTTCGCCGCGGCATGAAGAAGTCCCGCGACCGCATGAAGCGTGTAGAACCATCCCCTGGTCTGATCCTGAGCCTCCGAGATGAAGTCGCAGGGGTACCATTCGGGGAATTTGTCCTTGAACTCGAACGGATAGTGCCATTGGGCGACCGGCATACTGCCGGAATCGAACCAGGTGTCGGCCACCTCCGGGATGCGATGCATGACTCCGCCGCACTTGGGGCACTTGAGGGTGTAATTGTCGATTCCCGGACGGTGAAGCTCGACATCGTCGGGCACATCCTCATTCGCCCGGTCCTTGAGGTCCGCGATGCTGCCCAGCACCTCGATCTCTCCGCACCCGTTACTCTCGCACATCCAGATGGGCAGAGGAGTGCCCCAGTAGCGGTCGCGGCTGATGGCCCAGTCGACGTTATTCTCAAGGAAATTCCCGAAACGTCCGGTTTTGATGGTCGGCGGATACCAGTCGATCTTGTCGTTTTCGCTGACCAATACATCTTTGATATCGGTCGTTTTCAGAAACCAGCTCGAACGCGCGAAATACATGAGGGGCGAGTGGCATCGCCAGCAGTGCGGGTAGGCGTGCATGTAGTCCTGTGAGCGGTAAAGGAGCCCGCGATCCTTCAGGTCCTTCATGATCGGCTCGTCCGCGTCCTTGAAGTACTTGCCGCGGACAAGCTGGGGTCCCTCGGCGCTGATGTAACCGTCTTCACCTGCGATCTGCAGCACATCGAGGCCCGACTGCCGTCCGGCGATGTAGTCGTCCTCGCCGTAGCCGGGAGCGATGTGTACGATGCCGGTGCCGTCCTCCAGGCTGACGAAATCGGCCATTATGACCCGGTAGTTCTTCGCCATGGACGGCGCATGCTCGTAGAGCGGCTTGTAGCGCCTGCCCTCGAAATCCTTTCCGTTGTGCGAGCTTACGATTCGCGACTCGCTGTATTCCGAGCCGAACGCGGCGCGGGCGAGAGCCTTCGCGAGAATGTACTTCTTGCCGTTCTGGTGTTTGTAGACGATGTACTCGTACTCCGGACCCAGGGCGAGCGCGAGGTTGCTCAGCAGCGTCCAGGGGGTTGTCGTCCACGCCAGGAAGTATGTGTCCGGATCGTCCTCGGTCCGGAAGGCAACATAGATGGACGGCTCCGTGACATCCTCGTACCCCTGGGCCACTTCATGGCTGGAAAGTGGAGTGCCGCAGCGATTGCAGAACGGCACGACCTTGTGGCCCCGTATCAGCAGGCCCGCGCGATGAATCTGCTTGAAAATCCACCACAGCGATTCCACGTACCAGTTGTAGTAGGTGACGTACGGGTGATCCAGGTCGATCCAGAATCCGATCAGACGCGTGATCTCCTCCCAGTCTGCCAGGTATTTCCAGACCGAGTTCTTGCACTGCTCGATGAAGTTCTCGACGCCGTAGGCCTCGATGTCCGACTTGTTGTGCAGACCCAGATCCTTCTCGACCTCGATCTCGACCGGAAGGCCGTGAGTGTCCCAGCCGGCCTTGCGCTCGACAAAATAGCCGGTCATTGTTTTGTAGCGGGGGAAGACGTCCTTGATGACCCTTGTAAGGACGTGACCGGGATGGGGTCTGCCGTTCGCGGTCGGCGGACCCTCGTAGAACACGTACCGCGGCTTGCCCTCGGTGGCCTCCAGGGTCTTCCGGAATATCTGCTTGTCCTCCCAGAATTTCCGGATTCGTTCCTCCCGTTTCGGGATCGGGTCGCTGAATGGTTGCTGGAATGACATCCTCTTTACCTCTGCCGTACTGAAGGCATCGATCATTTATCAGCCTTAATACTATCGTTCTTCGGGTCGTCGGTACTTCCGTTACGGGAAAACGAAAACCCCCGGACGGTCCCGGGGGTTGAGTATGCACGTCCCAAGGACCCATTGCGCTATGGGCTCTCGATGATGATCCCCTCTATTCTGACGATACTGCTCATGTCACTTGCCGCCCTTAGATAAAAGCTTTATGCCATAATCCGCGAAAAAATGCAAGTGCCGATATCTCGCGACTCCCGTCATTTTCCCCGCCAGGGTCTTGGTTCTCCCCAGCAATGATTATATAATGGTTAATTGTTAGGGGACAGTAGGGGCGGTCGGAAGCCTGCCGATCGCAGATGCCGGGAAGTAGCAGACATATGACCATACTTGACCAGGGAGGGATCCAGATGAGGTCCACATCAGTCCTGCTGATTCTGCTCGTGTTTGCATTCTCCACGCTCGCGGTTGCGTGCGATCCAGTAGTCC
>CAYGZQ010000030.1:0-29388 GCA_964354375.1 uncultured Planctomycetota bacterium
ATCCGGATACCGGATCGCCGGTAGCAACGTCCGTAAGCGTCCATGAGTAGGTCAGAGGATCGCCATCGGGATCGGTGGCGGTAACTGAATACTGCTCTTCGGTTTGTTCAAGTGGAGCGGCTTCGCCATCGACTCCGCTCTCGATCACCGGAGGCGCGTTGTAGGCCTCGGGCGACACGTACAGGTCGTAGCGGAAGAACGCGGCCAGTGTTGCCGCGGGAGCGCCGCCTGGAGGGGTGAAGTCGCACGTGTAGTCGAAATCGCCGTACTCGGCGATCACCCAGTACTCGTTGCCCTCGGTGCCGCCCACCGCATCGGCCGGGATCTCGCAGTGGTAGGTGGAGTAGTTCTCGTCTCCACCGGTCGGGGTCATCTCGGTCGCGTCAAATGTGTGGACCGCGCTCAGGACCGTCGACTCGACCTTGATCAGTGTCGGCTGATAGTCCCAGCCCCAGAGGTTCACGTCGAGGATGAGGTCGCCGCCCTTGTCGGTGCCGCTGACGTAATAGATATCCGGTGTGACATCGACCTTGCAGCCTGCGGCCTCGGGCGCGTTGGCCGGATGAGTGGTCGCATCGATCCAGCTCGCTACGACCGCGTAGCCGTACTTCACGCCGCCTGAGGTCGGGAACCTGAGGTAGTAGTTCCTTGTGTTGGACGTGCCGGCGGTGAAGACGCCGTTCGTGTCCGGGTTCTCGTTCCCCCACGTCCACAGGTCATCGTCAGCTTCGAGACCGTCGGCGAAGTACTTATAGGCGTTCAGGGTCGCCGACAGCATCGCAGTGTAGGCCGGGGTCGCAAGCTTGCCTGCAGTGTAGCCCATGATGCCGGGGAACGTGAATTCCTTCGCGTTGAACCATCGGGTATAACCATCGGGCATGCCGACCAGGTTGTCCCCGTACGGGTCCGTGTATTCGAGCGATGCCTTGTCGTTGAAATCGTACATCGCCTGGTCGGTTCCATACTCCGCGTACTTCAGCTTGCTCGAGTATTTCATCGTGCCGGAGCCCGTACCCATGAAGACACCCTTCACGTCATAGCCGTTGTACTGGGTCATGCCGGGGAAGGGGTGCTTGATGGTCACGTCGATGTCGACGTCAACGTAATCGGCAGTAACGGGTGTGCCGTAGATTTCGAAAGAGAGATTCGAAACCGGATTGTTCACGAACGTGGTTACGTTCGCGGTGAACATACACACGCGGTTCAGGACCGCTTCCACAGACTGGTTCTCGACGTCGACATAGACGTCGTAGTAACCCCACAGGTGAGTCTGAGCCTGACCGACATGGCTTACGGATCCGGTGAGATCCGGGTCAGCGGCCGGCGCCGTCGGATTTCCGCCGCCGCTCGAGCAGCCCATCGCAATAAGCGTCGCCGCAAGCAACGCCGCGAGAAGCACCGTCCATCGATTCATATCGACCTCCTTGAGATAGTAAGGATGATTCCTTTATCCAGAGCAAACCGGTCCAGATCGCGAAAGCACACTGCACGAGATAATCCTGATAAAATGATAAGACTCGAAATCAGCATTTGCAACAGAAATCACGGTTTTCCTGCCCTCTCATCCCTGATTCCCGCCTTCTCCCAAGGCTTGGAGTGAAAGGGCGTCCCCAGGCGGCAGGACCGTCCCGGAGCACAAAAAAGCCCCCCGGAATCCGGGAGGCTTATTAGCATTCCAATAGCTGCGAGGGTTACCAGCCGGAAGGCATCGAGGCGTAACCCCAGACATTTCCGCCGTAAGAGGCGCCGTAAAATCTCCAGACATTACCTGATTGCTGGATTTCGCACAATGTGCCGCGGCCATCCTTCACCATATAATTGGCACCGTAGGGTACGGCATTGGTGATAGTGCCGGTTGCTTTCTCGCCACCCACCGGGTTGTATCGCGCCATATAGAATGTCCCCCCGGCTACATTCCGGGAACCACATGCCACAAAGATGCGGCATTCAGCATTGTCCTGAGCAACCTCTAGACCCACATCCCAGTTAAGCGGCGCTGCACCGGTCCAGATATCTGCATCCGACCAGACATCAGAACCATCGTTCTTCATGGCGTATATGCCATAATTTCCGTTCCGCTCAATGAAGAGATAATAGCCGGTGGTCGGATCATAATCGAAGTCCCAGACAAGGGAATAGCTGCCGGCAGCAGACTGTATCGTGGAAGACACAGTTACACCTGAACCCCAGGATGAGCCGTCCCAATGATAAACCTTCCAGTTGCTGGCAAGAACGATAGGATTGTCGTTTTCATCGACGACATGTCTCCAGATAGACCCTCCAGGAATAGCGCCGCCACTGAAGGCCGTTCTGATATTGGTGAAACCGGTAGAGTTGGAGTAGTCCATGTAATAAAGAGTGTTGCTGCTACCCGAGTCGTTGTAGTAAATCTTGTCCGTGGACGTCATACACATAGTGTTAATGCCATAGCCGGAGGTGTTCATATTAGTGAAATACATCCCTGTGCTGTTGGGGTCGATAGCTGTAAAATAAGCGGATGACCCGTTGGGGGAGCCGATAACGTATGAAGGATTGGCAGCTCGAGTCCCTTCAGGATTGTAGGCATAGAGTCGTGCCGACCCGATGAAACTCTGCGATGGGTTCTGCGGCATATTCATGGTTCCGCAGGTTGTTTCGATTATGACATCGACATCGTTAGTGGTACAAATGGACTCGGCACCCAGGTTGTCGGTAACCTTGACGTTAACCGGGCCGTTGTAAGGCTCAGCATAAACGTGAGTCGGCATATCATCGGTGCCGGTGTAATCATCATCCGGAGATTCGCCGTAAGCGTCGTCACCGTCAAAATCCCACGCGAAGGTGATTGTATCGCCGGCATCAGGATCGTACGATCCGGAAGCGTCGAAATCAACCGGTACCGGTACCCAACCGCCGACCGGCATCGATGTTACAACAATCAGGTCGCAAACCGGAGGCTTGTTGTAGGGCTCAGGCGACACGTACAGGTCGTAGCGGAAGAACGCAGCCAGTTTCGCCACCGGAGCGCCGCCCGGAGGGGTGAAGTCGCAGGTGTAGTCGAAGTCGCCGTACTCGGCGATGACCCAGAACTCATTGCCCTCGGTGCCGCTGACCGCATCTGCCGGAATCTCCGCATGGTAGGTCGAGTAGTTGGCGTCCCCGCCGGTCGGGGTCATCTCGGCTGCGTCGAACTCATGCACTGCGCTCAACACGGTCGACTCGATCTTGATGACCGACGGCTGATAGTCCCATCCCCATACGTTCACGTCGAGGATGAGGTCGCCGCCCTTGTCCGTGTCGTCGACAAAGTACACATTAGGCTCCACGTAGACCGACACAGCCGCAGCCTCGGTCGCGTTGGCCGGATGATCCTCGGGCGCCTCGCTGATCCAGCTCGCGACGATCGCGTAGCCGTACTTCACGCCGCCCGCTGTCGGGAACCTGAGATAGTAGTTCCTTGTGTTGGAGGTTCCTGCGCTGAAGACGCCGTTGGAGAGCGCGTTCGCGTTCACCCACATCCAGAGGTCCTCGTCGGCTCCGAGCGCGTCGGCGAAGTACTTGTACGGGTTCAGCGTCGCCGACAGCATCGCAGTGTAGCCCGGGGTCGCAAGTTTGCCCTGCGTGTATCCCATGATGCCGGGGAAAGTGAATTCCTTGGCGTTGAACCAGCGGGTATACCCGTCGGGCATACCAACCAGGTTGTCCCCGTACGGGTCCGTGTACGCCAATGTGTCCTTGTCGTTGAAGTCGTACACGGTCTGGTCGGTTCCATACTCCGCGTACTTCAGCTTGCTCGAGTATTTCATCGTGCCGGAGCCGGTACCCATGAAGACACCTTTCACGTCATAACCGTTGTACTGGGTCATGCCGGGGAAGGGGTGCTTTATGGTCACGTCGATGTCGACATCAACGTAGTCGGCAGTAACGGGTGTGCCGTAAATATGAAATGAAAGATTCGTCACGGGATTGTTCACGAAGGTCGTGACATTCGCCGTGAACATGCACATGCGGTTCAAAACCGCCTCCACAGACTGGTTCTCGATATCGATATAGACATCGTAGTAACCCCACAAGTGAGTCTGTGCCTGACCGACATGGCTTCCGGATCCGGTGAGATCCGGGTTAGCGGCCGGCGCAGTCGGGTATCCGCCGCCGCTCGAGCAGCTCAACGCCACGAGTGCTGTCATCAGCAACGTTGCGAGGAGCACCGTCCATCGATTCATATTGACCTCCTTAGAATGGTCAGAAAGACTATTTTTCTCTTCCAGGACCCTTACGGATCGATAAAGCTGACTGCTCAGCAAACGCCTGCACGAGACTCTTTAATAATGATAGCAAACGATATTGACTTTTGCAACAGTAAGAGCGGGGTTTCACCCTTTATACCCGGATATCGGGTTGCCGTTGGAGGGGGAGCGCAGCCGGGGAGAAGGCTGCCGGCTCAGCGAATCACGCAAGGTATGCCAGAGCTTCCTCGGCCTCGCGGCGGACGAGGTAGAACGGATCCTGCTCGCTTTCGCCCCTCCCAAGCAGCTGCCCGATGGCTTCGACGGCGATGGACTTATGCTCTTCGTCCAGGTAGCCGTTCTTTGCCATTTTCCCTATGGATCTGACCGCTTTCGATCTTACGACCGCGCTGGTGTCCCTCAAACGCTGAAGGAGTCGCTCGAACGCTTCGCTCACCGAATCCTTTGGGAGCTGTCCGGGTCGAAACGAGTCCACAATCCGTCCGATCGTTCTGGCTGCGGTGTCCCTTATTTCGCGATCGGAGTCGTCGAGCGAGTTCACCGTGTCGGGGAAGATCTCCATAAGCGCGGCCTCGTGCATTTTCGCCAGCGCAAACATGGCGAGCGCCCGGTGCCAGGGCATCGGCGGGTTGTAGAACAGGTCCTTCAGTTGACCGTAGGCGGGTGGACCGATCCTTCCCAGCGTTCTGGCAATCATCAGGTTGGCCTTGTAGTCGCTTTCAGCCAGAAGCCACATCAGGGTGGGGATCGCGGGCTCGCCTATCGAAGCGATCACCGACACCGTATCCTCGACGACGTGCACGAACTCGGGCTTGTCGCCGAGGTCTATGTAGAACAGGCTGGCGAGAAGTTCCACCACCTCGGGTATGTGCCTCGGCTCCAGCTCGTCCACATTGCCGCCGACAGCGGCGACAGCCTTGCGGATCGCGGCCGGGTCGGATGACCCAAGGGCCTCGTAAAGGCGGGAGATGTCGAAGGGCGCCATGATTTCTCTCCTCCCTGGATGCAGGTTCGTTTCATATTCCCCGCTGTGCGACCGATGAAGGGTTCTTCATCTCGGGTGTTTAGAAATATATCCAACAATCCGCTGATAACGCAAGCCTTTGTCAAGGTTCCGGGGTCGATGCGCGGGTGCAGCGGCTCACCGTGCAGACAGGAGAAACCGGGGGAGTGCGGCAGGACGCCTTGTGCAGGCGGGTCGGCATTATGTATGATCTGAGTCGTACCGATGCCGGGCGAGCTGACAAAATTCCTTGAGGATCGCGAGTACGCATTTCGGAGGCTGGAAGACCTCCTGGTTCGCGCCGAGCGCGGCGGGCTCAAGCGGTTCAGTCGGGACGACCTTGTCGAGTTCGGGCACCTCTACCGTCTCGCGGCAGCCGACCTCGCAAGAGCGAGATACGTGCTGCGCTCACCGCTCCTCGCGGAGTACCTCAACGAGATCGTCGGACGCGCTCACCACGTGATTCACAGGAGGCGGAACAGACCCCTGAAAAGCCTGGCGAGATTCATCGCCTACGAATTCCCGACCACGGTCCGCAGGGAGATCGGGCCTGTCATGCTTGCGGCACTTCTGCTGTTCGGTTCGGCCCTGATCGGGGGCATCGCCTATCAGATCGACCCCGAATGGGGACAACTGCTGTTGTCACAACCTGAATTGAGACAGTACGAACAGACAGTCGAGACCTCCCATGAGTCCCTTCTCGCGACTTCCATCGACGAAACATTCATGGCGTCGGCCAGCGCGTACGTGATAACGAACAACATCCAGGTCTGCATCACGTCGGCGGCGGGCGGCCTGCTCTTCGGACTCGGGACGCTTTTTTCATTGCTGACAAACGGTTTTCTGCTCGGGGTGATCGGCACGATGTTCCTGAGCCGGTCGCAGGAATTCGTGACATACTTCTGGGCGGGCATACTTCCGCACGGGGTTCTGGAGCTGCCGGCGATCTGTATCGCGGGCGGGGCGGGATTCCTTCTCGCCCGCGGACTTCTGGTGCCCGGGACGCTGTCGCGGGGCGACGCGCTCCGCAAGGAGGGCAGAAACGCGATGAAGCTCATCTGGGGCGTCATCCTCATACTCATTGTCGCGGGACTGATCGAGGGTTTCGTGACTCCTCTGAAGGCGGCCTGGCTGCCTCCAGAGGTCAAGATTTTTTCGTCCATTGTCCTCTTCGGGGCGTTCATATGGTATCTCGCACGCTCGGGCTATCGGGTGCAGGAGACTGAGCCGGAGGTCGCCGGCCTTCGCACCACCACGCGGGTGAGAATCGACTGAGAACCGAAACCATGTCGAGCATCGACGACATCGCGGTACTGACCAGTGAGAACGTGCGGCTGAACTACACGCTGGCGGGCATGGGCAGCCGTATCGCCGCTTTCCTCGCGGACGCGGGCATAATCGGCCTCTCAGCTTTGGCCGTGACATTCATATTCCTGTCCTTCAACGCGAGTTTCGAAGACATCATCATGATGACCCCGGAGGGGATCTCGGTGGTCAGCGCCCTCTACATCATGTGCATGTTCCTGCTGCTCTGGGGCTATCACTTTTTGTTTGAATGGATCAACTGGGGACAGACGCCGGGGAAGCAGCTGTTGGGGATACGTGTGGCCGCGGCGGACGGGGGTCCGGCCGACATCCTGGCGTGCGCCCTGAGAAACGTAATCCGGATCCTGGACCTCGGTCTCGCCCTGGTGGGGGTCACGTTTTTCATAATGATCTTCACTCCCCGGTATCAGAGGCTGGGGGACCTGGCTGCGGGGACGGTTGTGGTCAAGAGACGGCGGCTGTCGTTCGAGGAAGTGCTGTACGCGGCGCGCATGTCCGACAGGAGGGCGGAATCGGTCGCCGCAGCGGCAGCCGCGACCGTGGTAAGAACCGATCGCGCCGATTCCTCCGGCCTAAGGATCAGGATCGATGACAGCGAGCGAGCACTGCTGCAGCGGTTCATGGAGAGACGTCACGCCCTTCCGCCCGACGTGCGACACAAGCTGGCGAACGACCTTGCGCGACGCATCCGGGCGCGAGTTCCGGGCGACGCCATCGGCGACCTCCCGGACGAGAGAATCATCGAGACCGCGCTGGCCCTGAACACCAATCCCAATCCGTAGCGGCTGGTGGCGTCTACATGCGAGTCTTCGAGCATGTGGACGATTCTCCACAGTTACTGGATAGCATTTGCCGCTTATGATGCCCTATGCACGACTTTTATGTAACGTCCACAGGCTCGAAGACTCGCATGTAGACGCCACCGGTCAGTGACTTTCCCCCGAAGGAGGGACAGTCGCACACCTCCCTCCCCTTGGGGAGGGATTGAGGGAGGGGTATCGATTCACCGGCACAGACACGCTCGACTTGCAGTCCGTTGATCATCCCTTATACTGGAGACGGACAAATCGCCACGCGGGAGAACATGATGGAAATACTGGAGTTCGAGCAGACCGACCCGGCAACTTATAGGATGCGGATCAAGGTCGCCGCCGACACCCTTGCCAAAGAGTACGAGAAGGTGCTTTCAGAGCTCGTACCCGACACCGATGTCCCCGGATTCAGAGCCGGTAAAGCGCCGAGGAAAATGGTCGAGCGGCATATCGGCGTGGACGAGATATGGCGTATGGCGCGCGACAGGTCCGCCGAGGATGCCTTCGAGAAAGCGCTCAAGGAGAAGGAATCGTCGTGCGTCGGGGAGGCCGATTACCAGCACACGGATTACACCGGGGAAGGCGATTACGAGGTCGCTGTCGTCTATCACCCCGAGTCCAAGGAAGCGGGAAAAGGACATCGGCAGAAGGAGCCTTCAGAGGACCACGAGAGGTCGATGAAGACGGCGCCCGCAGCTGAGCACGTCAAGCGGGGGATCGAAAAGCAGAGAGGGAGAATGGCGAATCCAAGCATCCCGAATCCGAAACACAAAACCCCGGGGCAGAGAAACAAGTAGCGCCCGCATCCTGCGCGTGGTTCTTTGGTGAATGAGGTTTTGAAGGACCATGCGCCGGAGGCGCATGCTACAGACGTAGCCCGGCAATGCACTTGCCGGGATATTTATTAATATATGGAATTCCCGGCGAATGCATCGCCGGGCTACGTACTCGCTCAGACTGATGGGCCGGGAAAAAGTGTATGCCCCCCTGTAGTCCCCCCCAAGGGGGGGACGGTTAATATATAAACTTCCTGACAAACCCGCAATTGATGCGGATCCCGACATACCCCATCCCCCCCTTGGGGGGGATCATAGGGGGGCATAAATCCAAACATGACTGCTTGCCGCCTTGTCTCAGTCCATGACCGGCACCATAGGACACCCACAAGCACGCTCGAAGACTCGCTTGAGCTTGTGGGCGCCACCCGGCTAATACATCAACTTGTGGACAACTCCGCAATCGAAGCGGATCCCGACATACCCCATCCCCCCCTTGGGGGGGATCACAGGGGGGCCGGAGAGGTCAGGCACTTGCGCTTGTGAAGGTGCGGTATAATAAGCGGGTCGGGCGGCAGTGGGTTGGAACCCGGAGACGTGTTCGTGCGATTTCTCCGTTCATTTGTCGCATTTTTCGCGCTCGCCATACTGATCTCCTGCTCGCCCGGCGGGAGCGGCAGAACCGACCCCATTCGCGATCAGACCGAATCAGCGCCGCCCGGGACCATCACCACGGTGGGACCCGTGTGGTCGGGCTCCCACCTGCAGTTTGTCGCAAAGCTCGCCCTCGATCCCTCCGCCGCCGGTATCGAGATTATTCCCGACCGCTCGGTCATGACCCATCTCGACCTGGCGTACTTCTGGAAGTACTACGGCTACATGCTTTCGGTGAAGGTGCTGGGGCACGACCCGGTAGGGCATAAGCTGACAGTGCGGATCACGTTCACGAATCCTCTGGGAAAAGAGCTCAGAGACATCCGCGCGATTTTCCCGAAGGATTCAGACATCGTACCGATCACAATCGACGGCTGGAGTGTGCGCGGCGGAGCACCTGCGAGCAATCCCGACCCCTGTTTTGGTTTCGGGCTGACTTACCCGAAACGCGCGATGGCTCCCGGCGACAGCGATTCGCGGGAAATTGTCTTCTCCTACAAACCGCCGCTGTCGCTGAAGAACCTGACGTTCGTCCTTGACGCGACGGTGGAGAAGAACACGGCGGAACCCTACCAGTTCGGTCAGGCGGCTATAACGGGAAGATTTTTTCACGTCGCGATGTCCGACTGGCAGGACGACATCACAACCGCGGTTCTGGACACAAGACCGTGCGGGCTGATCTATCCTCTTCGACTCGCATCATTCGGGCAGCAGGGCGAATGGGGCACGAGCATACCCGACATCGCCCCCGGGAATTACCGTCTCAGGCTCACGGCGGAAAGCCCGGAATCGCCGGGCGAGATCGGGGAGGATAAGCCCGCGGTCGCGGTGACATGGGTCGATCTGCACTGGCCGCCCGACGGGCCTCCAGTTCCCATTCCCAAGGGCCATGGGATATACGGCTACAGCTTCATCGATCCGGACACGAATCTTCCGCCCACGGACGCGAACGCATTTGTCGACAGGTTCAGAAACGACATGGGCGGCGACTGGCTGATCATGGAGTACGGGGAGATATGCAACTCGGGCTACCTGGCCATGAATGCGTGGGTGCCGCAGTACGTGTACTGGCTTCATAACGCCGCGCCGGACCTCCCCATACACCTGAACCTGGATAATCTAGGATTCGTCGCGCCCGCCAACGACCCGTGCCAGCACGAGCCGGAGAACTACACCGATACGTTTTTCAATCACCTCATGGCGAGCATCCAGGGGCAGATTCTGGAGAACCCGCAGTTCGACTGCATTTCCGGACTGCATTTCGACATCGAGATTTTCCCGGGGAGCTATACCGAGGATCAGTTGTTTATCATCTACAGGCGCTATGCGGATTTTCTGGCAAGGCTGCATCTGGAAGCCGGTCTGAGGGGGCGCAACATCACGATCTACGAGTTCGACCGTCATCCGCACAAGGTGGTCGGCGACCTTGCGTATCTCTGCACCACGGACGCGTTCCTGGGAGAGGTGTACTTCGACAGGTTCACGTGGGACTGGGACCCGGCGGAGCACGCGACGTCATTCGAGGCGCTCAAGAAGATCCTGGGCGTGCATCGAGCATGGGCGAAGGAATACGGACGGCCGTACTATCCGGTGCTCGGGACATTCTCCGGCTGGATCGACGCTTACAAGGACACGCTGGGGTCCATAACGGTATGTCCGGGCCAGTACCTGTTGTTGATCGACGATCACTGCTTTGGGAAGGGCCCCCTGCACACCATCAACGAGTTCGACATCGTCAAAGCCAAGGATATCCACGGGAAACTTGTCGAGAGGGTGATACTGTACATCGACTCGGGCGAGCCGATATTCCCGTCCAACGGTTTCGCGGTCTATCTGCTTGGGGACGACAATCCGAACAATATAGCGGACGACACGGTTTTCTGCCGGACGGCTTATGCTATGGCGAAGGCGCTTCGGTCGATCCAGGAGGTCCGCGATCCGCTGGTCCGAGGGGTAGTCACTTTTCGATACGAGAACAACTCGTACTGGAAGGCGGGCGCGTACGCCGACCCTCTCGGGCGTGGAGACATCACCGCCGTGTCCGGGCAGATACGTTTCGGCGACGGGCTGGACATTCAGAAGCATCCGGAGCTGTGGGGGCTGATAACGATAGAGCTGCTCGATCCCCTTACGCCCGAGGTCCTGAACCATCCCTGCTATCGGACATCGATCGACATCGTTGGAATCGCGGACGGGTCCTACATTTTCCCGGACCTTCCGCGCGGCAAGATCACTATACGTGCGGTCGCGCCGGGCTGGGAGAGCGATCCGGTCACCCTCAACATGGACCAGAATTTTGCCTACAAGGACCATGTCGATCTGATCCTGAAGCCGAAGTAGGTCGCCCGCATCAAACGCCCATGCCGAATCGACGTTTCGAAATTCTCCCCACCGGAATGAAAATACTCATCGAGGAGGTCCGGGCGTTTCCAGTTGTGCTCTTCGACATGTGGGTGCGGGCAGGCTCGCGGGACGAATCGGGGGACGAATGGGGGATGTCTCACTTCCTCGAACACATGCTCTTCAATGGAAATCGTCAGTTGTCGAAGGACGACATGAAGCGGGCGATTTTCGAGATCGGGGGCGATGACAACGCGGCAACATGGCAGGACGTCACCAATTACTTCATGCTTGTCACATCGGATCAGTTCGAGCGGGGGCTCGAGATTCATCACGCTCTGATGACCTCCCCGATTCTTTCCGACGATGAATTCTCGCGGGAGAGGGAAGTGGTGCTGGAGGAAATCCGGCTTTACGAGGACAGCCCGTCGGAGACCGTCAGGGAGAAGGCCGAGAACCTGTTATTCGACGGCCTCGGCTACGATCATCCGATTCTCGGCACCTCCACCGTCGTCGGGAAAATGACTCCCCAGATGCTGCGGGCCTATTATTCGAGACGCTATTCTCCGGAGAAGATGCTGCTTATCGTTGCGGGGGACTTCGATTCCGAACAGGTCCTGCCGCTCATACGCGACAAGTATTCGGATTTTGCCCGGCAGGATCGCGCGAAGGCTTCGACAATCCGCGATAAAGGCGTCGAGGGATCGAAAATACTCGCCATCGCGTCCGAGATCGACGCAACCTACCTCTCCGTGTATTTCAAGGGTCCTCCGCTGAAAAGCGCCGACACCTATGCGCTCGACATTCTTATGGACGCACTCGGGGGATGCCGGTCCGCGCGGCTCAATTCGCGCCTCTTCGAGAAGCTCAATCTTGTCACTTCCATAGAAGCGTCCAATCGGTCATACATGGACGCGGGCCTGCTGGGGATCGATGTTGAGATGATGGACTCGGCGAAGGTCCAGCAGGTGGTCGATGAGATTTTCAAGATTCTGACGGGGGTTGCATCGAAGGGACTGAGCGACGAGGAAATCGAGCGGTCCAGGAGGCGGATTCACGCGGATCACGTGTTTCGCGACGAAACGCTTTGGGGCATAAGCGCCTTCTATGGGCAGGTGATATCGCTGACCGGGCTTGAAGTGGCCGACAACTACCTGGACAGGATTCTCAGCGTCACTCCGTCGCAGGTCGTCGATGCAGCTCGCCGCTATCTGACGCCCGAGAACATGGTTGTCGGCGTGAATTATCCGGAGGGCGATAACGTCGAGGTCTCGATAAGGGGATTTGTTCGGCCAGGCACTGAAAGAGACCCCAAAGAGCAGGGCCTGTGTGTGGGGCAGGCTTTCCAGCCTGCCGTCCATGCGGAATCGAGAAGCGGCAGGCTGGAAAGCCTGCCCCACAAGAGAGTCATTCAAGATGACACAAGGCTTGGGCCGGTCATACGGGAGCAGCTACCGAACGGTGTCACATGGCTGTTTCAACACAATCCGTCGAATCCCGCGGTATCGATCCAGGTTTTCGTACGGGGCGGCCTTGCGCATGAAACATGGGAGACGAACGGGATCGCGCAGGTCACGCTGCGCGCCCTTCGAAAAGGCACGGTCGGGAAATCGGTCGATGCGCTGAACCTTGCTTTCGACAGCCTCAGCGCGAGGATGGACTCGGATTGCGACTTCGACTATCTCTCCATCGAGAGCCTCTTTCTCGCGCGCGATTTTCGCGAGGGATTCGGGCTTCTGGCCGAGCTTGCCCTGCAACCGTCGTTCCCGGAGGTCGAGGTCGAGAAGGTCAGGAATGAGGCCCTGGGGCTGATAATCCGGAACAACGATGATATTCAGCAGGTCGGCCTGGACCGGCTCAGGCTGGAGATTTTCGGATGCAATCATCCGTACGGACGTCAGCCGTGCGGCAGAACGGAAGCGGTGTCGGCCCTCAAGCTCGACGATATCCGGGATTTTCACGAGAGGGTGTATTCGCCGGAAAACATCATAGTCAGTGTCGCGGGAGATGTGGGGGCGGACGATGTTCGCAAGCTGATTGAGGAAAATTTCGGACCGCTTGTGTCGAGGGGCAAGGAAGGAGTCGCGGATTTCCCCCCACCCTCCGAGATTCAAGGCGAGAGGATCGTCGCGATCCCTCGGGATAAGAGCCAGGTGAGGATCGCGATCGGGAAACCGGGACCTTCCATCTCGGAGGCCGATTTTCCCGCGGCGAAAATGACGGACACAATCCTCGGAGGCACTTCGTACTCGCGTCTGTTCGGGACTCTCAGGGACCGGGAAGGTCTGGCGTACGACGCCTACACGGACATCCGTCGCGCGAGGCTGAGTCCGCTTTTCATAACGTCCATGGGGACCGCCCCGGAGAATCGGGAGCGTGCAATCGAGGCAATCAGGCATGAATTCAAGGAAATGGGGGAGCGCGGACCTTCCCCCGACGAACTCGCGAACGCGCGCACCTGGCTTCGCGCCGACACTCTCATCCGGCGGCAAGGCAACGTGCATCTCGCCGCAATTCTGGGAAGGAACGAATCTCTCGGCCTGCCCTGCGATTTCGAGGCGCGTCTGCTCGAGCTGTACCGGGAAGTGACCCGCGACGACGTGATCGGGGCGGCCCGCAAATACTGCGATCCTGAGAACCTGGTGATCACAGTCTGCGGACCCGTACCGCCCCCGCGTTAGGCTTCTTCGTCTTCTTTGTGCTCCTTCGTGTCCTTCGTGCCTTTGTGGTTATTTTTTTCAGGAAGAAAGAGAAAACGAACCACCAAGGCACCAAGAACACCAAGGGGCACGAAGAAGAGGGGGCAAGCGAGTTTCGATGTCATTGCTTTCCGCCACAAGAGGGGATGACAGTAGGCCTGTAGTGGGATAGTATGTCAGAGAGGGGCCGGGGAATCCGTTGGCGTTTGCATGGGTAAACAGCGCTCAAAACCGAAAGTCCTGGACCGATTCGTGGGCTGCCTTCTGGGGCTTGCGTGCGGGGACGCTATGGGGGCGCCGGTGGAGGAATGGTCGCCGGAGACGATCCGGTCCAGCCTGGGTTTCATCAGGGATTACCAGACCACCATACTGGGTCGCGGGGTAGTGACCGACGACACCCAGATGGCCATTCTTCTGTCGCAGAGCATCATTCAGAACGAGTATTTCGATCCGTCGCACTTCGCCTACACCCTGGGCGAATGGATGAAACGGGTCGATGAGGGCCAGGAGTCGGGACGCGGAGCGGGACAGACGGTCAGTCTCGCCGCCCGACGTCTGTACAAAGGCACGTACTGGAAGCGGTCCGGCGAATTCTCGGCAGGCAACTCCGCGGCAGTCAGGGTAGCTCCGCTTGCGCTGTTCCACTGCAAACGTCCCGACGAGACCCTTCTGAGGGACGCGGCGGACAGCTCGATCCCGACCCATATCGATCCGCTCGCGATCGCGGGCACACAGGTTTTCGCACTCGCCATCAGCCGACTTACGAGGGAAGATTACGAGGGTTTCAATCCGATCGAATTCGCCGAGCAGGTGGCCGTGATCGCGCGAACGCTCAGCGGGCAGGTCGCGGATTCCATCGACGAGCTTATCCACAGGCTTCAGGGACGGCAGGTCGATCAGCTCGCGTTCGTGGTGCCCGGCGGACCCCAGGAGATCACTCATTTCGATCGGGGCATGTTTCTGGACGAAGACATCAGGGAACTCATCCGTATGGGGACGGGCAAATTCATTTTGCAGACGCTGCCGGCTGCGATGTTCAGCTTTCTCGTTCATCCCTACGATTTCGAGTCGGCTGTCCTATGCGCGGTGAATGCGGGCGGCGACGCGGACACGATCGCAGCCATGACCGGCTCGCTTTCGGGAGCTTTCAACGGCGCGCAGGGGATACCGATTCGATGGCTGAAAGAGCTCGAAAAGAAAGACCTCCTGATCGATCTCGCCAACATGCTGTACGACCTCGCCACGGAGGGTCGCACCACGCGGGAGATCGGCGGCTGGCGCCTCGTGGAGTAACTCCCTGTTCAGAACAACTCGGATTCAAGCCGACATCGCGGGCCATTCCTACCTCGGCGCGGCGCTTTCCCCTGTTTTTTCGACTTCCTGGGGTTTCCGATCGAGAGGCTTCTCTCTCTCCAGGAACCTGTACTTGAAGAGGGTCCAGAACGCTTTCACCGCATCCTTCCAGTTGACCTTTTTTCCCTGCGCCACAGTCCTCGGATGGTAAGTTATCGGCACTTCCCTGATTTTGATCCCCCTGTTGAGAACGCGAGCCGTGACCTCGGGGCAGAACTCGAACCCGTTGCACTTCAGGGGAAGCGACTTGAGCAGGTCGGCCCTGAAGACCTTGTACGCGGTGGCCTCGTCGGTGATCCTCGCGCGCGGCCAGAAAAGGTTGACCGTTTTTGCCAGGAGAAAATTCACGAGCCTGCTCGAGAACGGAACCTGCTTGTAGTGGAAAAAATACCCGCGCTCCCTGAAGCGCGAGCCGTAGACCACGTCCGCCACCCCGGATTTGAAAGGCGCGACGAGGAGATGATATTCCTTGGGATCGAGCTCGAGGTCCGCGTCCTGGATCAGCACGACATCGCCTGTCACATGAAGGATCCCCCTGCGTATCGCGGCGCCCTTCCCGACATTCACCACGTTGGTCTGCAGGTTGATCACCTGGTCGCTTGTGGCGGCTTTCTCCCGGATAATCTCGATTGTCTTGTCCCGGCTGCCGTCATCCACGACGATGACTTCCTTGGGGATGTCAACCGCCAGGACCTGTTCGAGGAGCTGTCCGACTGTCGACTCCTCGTTGTAGACGGGTATTATGACGGAGAGCTTCATTCTCTGAATGTCCGAGCGTCGGCCGGAAGGATATCCCCCACCGGGAGCTTTTCCGTGCGCCCCCTTGCGCTTTTATCTATAATCTTGACGCTGAAGATTGCTTAATTGTCATTTTATCATTCATCAGTGCTTTCGGGCAATCACTCCATGTCGGGGGCGAGAGTCACGGGGAGCCGGTTATGTCCAGAGATGTAATTCATGTCCTTAACAATATCGGGACCCTTCATACATTTGCGGGAGGACCCAGACGTCGCGACGCTCTTCGCGACACTTCCCCCCTTTCGCCGGGGGCGATCGCGTGGGACGAGGGCGGTCGAATCTCTCTCGTGGGGCCGCCCGATGAAGTCCGAAAGGCCGTCCGCTTCAGGGACGCGATCTGGCACGACGCAGGCGGGAAGATCGTCACGCCCGGTCTCATCGACAGCCATACCCACTCGGTCCACTCAGGAAGCCGATCCGCCGAATTCGTCATGCGCTGCAGCGGAATGGACTACATGGAAATTCTCAAAGCAGGCGGAGGGATTCTGAATACCGCGGAGAAAACGAGGGAGGCATCCCCCGGAGCGCTGGTCGAGGTCGGACGGAAAGCGCTCGGCCTCTCCCTCGGCTTCGGAGTCACGACCGTCGAGTGCAAGTCGGGCTACGGTCTCGAGACCGAGTCGGAGATGAAAATGCTCCGCGCGATCCGGACTCTTGAGCGCACCCAGCCGATACGTATCAAGGCCACATTCCTGGGCGCTCACGCGGTCCCGACGGAATTCAGGCAGAGCCCCGACTCGTACGTCGATCTTGTCGTCAACGAAATGATCCCCTGGGCAGCGGATGAAAAGCTCGCCGACTTCTGCGACGTTTTCATTGAGAAGGGGGTCTTTCCCCTCGAACAGGGAAGGAGAATCATCGAGGCGGGCCTGGAGCATGGACTAAGGCCGAAGGTGCACTGCGATGAGATCGTGCCGATGGGGGCGACCGAGATGTGCGTCGAGCTTGGAGCGGTCTCGGTGGATCATCTCATCGCCGTAACGGAGAGGGGGATCGAAGCTCTGGCGGGTTCCGAGACGGTGGGATGCCTGCTTCCGGGCACAAGTTATTTCCTCAAGAAGCCGTACGCTCCGTGCCGGAGGATGATCGACGCGGGCTGTATTCTGGCGCTCGCCACCGACAACAATCCGGGATCGTCGCGCACGGAAAACCTGCAATGGATTCTCAACGTCGGGTGTCTCTACTATGGCCTGATTCCCGAGGAGGCGTTCAGCATGGCGACGGTCAACGCTGCGAAGGCGCTGGGAATGGAGAGAGAGGTCGGGTCGCTGGAGCCGGGGAAATTCGCGGACTTCGTGGTCTGGGATGCGCCGGACCTTGCCGAGATCGCCTACCACCATTCGGTCAATCACGCTGAGGCAATTGTCATCGGGGGCAGGCGGGTTCGGGGCGAAGAGTGGTCCTAGACCTCAGGTTTGCCCTTTGACGGAGTGTATTCCCTGCAATACAGGCAATACGGCAGATCGACCATGTCGAATTCGTACAGCCTGCACCTGCCCACGATTCCCCTGCCGTCCGGCACTTTCCCCTCGAGGTACAGGCAGCGCGACACCACGCTTCTCTCGCGTATGCACCTCTCCCGCTCGGTTCCCTCGACACCCTCCGAATGAGCGCTCACGAAACTGAGAGCGATCGCGGCTCCGCCCGCGCCCGAGAGCACAAGCGCCAGGATCGAGACGAGGAAGGGTGTGCCGGGGATGAGAAACGTCACAAGCCAGATCAGGAGGCCGATCAGGAGAAGGGGCCAGCCGACCTTCCCATACATCGGCGATGTGCGGCTTGGCTTCTCGAGGTGCTTCACCCTCGTGCGAAACTGATCCATGCTTTCTTTCGGCGTGCGGGTCACGGGGAGATTATACGCAAATCGAGTGCGGGAGTGATAGGCTCCGGGTGGCGCCCACAAGCTGAGCTCCGGGTGGCGCCCACAAGCTGAGCGAGTCCTCGAGCGTGCTTGTGGGTGTCCCGCTCGTCATCCTGGACTTTCGTCACTTGAGCCAAACATGCTATTCTGTCCATCGGAGGTTTACTGTCACCATGCAAGATGCTGAGAAGGCTTTGATCGGGCGATGCGGTATCTATTGCGGGGCATGCTGCATATACAGAGCCGAGAGAGACAGCCCGAAGCTCGTGGAGAAACTCGCTGCCGCATTCAAGACCGATCCCGGGAAGATTCGCTGCAACGGCTGCGGCGATCTCACCGAGGGCTCCTGGTGGATCGGCTGTCATGTCATCGAATGCCAGGATGAGAAGGGATATACCTACTGTTTCGAATGTCCCGACTTCGAAACAGACACCTGCAGGCAATTCAAGGAACGGGCGGCGTCATATCTGGAGGAAGACGGGGTCGACATGCGTCGAAACATGTGTTTGATCCGGGATGGCAGAATCGATGAATGGCTTGAGGAGTCGCAACATCGCTACACCTGCCCGCATTGCGGAAAACCGACAATCGCGGGCCGGAAGAAGTGCCATCATTGCGAAGGCGGGCTCGAGTCAAGGGAGGATCCCGGGAACCCGTTTCATGGAGCGTGACGCGTGAGTGACGGCCGCCCTGTAATGAAACGGGTTCCCGGGCTACCTTGCTTCAGTGAACTTGGAGTGTTGAGAAACAGATCTCGAATCGGGAGGAGCCATGGACAAGAAACGGGAGAGTCTGCGCATTCTCGGGCCGGGGAGGTGCGCATGGGTGCTTGTCGCAATCCTGGCATCCCTGATGTTCGTCGGAGGGGCACAGCCGGCCAGATCGGAGGCTATCGGCGGGGATGAAATCCAGCGGAACAGTCTCGCCGTCTACATCCCGGACATCATACTCGAACGGGCCTTTCGCGAGGCCTGCGGAGTGCCCTACGAGACCCTTCTGAAAACCGACCTGGAGCGCATCACCGCCCTCGATCTAAGGTACTGGAGCATTCAGTCGCTCGAAGGCATCCAGCTTTGCACCAACCTTCAGACACTCGACCTCTCTGGAAACGAATACTGGCTGCCTTATCCCGGCGGCGATCTCGGCGAGCTTGCGTCGCTTTCGAATCTTGTGGAGCTGAACTTGTCCTGGACGCCGGTCTCGGGCTCGCGTTTCCTGGCGAATCTCGACCGGCTCGAAGTGCTTCAGGTCGCGCATTGCGGGCTCTCTGAGATCGACAGCGTTTCGAATCTCGTTCGACTTACCGATCTCGATGTGTCCCACAACGAAATCAGCGACATCACCTCGTTGAGACACTTAACCAACCTGTCGGTCGTTAACGTCGCACACAATCGTATCGGAGACATCACTCCGTTGATGGATAATGCAGGGATCGGGAGCGGCGATAAAATCCTTCTGCCGGTGAATTATCTGGACGAGGAGACGCTTCAGGAGAAGATCCCGGAGCTGATCGCCCGCGGGGCGACTGTCACGCTCCTCGTCCATTTCCCGGATGGGGCCCTTGATGAGTCGGTCAGCGCGGTGTTCACAAGAAGCTTCGATATCTTGAACACCAGCATTACCGACTACGAGGAGATTTATGCTCACACCGCAAGAGGTCTTACAGCTGAGGACCTCAAGGATCTCGATGGATTCGAGGGACCCGAGGGACGGATAAGCGGTGTATCGGACCTGGAAGGTTTTCAGTACCTTGTGGGCGTCACCAAAGTGTCTTTCAGTAACTGCAGTTTCACGGACATGAGTCCCATCGCCCATCTTCCCAATCTCACAAACCTTTCGGTGACGAATAACGATAACCTGACCGGATTGGCGACACTTCTCCCCTCAACCGGCCTTGTGTCCCTCGAAATCGGCTCCTGCTGGAAGTTCAGGGATCTGAGCGGTATTGAGAACCTGACGAATCTCAAGAGCATTAAGCTCTCATGGAATGAGATCGTCGACATCGCGCCGCTTGTGAATAATCCGGGGCTGGGAAGCGGCTGCACTGTCAACCTGACCAGTAATCCGCTCAGCGAGACCTCAATAAACGAATTGATACCTGCACTCAGAGCAAGGGGAGTCTCAGTTGAGTACTCGGATTCGACGCAGTAGACATTCGCGACATCTGGAGGAGACATGGATACCAATATTGACGTGAGTCGCGCTTTTCGGAGATCGCTGCTGAGGGCCATCGTCGCTGCTTTCTTCCTGATGAGCTGCGTGGCCGTCGCGGCGCAGCCGTCGGAAGAGCCTTTCGAGGTAAACTTCCCAGATCCGAAGCTCGAAGGGGCGATGCGGTCGATACTGCAGAAGCCGGTCGGTGCGATCACGAGCGCCGATCTCGAAAACCTGACATCGCTCAATCTCGAAAACATGGGGATCGAGGTTCTTGAGGGACTGCAGTTCTGCCGAAATCTCCGGGAGATTTACCTCGACGGGAACAATCTGAGGAGCATACACCCGCTCTACGAAATCGAGGGGCTTGTGATCCACCTCGACATCGGTTTCCCGGACAAGCGCATTGAAGACGCAGTGCGGGAAGCGATCGGCAAATCGGAGGGGACCATCCAGCCCGCTGATCTGAAAGGACTTACGCGACTGGAGGCGGATGACGACGGATTCGACTACATGGACCGGAGGGGAGTGCGCAGTCTCAACGGGCTGCAGTATTGCGCGGATCTGACTTTCCTCAGCATATATCCCGGAATGGACTCCTGCGAATCATGGTTCACTGACATATGGCCTCTCGCGGAACTCACCAATCTCACTGAGCTGCGTCTCGGACTTGCGTCGGTGATCAGTCTGGAGCCCCTGTCTGATCTCAGCAACCTTGAGGTGCTGGATGTCTACATCACTCACCACTACAGCGTGCAAGACCTTAGTTTCCTTGAGAACATGACAAAGCTCCGGGAGCTGTACCTGGTGTGTCAAGGTGCGTGCAGTCTGGACGCCCTAGGGAATCTGACAGACCTCGAGGTGCTCGATCTCGGCGGCGGAACTTGTATCGGGGACATAAGTCCTCTCGCCAATCTCCGGAAGCTGCGCATTCTCCTCATACCCTGCAGTTACCTGGAAGATCTGAGCCCTCTGTCGGGATTGACGAATCTCACCGAGTTGAGCCTCGGCACCTGCGACGAGACCTACCTTGCAGACATGGGCGAGACGAATCCTTTCTCGAACCTCAAGGAGCTCAAGACTCTTTATCTCGCCGGATGGCAAATGAGGGACCTTTCGCCCCTTGCTGGCCTCCCGAAACTTGAGAAGCTGGAGTTGTACGAGACGAATGTCGAGAACATAGAGGCGTTGGAGACTCTCCCAAAACTGACTTCGCTGAGTCTGATACACAACTGGCACCTTACCGATTTGGTGCCGCTGGGGGAGCTTCAGAACCTCGATACGCTCAGGATCATGGAATTCGCAGGCACCGATATCTCCCCGATCGCCCAGCTAAAGGGTCTGAGATCGCTCGCGGTCAGCGCGGAACAACGCGTGGATGAGCCGCTCTCGGACTATACCCCCATCTCGTCGCTCACGGACCTCGAAGAACTCAACCTCAGCTCAAGTCGCATCACCGACCTCACCATCCTCCGGCCTCTTGAGAATCTCGGCACGCTGAGGTTGGCGAACAACTACCTGACCGACATAAGTGCGCTCGCCCGGATGAACAGCCTTAAGTCTCTCGATCTCCAGAACAACAATATCAGCGATTTCACTTCCCTGTCGGGCCTCACCAGGCTCGAATACCTGAACCTGGATCACAATCCCGGCAGGGACATTGCGTTTACGGCGAATCTGATCAATCTTCGCGAGTTCTCTTTTCTGGGCAGGGAAGTGGGTTCGGATCTTGGCCCCTTGATGAACCTGCCGAATCTGGAGAAGCTTCACATCGACTACGCCCAGCCGATACCCGAGCCGCTCGCATCGCAGTTGGCGGAGCTTTACGCGCGCGGGGTCGAAGTGCCGTGGCTGCCGCCGGGCGCGGACACGTCGGACGAACTGCAATTCGCAATGTGATCGTTTCAGGGACGTAGCCCGGGAACCTGTCCCTGCTTTGCCTGAAATGTTCGGGCGACCTTGCGGGGACAGGTTCCCGGGTTCTAATATTCGGGACGATCCCGGGCTACGTTACGTAAATGTCCGATAGTCTCGAAACCGAACGACTGATTTTGCGTCGACCCACGCTCGATGAGGTCGACCAGTTGCACGATGCGGCCAATGACCCCGTTGTTCCGGACATGGTCGACGGCTTCAGCTACCCATTGTCCAGGGAAGAAACGGCTGCCTGGATAAGCGAGATGGGGTCCGAAGAGGAGGAACGAAACGCTTTCCACAGGTGCATGTATCTGAAGGAGACGGGCGAGCTTGTGGGTTGGATCGCGCTGATTCATGTCTACCCGCGTCACAACAATGCGGAGCTCATCTACCTGGTTGCGACAAAGCATCGTTGCAAGGGCTACGCGTCGGAGGCCGCATCGAAACTGGTGGACTGGGGGTTCGAGCATCTCGGCCTTGAGCGGATCTACGGCATGTGCTACACGGAGAACGAACCAAGTGCGAGAGTGCTCGAGAACGCCGGGATGCGTCGAGAGGGGACATTCAAACACGAGGAACTCCGGAACGGCGAGTATCGCGACCTCCACCACTACGCCATCGTTAAGTCGGAATGGGAGGAGGCACGTCAGGGAAAACATCTGCTGCATCTCGAAACCAAACGGCTGATCATCAGGGAGCTTAGGAAGCAGGACGCGACCGACCTGGTCGACGCGTTCAATCATCCCGACATCTCCGAATTCACGCCTCATATCCCTTCTCCGTATACCATCCGGGACGCGAAAGACCTGATCAGGAAATCGGTCAACCTCTGGCGAGGTCGCAGGGCTTTCTATTGCGCGGTGGTTCTCAAGGAAACGGGACGCGTGATCGGGGAGGCGCACCTGTCATGGATCTACTGGCCGGACAAGTACAGCGAATGCGGCTTTGCGATCGGGCGCGGTTACTGGGGCCAGGGTTTCGCGACCGAGGCGGTAGCGGAGCTGGTCCGGCATGCGTTTACGGGCCTCGGCATGAGACGGATCGTGGGAATCACGGCGACGGCGAACGTACCTAGCAGACGGGTGATGGAAAAGCTGGGCATGCAGCTGGAATGCGTCGCGCGCGAGGAATGGGGGCTGAAGGGGGAGTATCCCGATTTCGCGCACTATGTGATATTGAAATCGGAGTGGGAGAGGGATTCCGATCTTCCAGGGGCACAACCGTAAGGGAGTGCGTGCGGGTGAGGGGCTTTACGGGAAGATCCCGCGCTCCCTGTAGACGGCTTCGAGATGACTCAGCGCCACGATGTACGCCGCCGTGCGCCTGTCGGTCGAATGGCGTTCGGCGATCTCCTCGACCTTCTTGTATGCGGCAATGATTTTCGTTTTAAGCTTGGAGTCGATCTCATCGAGCTCCCAGAACTCGCTTCTCTTGTTCTGCAGCCACTCGAAATAGCTGACGATCACGCCGCCCGCATTGCACAGGATATCGGGGATCAGCTCGATCCCGCGCTCGATCAGGATTCGATCGCCGTCCGGATCGGTGGGACCGTTCGCGCCCTCAGCCACAAGCCTGCAGTTCAGAAGCCCGGCAGTCTTCCCGGTGATCTGATTCTCCAGCGCGGCCGGGATGAAGATATCGCACCTGGTCGCGAGAAACTCGTAGTGATCGACGGCCTGCGAGCCGGGGAAGCCGGCGCATCCGCCGTGCGCCTTCACCCAGACGGTGAGCTCGTCGGGATCGATCCCGCGGGAATTTGAGATCGCACCGCTGATATCCTCGGCGGCGATCAGTTTCGCACCGTAGGGCTTCATGAGCCTTGCAGCCCATGAGCCGACATTTCCCGTCCCCTGCACCATATATGTCGCCTTGCTCAGATCGAAATCGTGATCCGTGGCCCACTGAGCGATCGTGAAGACCACGCCCTGACCGGTCGCCTTATCGCGCCCGACGCTTCCGCCCGACTCGATCGGTTTCCCGGTGACGACATGGATGCATCGCTGCCTTTCGTGAGGAGGCTGAGTGGAGAGGTAGGTGTCGAGTATCCAGGCCATGATCTGGGCGTTCGTGTTGACGTCCGGGGCCGGGATATCGTATTCGGGACCGATATTGTTGCTCAGTGCGAAAGCGAATCTGCGAGTGATCCGCTCGAGCTCTTCAGGCGAGCAGTCGGACGGGTTCATCTGGATGCCGCCCTTTGCTCCGCCGAAGGGAATGCCGACTATCGCGGATTTCCAGGTCATCCATGAAGCGAGCGCGCGGACCTCGTCGATGTCGACGGCGGGGTGATATCTCAGTCCACCTTTGAACGGACCCAGGGCGTCGTTGTGCTGAACACGGTACCCCGTGAACATCTTCACCCGACCGTTGTCCATTCTGACGGGGAAGTTGACGACGATCTCGTTCTGGGTCATCGAGAGGATTCTGCGCACATCGGGGTCGAGACCCATCAGGTCGGCGGCCTTATCGAACTGCTTCTTTACATTCTCGTAGAGGCTGCCCTTCTTCGAGTCCTTCGGTTTCCTTGCGGAGTCCTTATCTCGCACCCGCTTCGAAACCTTCGATGTCAAATCAGTCACAGTCATAACACACCTCCTTGTCCCTGCCCTTTGGACTCAACCCTCGGACTTCTTGCGTGAGACGCTTCGAATCATCGATTTCTTCCAGACAACAAGACGATGATCGAGTGAGGGCTTCACCCGACGCAGATGCACTTCCGATGGAAACGGGTTCACTCGTACTCTTCGCACTGCCAGACCCTGCCCTCTGTGTGGGAGAGGGTGCAGTCGCCGATGCGTGCGCAGTTCACGCACAGGCCGTCGAGCGTCCTTCTCTCGACCGGATGTGTCGGCACGACCCGGATTGTCGGGGCGACGACCGGCACGGTCTCGCTGTCGTAGGACTCGCAGTCAAACACCAGCATTCCAGGCTTCCTGTATATGCAGTCGGAGGCTGCGACGCACGTCAGGCAAAGGCCGGACCGATCGATCCCGGACCCTTCCCGCGTGACTTGCGGCTTGGGGGCCTTCTCGATTCTCTTCGCGCTTCTAGCTGCTGACGACATTGTCATGGTTGAACTCCTTTCATTTCCTTCGTTGAGGCTCCCCGGTAACAGGGGCGCCAACCACGAACGTAGTGTTTGCTTTCACCGACCGTGCCAAGTCGCATGGGCGGGCGATTTTCGCACCGCGGAAGTGAAAACTTTCACAAATTCTCAACTTTTCGGGGAAATCTTACCCAGAAATGGACAGTTCAGCTGGTTTTCCACATATCCGAAGCTGGTTCACCACGGCCACCTGCGGGGACGCTCCGGGGATTTTTGTATCATCGAGGAGATTTACCCCGTTTCTTGCCGACCGGCAGATAGAAACGCACCGCTTCGTAGGGGCCCGGCATGCCGTGCCTCTACCTAATGCCGCATGAACGGCAGGCTGGAAAGCCTGCCCCACATCAGGGCTGCTCTTTCCCGTACATGTCGTACGATTTCATTTTCTCTCTCAGGGTCTTTCGATCGATGCCGAGAATCTTCGCCGCCTGGGTCTTGTTTCCACCGACGCTCGCGAGCACGTTGGCGATATACTCCGCCTCCACTTCGACGAGGGGCCGATCCAGGCTCGCCTCGCCTTTCACGGAAAACCGCATGAGTGCGGGCAAGTCGGGCATGTCGATGATGTCCGCATCGCTCATGACGACAAGTCTCTGCATCATGTTTTCGAGCTCACGAACGTTTCCCGGCCATGAGTAGCTCTTGAGCGCCAGCAGGACCTCGTCCGAAAGCCTCGGGGCGGGTTTCCCGAACTCACGTGCGAACCTCTCCACGAAATGGTTCGCCAGGAGCAACACATCGTCGCCCCTCTCGTGAAGTGGCGGGATGGTGATGGTGATGACGTTCAGCCTGTAGAAGAGGTCCTCCCGGAACTGCCCTTTTTCGACGACCTTCGCGAGGTCCTTGTTTGTGGCCGCAAGGATTCTCACGTCCACTTTTCTCGGCTTGGTCGCGCCGACCATATAGACCTCTTTTTCCTGCAGCACTCTGAGGAGTTTGACCTGCATGCCAAGGCTCATCTCGCTGATCTCGTCCAGGAATATCGTTCCGCCGTCGGCGGCCTGGAAGAAGCCTGCGCGCGACTCGGTGGCGCCCGTGAAAGATCCCTTGACGTGCCCGAAGAGCTCGCTCTCGAGCAGGCCCTCGGGTATGCCGCCGCAGTTGACCGGCACGAACGCGGCACTGGCCCTTGGGCTGTTGTAATGGATCGCCCTGGCCACGAGCTCCTTGCCGGTGCCGCTCTCGCCCATGACAAGGACGGTAGCGGTAGTCGAGGCCGCCTTCTCGATCATGTCGAAAACCTTCACCATCGGAGGCGAAGCTCCGATCATTCCGTAGGCTTTCGAGGGCGCGCGTTGACTGGAGAGGGACGCTACGCGGCGCAAGTGCAGTTTACCGAGAGATCTCCGGACAGCCCCGAGAAGCTCCTCGTCTGTGAAGGGCTTGGCGAGGTATTCTTCCGCGCCGGATTTCACGGCCTTGACGGCGCCCTGTACGGAGGCGTAGCCGGTGATCATCATGACCTCGGTGTCCTTGAGGTTCTCGCGCACGTGCCTGACGAGCTCCAGGCCGCTGACACCGGGCATTTTCAAATCGGTGACGACCAGATCCACATCCGTGGACTCAAGAAGCCTGATCGCGTCTGAGGCGTTCAGAGCCGTGAACACAACATAGCCCTGCGATTCCAGATTCCTCTGAAGGACCTCCAGCGTGTCGGGCGAGTCGTCCACGACCAGGATGACCTCTTTCCCGCTATCGTTGCGATGATTCTTCGACGATGCCATTGCGAATAGTATCCCCTTTGCCGTCGGCGCCGCCCACAGGCAGAGTGACCTTGAACACCGACCCTTTGCCGACCTCACTTGTCACGTCGATGGTTCCGCCATGGGAAGTGACGATTCCGTGAACGACCGCCAGGCCGAGGCCGGTACCCTGACCCACGTCCTTCGTTGTGAAGAAGGGGAGGAAGACGCGGCTGAGGACCTCCCCGCTCATCCCCATGCCGGTATCCTCGACTATCAGCGACACATTGTCGCAGTCGCTTTGGGTTTCGAGCTTCAGTTTGCCACCCCCGGGCATCGCCTGGATCGCGTTGACGATCAGGTTGACGAGGACCTGGTGAATCTGCGCGGGGTCGGCGAATATAACGGGGAGATTCGGGTCCAGCACCCTTTCCAGCTCTATCTGTTCCTTGGACAGCCTTGACTCCAGGAAGTAAATCCCGTCCTTGACTATTTTGTTGAGGTCGACCTCGGTCTTTTTCGTCGGCACGGCCCTGGCGAATATCAGGAGCTTCCTGACCACCTCGCGCGCGTGGAGCGACGCGTTGACGATTTTCACAAGGTCCTTTGCAGTCTGTTCGGGCGCTCTCAGGTCTTTGCTCGCGAGCTGGGCAAAGCCCAGGATGGCGCCCAGCGGCTCATTCAGCTCGTGCGCTATTCCGGCCGCAAGCTGACCGAGGGTCGCGAGCCTGTCCGCGTGCCTCAACTGCTCCTGCAGCTTCGCGTGAGTCTCGTCGGCCTCAAGCTTGTCGATCAGGTGACCGATCTCCGCGGCGACAGCGTCAATGAGCTTTCTTTCCTCCAGGAGAAACGGTCCTTCATAAAGCTGTGGTCTCTCATCGGAGTACGCCACCTCGACAAATCCGCGCTTGACGCCGCCCAGGACGATATCCGCAGCCTGTCTGTCGGCGACCTCATCCGCCGCGCGTGTCGAATAAGATTCCCCGTCCAGCACTATTCGTCCCGACGCGATGTCCGGATACTGCCAGGCCGGCGGCAGAAGCGCCGCGATTCCCATGAGCAGCTCCTGTCTTGAGAGCCCGGGCTTTCCTGCGAGCTGCGCGATGCCGTACAGACACGTAAGCTCCTTAACCCTTTCGTGACATTCCGACCGCGTGCGCCTTGCGGCTATCGCGATGCCTATGTTCTGGGCGATGCTCTCATACAAGTCGACCTCTCTCTCGGTGAAAAAGTACTTCTCCATGCTCCTCAGTATAAGAACGCCGTTGTTGTCATCGGTTATCACAAAGGGAACCACAAGAATCGTCTTATAGATCCTGCTGAGCGGTCTTGAGTCCTCGTCGCGGTCAGTGTCGGCGGCCTGACGGGACGCAAGGGGATTGTCGGTGTCACTGATCCAGAAGCTGCCGTTCTTCGTAAGGAAAGGCGAGGAGGGGGCTGTTCCGCCAGTCATCACTTCTTCGCAGATCCGGTCCAGGTCCTCGGTCTCCTCGACACAGGGTCCCTTCTTGCGCCCCTTTCTCGACTTGGGGTCCAGGATTTCGAAGTTGAAGGATTTCTCGGGACGCCTCGAAGCTTCGGAGCAGTAGTAAAGCGCCCCGTCGGCGGCGTGTATGGCGAGCGCATCGCAGCCGGAGAAATCCAGCAGTATTTTTGAGACCTGCCTCAGAAAGCCGATTCTGGACACACCCAGATTAGCGTAGTGGAGCACCCGGATCGAGAGGCTGCGGAAGTTGTCCAGCGGCTCGGGACCGGGCGATCTGGGCGCCGATTCCTGTGGCGATCCGGATTTCATGCCGATTCCAAATGTTAGTACCGACCCCCACAAAAGTAAAGAAACTGCCCAACCGGGTCCGCGGACTTTCCAGTCCGCTCTTATTCAAGAAGATGCAGCCTGGAAAGGCTGCGGACCCGGGGGCGAGAGAATCGGTTGATTCTGGTATCATTAAGCCGCAGGGATCGTGAAAAGGAGACCTACCGTAATGCGCCCCACTTTCCTGTTCCTCAGCATTCTTGTCGTACTTCTGACACTCACTGTCGCCTGCACGAAAACCGATAAGACCTCTACGTCAGGCACTGCCGGTCCGGGCACTGCGGATACCCAGACCGCAGACACTCCTGAGCAGGCCCCCCCGGTCGACATGTCCACCGCCGAGCCGGAGATCATCTTGCCCGCGGTCGATCCTGCGAGCCTTCCGAACGGATGGCGCGATGACTTGCCGCTCCCCGAGGGCTTCGAGGTCCAGGAATTCTCCGCAGCCAACGGAGAGATGACCGCCATCACGATGGGAGAAATCCCCGTCGATCCGGTCTTCAATTTCTACGCGAATCTGAAAGGCTGGGAGAAGGATCCCAACGCGCCGTGGCGCACCGACGGGGATCAGCGCGCGATCAGGTATATTAAGGACGACGTGGAGCTTTCCATAGCGATCCTGCGGGAAGGCGAGAAGACCAGGCTTCAGTTAAGGGTCGCGAAGCAGAAGTAGCGTCGGCGACCTTCAGGAGACATGCGATGCTCGCGCCCGGAACGTGTTCGCTTCGGCTTGTGGACGCCATTCAGTCTTGTGAAGAAAGATCACGCGGATGAGATGGATAGCGGAATACCATTCAATCTTCTGAGAGCCCTGTGGCGCCCATATGTTCGCCGCGGCGAACAGATGGGTGATTCGCTTTGAAGAGAG
>CAYGZQ010000030.1:29488-45324 GCA_964354375.1 uncultured Planctomycetota bacterium
GATGGGTGATTCGCTTTGAAGAGAGACACCCATCCGCTCAATCTTCTGAGAGCCCCGTGGCGCCCATATGTTCGCCGCGGCGAACAGATGGGTGATTCGCTTTGAAGAGAGACACCCATCCGCTCAATCTTCTGAGAGCCCTGTGGCGTACGTATGGGCGCCACGGAAGCTGCAGCGGACTCGAAACGGAAAAGCCCCTCCTGCGAGGGGCCTTCTCATGTTCAGATGAAACAGCGAATCCGTGGACGCCTACACAAGTCCCTGGGCCATCATGGCGTTGGCGACCTTCAGGAATCCGGCGACATTCGCGCCGACCACGTAGTTGCCGGGGTGCCCGTACTCCTGGGCGGCCTTGACGGACTGCTCGTGGATCGCGCACATGATGCCGTCCAGACGCTTGTCGACTTCCTCTCTGGACCATGACAGTCTGAGCGAGTTCTGGCTCATTTCGAGGCCGCTCGTTGCCACACCGCCGGCGTTGGCGGCTTTCCCGAGGCCGTAAAGAATCTTGGCCTTGAGGAACACATCGATGGCCTCCGGGGTGGAGGGCATATTCGCGCCTTCGGATATACACTTGCATCCGTTCTCCACCAGGGTTTTCGCGTCGTGGCCGTCGATCTCGTTCTGCGTGGCGCAGGGCATTGCGATGTCGCACTTCACGTCCCACGGCCGCTTCTGGCGGAACTCGCAGGCGTACTTGTCCGCGTACTCCTTGATCCGTCCGCGTCTGACGTTCTTCAGGTCCATGACGAACGCGAGCTTCTTGTCGTCGATCCCCTTCGGATCGTAGATCGAGCCGTTCGAGTCGGACATCGTGACGACCTTCCCGCCAAGCTGCGTCACTTTCTCGCAAGCGTACTGCGAGACATTGCCTGACCCGGAGATCGCGACGGTCTTGCCCTTGAAGGACTCGCCGCGGGTTTTCAGCATCTCGCGGGCGAAGTAGGTGGCTCCGTAACCGGTGGCCTCCGGCCTGACAAGGCTGCCGCCCCAGGTGAGCCCTTTTCCCGTGAACACTCCGGTGAATTCGTTCCTCAGCTTCTTGTACTGACCGAACATGTAGCCGATCTCGCGACCGCCCACGCCGATGTCGCCCGCAGGCACGTCGGTGTCCGGTCCGATGTGCCTGAAGAGCTCGTTCATGAAGCTCTGGCAGAATTTCATTACTTCGTTGTCGCTCTTGCCCTTCGGGTCGAAATCGCTTCCGCCCTTGCCGCCGCCCATCGGCAGTGTGGTGAGGGCGTTCTTGAACACCTGCTCGAATCCCAGGAACTTCAGGATTCCGAGGTTGACGGTCGGGTGAAACCTCAGGCCGCCCTTGTAGGGACCGATGGCCGAATTGAACTCGATTCGAAAGCCACGGTTCACCTGCACCCTGCCCTGGTCATCGAGCCACGGAACCCGGAACATGATCACACGCTCGGGTTCCACAATCCTCTCGAGAATCTTCGCCTCGAGAAATTCCGGATGCCTCTCCATCACCGGCTCAAGAGATTCCACGACCTCCTGAACCGCCTGTATGAACTCGGGTTGCGCCGGATTCTTCGCGCGCACCATCTCCATGAAATTGGAAACAAACTCTGACATAGGGATCTCCTTTGATTCCTGAGACCTGGTTAAGTTTATGAAAGGGGTCGGGGCATCCTGTTTCGAAGTTACCGCCCCGGACCGCATCGATTCCGTTTAGAGGTCGGGTATTCTACACCAAGGCCGGGAAAAAATCACCCGGAAACGGTCGCGGGAGCGGAAAACCGGTACATCGTTCCCCACTACCGGGATGCCGGAAAAGCGAACCTGTCCGGATTCGCAGTCCGGTTCGTTTCGTAAGGGATCGTGGAGCGGAAGAAGGATCGCTGTTAACCCAGCGGACCGGGGGACAACCCCGATTCCTGTACTCCGGGCGCGCGGATCGCGGACTTCTCGCAAACAAGCATCGGCACGAGGATCGCCGCCAGCAGGAGGGTGAAGAGCATGGGGGCCGCAAGGATGGGATTGTTCGTGAAGGCCCAGCCCATCGAATTGATCGCCGAGTAGCTGAACATGCCGATCCCCAGAAGCGACAGTCCCCGACCCCATCTCTTCCCTTGGATCCATCCTATCAGCCCGACCACGGTGATCGCAGCCATGATACATTCAGCGGCCAGATGGAAGATCGGGATGCTTCCTTCAGGCTGGTTGGCGAACAGTCCGCGCGGGAACGCTCCGCTCGCGATATCGATCGGCCAGAGGAGGACAACCCAGATGGAATTCAGAATCAGAAGGGTGACCAGGATCACTTTCACGCGGGATTTGATGTCCATGCACCGGGTCCTTTCGGGAGCGGGAGGTGTCGCGACCTGCAGCTGCGTCCCAGGTTAGTATCCGGGGGAGCGCGTTCCAGGATGCAGGGCAACAAAAGACCCCCGACATCGGTCGGGAGTTCGAAGGTTCGAGTGGTCGGGGAGGAGAGATTCGAACTCAGACCCCTGACCTCCGTGCCTTTACGCTACCCACGCCGCAGCTGTGCGCTCTCATGCCCTGCATCACTTCCGTGCGGAGGCTGACTTCCGCGATTTCACTCTATCTAAATTACTGCAGATACTCCATTTTGTGCCGGGGGCAAGATTTCTGTCCGGGACACTTGATTGAGGGGCAAAGGCCTAAATCAGTCATTAATGACTTGGTACGCATTATGTTAAAAACAGGAATTCCTGGAGTATAATGACCACCAGATCGACTGCGCAAAGGAGTCGACAAAAGGAGAAACTCATGAAAAAGTTGGTTTTCCTGCTAATTACGTTAGCGGTGATGATGTTGGTGGCCGTAGCCGTAATGGCCGACGACACCAGTGATCTGAATTACATGGAGTCAGTCAGAGCTGATTACATGGACAGGATCGACAGTGAGGGTCAAACAATGATCTTTGACGAGATCAGACTTGTGGAAGAAGGATCCCCGTACAGTTTCCCTCTCACTGTGGGTACGGGCGACTACGAAATCTGGGGAGTCGGTGGGCCAGGAATGCGGGACCTCAACATACGCATTTACTCGGACGATGGCACCTTGCTGGCTGAAGACACACAGACAGACAACTACCCGGTTCTTTCATTCTCAGAACCCGTATCGAGAAGTCACAGAGTCGAGATCGAAGGCTCTGAGTTCGAGTCCGGAATCGATCAAGGATATTACCTGGTAATCGTAATCAGGAATGACTGACATGACTGGTTAGAAAGGGCGATCCAGAGGGGCCTGTTGCCGGATGCAGGGCAACAAAAAACCCCCGACGTCGGTCGGGAGTTCGAAGGTTCGAGTGGTCGGGCAGCCGGGATTTGAACCCGGGACCCCTAGCCCCCCATGCTAGTGCGCTACCGGGCTGCGCCACTGCCCGACATCCATCATTTTACCCCCTCGCCCCCTCTCAAGTCTATGGGGAGGGGGGTGAGGATTGGTGCCGAGGGGCGGAATTGAACCGCCGACACGCGGATTTTCAGTCCGCTGCTCTACCAACTGAGCTACCTCGGCTCGCTGACTGCCGAGTACATCCTTAAGATTCTGGCGGGACGGACGGGAATCGAACCCGCGACCTCCAGATTGACAGTCTGGTATTCTAACCTAGCTGAACTACCGCCCCGCGTTAATCCTCACACCAACCGAGCACCGGAGTATACACGATTTTCTCAGATGCCCGCAAGACGGTTCCGCCCGAAGGCGGGTCTCTATCGGGAAACTGGTACCCCCAACGGGATTTGAACCCGTGTTGCCACCTTGAAAGAGTGGTGTCCTGGTCCGTCTAGACGATGGGGGCCCGAGGTCCCTTGAACTTATCAAGAATCAGGTTTTCGATCTGGTAGGCCGTGCGGGAATCGAACCCGCGACGCCCGGATTAAAAGTCCGGTGCTCTACCATCTGAGCTAACGGCCCTCGATGCGCCAGATGGAGAGGCGCAATCTTTTAACATACCATCCCGCGGTTTATCTGTCAATTGACCTTGTGGGAGAAGCATCGTGCATCCAGGAGTTGATTCTGGACAGGCTGCCCTCCTGCCGGTTGGAAAGCCGGGGCACCCGGGGATCAGTGCCGGTAGCAGCTACCTTGCCGAAGACGGCAAGGATAGCAGCTACCGGCGTGCTACCGGCGCTGCACCTCGCTTCTCAACCCGGTTGACTAACCCGCGGATTGTGCGTACACTGAACCGCCCTGCGAGCGCGGCTGCAGGATTTCGGGTTTTCCGGAAGGATCCCATCATGCGCGAAACCTCCGTGTTGCTCGGCGATGAAGCTGTAGCGCTTGGCGCGATCCATGCGGGAATTTCGGGCGTCTACGGCTATCCGGGCACTCCGTCCACGGAGATTTTCGAGGCGGTGCAGATGTACGGGAAGGACTCGGTGCACGCGGTCTGGTCGACAAACGAGAAGGTGGCGTACGAAGAAGCGCTCGGGATGAGCTACGCGGGGAAGCGCGCGCTGGTGACGATGAAGCATGTCGGGCTCAATGTCGCCGCGGACCCGTTCATGAACTCGGCGATCACCGGCGTGAACGGAGGCCTGGTGCTCGCGGTCGCGGACGATCCGAGCATGCATTCGAGCCAGAACGAGCAGGACTCTCGATACTTCGCTCACTTCGCGATGATTCCCTGCCTGGAGCCGGGCAACCAGCAGGAGGGGTACGACATGGTCCGGGAGGCGTTCGAGCTGAGCGAAGTGATGAACGTCCCCGTGATGGTCCGGCTGGTCACAAGGCTTGCGCACTCGCGCGCGAATGTCCTCGTTCTCAAGCAGGGTCGACCCCAGAACAATAACAACCCATCCACCGACTGGACGAAATGGACCCTTCTCCCGGTGAATGCACGCAAGAACTTCGCCAGGCTTGTCGAGAGCCGTCCGAAGCTTGTTGAGGAATCGGAGGAGAGCAACCATAACGCTCTGACGATCACTGACGGCACAAAGAAAGGCATTATCACGAGCGGCATCGCGGCCAACTATGTCTTCGAAAATCTCCCCATCGATCAAAAGGATTTCTCTATCCTCATAATAAAGCAGTACCCCATGCCGGTGGGGAAGCTGAGGAAGTTCGCGTCGGCGGTCGATGAGATACTCGTTGTCGAGGAGGGCTACCCGTACATCGAGGAGCATCTGAGCGGATTTCTGGGGCTTAACGACAAAACGGTCCGTGGAAAGCTCACGGGCGACCTTCCTCGCACCGGGGAGCTGAACCCGGACAGTGTTCGGTCAGCGCTGAGGATGCAACCGCTCAGCGCGATGCATAAGGCGGGGCAGCTTGCGGGACGTCCGCCGCAGTTGTGCAAGGGATGTCCGCATGCCGACACATTCAACGCGCTCAACGAAGCAATGAAGGACTTCCCGTCGGGGCGGGTTTTCAGCGACATCGGCTGCTACACTCTGGGCGCGCTGCCTCCGTACCGGGCGATCGAGAGCTGCGTCGACATGGGCGCGAGCATATCGATGGCGAACGGCGCCGCCCATGCGGGAATAAGACCGGTGGCGTGCGCGATCGGCGACTCGACTTTCACCCACAGCGGCATCACTCCGCTTCTTGACGCGGCGGCGATCGACAGCCCGATAACGGTTTTCATCATGGACAACGGCACTGTCGCGATGACCGGCGGGCAGCCGACGTACGGAACAGGCGGCAGGCTCGAAAGCATTGTTAAGGGTCTCGGAGTCCCGCCCGAGCACGTGATCTGCATTAACCCGGTCCCGAAGGAGCATCAGAGGAACGTTGAGATAATCAGGCGGGAGCTTAGGCACGAGGGTTTGAGCGTGATTCTCGCGCAGCGGGAGTGTCTGGAGGAGTTGAAGCGGAAGAAGAAGTCGGGGGAATAGAAGAGCCCCCCTGTAGTCCCCCCCAAGGGGGGGACGGCGATATTGAATGTCCCCCCCAAGGGGGGGACGGGATCCTCGATAGTTTCCGCAAGGGGGATCGCGATCTTGATAGTCCCCGCAAGGAGGGGACGGCGAGGAGACCGAGGAGTCGAGATGCAAACCGACATCCTGTTAGCCGGAGTGGGAGGCCAGGGGATTCTTTCCCAGGCGTACGTCATATGCAACGCCGCGCTCGAGGAAGGCCTCAACTTCAAGCAGGCGGAGGTCCACGGGATGGCGCAGCGGGGCGGGGCGGTCCAGAGCAACCTTCGCATCTCGAGCGAGCCGATATCGAGCGACCTGATTCCAAAGGGAGGCTGCGACGTGCTTCTGGCGGTCGAGCCGCTCGAGGCGCTTCGGTATCTGGAATATCTCGGTCCCGGCGGTTTCATCGTCACCAGCATCAACCCGTTCGTCAACATTCCGAACTACCCCGACGCCGATTCTCTCTGGAAAGAGTTCGAGAAAGCCGGCGATGTCATACCGATCGACGCCCAAAGCATAGCGAAACAGGCCGGTAACGCTCTCTCCGCGAACATGGTGATGCTCGGAGCGGCGTCCACCCGCCTGCCTTTGAAGGTCGAAGTTCTCGAGAAATGGGTCGGCAATCTGTGGAAGGCCAAGGGCGACAAGGTGGTTGCGACAAATCTGAAGGCGTTTCGATACGGTCGCAGGATGGCGGAGTTTCTCACTGAGGCGGCAAAAGCGGGAATCGACCTTTCCGGTCTGCGCGCTCTTACCGAGAACGTGCCGGTCGAGCACGCGGACATCAAGTCGGTGCCGCGATGGGTCGTGCTGCTTAAGGAGAATCCCGGCGAGAAGTGGTCCGAGGTCATCGCGGCAGAGATCGACGGGCGGTAGGGGTACGGCATGCCGTGCCCGTACGTAACACCAGAAAAATGCTCCCGGATTTCAGCAAGGCGGATCAGATCATCAGGACGGTCGCCGACCGGTCCCGGTTTTTCCTGCATGAACACGAGGTCTACGACCTGCTCCGAGTCGTGGGGATCGGCAACGCGCCGGAATGCATCGTGATCGAGTCTCCCGATCAATCTCTTGATTTGCTCAAGAATATCGCAGGCGACCGATTGGTCCTCAAGATCGTTCATCCCCGGATCGCTCACAAGACGGATATCGGAGGGATCGAGATTGTCGAGCGAGCCGGTGTCCCCGACGCGGTCAGGCGCATTCTTGCCCAAGCCCCACGTCGCCAGGCACAGCTCCTGATGGATCGGAACGAGATTCCCGAAGAATTCAGAGACCTTTCGAGTGAGGAGCTTGTCTCGGAATTCGAGGATGAGACTGTCGGAGTACTGGTCTACCCCTTTGTCGATTCGCCCGCCGGTTTTGGAACCGAGCTCTTCCTGGGCATGCGCGAGACGAGGGAGTTCGGGCCGATCATCAATGCGGGACTTGGGGGACTCGATACGGAGCTTTACGCAAAGGAGCTTGGGGGGGGACGCGCAGGCGCGACAGTAAGCCCGGGAGCGTCGGACGAAATCGAGCTGTTCAAAGCGTTTCAGGAGACCATCGCGTTCGAGACGCTGACGGGACGCGCGCGTGGTCACAAGAGACTTGTCGAGGACGAGAAGATCGCGGACCTGCTCGAGCGATTTCATGCACTCGTCTGGCGCTACTCGCCGTTCAATCCGGACGCGCCGGTCCATTTCACTGAGTGCGAAATGAATCCTTTCCTTTGCCGTGACGGAGAGCTTGTGCCGGTCGACGGACTCCTCAGATTCCGGCCGGTCGAGCCGTCGAGGCCCGCATCGCCGGTCGGGAAAATCGAAGCGCTCCTGAAGCCGAAGAACATATGCGTGATTGGAGTCTCGGCGAAAGGCATGAACCTCGGCAGGGTTATCCTGCGAAACCTCCTGAAGGGCGGATTCACGGGTGAGAGACTTGCGATAGTGAAGGACGGCGACCGCGAGATCGATCAGGTCAAGTGTTACCCGGGCATATCCGACCTTCCCGGCAGATTCGACCTGGTAGTTCTCTCGGTGGGCGCGACCCAGGTGCCGTCGATAGTTGCAGAGATCATCGACAGCGGAAAAGCGGAATCGATCATTCTGATTACCGGCGGTATGGGCGAGAAGGAAGGGGCGAAGGGTCTCGAGGACGATCTGAAGAAGGTTTTGCACGCGAGCCGGGGACGCGACGATCGAGGTCCTGTCGTGGTGGGACCGAATTCGCTTGGGATAATATGTGTCCCCGGCGGTTACGACACGATGTTCGTACCGGCGTCCAAGCTGCCGAAGAATCCCGACAACCCGATCGGGAAACATGTCGCGTTGATCAGCCAGTCGGGGGCATTCATGATCAGCCGGATGTCGAAGCTGTACGGACTCGTGCCGCGATACGCGATCTCGACGGGCAACCAGGCCGACCTGGGCATCGCGGATTTTGTGGAGCACCTGACGAACGATTCCGAAGTAAGGGTCTTCGCCTGCTACGCCGAGGGCCTGGGCCGCATGGAGGGCCTCCATCTCGCCGAGGCCGCCAGGAAAATAACCAGGTCCGGACGGCATGTCATCGTATACAAGGCCGGACGGTCCGTTGAGGGTCGCAAGGCGGCGAGCGGGCATACCGCTGCGATCGCGGGCGACTGGGATGTCGCCGACGCCGTCCTGACAAGGTCCGGATGCATGGTCGCACGCTCGTTTGCCGAGTGGCAGAACCTGATAATGCTCGCCTCCACGGCGGGAGATCGACCGATCGGCGAGGGACGTATCGCGGCAGTCTCCAACGCGGGTTTCGAGACGGTGGGTATGGCCGACAACCTTCGCGAACCCGCTCATTTCCTGACGTTTGCGCAGCTTTCGCCCTCGACTCTTGCCCGCCTGCAGAGCATCCTGAAGGAATTCAGGCTCGACGATCTGGTGAACATCGGAAATCCCCTCGACATCACGCCCATGGCGGTCGACCGCGCGCATGTCGAAGTCATAAAGGCGCTGGGGCACGATCCGGGAGTGGATTTCATTCTGCATGGATGCGTTCCGCTTTCCCCCCAGATGAAAACCCTCGCTCCCGGGGGACCCGAAGGCGACGGGATCGCCGACCCGCAGAGCTTCCCGCAACTCCTCATCGAAGCTGTCAGAGCCGGCATCGGGAAACCCCTCGCGATCGTTCTGGATTCCGGCGAGCTTTACAACCCCATGGAGAAAATGTTTCTGAACGCCGGGATTCCGGTGTTCAGATCCGCTGACGAGGCGACTCGTACCCTCGGGCGATTCGTGTATGTCTCAAGCCGGTTCGGTCCGCAAATTCACCAACCCGGATGAGATGCGCACATCAGCAGGGGTTCCGTTGAAAGCGTTCAGGGGCGTGAGTATACTCCGCAGGTATCCCGGATGGTCGAAGTCGTGACCGATATCGATCTTGGGAAGGTTGACCAGCTGATAGAGCGATCCGGAGCGGATCCGGAGGCTCTTATCGGGATGCTTCAGGACATCCAGAGACAGTGGCAATACCTTCCCCTGCCCGCGCTCAAGCGAGTGTCGGAGCGTCTGGGCGTCCCGTACAACCGTGTATGGGCGGTGGCCACGTTTTACGAGGCATTCACGCTGGAGCCTCGCGGGCGCGTGCATTTGATGGTCTGCACCGGCACGGCTTGTCATGTCAGGGGGGCGCAGGAAGTCGTGCGCGCTCTCGAAGACGAGCTGATGATCGAAGCCGGTCACACAACCGTTGACGGCGAGTTCTCGATCGAGACCGCCCACTGCCTCGGCGCGTGCGCAATGGGTCCGGTCGTGGTGCTCGACGGCCTCTATCACGGCCATATGACGCGCACGAAGGTTCTCGACTTCCTCACGGAGATCCGCGAGCGGAGGGAGGTCGAGACCCGGTGAAAGTCGCCTCCCCTACCCAGCTTGCACGGCTGAAGGACGAGTTCTCCAGACGGAACGCCGGCTTCAAGTGCACGGTCTCGGTATGCGGCGGGACCGGCTGTCTGGCGAGCGGATGCCAGGCGGTCCGGGACGCTCTCGTTGCCGAGCTCAAGTCCAGGGACCTCGGCGATTCGGTGCGACTGCTCGTGACCGGCTGCCATGGGTTCTGCCAGCAGGGACCCCTGGTGCTGATCCGACCGGGCGACATCCTGTACTGCCAGGTGAAGCCGGAATGGATTCCACAGATCGTCGCCGACACCGTCATCGGCGGAAAACCGATCGAGGAATTCCTCTACTGGGACTCGAAGGCCAAATCGCGCATAGAGAAAGAGAAAGACATCCCCTTCTACAACGTCCAGAACAAGCTGTTGCTGGGCGACAACTCCCGGATCGATCCCACCGACATCCGCGACTACATCGCGCTCGGCGGTTACCAGGCGCTGTCGAAAGCGCTGTATGAAATGGGACCGCGGGCGATCATCGATGAAATCGCGGCGTCGGGACTTCGCGGACGCGGCGGAGGCGGATTTCCGACCGGGAAGAAATGGGCGTCGGCGGTCAAGGCGAAGGGCGAGCGCAAATGGGTAATCTGCAATGCCGACGAGGGCGATCCAGGCGCGTTCATGGACGAGAGCATCCTCGAGGGCAACCCGCACCTCGTGGCCGAGGGCATGATCATCGGCGCTTTCGCCGTCGGGGCCGGGTCGCCCGGAGGCGGCTTCGTCTATGTCCGGAACGAATATCCCCTCGCGCTGGCAAGAATATCGGAGGCGATCCGGCAGGCGCGGGAATGGGGGCTGCTCGGCGACAACATTCTCGGAAGCGGCTTCAGCTTCGACATAAAGATCAATCGGGGCGGCGGAGCGTTTGTGTGCGGCGAATCGACCGCACTGATGGCGTCCCTGGAGGGAAAGCCCGGCGAGCCGCGGGCGAAATACATTCACACCGTGGAGCACGGCTACCACAACGAGCCCACGGTCCTCAACAATGTCGAGACCTGGGCGAATGTCCCCGGCATCGTCACGCAAGGGGCAGCGAAGTTCCGCGAGCTTGGGACCGAGAGAAGTCCCGGGACGAAAATCTTCAGCCTGGTCGGGAAGGTCAAAAACACCGGGCTGGTGGAGATCCCGATGGGGATGACCTTAAGGGAGCTTGTCGAGGATGTGGGCGGCGGAGTGCCGGAGAAGAAGAAATTCAAGGCTGTGCAAACCGGGGGACCGTCCGGCGGATGCCTTCCCGAGTCGCTCATGGACCTCCCCGTCGACTTCGACGCGCTCACCGGGGCGGGAAGCATGATGGGCTCCGGCGGCATAATTGTCATGGACCAGGACACGTGCATGGTGGACGTGGCGCGTTATTTCATCAGGTTCCTTGAGTCTGAATCCTGCGGAAAGTGCACTCCCTGCCGGGAAGGTCTCAGGGAGATGGACAGGCTTCTCACCCGGATCACCGACGGTGCGGCGGAGATCGACGATCTCGATAACCTCGAGGAGATCGCCCGCTGGATGTCGGGTGCGAGCCTGTGCGCGCTGGGCACGTCCGCGGTGAACCCGGTGCTGAGCACGCTGAAATATTTTCGGGATGAATACATGGAGCACGTCGCCGACGCCAGATGTCCGGCAGGCGTGTGCCGCGAGCTTGTCCAATATCATGTGATCGAGAAAAACTGCACCGGATGCGCGGCATGCGTGAAGGTCTGCCCGACCGGCGCAGCTACGGGGAAGCTGAAAGAAGTGCATCACATCGACACGGTTCTCTGCATCAAGTGCGGGGAGTGTTATAGAGTGTGCAAGTTCGATGCGATCGGGCGTTGACTTATGGTCGACCGAATCGAAATAACGATCAACGGCAGGACGGTCAAAGCGCGTGACCGCGAACCGCTCATCGATGTCTGCGAGCGGGAGGGGCTGCATATACCCACTCTCTGCCACCATCGCCGCCTCGAACCGTACGGTGTCTGCCGGGTCTGCATGGTCAAGGTCTCGTGGGGAGACAGGTCGAAGTACGTCACCGCATGCAATTACCCGGTGGAGTCGGGCGATGTTTTCGACACCGAGAGCGAGGACGTTTTGAAGCTTCGCAGGATGTCGATCGAAGCGCTCCTCGGACGATGTCCGAATGAGCGGGGCGTTGTCAAGTTCGCTGCGAATCATGGGGTCACAAGCTCGCGTTTCCAGCCGCAGAAGCCGGACGGCGATGACTGCATACTGTGCGGACTGTGCGTAAGGGTATGCGATGAGGTGGTTGGCGCGCACGCACTGGGATTCATGAGCCGGGGTCCCGAGAGAGAAGTGGCGACGCCGTTCATGGAGCATCCCGAATCGTGCATCGGATGCGGCGTATGCTCGACTCTCTGCCCGACGACCGCGATGAAGATGGAAGGCGAGAAGGCCGAGGTGCTGAGGGAGCGTCACGGGGATATCCGCCCGTGCCGCTACGCTCTGATGGGCTTTTTCCCGGGCGGAATCTGCGCGAACAGCTACCGATGCCGTCAGTGCGATGTCGATCAACGCTTTCGAGAGATGGCGGATCTTGCCGGAGTCGAACATCCGATTTTCATGGCGCGACCTACTGCGGAAAGCGACGGAGGTGAGGCAGCGTGACCGCCGGGCGCGATCGGGACCTCCTCACCTTCGAAGTCGCGGGTCGCCGGCTCGAATTCCAGCCGGTGGACGAATCGCCGTGCAGGCGCGCATGTCCGGCGGGAATCGACGTGAAAAAATACGTAGGCCAGATCGCGTCGGAGAAATTCGACGATGCTCTCGCGACCATCCGACGCCACATGCCGTTCCCGTCCGCCTGCGGAAGAATCTGCCTGCATCCGTGCGAGACGGAATGCAAGCGCGGCGAGGTCGACGATCCCATCGCGATCATGGCGCTTAAACGATTCGTCGCGGATTACGAGAGTCGACAGGGCGTGGAGGAACCGCTCCCAAGAACCCGGAAGTCCACAGACAAGAGGATCGCCATCGTCGGGAGCGGCCCGGCAGGTCTTACCGCGGCGCACGATCTCGCGCTGAGGGGTCACACGGTGACGGTTTTCGAGCGCTCGGAATCTCCCGGGGGCATGATGACCCGGGCGATCCCGGAATTCGATCTTCCGTCCGCCGCCGTCCATCGCGACATCGCACGAATCGAGAAACTCGGCGTCAGCATTGAATGCGGCCATTCGATCCAGGGAGAGAAGGGGCTGCAGAGCCTGAAGGAAAGCTACGATGCGGTGCTGCTCGCGACCGGAGCCGGCGCGCGATGGAAAGGACTTTCGGGAACGACCTGGATCGACGGCGGCACGCTCACCGGAGTGATCGGAGCGGTCGAATTCATGGCGAGCCGGCGGTCGAGCGGGAATCCAGATCTCGGACGGGTCGTTATTCTGGGATCCGGCGTTCATGCGCTTGCGTGCGCAAGGACCGCGGTCCGCCTGGGGAACGCAAAGGTCAGGTGGATCATCCCGGTAGCGAGAGAATTCCTCCAACCCGATCACCGTCGCGTGAAACTCGCGGAAGAAGAAGGGGTCGAGATCATCGAGCTGGCACGACCGGTCGCCGTGGAAAATTCCCGCGGGAAAGTCGGCGGAGTAAAAATCGTTTCGATCGAGCAGGGCGAAGCGGATCACACCGGACGTCCCGCATACAGGGTCAAGCCGCATTCTGAGGCGGTCATCGCGTGCGACTCGGTGATCGATGCCGCGCATTTCGCTCCCGACAATGCATGGGGGAACCTGTCGAGCGATCCGTGGGGAACGATTTCCGTCGATCTCGACACGATGGCGACGAATCTGGACGGTATTTTTGCGGCGGGCGATGTTGTGAGCGGACCGAAGTCGGTAGTCGAGGCCGTGTCCATGGGACATCGAGCCGCGGCGGGAATCGACAGCTACCTGTCGGGAGGTCGCGGGACGATCGGGACACTGTCGACTCCGATCAGGACGCCGGGCTGGGAGATCGAGGACCCCGCCGGCACACCGTCAGAAGCGTTCAGACCCGCCGTAAGGCCCGCGAATGAAAGAAAGAGCGACTTCAAGGAATCCGACTTGTCCTTCACTGCGTGGGAGGCGTCGCACGAGGCACGTCGATGCCTGCTGTGCGGGCCATGCGAGGAGTGCGCGGTTTGCTTGTCGACCTGTTACCGGAAGCGCGGGGTCGGAGTGGACGAGAGAGGTAATCCGGTGGAGGTGCGAGTGCCGCTCGGCGTCGCGAGAGGCATCCACGAGGAGACGCGGATCGAGGATTTCGCGAAAGTGGAGCTTCTCGTGGCGAGAGTGGATTCGATCCGCTGCAGAGGATGCGGCGTGTGCGAGGACATCTGCGGTTACAAGGCCCCAAGGATTTCCCCCGACCCCAAGTACGGTCTTGTGTCGACGATCGACATTCTCGCGTGCAAGGGCTGCGGGACGTGTGTGTCCGCGTGCCCGTCCGGCGCGATCGATCAGGGCGTGACCTCCCTTCACGCACTCAGAGCGCGAATCTGGGGAGGTGCGAAATGAGCTCCACCCGTGCAAAGAGCGGAAAGAGCCTCCTGTTTTTCTGCACTCGACAGAAGCCGGGAGATTTCGCGGGCTTCCATCATCTTTTTTTTGGCGATGGCAAGGCGGAAGAGATCGAGGTGCCCTGCTCCGGTCGGGTGGGCACGGGTGAGCTGATGCAGGGACTCGCAGCCGGGTACGACAAGGTGGTCGTGCTGAGCTGCGGCGAGAAATCATGCAAGTACGGTTTTGGGTGCAGCGAGGCGAAGAAATCGATGAGTCGCGCGAGAGAGGTCGCGAAGGTCGCCGGGATAGACACAAAGAAACTCGTTTTCATAGAAGCGGACGAGGCAAAACGGGAAGGCGAGGAATGACAATCGAGTGACTCTGTGACTGAGAAGAAACGACATAGCCTTGCGGACATCGCAGCATCGTGCGGATTCGCGGACGGCAGCGCGGGTCTGAACGACGCGGCGTGCCCGATCACGAAGTACCGTCCGGAGTTCGTGCCGTCCCGGCTGGTCGATGAAGCGCGCAGCGGCTGGTTCCCGATGGGAATCCGCCACTGCCTGGGATGCGAGCTGTGCTCGCCGGGACCCCAGGCGAGTTTCCCGTCCTGCGCCGACCAGATACTTGTCGAAAACGGGCCGAGAGATGGTTTCATCCCGCGCGCATTCGGGGGCGCTCTGAACGCTGTGGTGACCCTGCAGATCGGGAACGAGACACGTCAGAATCGGCTTGAGTGGGCGTCGGGCGCGATCCAGATCGCTCGCGAAAGCGAGAAGAGCGATGTGGCTCTGTTCGTCGGCTGCGCTCCATACTACGACGCTCTTCTCGCAGACGACATCGGCTTCAGGGCGACCGATGAAATACGCGCGGCGGTGGATTTGATGAATTCAGTGGGCGTGAGGCCGGTCGTGCTGTCGTACGAAGTATGCTGCGGCGGCGACCGTCTCCATGCAGGCGATAACGACGGCTTCGTCGCGCTCGGCTCCCGAAACGGAGATCTCTTCCACGCCCGCGGTGTCAGGACGATCGTCACCGCGTGCGACGACTGTTTTCACACGCTTCGGAGCCGCTACCCGGGACGAATCGCGGGATGGGATTTCAACGTGGTGAGGCTTGCGGATTTTCTTGTGCAGCGCGGCGGCAGGCTGGCGTTCATGCCGACGCGCGACGCGGTGGCGGTCCAGCCGCCCGATCGGTTCAGCGACCCGGACGCATTCGAGTCCGTGCGCAAGCTTCTCAGGCGAGTGCCGGAGCTGATCGTGAAGGAGATCGAGCCGGGTCATCCGTCCACGTTCGGAGGATGGGGGCAGTTCGGGTCGGTCACCAAGCGCCTGGAGACGGATTTCCTGAAGGCCGCCGAGGCAACCGGCGCGGACACTGTCCTGGTGCCCGGAATTCGGACGCTTGTCAGGCTGTTTGAAGATCGGCGTCCGGGAAGCTGGGAAGAGACATCGATCAAGGTCAGAGGGCTGTACGGTTTCCTGTCGGACCGACACACGGTCGCGGAGGAATTCGCGGGAGCTTGAAGCGAAGTGAGCATTTGTGATGATGCCCCCCCTGTAGTCCCCCCCCAAGGGGGGGGACGGCGGGGCGGTAGTCCCCCCCCAAGGGGGG
>CAYGZQ010000031.1:0-12092 GCA_964354375.1 uncultured Planctomycetota bacterium
TTCGCCAGATACGCTGCGACAATCAACAATGATAAGTCGGCTCCCAATGGAACATATAAATGCCTTGTCAGCGTTGAGGACAACTCCAACGACCCCGTGGGCAAACCCTGGCTGGATTTGACGGCATATCAGATTATTGATGTAACTGTTTCGCCGGAGTTCAACCTGACCGAGGTCACACCCCCCTGGTTGAACGGAGCTACGCTGGATTACGAGATATACGGGAATTACCTTTACATGTCCGCCGCTTTCAATGGGATTCAGGTTTTCGACATCAGCGATCCGGCGAATCCTCTCTGGGTCAGGAACATTCCCACAGGCACAGATCACCTGGTGTCCGATCTGGTGATCTGGGACGGTTACATTTACGCCGCGGTATTTGGTGCCGATCTCGTCGTGATTGACATCGATCCCCTGATGGACGCGCACGTCGTGAAAGTAGTAAGTACAACGGGCGCACCGTTTGCGATAGACAACAACGGGGCCACGCTGTACATGGCGACCGCGACATACCCGGACGGACTCGTGGAGATCTTCGATATCTCCAACCCGACTGAGCCGGTGATTGTCAATTCCGTTTCCTATGCAGGATATCCTTATGAAATCAGGTACAGCAACGGTTACGCTTACGTGGCCGCCCAGTCGGGAGGCCTGTCCGTGCTCGATGTCGATCCCCCCGAGACCGCGTCGGTTGTTGCGACTATCACCACCGCGGGCGATTTCACGGGGGTCTGGGTCGACGGGGCATATGCATACGTCACAGCCGGTATGGGCCTCCACATCGTCGACATCGATCCTCCGGAGACCGCTTCGATTCTCAAATCGGTCGACATGCCGACACAGGCACATGACGTCACGACGTACGGCGGGTATGCCTATGTCGCCGACACCGATATGGGCGCTCAGATTGTCGACATCGATCCTCCCGGCTCTGCCGCCATAGTCGGCTCCTTCACCTGTCATTTCTGGCCTACCGAGTGCCTTGCCGAAGGCGACACGCTGTTCGTCGGAGCGCAGGGCGGAACCATGGTGCTGGACCTTACCGACCCCGCATCGCCCGTGACTCTGAAGGCCCTTGACTATCCCGGACAGCTGCGCAGCCTGGGCATAGCGGGTGATCGCGTGATCGGCGCGAATTCGGACGGAGGAACGATTATCGTCGATGCTGCTGTCCCCTCCTCCGCGGTTGTGTCCAACGTCGTCCCGACCAGCATGACATATCTGGTCACCGTGGATGGGAATTATGCCTACGCGCTGGGCAATGATTTGTCGATCATAGACCTTACTACGCCGGGATCCGAGACCGTGGTTAAGACAATGTCGTACCCCGGCAGCCGGGACGGCATAGTGGTGTCGGGCGGATACGCGTACGCGGCCGGAGGCGATGACGGGCTGCTGATATACGATGTCGATCCGCCGGCCTCTGCGTCACTGGTCAGCTCCACACTCGTGTCCGGCGGCTATGTCTCATCTGTGGGAATGACGGGGGGCTATGCCTATGTCGGGACTTACGATGCCGTGAAGAACAACGTCATTGTTGTGGATGTCGCTGATCCCGCAGCCCCTGTCGAGATGCTCACCGTCCCGCTTACTTTCGAGGCCTATGATTTCGCCTTTTGGGGCAACTATGCGTTCGTAGCCAACGAGGACGCGGGTCTGACCGTCATCGACATTTCCGATCCGTTGTCGGCCTCCGTCGTGGGCTCCACCGATCTGTCCGGGTTCGCAGCCGAATCAATCGAGCTCCTGAACGGCTACGCCTTCGTCCTTGACTACTCGGTCGGGCTCATAGTGGTTGACATCTCCGACCCCTTGGCGCCGTCCGAGGTGGCGAATCTGAATGTCGACGGCTACAAGTATGAACTCGCGATGACCGACAATTATGCGTACATCGCCTGCGTAAGCAGCGGCCTCCACATCGTCAGCCTCTGGTGAGTCTCGCAACGCCACGACATGTAGCCCGGCATCCCATTTCGCGATGATCTCCCGGTTTCCCCAAGCCTTGCCGAAATGGGATGCCGGGACGCCTTTTTCCGAACCCGGGAACCTGTTTCCATCGGAGCTGCAGCGCATTCGCACGCCTATCATGGAAACAGGTTCCCGGGCTACTTACTTTGTCAAAGGCATGGGGACCGTCTAAAATGCATTTCCATTGCATTTTTGACGATAATATGTATCGGAGGAGTCATGTACATCCCGCGAACGCTGGAGACCTTCATCAGGAAAGCCTCAAGACAACATGTAGCCCGGCATCCCATTTCGCGATGATCCCGCGGTTTCTTCTCACCTTCCCGAAATGGGATGCCGGGACGCCTCTTCCCGAACTACTTCTGTTACCCGTCGAAATCCCTCAGTAGATGGAAGTTGTCTCTGTATCTCTCAAACTTGGGTCTAGGGACCACCTTGCCGGTCTTCCGGCTGTGGTTCGTGAATACAATCATGTATCTTCCTACGCCTTTCCCCGACTTCACCCTATTGGCCTCTTTCACGAGCTCCAGCGACGGAACGACCCAATAGCAGTCGGCCTGCTCGGAATAGAAGATAAAGAAGAAATTGCGCCGAGGCTTCCGGACCTCCATAGCTGCGAATCTACCGGCGTTTCTTGGACGACATTCCTTTGATCTCGCCTTGATCTGGATGTCCATGTACACGGGCTTGCCGGATACTTCCTTCCTGATCACGCAGTCAATCTGCTGGTCATCTACGAGCGTCAGGTAGACATCGAAACCTTCTCTCAACAGACGGGCGATAGCCGCAAACTCCTCACGTTTTCCAAATGACGCTGCATCTCTGTAAGGCATTCTTATCCTCCCGCTACTGCTCAGGGCTGTGCGCCTATCGTTTTTCCTCTTTCGGCGAAAAGCCGGGAGAGAGCCTGTGAAAATGAGTTGAGCTCGTGTCGACAGGATAGATAGCGGAATAGGTGCCCCGCACAACCAGCCTCAGTGCGAGCCACAAGAAGTAGTTGCCGATACCGCGACTAAGAAAGGGATCGATCAAACCGTGGGCAACAACGTTACGCAGGTTTGCTCCGCCTTTCTCTTTGTCGATTAGAAGAACCCGAAGCTCGAAAAGCATGCCCTCCCCAAATACCCTCTCGATAACAGCACCTCCGTCACCTCGGAGCAGAGTGCCCAGATCGTGCTCATTCTGAATTCTGGAGTCATCTCCGCTTGCGCTCGTTACCTTCACGCCGTTGCTCGCGATGACAGTCCTCAACGAATGCTCGATCTGCGGCAGCAGGAAGTGCGTGCACGCAAGCCAATCGCCTAGAAAGCCGGCCTTGAAACCCCGGAAGTAGACTTCCTCCCTCCCTCTCGGTATGAAGGCGTTGTTGAACAGCACCTGCGTTAGGCCAAGATCGAATTCGCGGCAACTCTGCATAATCTCGATTCTTGCCGCGTCTATGTATGAGGCCCCATAAGCTTCCTGCAGGAATCTCGCCTTCTCGTACATATGCGCCTCGATTCCTCGTTCTACCAGCTCTGGATCACTGCCGATTGCGCTGGGCGGAATAGAGATGAGATTGCCGAATGCATCGAATGTCTGTCGCGTGACCAGCGAGAACAGAGGGTACCGCTTGATCTCCTCTTCTACGAGCTTCCTGATATCCGCCTTGGGTACAAATGGTAGATCGCCAAGAAGCAAGAGTGCCATGACAATGTCTTTCCCGGCAACAAGCTTCCTCCCGATTTCCACGAGATTCGAAATATCTGTCGTCCTGACGAGCGATTTCATCTCAGAGAGGCTCTGTTTGCGCAGTTCCTTGAGGTTGAGCTCAAACGCATCTACTTTCTCCCTCTGACCGCCAGCTCTTCTGTATGCCTCGATTGTTCTCCCAAGATGATGGGCAAGCTGCAGAGCGGCAGCGCCATCTTGTCTGTGGCTCAAGTATTGCTTCTCAACACACTGGGCCAGCTTGAGTCTCACGAGTCTTGCCTTGTCTTCTTCACCTAGTCCAAGCCACACCTTCTCTGCAAGAGTCAGCATCCCCTCAGCAGCGCGGCATTCCTCCTCAGTCGCCGGGCTATCTGCCAACTGCTCGATCTCCGCAGCAAGTGCAGCCGGTTCCTCCGTTAGATGATACTCGCATATGAGCCTCAGGATGCTGTAGCTGAGGAAATCCTTTCCTCGACACATCCTGCTCTTGAGGTCATACAATGGAGCAGAACAGGGGCTCGGTCCATCTCTATCGAGCCTGGCAAAGTGCCCGATCTGGCAGGCCCTTTCTAAGCGCTCAATTACCCTGTACTGATCCAGTCCATCGCCTGTGGCTAGCAGTGCATCTGCGGATTTCAGGTAACTCTCTACTGCACACCTTCCGAGCTCTTGGTGCTTTCTGCGATCCCATGCTATGTCGTAAATCCGCGCCCTGAACTCAGGATCATTAGTGCATTCGGCCAGGTAGACCAAGACATCCAGATTGTGTTCCTCGAAGTCACCAGGCAGAGGCGTCCGGTTTCCTCCGAAGACCATTGTAGGTATGTATGGGCCGTGTCCATCTGAGGCCCTCACCGAGAAGTCAAAGGCAGCCTGTATCAGACGATAGACCGCTGCTTCCTCGGCATGGCCATCCTTTTCTGCCAGCTTGCGAGCTTGCTCAAATGCTGATGAGTAGGCGAGACAGTCGCGGTTCGCCGTATCGTCTAAGATGGCTCTCCACCGAGTGGAGTCGACCAGCTTGCGGGTGATGAATCCGAAGTGACCAGCTTTCTCTCCCATTCTCGTCTCCGACCGCCGAACTTCCTGTTCTGCCGATCAAATCCTACTTCGCACCCCCACTCGCTTACCGGCGAGTGAGAACCGGAGCATTGTCACCACAGATGCCGGTTCGCAAAGGCACGGCCCGAGCCTGACTTCAGGTACCTCTCGAAAGCCACGGCCTTCGTATCATCATCGAATCTGACCGCGACCACGTTTCTCCATGGTCTGAACTTGGAGGTGTGGGGCGACTTGCCGGCGTTGTGTGCTTCCAGACGCTCCTTCAGGTTGGATGTCAAACCGATATAGCGTTGCTGCGGATGGCTGATGCTCTGGAGAAGGTAGACGGATTTCACACTAGACCTCCTAAGTCGCTGTCTGTCGAATTTCACGTCTCATCCCCTGCGTTTCCAGTCAACGGAATAAGCCCTCCGTCGCTCAGTTTCGCTTCGCTCAACTGAGCTATGGAGGGCAGCCTTCGCTCGGAGAACTCTATCGATTGGCTGCCAGCCGCACTTCGGAAGCTGGCTTGCCAGCCGTAGCTCGGAGAACTCGCCAGAGTTCTCCGAGCGAAGGCTGGTGGAGGCGGCGGGAGTTGAACCCGCGTCCGATATAGCCCCGGGGACGCCATCTACGCGTGTAGTCTCCCGGTTTGATCTCGACCGCTGCGCTCCCGGAGACCGGATCGCATCGGTCCAGCCCGCGTCGTTCTTTCGCCCTGTCCAGCGGGCACGGACAGGGCGGCAACCGTTAATGGGTGATGCCCCCTTTGGGGCTAACGGTCAACCCCGCGGAGACAGCCGCCTAAAGATTAAGCGGCAAGAGCGTAGTTGTTGCCAGTTGTTATGGCTTACCACCGTTTAACGGGATGGGTGGGATCCCGACGCGCCGGCAGCCCTTCAAGCTATACCGTCGAAACCCGTTACGCCCCCACGATTCCAATGTGCATACAAAACCTTATGTTATATACCATTTTTTTCGCCTTTCCGGTAGACCAATAACGGCTTCTGCGGTCAAACCTCACCCCCTTCCCCCCTCTCCACTCTTGTGGAGAGGGGGCTAGGGGGTGAAGCGGAGTATGTGGCCCGGCATCCCATTTCGGTCGCGACCTCGAAACACGTCTGTGCCTTGCGGAAATGGGATGCCGGGACCTTTTTTTCCGAACCCGGGAACCTGTTTCCATCGGGATTGAAGCGGAGTCGCGCGGTTGTCGTGGAAACAGGTTCCCGGGCTACTTCTCGACATCATGGGTGCATGGTTGATTTCTCCCCCCGGCGCGTGTAGATTCTCTTTCTCCCGATTCGCATCACGACGCCGGATCGAGAACCGGTTAATCGCAAGGGGGCGCACGTCATGGCAATGGAACATCTGGGACTTCTGTTCGCGGGACTCGCGGTCGGAGATTCGCTCGGAAGCACCTCCGAATTCACGTCGCGCGAGGAGGTGCTGAAACTCTACGAGAAGCATCGCGAGAAGGGCTGGCCGTTTCGTCATGTCGGAGAGGGTTATTTCAAATGGAGACCGGGTCAGCCGACGGACGACAGCGAGATGGCGGCGTGCATGGTCCGATCGTACCTTGAGCGAGGGTCGTTCGATCCGGAGGATGTCGCTGGACGTCTGATGGAATGGGTCAAGTCGGGCCCACGGGATGTCGGCACGACGACCACGCTGGGGATTGGCTGCCTGATGGAGGGTGCGCAGTGGTGTGAGGGCGGTCTGAAGGATTTCGCGCGAAGGCCGATGAATGCGTCCAACGGCTCCCTCATGAGAAACGGGATCGTGCCCGGCATGGCGGACGATCTCGACGAGGCGCTCAAAATCAGCCTATTCCAGGGAATCATGACGCACTACGGGCCTCTGCCGGTACTCTGCTGCGGCGTGCAGACATATCTTGTCTGGGAATTCCTCGAGGGACGGAATCCGCTCGAGAAAAACTGGCTGAAGATGTTCCGCGGCGTGTGGACTGACTGGCTCGACGAGTCCGGCGGAGACAAGATCGTTTCAGCGTGGCGCAAGAACGTGGAGGTCCAGCTGCCCAAGGCTTGGACCGCTCTTTCCGACGCGGATTTCGACCCGCTGACATTCAGCCCGTTCGTGTATTCGCCGATCGGAGGCGCCGGCTATGTGCTGACGGCGCTGCAGTATGCGGTGTGGGCGACTCACTGGGGCCTGAGGAGCGAGCCGTTCCCTGCCCCTCCGGACTATCCCGCCGAGGTTTTCGAGAAGGGCGGACCGTGGGTCCTGGCATGGCTCGCGATGACCGGCGGCGACACCGACACATACTGTGCCATCGCGGGTCCCATCATTGCCGCCGCGCTCGGATCGCTCCCCGGCGAGATGCTCGAAGGTCTCGAAATAATGCGGGAATTCGGTGACCTCATCGTCAACTCTTGCCGGTAGCTGCTATCTTTCCGTCTTCGGAAAGTAGCTGCTACCGGCGCATTGAGACCTTCGCGAATCCTCCTTCGCTTACGCTGTCACGCACGTAGCCCGGGATCCCATTTCGCTCAGGAGCTCGATAAAGCCGTGTGCTTCGACGAAATGGGATCCCGGGTCCCGTAACCATTGAAGAACCCGGCAACCTGTTTCCATCGGGGTTGCAGCGCAGTCGCGCGCTTGACGTAGAAACAGGTTGCCGGGCTACTTTCTGTCGTCCCACGGTGGTAATATTTACGCGGACCGAGGTGCAACGCCAGGTCGACTGGAAGAGAGATCATGGACCCGCTGGACAAGGTTGAGATAATCAAGAGATACACGGAGCGGTTGAAGCGGCTTGGAGTGGGCGTTGAGTCGCTCGGCAGCGGCAGCAACGAGCACCAGGCGATTCGCTACCGCGTGCTGTCGGAGATCGCGGACCTGGGCGGCCAGAGGGTGCTTGACGTGGGCTGCGGATTCGGCGGCTTCTTCGATTACTGCAGGCATTTCGGCCAGCCCATTATCTACACCGGCATCGACATTGTCCCCGCCCTTCTCGAGGAGGGCAGACGCAGGCATCCGGAAGCGACCTTCATCGAGATGGACCTCCTGGAAGCTTCGGACGACCTGGAGTTCGACTATGTCGTCTCAAGCCAGGGTTTCAACAATAACTACACCTACTCCGACAACTGGCAGGTGATGAAAGAGGCCCTGGCGAAGTGTTTCCGGATCGCCCAGAAGGGCGTCGCTTTCGACATGATGAGTTCCTATGTGGATTTCAAGGAAGACCATCTTTATTATTTCGAGCCTGCGAGGGTTTTCGAGTTCTGCAAGCGTCTGACGAAAAGGGTCACTCTCAGACACGACTACCCGCTCTTCGAGTTCTGCGTGTACCTTTTCCCTGACTTCAAAGGGTGGCGTGCGGAAGACAAAGCGGAGGGTTGAGTAGCTTCGACACAAAGGAATGGCTTTCTTGAGCTGCGCTGGAGGCCTCATGCAGCGCAGTTGAACATGCTTATGGGATCGGCGGAAGCGAGCATGCGCGACGGTGGCTCGCTCGACGACCTTGAACGGTTGTCCGATACATATCGAGTAGACCCGGAGCTGCACTCCGGCGGATGGGAGTTGATGCGACATGGCACAGGTGCCGAAAAACCCGTTCTCGCCCAAAGACCTGCCTGTGGTTGTGACGGTGGATGTTTGCGACGGCTCTTTCGATCAGGAGGAGCGCAAGGGACGATTCAGGGACCTGATGGACCTTCTTCCGGGCATCCGAGATCTTCTGGGGGAAGTGGTGGTGTCGTGGTGGGGCGAGAGGCTTCCGGTGACATGGTTTGTGCGGGCCGACACGCAGGTGAAGGAAGTCACCGGCAACGCGTTGGGCCTGTACCACGGATGGAAGGACTTCTGGCACGGGATACGCTCATCCGGGGGGGAGGTCGCGTGGCACCCGCACCTGTACAAACGTCACGGCCAGAGATGGACCCCGATCCGCGATCCGCAGAAGCTCAAGGAGGAGGCGGAGAAGATCTGGCACGAAACATCGGGTGAGGAATGGAAGCCCTTCACCTGCAGGATGGGTGAGAGCGTCGGATCGAACGAGCTCATGGCATTGCTTGACAGCATCGGGTTGCTCGCAGATTCATCCGCTGTCCCGGGACGGGTTCGTGACGACGGACAAAGGTGGTTCAACTGGGAGAACACGCCGCGCACGCCATACCACCCCGTGAAAGGCGATTATCGCCGCCCGTCCGCCGCGCTGGGATCGGGCGACCGTGCGAAAGAAGAGGAGTCGCTGTCCATACTGGAGATTCCGTTCACCATGGCGGAGATTCGCGCCCCCTACGATTCCGGGAAGGTCAGGAGGTACATCGATCTTTCTTACGATCCTGGATCGCTGAAAAAGGGAATGGCGAGCCTCTACAAGACCGCCGAATATCTCGTGCTCGTGGTCCATCCGCTTCAGGCCGCGGGCAGGGAGGTCCCGCCGGGCGGGCTTGTGGTGGGTGGATGGGCCACTGTGCGACAGAACCTCAAGGCGATCCTCGAGGACATCGAGTCCGCCAACCGGAACGTGCACTTCATCACGATGGAACGGTTCGCGAGGCGCTGGGTGGGCAAGCCCGAGGAGACTCCCGGCGACAAGCCGCCCGAGTCCGCTGCTCCTGTAGAGCGAGAGGAAAGGGATGTGAAGAAAGCAAAGGGTACTCAGCGGACACTCGTCGAGAAGGACAAATCGGTGCGAATGACCTCTCCAAGCGCGGTCAAGCCCTCGAAGCGCCCCTCCCGACGAGATCCTCGAAAGCGGAAGGGATGATCAGGTTCCAGCCCTTGACAAGCTTGCCGGTCCCCTTCGGAATGCCGCGGTCCAGGTAGTACACGGGTCCTTTCTGGGCCCTTTTCTTCAGCTCCTTGATGATCTCTTCATCGGCTTCCCAATTCTCCCTGAAAAATTCCAGAGCGAACCCGCATCGCACCATCGTGCTCTTCTTGCCGATCGTGTCGAGGTACTCCATCAGCAGAACGTAGTTCGAGATGCCGAAGTTCCCCAGATTCCTGAACGCCCCGACAACTCCGCCCGAGAGGTCCAGCCGCGAAAGGCAGTCGATGAACGTCCTCTCGCGATTGCTCACTCTCACGCTGATCCCCTTGTAGTCGAGGTCGCGAAAGCCGAAGAAGTGCCTGGTCTCGACCGGGTAGTACCTGTACGCTCCGAAGGAGAACTTCCTGAATCGTCTGGGGACGGTGATCGCGATCCTGGGCGGCGGCGTCGGAAGGATTCCGTAGAGGGTGAGAGCCGTTGCGTGGGAGTAGTAATACTCTCCAGAGATTTTGCTCCCGATAACGAGCACGTCCGGCTGCCATTCGGTCCCGCGATGCTCGAAGGGAATGAGATAGTAAAGGCCGCTCTTCACGCGATTGGCGTAGCCGTGCTTGATCAGGTACGCCACGGCATTGCGAGCCTGCTGCTCGTCCGGGAATAGCGGCTTGACTTCCTCAAGCGTCACCACGCGCTGGGAGTAGAATTGCCTGTAGATTCGCGGAACCATAAAGAAAAAATCCGAAAAAATCCCGGAAAATCGAGCTGGTTCTGCAGTACTGCTTGCAGCGATGTGCAAGGGGTATCATTCTATCATAACCCCGGAGAAGATGAGTCCAGTAGCGCTTCAAACGGTCGGGAATAGCGGCTTGATTTCGTCGCGAGGAGGTGATAGACTCTGATTCCCTTTCCCGGGTAGGAAATTAAGGGCAATATAGTTTGATATGATACGCTATGCCGGTTCGACGGCGACGCGCAGGAATGGCCGAGGGGAGCACTGCGCGACGTTTTACCGTCAGCTGTGAGGGGCACGAATATGGTAGACGAGGGCACGGGAGCGCTGTGGCGGGATGTTCTCGCCGACGTTCGGGACAAGGTCACCGAACCTGTTTACAAAACGGCGCTGGAGAAAGCCAGGGTTGATGTGGAAGAAGGAGGACGGGTCGTCCTGAGATTCCCCGAGCCTTTCATGTTGCGCATGATAACCCGCGAGGGATCCCGGTGTATCGAGGAAGCGTTCTCCCGGAAGCTCGGCGAGCCCTGCCAGCTTATGCTTCTCGCGGACACGGATTCCAGGAAGGGCGCCAAGGAAGGTTCGCTTACGCCGACCGCCATAATCGATCGGATCGACACTGCGAGGGAGACGCTCGGCAAGCCCCGGGCCGACGAAACCCGGCCTGCTCCTGAGGCACGTCGACCTGAGTCGGGCCGCCTCAATCCCAGGTACACCTTCGAGCATTTCGTCGTCGGCAACCACAATCAGCTTGCGCACGCGGCTGCGCAGGCGGTGGCGAGAGAACCCGGCGTGGTCTATAACCCGCTGTTCGTGTACGCGTTCACCGGTCTGGGCAAGACCCATCTCATCCAGGCGATCGGTCATGAAGTGCTCCGCCTGCGTCCCGAAGCCAGGGTGCACTACGTGACGTCCGAGGAATTCACCAACGAGCTCATAGAGGGCATCCAGCATCGCGATCGTATGAGCGGTTTCAACCGGAAGTACCGCAACGTGGACGTGCTTCTCGTCGACGACATCCATTTCCTCATCGGAAAGACCCAGACCCAGGAAGCGTTCTTCCATACATTCAACACGCTTCACGAGCTCGGTCGCCAGATCGTGATCAGCTCCGACCGTCCGCCCGCCGAGTTGGAGACCCTCGAGGACCGTCTCATCAGCAGGTTCGAGTGGGGCCTGACTGTCGACATCTCGAAGCCGGACTATGAAACCAGACTGGCGATCCTTCACAAGAAAAATCAGACGCGAGCGTTCGGTCTCTCCCCTGACATCCTTGCGCGGATTGCCAGCCAGGTCGATTCGAATGTCCGCGAGCTGGAAGGCGCGTTGACCAAAGTCAGCGCTTACCAGCGCCTCAACCGCATGCCGATGTCCATGGCGGAGATAGACGAGATTCTGTCGCACATGCGCAGGAACCTGAGCAGCGGCACCAACCCGAGACCCCAGCAGATCATCGAGGAGGTCGCGGCATTCTTCAAGGTGTCGGAGGACGACCTGTGCAGCGACCGTCGGACCGCGCGGATCACTGTGCCGAGGCAGCTCGGCATGTATTTCTGCCGCGAGCTTACGCATCTCTCGCTGAAGGACATCGGACAGGCCTTCGGGGGGAAGGATCATACGACGGTCATCTACGCTCTGAACCGCGTCGAGGAAAGGCTTGGCGTCGATGAGTCGTTCGCGCAGGACGTGATGCTTATCCGGGCGAAGCTGAGAGAGCGATTCCGTCCCGCGCAGGCTTAGAGGAAACGAACAGATACACCGTACAATCGAGCGACGGTCCGCTGAGAATCTCACGGACGTCGCAAGGAGCCGCCGGCAGAGTCCGGCGGCTTTTGTTTTCGTGGGGAACTCAGAAGCTGATGGTAAGCGTGGACCCGTGGCGCCCATACGTATGCCCCGAGTCCTTGAGGGGCGGACGGATGG
>CAYGZQ010000031.1:12192-37180 GCA_964354375.1 uncultured Planctomycetota bacterium
CCGCAGCTGATGGTAAATGTGGACCCGTGGCGCCCATACGTATGCCCCGAGTCCTTGAGGGGCGGACGGATGGGTGTCTCTTCTCAATGAGAGTCACCCATCTGTCCGCAGCTGATGGTAAATGTGGACCCGTGGCGCCCATACGTATGCCCCGAGTCCTCGAGGGGCGGACGGATGGGTGTCTCTTCTCAAAGCGACCCGTTTCCTTTAATGCCGCCCGCGTCGCCGTCGCATGATCGTCTGTATACTTGTAGGCCTGCGCATAACAATGGGAATCGGCTCCTGCTGCGGTGTTGGGCCGGGTTTCCGATGACAATTAAGTAGGTACTGACTTGCACACGAGCCGGTCTTTCGCATAATTGAGTTTTGCCTATTGACGCACCCCGAAATGAGTGGTAGCTTCAGACTGCAGGCTGTAATTGCCTGACCCCATTATCAACATTCCCTTTTGAAAGGGGGATCGATATGTTCAGAGGAGTGGTAGTCGTAATCGTCATGGCGATGCTGGTGGGCTGTGCCCATCCCCAGGAAGGGCCGCTGGCGCCGAGTCTGGATGTCAATCCGAGCGGCGTCTGCGCGGTCAACAGTAACGATCCTCATCGCTTATGGGGAGAATTCACGCTGTATTTTTCCGCCGACCACAATCGGGTGGAGATCGCCCCCAAACGTCTGGGCCGCCTGCATCTGAACTCCACGAAGTTCCTTGAGGATTATTGCAAAGACTGTCTTGAGGTGACGAATATCGTAAACAACGGGGATGGGACCATCGATCTCACGGTCCAAGTCACGCATCCGTTTCAGGGACATCCCGAGTACACCGGATTCGACGTGAAAGGGATAATCATGTTCAACGCGTCAGTCGAGCTTGAGTGGGGCAGCTCGACCATCTTTCCCTTTGATGATCCGATGAGAGTGAGCTGGCGGGAGAAGGGGGACCCCGAGGTCCTGAATCCGGACGGATATTCCCCGCGCTGGAGTCCGTGGTGGGAATCAGACTCATCTCTGCCCATATTCAACTACTGGCCGGGCAAGTACTCGAAGGGCACGCCGACAGCGAACATCAACGCTTTTCTCAATTTCTACACCGATGAGGAGCGGCACATGTTTCAATGCGATGGGCAGGTGGAGCGGTCGTATCACATCTCGCTGCCCGGGGGTCCGGTGACCGCAGGCTACGCCATAGAAGCGTGCTGGGAGCCTCCAACCGTGACGCCGGTGACGAATCCGGTCGATGATTTCCCGTTCTCCGCAAACCAGCGTGAGCCGTATTTCTTCGACTATGTCCTGAACAACAACGAAGTGATCACACAGGACAACTGCTGCGGAACCACCGAGTACGACTGTGAGAACCTGTGGCTTGAGTACCTGCAGTGGTACGGCGAGGAGCCCAATAAGGTTCCGGCACGATACTGGGACTACGAATCCTGGCTCGGTGGGCAATTCCTGCAGGATTGCCCGCCTGTTGACCCGCCTCCACTTGGCACTCGGGTTACGCTTCAGCCGCAGGTTGTGACTTACTACTTCGGCAACGGGTCTTACCGCGGCGCCGCCGTGCTCTACTACTATGGCCCGCCGGACTATGCAAATGGGAAGGCGAGAACGGCGGCCTACGACATCTTCAATTTCATCATAGACAACGACTAACTTCGAAGGAGGGCTTCGAAAATGAGAAACTCATGGATCACACTGATGGTTTTGGTGGCGGCCACTGTCGTATTGAGCTGTTCGAAAGGCAAGGACCCGGCATCTCCTGACCCTTCGAGAATCGTTCAAGACATGCCGCCTGCGTGGCCGATCTTTCAGGGGACCGATGTCATTTACCCGCTGGATACGGAAGTGGCGGGCTTCCATGACATCTCGCTGGGCTCTATCGGAGCAGGGTATAACCTGGTTGGACCTGCTCCCGGAGAGCAATATTCAGTTAACTCCTTCAGCACGGCCGCCGTAGCGCTTGCCCGAAATGTCGACGATCCGCATGCGCCGTTCAAGCCCGTCTTCCGATGGCTTCAAGGGGACTCTCAGGGAGGAGCCGGATCGATGTCGGTGGTCAAGTGGGTGACAGCCAGGGAGATCGATGATCCGGAGAATGCGGTCGATTATCGTGCTCCGGAGTGCGACGCGATTTGCATCCACGGCAGCTTCGGAGATGTCGTTGAACTCGCGGTATGTTACCAGGTGCTGGGTGTTCCTCAGGCCGAAATCAATGTGCAACTGGGCAATGACTTCTTCCAGGGAGGCGGACTTGACCCGAAACCCGAGACCAACACCGCAGATGATTGGGACATCGGCCTCACTGTGCTGCGCTGGGAAAATCCAGCCCAGTTCCCGACAGGGGCCCCCGATCGAAAAGACTATATTATTCCGGATGACGATTACGACAGGCAATGGCCGGATGTGACTCCCGATCTTGCCTATGACCACAACACGGGAGATCTGTTCATTTTCTATTCCGATGCCGACCTGGAACAAAACAAGCAGTACCTGAAATACGTGTTTTTCAGACGCGACACGCTGCTCACGGACGAGCTGAGGGAAGCTTGCTGGCATATGAATGCCGGTTGGTTCACGGATCAATATAACCTGGCCCGATGGCCGCTGGTCGTCCAGACGGATCTGGAGCACAATGGATACATGCCGTCGGTAGACATAGGGCTCATGGATTTCTACACCACCGTCAATGGTGAGGATTGGTTCTGGTCCGAAAACCATCGATACGTTGTAGTCGCCTATACGTCCCAGTTTCATTCCAACCATGCCGGATATGATGTCGTTGCGGGCGGGTGGCCCATAACGGAAGGTCAGGCAGGACAGGGGTACAGCCTGCGATCGATGCAGGTGCTGAGGAACCCTGCTTTCGCAAGTTTGAACGCGGGGCTTGCATCTATTGATGTGAGCCCGAACACGAACGCACGTAACTTCGCTGCGGTCGTTTATGTCCAACAAGAGAGTGTGGATGGCTACGGCCCTGTAATGCAGGTATATGAAGCAGATTTGTTCGGAATGGGATCGATAATAATGGGTAATTCGGATGCATTTTACCCGATCTACACTCCCAATTATGCCGACGGACTCTATCCGGCTATATCAATTCATTCGGAGTCGGGCTACAGTGGTCCTTTCCACGCGAGCATCACCTATATGGCCCAGGATGCCGAGTCCGACACGTTGCATCCGGCAGCTTGCAGATTGGAAATACAAGTCCACGAGCAACCGCATCTCACGCCCAAACTGACGAGCACTCACTCCTTCGCTTGGGGGCCGAGTGTTTTTGACAATACGAATACTATCACCGGCAACTACAACATCACGCAGATACCATTCATCAATCCGGGCGTTTCGACTCAGATCCTTTCGTATGGTGCGCAATACTACTGGGCGGCGTGGTGCGAGCGCATCGAGATGGAACCGCCTCCGGTCGTCATCTACGGAACATACGGTAATACAGCTAACTGAGCAATGAGGGAAGAAAGACGTGCACTGAGTGGTCTCACGGCATTCGGTTGCGGTATCGAACCCAGGGCGGCAGGTAATCCGTTCTGACAAACCCCCCTGGGGTCCCTGAGGCGATGATCGAAAAAAAGCGGGGACCCTTCCATTGAGGAGGGTCCCCGTTCACTTTCATCTCAAGTCGATCGATCAGCGATTGAGCTGCATGCCGTTGCGAGCTTCGCCGCCCGACTGAATCCGGTCATCCTGTCGACCGTCACGGTCGAGATCGGCCCGAGGCACGGACGTCTGGTCGGCCACCTCGGTGGCCTGGATCTGATCGTACTTCTGCGGCGAAACGGCCAGGCTCTTCACCCCGGTGACGAAGCAGCCGAGGAGAATCGCCCAGACAAGCAGGATAAATAGTATTGTTCTCATCTCGTTTAGCCTCCTTCCTATGGGGTGAAATGAAGAACTGTCACTTTATACGGGTTAAGACCGCTGGGTAGTAAGTGCAGCACGTGGATTTCGTGCTGAACAGTGTCGATGTCGAGAGCCTGCGGGGTGGAATCGGACGTGAACGTGTAGGATGCGACGGGGGCGATGGACCCGAAGAACGGATCGTACCTGACTACGTCCACTCTCCAAGCGCTGCCGGTGTCGACCAGCATGGCGACCCAGTCCCACGTATGGTCGAGACCGGAGCCGTCCTTGTTGGTGTACATGACCTCGAGGTCGACGGGCGTGCCGCCGGCGAAATCGACGCCCCAGGGCGAGCCGTTTCCGATGTAACTGTCGTAGTAGAAGATTCCGACGCCGGATGTCCATGCCGCCCAGAAGGTCGGGTCATCGATGTCCTCGGGCAGCAGAACCATATGTATCTTCCTGTTCGTGCCGGAGGGTTCGCTGGAGAGCATGTACCACACAACGATGTCGCTCAGGAGCTGGTCGGGGCTCGATGACCAATCGGCCTGGATTGGCATGTTGTCGTCCGTCCCGAGCGCCATGAGACCCGGATCGGTGTCGTCGATGTCGCCGGGCACGCTGTACTGAGTGCTCATGCCTGCCAGGGCGACTGCCCTGTAGTGGTTGGTGATGTTGGAGAACGGAGCCCATGTGTATATCGCCCATATCGTACCGGGATGCGTGTAGCCGCCGTGATTAGGCAGCCACTCCTCGCTGACCGTCATCAGCCCGTACTCGCGGTTCTCGAAGTACATCGCGCCGGATGTCCAGTCGACCACGTGCTTCCACGGCACGTTGTCGGGGTCAGGCGGCGACGGCGGAGTTGCGTTGTAGCCAACGTCCCCGTACAGCGCCAGCAGGATATTGGCGCCCGTCTGGTTCGCGAAGGGCATTACCCAGCAATGATACGGATCATTGATGTTGTACGTGTTGTTGTCCTGGATTGAAGGCCATACGTCGCTGCCGGATGTCCCCAGAAACTGCTGTCCCGTCGGATTGACGTCGAACTTGTGCCAGTCGTTCCAACTGATAGGGTCGTCCAGCGGCACGGGGTAGCCGGATGTATCCAGAGTGGACACGCCGGTGATCGAGCTGTAGTCGTCGTTGAAACGATACATCCTCACGTTGGCCAGGGCATTGTCCTGGAAAAGCAGCTGCCCGGTGGTGGAGCTTCCTGAATCGAAGACCGTGATATCGCAAGGCTCGGTGCCCTGGTTCGGCTGCTGGATCGGCGTGACCTGATCTTGTCCGGTCACCGGAACCAGGCCGGGAAGATCGTCCACGGTCACGCTCGTGCAGCATTCGTTGAAGCCTTCGGTGCTGTAGACGCTGACGCACACTTCATAGTCGCCCAAAATGACGCCCAGTTCCGTTATCGCGTACCAGTTCGCGGTTATCATCGTGGCCGGTTGGTCTTCGGGCGGCAGAGTCACCCAGGTCTCAGGATCGCCTAATGGGACAATGGACCAGTCGACACTGTAGTCCGTGCCGCCGGGCACGACCACATCCACGGTGAAATCCTCGATCTCTATGTAAGTGCGGTCGGTGAACTCGGCCACAGGCGCATCGCACTGCGGCACGCCGGGTGCGCCGAATATGTGCAGTGTATACGGGAAATACGAAGACAGGGGAGCGTCGGGAAATACGCTTGGGGCGCCGTTGTCATAGTCGTAGTTTGTCTCGAAGATGATCAGGACCGGTGTATCTCCCATCGCCGACGGGGCCACGCTCGCGAGGTCGACATGCCAGACCGATGAGTGATCATCGCCTGCGGTGACGTTCCAGGTTGATGAATTCTGGGGAAAATTCGCTCCCGTCGGAAATGCCGGGGAGTCCGGGAACTCGATTATGATGCGGCTGATTGTGCTTGGGATCGGTGTCGTCGGATCCAGGCCCTGCCAGTCGTAGACCTCAAGATCGAGCTTGACGTTTCCGCCGGAGACCTCGTTGACATCATCGTAATACAGATCGGAATTGTCGTTGATGCTCAAGCCGACAGGCTCGAGCGCATTGGCCTTGATGGGGAAGTCGCCGGGAACATTGACCGGCGGACTGGGCGTAGGCGCCTCCCAGCTCGCTACCACTGCATAGGCGAACTTGAGCTGCGGATTACCGCCGACTAGCGGCCATTTCAACTCATAACGTCGCGTGATAGCGGCACCAGCCGGGAATAACCCGCGCAGGCCCTTCTGGGTCGAAAGGTACTCGGCCACGTCTTGATCCAGGCCGATATCCTGTGCAAAGTACTTGTAGGGGTTGACCGCGGCATCCAGTGCGGCGGCATTGATCGCCAGCTTCCCGGGTATATAAGAGAAGATGCGCGGTGTTACGCCGTCGAATTCGTCCTGGTTCCACCATCGCGTGTAACCGTCAAGGTTCAACATCGTGGCGTCCAATGCGCCGCCATCGGAATACTTGATGTTGCCCTGGGAGTGGATCGACTTGTGGCCGTCCGCAATGAAGACTCCCATCACGTCGAAGCCCGAGAACTGATCAAGGCCGGGGAAGGGATGAGTCAGCGTGACATTAAGGTCGAATCTTCCCTCTGTGAGCCAGTGGGTGTCGTCGACAATCTTGACGCCAAGATTCGAGAGCTTCCCTCCCGGCGGCTGCATCCACTCGACAGCGTTCACATGCATCATCAGACCGCGCGACGGGATGGCCTCGACCGTCCCGGTGGCGGTGTCGATGACACAGTTCCAGTAGCCCCAAAGCGCGCGGTTACCGGCTTGGCTCGCGGCGCCCTGTGGCCTAAGGCCCTCGTCCCCACCTGCGAGAGGACCGTTCACTGGATTGCTCCCTCCGCCGGAACATGCGGTCATGATAACCAGGAAAAGAACCATGACCATCCCGACGCGGAAGCCGGATTTTCTAGCCATAATAGCCTCCTTATTCTGGCAGTTTCTGCAGGTCTGCGGTTTATGTTCAGGACAAATGGACAAAATCAACTCCCCTGATAACTCCCGGAGTCCAAACCTTGTGGATACGAGCTATGAGGACCGAAGCCAACTGCCCCACGATAGGAAGATATCGGGGATTATAAGTTAAAAATCTCCTAAAGAAAAGATGAAATTCTATAAAAGGCGATTTTCCTTCCAACCGCCTCCGGGAACCCGCTTCACTTCTGCTAAACTGTAACTATGCGTTCCCTGCATGCCTTCAGAAACATGCTCCTGATTCTGCTTTTCTGGACCCTGGGGTTGCCCGCCGCTCGCCTGGAGGGTCGCGAGACCCTCAGGATCGAGAAACTTGCCGACGATGTCGAGTATCGCAAGTACCTGGTGGACACCTCGACCGGCACAGCGGCGGTGCACATGGTGCTGATCAGTCTGGACGCAATCCGCGAGGGACGTCTTTCCGTCGACGCTGCCCTCGGCGGGAACCTGATGGGTCGCACCGCATCAGTGGAGTCCGTAGCTCGTCGAGAGGGCGCGATCGCATCGATCAACGGTCCTTATTTCGGAGGCTCCGGCGGCAGGACCTACCCTCTCGGGTTCACAGCCCTGCATGGCAGGATCGCGCAGCTCGGCAACATCCGAAGGCCGCTTGTGGGCATCGATGTGGACGGTGAGTTCGCCGTCGAGGTCGCGCATCCCACCGCGTTTGTCACCAGCGAGGCATACTTCGAGCCGCTCTGGCTCTGGGGTGTGAACACGACCGCGGGCGCGAACGGCGTGACCATCTACGATCGCGGCTGGGGCGAGAGCGTCGACTGCCAGTGCGGAACCGGAGTGGCTGTGAAACCGTTGCAGAGCGATGACGACTCGGCGGTGATTTCCGTGGGGCCGTCCGGCGGAACCGATCAAGACTGGGACGGCGAGGTCGTGGATGTCGCCGGAGGCGGGTCCATCGAGATACCCGAGGAGGGCTATGTGCTCGTCTTCAGGGGCCGCAGATCGGGCGACGCCGATCGCTATCAGCCGGGAACCGGGGTCGCCGTGTACGCCTATGAACTCCCTGACGGCTGGGAGTCGATGAGATGGATCACAACCCTGGGTCCGTGGTTTGTCAGTGACGGCCACCTCAGAGACTTCTCCGATGAAACCGACTACAGCTCGGGCGTGCTGGGTCGTTCTGTGAGAAGCGTGATCGGGGTCACATGGAACGACGAGATTTTCTTCGCCGTAACAACTGGTGCGGCTTTGAATGTCGGAGAAGCCGCAGATGTGATGATCGAATGCAACGCCAAAGAGGCCGTGATGTGCGACTCGGGCTCCTCCTCCGGCATGTGGGCGAAGGGCGTGGGCGCGGTAGGAACCTCACGGGCCATTCCTCTCGCTTTTGTCGTGAGAGAAGTGACGGATGAATCTGACACAGTCCCGCAGCTTCGGGTCTGGCAGGAAAGGCTCATCCGACGATAGTCCGAAGTCCGTCCCCTTAATTTGTCTTCTTCGTGTTCTTAGTGCCCTTGGTGCCTTCGTGGTTACTCTTCAGGGAAGAGAACGAACCACCAAGACACCAAGAACACCAAGAAGAGCGAATCACGAGGCTTGTTATGAGGCGCCAAAAATGGTATAAGTATTGCACTAGGCCTCAAAAAGCCTACGTGCGGGTCACCAGCTCTGAAGGGCGATTTGGCGTCGACCAGTTGAGGGGTAGGTGACCTGCTTTTTTTGCGCCCGAATCCTGTCCCCGTAACTCCAGATGCCCATACCTGTGGTATGCTTGACTTCAGGAGATGACTTCCGGCGGAGCGCTGGTGACTGGACGATCAGGGAGGTGTGAAGTGCGTATCCGTGTTGCAGCGTTTGGGGCTCTTCTTCTCAGTGCAGCGATGCTGTCGTGCGCCGCGCGGATTCCCACGGCCCCCGATCCTGGTGCCCGTCCGGGCGGAGCCGGTGATGCTTGCGTCCCTGCCGATTCGCCTGGAAGGACGCTGCTTGGTTACTGGACCATCCGCATACCGGCCGACAGGAGCTGTGTGCAGGCTGTGCCCGCAAGGATGGCTGAGCTCCACCTGAACGTGATTAGACTTCTTGAGGGGAAGGCGTGCAACGATTGCCTGGAGCTGGGGGATTTCCTGATTACGTCGCAGGATGTGCTCAATGTCAATGTGACCTTAAAGCACCCGTTCCCGGGACTGGCCAAATACACAGGGTTCGATGTGCGTGGCATAGTAATAACCGGTTCCGATTATGTGTTCCCATCCACGGGTCGGCTGATTTCCTGGACCGGTGAGCATGTGAGGCTGCTTTGGCCCGACGGCTACACCACCCTCTTCAACCCGACCGAGTTTCCTGAGGACAATCCTGGACCGCCCGCGCTCAAATACATTCCGGGGCACAAGGCGCCTGGCGGCGACCTCTCGGCTACTCTGAATCCCTACATGTGTTTCATGAAAGACAAAGAAAGACGGATGTTCGAATCCGGCGCGGCTGAGACGCAGATGATGCGGCTTAAGCTCGTGCCGGGGGACATCGAGCTTGGATATGCCGTGGACGCGTGCTGGACGCCTGTCGATGACCCGGTGACTGAGCCTCTTGACGACTTCCCTATTACGGCGAACTGCAGGGAAGCGTATGCGGTGTTCGTGAATCAGGGGGCGGGGCTGAAGCCGATAGCCGGGACCAGCACTTTGGTGCAGGTTGAGGTCAGGGATCATCAGGGAAGCGGCACTGTGTCGGCAGTTGTTGTCGAAGCTCCCGACCTCTTCAATGGCGCCAGGTCCCTTGAGGTATCGACGACTACGGATGAAGGTATCTTTTTCACGGGCACTCTGGTAAATGAGCTTGGGGCTGCCGAGGGGGAATACCCTCTTCTTACGAAGGTGATAGATTGGGAAGGCGATGAGAACTTGGGGCAGGTTGACGCATGGCAGGTGGTGCCCGTCAGAGTGACTGAGTCGGGGTATCCGCTCAATGAGCTTGTCTACATTCCGGAAGGTTGGTTTGTCATGGGGGTGGACCCCGCCAATGATCCGGAGGGTGACTATCAGGCAGAGCCTCTCCATATGCATCCTACAGGTGCTTACTACATCAGTCGTTATGAGGTGACGTCTCAGGAGTTCGGATCTTTCGTAGCAGCAGGCGGGTACTACAACCCTGAGTGGTGGAGCGAAGACGGCTGGGCGTGGCGTTGCGAATACGACATCACGGAGCCATTTGTCTGGACAGACCATCCCGATGGCAAATGGAAGCCGGATTGGCCTATTTTCGTCTACTACTACGAAGCGGAGGCATTCTGCAAGTGGGCTGGTGGACGGCTTCCCACCGAGCCCGAATGGGAGAGAGCAGCCCGAGGAGACAATGACCACCGTGTTTATCCCTGGGGGGATGAGTGGGACCCGGAGAAACTGTGGTGCAAGGACAACTCAGCCTATCACTGGTTCATGGGCTTCATGCCGGTGGGGTCGTTCAGTCCGGAGGGCGACAGTCCGTGGGGGCTTTCCGACTGCGCCGGCAACCAGATGGAATTGACCAGCTACTGGTGGACCGGCCCGCCGAGCGAGATGTATGAGCAGTACGCATCGGGCGACTTCACGCCCCCACCTCCTCCCGAACCGGGAGAGGATCGGAACCGGGTTACCCGAGACGGGGATTATGGGGCGCCGGTCTGCTTTTTCCGTTGTGCATGGCGCTGGTTCTCGCCTAACTTGGACAGCGATTCCCAGTCCCATGGTGGATTTCGGATTGTTTTCGATAACTGGTGACCAAGGGCGCTAACGCCCTCAAATACCATTTCACATCCCCTCACGCAGGAGGAAGGACATGACGCGTATCCCCCTCTGTACCGTCACCATGATGCTGTAGTGCGGGAGTCATCATTCCCCGCTACCCGCAGCCTTGAGATCATGCCGCTTGGTTGATTTACCCCCCTCGACCGGGTAGGATGACCCGCGTGAGTGCTCAATGAGCTTTCTTGACCGTCTGAAATCAACCGTGCTCGGGAAAAGGCGTCCGCGTCGGAAAGTGGTTGTGATCGCCTCCGACGGCATGGATCCGCGCATCCTCGAAAAGCTTCTGAAGGAAGGCCGGATGCCCAACATGCAGAGCGTCGCCGAGCGTGGCGGCTATGCGCATCTAGGCACCACCATCCCCGCCGAAAGCCCGGTCGCGTGGTCCAGCTTCGCCACCGGCATGAATCCCGGCAAGCACGGTATTTTCGATTTCCTCCATCGCAACCCGTCAACCTACAGACCCCAGATCGCCCCCGTAAGCGTGAAGCAGAAGAAGCTCGGAAAACCCGAGCCGATATGCAACCGCTCGGGCGCAGGCGTATGGAAGGTCCTCAGCGACGCGGGCCTGCGCTCGACCGTTCTCAGGGTGCCGGTGACATTTCCGCCGGAGAAATTCAACGGCCGGATGATCTCCGGACTCGGCGTGCCCGATCTCAGGGGAACCTGGGGTACAAGTGTCCTCTACCAGGAAGGCGGTCGCGCCGCCGACACCGAAATGGGCGGCGTCGAGGTGGCGGTCAGTCGAAGCGACGACGGGACCTACACAACTGAAATCGTCGGGCCACGGAGGGCAAACTCCCCGGTAGCACTAAAGATAAGAGTGCAGGATGGTCGCGCGAATCTCGAATGGCAGGACCAGACCCTCAGGATCGCTCCCCGAGAGTGGAGCCCATGGGTTCCCATCTATTTCGAAGTCTCGCTCGGCCCGATTACCGTTCGTCCCAGGGGAATAATGAAATTCTTCCTCCACTCGCTTGACCCGCTGAAGCTGTATCTGTCGGCGATCTCGCTCGATCCGTCCGATCCTTTTTACCCCGTGAGCCAGCCCGCGGGATGGTCGAAGGACCTTGCAAAGGAGCACGGCAATTTCTGCACACTCGGCTGGATGGAGGACACATGGGGTCTGAACGAGGGAAGGCTCAACGAGGCGGAGTTCCTCGAGGAGGCGGACGAGTACACCGACAAACTGGAGGAGATGGTCCTCGCCCTTGTGGAGGAGAAAGAGGACGATTTTTTCATCGCCGTGTTCGAGGCGACCGACCGTAACCAGCACATGTTCTGGCGATGCATCGATCCGGAGCATCCGGCATGGGACGACGCCGAATCCGGAAGATGGTCCGAGACGATCGACAAGACCTACGAGAGGTTCGACCGGACGGTCGGGGAAGTGGCAAAACGGCTCGACAACGATACCGTGCTCATGGTGATGAGCGACCACGGGTTCAACACGTTCCGCCGGGCCGTGAACGTGAACACGTGGCTGAGAAACGAAGGCTACCTGATCGCCGACCCCGACTCATGCAGGGCGGACTTCAGCATGAACGATCTTCAGCGGGACGGGAAATTCTGGCCGGGCGTCGACTGGAGCAAGTCAAGGGCGTACTCGCTGGGGCTCGGGAAAATCTATGTCAATCTCTGCGGACGCGAGGCTATGGGGATTGTCAACCCGGGTCGAGAGTACGAGATGCTTCGGGACGAGATCATCGAGAAGCTTCTGAAGATGACCGATCCGAAAACCGGCAAGCCGATCATGAGCGTCGTTCACAAGTCGGATCGGATTTTCACCGGCCCCAGAGTGCCCGAGGCAGGCGACCTTGTGATCGGCTTCAACGTCGGTTACCGGGTGAGCTGGCAGACCGCGCTCGGCGGATTCCCACCCGATGTGATCGAAGACAACGTGAAGAAATGGTCGGCGGATCACTGCTCCGTCAATTCGGATTTCGCGAAGGGCGTTTTTATGTCCACCGAAAAATATCCCGGCTTCTCAAGCGAGAAGGGTCCGGAAATCATCGACCTCGCCCCGACGATCCTCAGACATCTGGAAGTCGATATCCCGAAAGACATCGATGGGGTGCCTCTCCAGAACAAGACGTAGGGGCACGGCATGCCGTGCCCCTGGACAAACGCGACACAACGGGCTTCTGGTATAATTGCTGTCACCGACGGAGGTATATGAATGAGCACCTATCGTCTCGCTTGCGTAATCGAGAAAGACGAGAATGGCTATTACGCCTACTGCCCGCAATTGCAGGGTTGTTATACGCAGGGAGAGACCTTCGAGGAGGCCGTGAGCAACCTCAGAGACGCAATGAGACTCCACATTGAGGACAGGCTGGCGGAAAAAGAACCGATCCCGTCCGCGGAGCTGATCAATCTCACGTCGATCGAGGTCACGGTGTGAGCCCGCGTTTCCCGTGGGTCAGCGCCGCGCAGGTTATCGCTGTTCTGAGAAAGCGCGGGTTTCTGCTGGTAAGGTCGTCAGGGAGCCATCATATCTTCCGGAATGCCAAAGGTGCCAGAGTGACGGTCGCGGTTCATGCAGGCAAGATCATTCACCCCAAGGTGCTGGACCGAATCCTAAGAGATGCGAAGATGACAGGGGACGATTTCCTTGAGGCCCTTGGATAGGCTGCGCCGAGGACAAAATATCCGGATCAAATCTCATCCCGCCAGCAGCAGTCTCTTTTCCTTCCTTTCCCCGAACGGCAGAATCAATTGAGGTTCGGAACGGACGGGTGATTTCCTCGGTTCCCCAAGCGCCGCGCGACCGTCGATCAGAATGTAGCCGAGCGTTTTTCTCGACACTCGTCCGAGCTTGAGAAAATCCTCCACCGACTTCAGCCTTCCCTCGAATCTCGCCTGCAGAATTCTCTTCGCGAGAATCGGTCCGATGCCCGGAATCCTCAAGAGTTGCGAAGGCTCGACGCGGTTGATGTCCATGGGGAACAACTCCGGATGGGATCTCGCCCATGTCTCCTTTGGATCGGCCTCCAGATCGAGTCTGCCGTTATCGTTGAATGCAAAATCATCCAGTTTGAAGCCGTACAGTGCGAGAAGCCTGTCCGCCTGATAAAGTCGCACTGACCGTAGCGGGTTCTCGGCTTCGCGGTCCTGAAGAGGTGTTCCGGGGATCGGGTTGAACGGCGAGTAGTACACCCGCCGGAAGCTGAGCTCCCTGTAAAGATATTCCGACACCATTACCAGCGCCCGATCGTTCGCCCCCGGATCGTCCGATCCGCCGACCACAAACTGCGTGGTCTGCCCGACCCGCAGAGGAATCTTGCCCTGCCTGCGAAGAGTCTCGATCCACTGCATCTGGTTCAGAATTGCGGTCTTGATGCTCTTGTTGGGGGCGATGTCCTTCAGGGCGGACTCGCTCGGAGCCTCCATGTTGACGCTCAGGCGATCCGCGTACCGCCCCGCCGCCTCGATCAGATCGATCGAAGAGCCCGGCAGAATTTTCAGATGAATGTAGCCTGGGTAGAGATATTTTTCGCGGAGAATCCGGGCCGTATCGATGATCTGCGTCATCGTCTCACGGACGCAAGTGCCTATCCCCGAGGACAGGAACAATCCTTCCACGAGGCCGGACTGAGACATCTGCTGAGTGATCTTCGCCAGCTCGATCGGTGTGAGCGTCTCGCGGGGACGGTCGAAGTCTTTCCTGAAGGCGCAGTACTTGCAGTTGAACTGGCAGTGCGAGGTCTGGAGCACCTTCAGAACCGGCATGGCTCGACCGCAACTGTTTACACGAGACACGCCGGGGATTCGGTCCGTCTGCCGGTCGTGAAATCCCGACAGGTTGGACAGCGCTCCGATCTGGGCGGGGTCGGGTTTCACGTCCGAGCAGGTGACGTCGAATACCGCCCCCAGGCTCAGATGAGTGAGTTTATCGGCACGTCCCTCAGCCATGCTAAATAGATGTTTAGCACAAGATCATTCCGGAGTCAAGCCGGGGAGTCTTCGAGTCTTCTTTCTGGTATCCTTGCCGGAAATCTCCGAGTGCGGGGTTGATGTCCATGAGACCTTATTCACTGAAAAGCCTGGCTATCATGGTGACAGCGTGCACACTGTCGATGCTCGCGTCGGGAATCGACTCCCGATCGCATGCCGCCCCCGTATCCTCAGACAGCTGGTTCCTCGAATGGCCGGGAGGTATGAATGGATTTGGTGCCGGGTTAGCTCTTGACGGGATGGGCAATGTGTACGCGACGGGCTACTGCGACCAGTATGAGACCGACTTCGATCCGGGCCCCGGGATCGACATGCTTCCGGGTGGAGTCTATCTCAGCAAGTTCACTGATTCTGGATCGTGTGCCTGGACCCGCACGTGGCCGGGGATCGGGACCGATGTCGCCGTCGACGACGGGAGTGTCTATGTATGCGGCACATATGAAGGTGAAGTCGATTTCGATACTGGAGAAGGAGTGGAGATGCGCACAGGAGGAGAGGGCGGCGACGGTTACATGTTCCTGTCCAGGTTTTCGCCGGATGGGAAATTCATCTGGGTTCGGACCTGGGGGAATCTATTCCCGGAGACCGCTGCGCGAATTGTGACGGACGGCTCAGGCAACGTATATGTCTCCGGGATTTTTGTGGAGACAACGGATTTCGACCCGGGAGAATCTGTCGAGGAGAGGGAGTGCACGGGAGGGTACGATGTCTATCTAAGCAAGTTCGACTCCAACGGGGAGTTTCAATGGGTCAGGACCCTGGGCGGCACGGATTTCGACACATTCGGCGGCATTGACAGCGATTCTTCGGGCAATGTCTTTGTCTCAGGCGTTGTCTGGGGAAGCGCCGAGCTGGATGCGGGCAAACAGGAGACCAGTGCGATCTATGAGGGCGATTCGCCTGCCATGTTCCTCTGCAGGCTGAGTCCTCAGGGAGACCTGGACTGGGTCAGAATATGGCCGGGCGCATGGAGCTTGAGAGTATCCGGCCTGTCGGTCGGCGATTCGGATGCCATTAACATTGCGGGTGCATTGGCGGGTACTTTCGACTTCGACCCGTCAGAGTCCGAGGCCCCGGTGTCGACTATCGAGGCAATGTCGGAAGCATTTCTCCTGCGCCTCGACACCGACGGCAGTTTGGACTGGGTGAGGTCTTTCGCTGCAAGTGAGTTCCTCTTCATCACTTCGGTGGATTGCGACGACCGTGGAAATGTCTTTGTTGCGGGCGACTTCAAGGGATTCACCGATCTCGACCCCGGCGAGGGCTCGTCAGAGATCTGGACCGAGGGCCAGGGCCCGCTTGCGTTTCTTGTCTGCCTTGATCGATCCGGCAGCTTCGTCGGACGGAATATCTGGGGAGACGGTGAGTGGAATAACGCATTCGGAATGGCGGTTGCATCAGATGGATCGGCGTATGTGACCGGGTCCATTCATTATGCCGTCGACGAAGGCGATTCCCCGAAAGAGCCCGACACGATTTTTCTGAACAAGATCTCACTCGCCGGATTGGGGCGCTGACATCCGATGCCCCATTTGCTTTTGCCGTGAATAATCCTGATGGAGGGGGCTCCGCTATGCCCAGAAATGTCAAGCTGATCTACTTCGCGGCTCTGGCGCTGTTCGTGCTGATTATCATCCTCAATGTGTTCGTCGCCAAGTCGCCCCAGGGGGAGCGTCGACGCCCCCCGAAGCCCGGCGAAATCGTGCTCGGAGAGGCGACGAAGGTCTTCGATGATTCTGAATCGTCGAACCTCCGGGAAATTTCGTCCGACGGAACACGTTACACTTTCTCGTCCAGCTCAAAGGTGGCTAAACATGTCAAGCCGGGCGACATCATCGTCGGTGTGAAGGACGAGGGTTTTCTCCGGAAGGTTGATTCGGTCGATTCGTCCCGCTCAGGGGAAATCACCTTCGTCACTTCCCACGCCACGCTGGAACAGGCGATAGAGAACGGCACACTGAAAATCGAGTGCGATCTCTCTCCGCGCGATCTCAGGGAAGCAAAGGTGATAGGCTTGGGACACAACGAGGTCAGGGAAGCGCTGTGGCGGCCCCCGTCATCGCCTGGTGATCCCGGCTCACGCGCGCTCGTTGTACCTGCATTGTGTCCGTTGAATGGCCGACAGAACGGGATTGTATATGCCGCTGCCGACCCATTCGAAAACCCCGAGTATGTGGAGACAGACGAGGATGAGAGCCCTGAAGCGGAAGAGGAGGGAGATAGCGAGAAAAACGGTGACGGAGAGCTCTTTCGTCTGGATTTCGACAATGAAGTGATCTACGACTACGACGGGGACTTTGAATCCACCTACGATCAGGCCACGCTGAGCGGCTCGGTGATTTTCGATCCGTCGTTTCTGTTCGAGGTCGAGATCGGGTGGTTTGAGCTTAAGCGCGTGACGTTCGAAGTGACCACTGCGCTCAATAGCGATCTCATGGTGCATGTAGGGAGCGAACTCGAGCTTGCCAACGATCACTATGAGCTGGCCAGATACAGTTTTCAGCCTTTCATAATCACCGTCCCGGCCGTACCTGTTCCCCTTCCCGTCGTGGTCACGCCTACGCTGACTCTGAACGCAGGGATCACGGCAAACAGCGATGCGCAAATGGAAGTCAGGGTGGATATGCCGTACGACTACACCGCCGAACTCGAATACAAGGACGGCGATCTCCACCCCATTCAGCGTCAGAACTTCGACCTCAACAACTATCCCCCGCTGTGCTCGGCGAACGGGGAAGCCAGGGGATACATTGGACCGCAACTCACCTTTCTCGTTTACGGGATCTCCGGCCCGTTTGCCGAGGCGGACGCATATATCGAGCTTCTGGTCGATCTCCTGAACAGCCCGAACTGGGAGCTCTACGCGGGACTGGAGGTCAACGTCGGCACCAAACTGGATGTGCCGTACACCCTTATTTCGATCGATAAGACCTGGCCCGAGCCCGTGGTGGATTTCAGGAAGCTGCTTGCGTCAGGCGACATCCTGGGCGGCGCCGAGACCTCCGGCAATGTCACCGGACTGGTGCGGGATGGCGAGACGGATGAACCCATCCACAGCGCCACCGTTGAAGCGACGGTGGAGGGCTTCGAAGTGAGGGATTTCACCGACCGCGAGGGCGTCTACGACCTGGTAAACGTCCCATCCGGACCCACCAGGCTGGATTTCTCGGCGATAGGCTACGTACCGACCCACGGCTATTTCGAGATCGCCGAGGAGGGCGTCACAACCGCGGACGTCGTTCTTTTTGCCCCGGAATCGGAGGAGTCCGGCAGCATCAGCGGCGCCGTGAGAAACGCGACCACAGGTTACGGGATGGAGGCAGCCACGCTTGAGCTGCGTGAAGGCGTGAACAATACGGACGGCGATATCCTGGAAACTGTCGAGTCGGGCATGGGTGGATCATACATGTTCGATGGCATCGAGCCGGGGACCTACACGATTCAAGGCTCGATAGAGAGCTTCGATCCCGGATCGGTCAATGTCGTGTGCGTGGGAGGAAGGAGCAAGGAGTTCGACCTGGTGCTCTCTCCCAGCATGGTTTCCGGACAGGGCCAGATTCGTATCGTGCTCACCTGGGGAGAGAACCCGCAGGACCTCGACAGCCACCTTCTGGTGCCCGCCACACAAGGCTCCTACGGCGATCACATTTTCTTCATGAATGCCGGGAACCTGCTGGGGCCTCCGTATGTCGGCCTGGACGTCGACGACACTACGAGCTATGGTCCGGAGACGATCACCATCGCCCAGACTTCGCCGGCCGTCTACAAGTACTTCGTCCACCATTATGCGGGATCCGGCTCGCTGACATCGACCTCCGACGCGGTGGTTAAGGTGTACGACGACACGGGATTGCTCTACACATTCAATGTCCCGGTGAGCGGGGAAGGCATTTTCTGGGACGTTTTCGATTACGACGGCTCGACGGGTGCCATCACCCCGATCAACGTCGTGTCCGACATAGAGCCGGGACTCCCCGGGGGACAGTGATGGCGGTGTATCCGAGAACTGATTTTCCAAGCCGGGTGCGCCGGCTTTCCAGCCGGCATCTGCTCACTGGATGCGCCCGGGATCGATTGACGGTTGAAAGCCGTGCGACCCGGTTATATCATGGTGGGGCCGAGGACTAAGGAGGATATCGCAGATGCCCGAGGCGACACAGGTAGTAACAGGTGTCCATGGGATGTGGATACTGAAGGCGCCGCTTGACGCCACAGGGAACAAGGGCGTCTGGTCCGCGTATGATTTCAATCTCTACCTCCGGAAATCGGGTCTGAACGCGGAGACAATCGTCATGAACCCCATGACCAGGCAGCGTTTCCTCCAGGAATGCGACCACATTTTCCGCAAGCCCGGATTCGCGGTGAAGTTCCTCAGGAACCCTACTCCTGCTGCGCTGGACAGGTTCGCGCACGAGGTCGAGGCGCTGATAAAACTGCAGGACCCTCATATCGTGAAGATTTTCGATTACAGCCTTGTGATCCCGGAGATCGAGGAAGGGGACGAGGACGAAGAGAAGGCGAAGGATAAGTACCCGCCCTTCTACGTCATGGAAAAGCTCAACGGGGTGAGCCTGAAGGAAAAGGTCGAGAAGCGGAAGGCGTACGCCGGGGAAGTCCACGAGAGTCTGTCGCTCATGGTGGAGATTGCGAGTGCGCTCGCTGCAGCCCACAAGGCGGGAATAGTCCATCGCAATCTGAACCCGGGCAATATACTTGTACTGGAGGACGGATCGCCTGTCATAATCGACTTCGGAGTCTGCCATATCATAGACGGTCAACGACACAGCCTCGCAGGCCGGGAGTCGGGACCGCTTCATTTCGTCGCCCCCGAGCTTGCGGTGGGACCCGTCAACGAAGAGGATGTGTGTCCGGCGAACGACATCTACGCTTTCGGCAAGCTGCTCTACTACATGTTATCCGGCGGAAAAGAGCTTCCGCGCGAGGTCCATCACGACGAGGAGCATGACCTTCGAAAAAAATATCCATCAAAGCAGATGGATTCCGTGTATTACATCCTTGACCGGACAGTGCTCGGAAAAGTCAGGGAACGGGTCCAGACCGTCGAAGAGCTCCTCGAGATAATCAAGAAAGAACTCGCGGAAGGCTCTGTGTGCACTTTCTGCGGCGAGGGCACCTACCAGCGCCTGTCTTCGGCCCTCGCGAAAGAGGCCTGGGACATCGGACGGTCGCAGACGTTGGGTTCCTATAATCCCAGGCTTTTCGTGTGCGACAAGTGCGGGAACCTTCAGTACTTTTTCGATCCGAACGTCCTGAGGGACCCTCTGAACCATTGAGATCGTCGCACCGGTTCCAGTCGCGAACACAAGGAATTAATGAAGAAGCCTGGGATAAGCACAATCCGAATGTGGGGCAGGCTTTCGAGCCTGCCATTCATGCAACATCAGGTAGGGGCACGGCATGCCGTGCCCCTGCGAATTGGTCTTTTTCAACAGCCCCACAAGTCTGTGCAACCTTCCGCCCGATGCGCGAGTCTTCTGACTGTCCGGGTGTTGCGAATGTCGGACAAATCTGATTTATTGTGTATTAATCTGTTCTGGAGGCGCGCATGCCTGTCTTCTGGATGATATGGATCGTTGGCGGACTGGGGGTGGTCCTTCTTGCCGCCCTCGGAATAGCCGTCTGGATGGCCAGCGAGTATTTCTCGTTGAGAGGCCACTTCAATCCGAGCGACGATCTCATCGGGCAGATTGGAACCGTAAAGCAAGAGTGTACGCCGCATCAGCGCGGCAAGGTGTACGTGGCCGGCGCGTACTGGGACGCCGTGAGCGAGTTCGGCGCCTTGCACGAGGGTGAAGACGCGCAGGTGCTTGATGTGAAGGAGAAGTTTCTGATCGTCAGGAAGGTGGACCTTCTCAGTCAGGGCGGAGATACGGGCAGGTCCGGCTGAGCGTCCGCACTCTCGGAGCCAAACAGAGTCAGTGATTCCTTCGCAATAGAGAACACTCATCCTTTGCCAGGAGAGGAGAAAACAAAATGCCACAGGGACTTGCCGGATTAGTGATCGGTGTTGTCGTCGTGTTGTTCGTAATCGCGAACTTCCTGAAGGTCGCGTACCAGTACGAGCGCATCGTTCTGTACACTTTGGGGAAATATCAGGGCCTGCGTGGACCAGGGGTGGTTGTCGTGGTCCCGGGCTTTCAGACGATCCGGAAGGTGGACATCAGGATCATCACTCTCGATGTTCCGGTGCAGGAGGTCATCACGCGCGACAACGTGACGATCCGGGTCAATGCGGTCATTTACTACCAGGTCATGGATCCGAACAGAGCCATCAACAATGTCCGCAACTTTAATCTTGCGACCAGCCAGATCGCGCAGACGACGCTGAGAAGCGTGTTGGGCGAGCACCAGCTTGACGATCTTCTGGCGAACCGCGAGAAAATCAACCAGACCCTCCAGGGGATCATCGATCGTCAGACCGACCCGTGGGGAATCAAGGTGGCCGTCGTGGAAGTCAAGGACGTTGAGCTTCCCGAGACCATGAAGCGCGCGATGGCCAAGCAGGCGGAAGCCGAGCGCGAGCGGAGAGCCAAGATCATCGCCGCCGAGGGCGAGTTCCAGGCGTCACACCGTCTCGCGGAGGCCGCGGAGGTCATGAGCAAGAACAAGCTGACCCTGCAGCTGAGGTATCTCCAGACGCTTGTCGAGATAGCCGCCGAGAAAAACTCGACGACAATCTTCCCGCTGCCCATCGATCTTCTGACACCGTTCCTTAACGCGTCCGGCAAATGAGTCGGGGACGAACCGCGAAAAACGCGGGAAATCACACTTTTTGGCATGCCATAGATAACATATGTCTGCTTACATAAAATATATAGGCCCTTACTGAATGTATGCGATTACTTACTACTTTACACCAATACGGTAGACATGAACACGCGGGGCCAGCCCGGTAATGATGAGGCATCGGCATTAATCGTATTTGAGAAGGCCATAAGGATATTAACCAATTAAGAAACAAATTGATATCCTCAAAGCCGGAATGAATCCGAATTCAGATTTTGAAACCGACAGTGCAATTTGGCTGTAATTTCAAAAAATAGGTTGTATTTGCGGTACCTATTCGCTATATTGCCGTTGCGGATAAATCAATCCAGAGCTAATCGGAGGCACTATGGAAGTCATCTACTCAACAGTAAAGGACATCGAACGGCTCTACAAGGGCCTGGCGGACGAAAGCAGACTCAAGATCCTGTTCCTGCTGAACGATCTGGGTGAAGCTTGTGTTCGCGACATTCAGCAGGTCCTCAGGGTGCCGCAGCCCACTGTCAGCCGGCACCTCGGTCTCCTCAAGAGAATGGGCCTGGTGGACAACCACCGCAGAGGTAAGTGGAATTACTACTACCTCATGAAGAAGCAGCCGGATATCGTCAAAAATCTGCTTCAGTGCCTGACCAACCTTGACAGTTGCAGGAAAATCTTCAGGGCCGAGATGGCGACCCAGATGGACAAGCTCCTGCCGAGACCCAAGATGCGCCGTTAGCGCGCAGACTGCGGTTTTCTAAATGTCCTTCGTGCCCCGACTTCGTGTCGGGGCTTTTTGTATCCGGTCAACCCGGAATCTGTTGCCCCACTCGCCACGCTTCCCGGGTTTCTTGACTAATAAGTCTATTCTTGTTAGCATCCGGCAGTTCCGGCACAAGACCGCTGCCGCGGTATCCGGCCCAAGGGTACCGGTCGACATCGCCCTTGACCGGAAATCCGGAAATTCAAGCCGTTCAATAACTCATGTCGATTCGGGAGGAGAACCGATGTTGAGAAGACTGCCGTTACTTGTTCTAGTAGTTCTTGCCTTCGGCGCGATCTGGACTGCACGGGCGTGGGCGCAATTCAGCGATGTCCCGATCGATCACTGGGCGTACGATGCCGTCGAATACCTCGCCGAGGAAGGTTTCGTCACGGGGTATCCTGACGGAACTTTCCAGGGCGACAGGCAGCTTACCCGCTACGAGTTCGCGATGGTGATCAGCCGTATGTACAACCAGTTCCTCGAGATGGTTGACGAGTCTGAGCAATCCGAGGATTCCGAAGAAGGAGAAGAGCCGGAGATCCAGGAAGAAGCGGTGCTCAACATGCTGATGGAGGAGTTTCAGCCCGAGATCGATGAGCTCAGAGGGCTTATCGAGGAAAACACTGCGCGCATTGAGACTCTCGAAGGAACCGTCGGAGGTTTCGACGAGAAAATCAATGAAGTCAACGCACGTGTGGACGCTATGGACAAGACGTTTCACCCGTACGGGGACCTTATCCTTCGGTTTGAGGGAGTCTACCCGAACGAGGGGCTGCAGGAGCAGCGCCCAAGGTTCATGCTGCATTACGGGTTCACGTCGCAGATCACTGACGAGCTGACGTTCGGGGCAAGGATGTCATCCGGCGCCGAGAATTCCAGGCAGTCCGCATTCGAGACTTTCAACGACGGTTTCGGGACGGACGCGTTCAATATCGACCGCGCATACCTGACCTGGCAACCCGCGGAGTATCCCGGTTTCACTGCCTGGGGCGGCAAGTTCGCGCCTCCCTGGCAGACTGCGCCGGTGGTCTGGGACTCCGATGTCCAGGTGGAGGGCCTCGCCCAGCATTTCCAGTGGGAGAAGTTCGATTTCACGCTCGGCGAGCTTGTTCCGGCGGAGAAGGGCTTCTATATCGTTGCACAGGCTGCGGGGAATGACCTCCTTGTCGACAACAGCCGCCTCGCGGTCACCTACCATTACATCAACAGCGACGCCTGGGAGGGCATCCGAGCCGACATGGAGTCCGGCAAGCTCACCAACAGGTGGGACTTCTCCCGTCTTGAAACCCCCGATGATTACCGAGCTATCGAGCTATATTGGGAATGGAAATACGAGAAGGGAGAACTGCCGTTCAAGGTGCAGGCCGATTTTCTCACCAACCTGGAGAACACCGCCACAGGTCTGGAGGACGAGGCCGGATGGCAGCGCGCCGCCTGGGTCTCGGTCTCTGTGAACGACCTCACCCTCGCCAATGAGGGCGACTGGAACGTCTTCGGCGAGTGGGGACGCCTGCAGCCGAACTCGGTGCTGAGCTGGCTGACCGATGCCTGGCGCGGTTCAGGGGACGCCGAATTCTGGGCGATCGGTTGGAACTACAGGCTCATGAAAGCGACCGATTTCAGCGTGTCGTATGTCAGCGCCGATCGCATCTCGAGCGACAAGTCGTTCGAGGATGTCCTGGTCAACATTAGCACCAGGTTCAAGTGACCTCGGCGCGATACAGCCCGATGCCCGGACGGAAATTGACAGACACGAGGAGCCGCAAGGCTCCTCTTTTTTTGTTGCGACACCACAGCCCCGATGGCGAGACGGCCTCGTCCCGCTGGCTTTGGGAACGGTTGCGCTGTCGATCAGGAGCGTTCTGTCGCGAAGGACCGCGACTCTTCAGCCGAGCCTGGCGTGATACATCGGTCTCCGACCGCTTTGGGCAGTAGGGGCACGGCATGCCGTGCCCCTGTCCCCGTGTTCGTGAATTTATAATACGTGGATTAATATGCGTAGTGCGCGGTGCCAGTCCCCGCGGACCAATCGTGCACTACTCCTTCGATTCTCGCGGAATCCCGAGATACCCCTTCACATCGTTAAGGCTTACCGGCGTGAAGTCGTAATAGAATTGCCCGACCGCTCCGAACCAGCTCGGAACGCTCATGGCATAGAAACCGTCGGCGGCTTCGGTCAGAAGATCTCTCGCCTGGTCGCTCGAGACCGGCACCGCGACGTAGACAGTCTTCCCCTGTCCTTTCAAACCCTTCACTGCAGCGAGCAAAGTGAGACCGGTGGCGGCGCCGTCATCCACAACAAGACACCAGGCGGCATCGTCGATCGGCGACTTCCCTTTCCCGCGAAGCTCGACCTCGAATTGTCTCGCCTCCTCGAGCGCCCTCTCGACCAGGCGGTTGAATTCGTTCTCCGGAGGCATTTCGTAGGACGGCACGGACGGGTTGCGAACTGCGATGCCGGAGATGTCGACCGCCCCGATCGCGAACTCGGGCTGCATCGGGTGCCCCACCTTCCTCACCGAGCGGAAATCCAGCGGGAGCTCAAGATCGTTTGCGACCGCCGCGGCGACTTCCACGCCCCCTCGAGGCAGCCCCACAACCACGCCCTTTCCCTTGAATGCGCGAATTTTGTCGCCGAACCTCGCGGCGATCCCGCGGCCTGCATCGTATCGATTCAGGAACCGCCCGCCCGGCTGCTCGGTCCATGACCCATCAAGGAATCCTCCCATAGCTTAAAGCCTAACACCCCCGGACAAAACGCTCAAGTGCCGACGAGGCCGGTAGCTGCTACCTTTTCGTCCTCGAAAAGTAGCTGCTACCGGGGGTTTGTGCCCGGATAGCAGCTACCTTACCGCTCGCTGCGCTCGCGGCAAGGATAGCAGCTACCGGGGGTTTGTGCCCGGATAGCAGCTACCTTACCGCTCGCTGCGCTCGCG
>CAYGZQ010000031.1:37280-44609 GCA_964354375.1 uncultured Planctomycetota bacterium
GCAAGGATAGCAGCTACCGGGTGTTGACCGGGTGTTGACCGGGTGTTGTGATAGAATGCCTCAGGTTCAGGAGTTTTGAGCTAATCCATATAGGGAGAGCTGATAACCATGAGCGACGGCACTGCGAGCGGAAAAACTATGCGCGTATGGGTTGTCCCCGAGCACGGCGGACTGGAGGTCCTGAGAATCGAGGACCGCCCCGTTCCCGAGCCGAAGGCGGGCGAGGTGCGTATCAGGACGGTCATGGGTGCGCTGAATCATCTCGACCTCTGGGTGCGGAAGGGTATTGTCGGGCACGAGTTCCCGCTGCCGATCGTCCCGATCAGCGACGTGGCAGGCGTGGTGGACAAGGTGGGAGCGGAGGTCAACGATCTGAAGGAAGGCGACAGGGTCGTGCTGATACCCGGCGTGAGCTGCCAGAATTGCGGCACGTGTTTCGAGGGCGACGATCCTCTCTGCAGGGACTACCGCATCCGGGGGGAGACGTTCGACGGCGGCGCGGCGGAGTACGTGGTCGTGCCGAAGAACGAGGCGATCCCGATTTCCGCAAACCTCGACTGGCAGACCGCCGCGGCGTTCGGCCTGACATTCCTCACCGCGTACCGGATGATCCACACGAGGGCCAAGGTTCAGATGGGGGAGTGGGTCCTCGTGCACGCGGCGGGAAGCGGGGTCTCATCTGCGGCGATCCAACTCGCCCTTCTCGCCGGAGCGAGGGTGATCGCGACGGCCGGCAATCCCGAGAAAATCAAGGCCGCCGAGGCCTTCGGCGTCGAGCACATCATCAACTACAAGGAGAAAGACTTCTCCAAAGAGATCCGCAATATCACGGGGAAGCGCGGAGTGGACGTAATCATCGACCACATCGGGAAAGACACCTTCGAGGGCAACATACGGAGCCTTGCGAAGGGCGGTAGGCTGGTCTTCTGTGGGAACACATCCGGCGCATTTGTCGAGGCGAACCTGGCGATGATTTTCTACAAGGGCCTGAGCATTCTCGGGAGCACGATGGGGTCGAGGGCGGAGTTCCTCAAGTGCGTCGACATTGTGGAGAGAGGTCTTGCGAAACCTGTGATCGACAGCGTGTGGGCGTTCGAGGACCTCCCGAAAGCGCAGGAGCATCTGGAGAACAGGAAGGCGTTCGGGAAAGTGTTACTGAGGATCGGTCAGGGCTGACGCCGCCATTCGGGGACTGGCACACCGATTTCCTCCTGTGATCATGTTCCTTCTGGGGGGCGGTACGTGGAATTCAATATGCCGGATGCGCAGCTTGCCGCGCATCGCTTTCTGGGGTATGCTGTTAGCATATAGCAATCGGGGATTGAGCCTCTGGAGGATGTGCTATGGCTACGCTCACGAAGCTCTTCTTGCCCGTCGGTTTAGTGGTCGCTCTCGTTTGCGGCTGCGCCCGTACCGCCTCCCCCGTCAGCCCTCAGCCCTGCGCTATCAGGGAACCGTCAACCGCGGCAAGCAGCCGATACCTGTGGGGTCTCTACCAGATAGTTATAGACCCTCAGCATTGGAAGGCTGAAGTAGCCCCGGACAGACAGGGCCAGATTCACTGGAACACCCTCAAGTGGCTCGAACAGGCTCCTTGTACGAACTGCCTGAAGATCGTCAAGATTGAGCCTTCGGGCAACGGAACGGTTCTAATCGATATCGAGATCAAGCATCCGTTCGAGAACCCGAACCTGACCGGCTTCGACGTGCGAGGCATCGCCATGTTCACCGGAAGCCACGTCTTCCCGATTTCGGCTCTCAACATGCCCGACAGAACACTGGGCGACGGAGAGCTTGTGAACGCTGACGGCTTCACGACCCTGTACAACGCGACCACGCAAGGCAGCGGACCCGACGGTATGCAGGGCTATTTCAAAGGGAAGCTCGCGACCGAGACGCCGCCGAACGCCCTTCTGAACGGCTTCAAACGATTCGTGTCGGATGATCCGGCAAACACTCGAAACGCCTTCTACACAGGCGACACGGTGACCGTCACTTACGAAATCGACATGCCCGACGGCCCGTTCGTGTTCGGCTACGCCGTCGATGCCTCCTGGGCGCCGCCTATCAACAAGCCGGTCATCGACCCCATCAGCGATTTCCCGTCGTCTGCCAACTGCCCGGAGCCGTGGAAGATCTCTGTTTCAGATGCGCCCATCGACGGCGGTCTCACGTCTTCCGGCGGGCAAGCGAAACTGACCATCGACGTCTATGACTGGCAGGGGAAAGAAGAGATGTACCCGGTTCTTGTGGAGTGCCCGGAGCTGTTTGACGGTGAGGTTCAGGCTGAATGGAAGGAGGACTCCATTGGGTTCATTCGCTATGAGGTCGTCATCGAGAACGTCAAGCTGGCGGCTGCAGGGCACTACGTTTGCCTTGTCAGCAAGGAGGCGCTGGAGAACGATCCTACGGGCAAGCCATGGCTGGATCTGACGGCGTATCAGGCGTACGCAGTAACTGTCGAGGGCGGCAACCTTATGTGGGCGAAACGCGCCGGCGGAGCAGTTTACGATCAGGGCTGTGCAGTCGCGGCGCTTTCGGATAACTCGGTTGTCGCGACGGGGTCGTTCCGGTGGTATGCCACATTTGGCAAGGGGGACCCCAATCAGACGGTCCTCATCGCAGAGGAATTGGATGATGTTTTCATCGCAAGGTACAATCCTGACGGAACGCTTGCGTGGGCGAAACGCGCCGGCGGATATGGTGAGGATGATGGCTATGGAGTCACGGCGCTTATGGATAACTCGACTGTCGTGACAGGCTATGCCTATGGATCAGCCATGTTCGGCGAAGGTGAGCCCAATCAGACACACCTGCCCCCGGGGGGAAACTTCATCGCAAGGTTTAATCCTGACGGAACACTTGCATGGGCGAAACGCGCTGGCGGATCATATGATCAATTGGGCCAGGGAGTGACGGCGCTTTCGGATAACTCGACTGTCGTGACTGGCCATTTCTATGGATCAACCACATTCGGACAGGGTGAGCCAAATCAAACAGTGCTGACCTCAGCGGGAGATGAAGGTGAGTACTACAGTGACATTTTCATCGCTAGGTATAATCCTGACGGAACGCTTGCGTGGGCGAAACGCGCTGGTGGATATCATGAAGATAAAGGCTATGGAGTAGCGGCACTTTCGGATAACTCGACTGTTGTGACGGGCTATTTCATCGGATCAGCCACATTCGGCGAGGGTGAGCCCAATCAGATAGTTCTGACGGGGGGCTTTGACATTTTCATCGCGAGGTACAATCCCGACGGAACGCTTGCATGGGCGAAACGGGCCGGCGGATTAGGTGATGCTCGGGGCTATGCAGTCACGGCGCTTTCGGATAACTCGACTGTCGTGACGGGCTCTTTCTTTGAATCTACCACATTCGGCGAGGGGGAGCCCAATGAGACAGTCCTGACCCCAGTGGAATATTATGACGTTTTCATAGCGAGGTACAATCCTGACGGAACGCTTGCATGGGCGAAACACGCCGGCGGACCAAGTGTTGATCGTGGCGATGGAGTCACAACGCTTTCGGATAACTCGACTGTCGTGACGGGCTGGTTCTATGGATCAGCCACATTTGGCGAGGGTGAGCCCAATCAGGCAGTCCTGACTTCAGCGGGATACTATGACATTTTCATCGCGAGGTACAATCCTGACGGAACGCTTGCATGGGCGAAACGGGCCGGCGGATCAGATGCACACGGTGACTCGGGCTTTGGAGTCACAGCCCTTTCGGATGACTCGACTATCGTGACGGGCGGGTTCTCTGGATCAGCCACATTCGGCGACGGAGAGGTAAATCAGACTGTCCTGACTTCAGCGGGATGGGATGACATTTTCATCGCGAGGTATTATCCGTAGTTGGCCGGCGAACCCAGGTGCCCGACACAAGCACGCTCGCGAACCGGCCTACTTCAAAGACTCCACCTTGGCGCCGAAATCGCGTTTGAAGCGTAGAGCCCAGAAAATTTCGCGGGGCAGATCCGGCTCGCCGTGTACGATGAGCTTCGCAAGATTCATCGCGACGCCCGGGCCCATCATGAATCCCTGACCGCACATCCCGACTCCCAGGTACATGCCCGGCTGCTCCTCCACCTTGTCCACAATCGCGACTCCGTCCGGCGTCATCGGGTAAAGCCCCCGCCATACGCGTCGCACGAGAAGATTCCTGAATCTCGGAACAAGCTCCACCATTCGACGCGCTATGATCGGCATGAACTCGCTCGTCTCGTTCCGATCCGTCCCCACGAAAAGCTCCGCCGGCGTGTAGCAGAAGATGATCTGACCCGTGGCGCCCTGTCCGAAGTAGAAGTTCGCGGTCTTGCCGTCGCGACCGGGACGGATGTCAACCACCAAAGGCCCGAGGTATTCCCCCACCGGCGCGGTGATCCCTGCTTCGTGGCTGTCCGGCGTGACCGGAATGTTCAGCCCGCTGAGTTTGCCGATCTCCTTCGCCCAAGCGCCCGCGGCGTTGACCACTATCGGAGCCGTGTAGGTGTCCTTTGTCGTCCTGACCCGCTCGACCTTGTCGCCCGGACCCAGCTCGATCCCGACAACCTTCTCATCAAACCGGAACTCCGCCCCCTTCTGCTCGGCGATCTTGTGGCACGACGCCGAGAACATCAGCGGCGACACCTGCCCGTCGTTCGGCGAAAATGTCCCTCCCCTGAGACCGTCCGGCGTGATCCCAGGGACAAGTTTCCTGACCTCATTGGCCCCGACCCAGTCGATCTCCAGGTTGTTCGCCTTCTGCACCACCAGGAGCTTCCTCAGGATCGTCTCCTCCCGCTCGGTGTACGCCGGGAAGCAGTAGCCTCCCTTTTTCCACTTGATGTATTCGCCCCAGGTTTCCTGCCAGGTTGAGAACAGTTCGATGGATTTCAGGCAGATGCCGATTTTCGCGGGATCGGAGTGCGTGGCTCTCACGCCCCCGATCGCGGCCTTGTTCTGGCCCTGTCCCGCCGACGGAAGCTCGTCGATGCACAGGACCTTCAGCCCTTCCAGCGTCAGGTGGAGGGTCGTTGGAAGTCCGACGCTTCCGGCTCCAATGACTATGGCATCAAATGTTCCCGGCATGATCTCGTGTTCTTCTCTGTTGGGCACGGCATGCCGTGCCCCCACGCGATTTTCTGTACGGGCACGGCGTGCCGTGCCCCTACTCATTCAGACCCGCGAACGACCCGAGCGGCACTTCCGCAACGAACGGACGGTCGGTGAATTGCGTGACCTCTTTGAGGTCCACGCCTTCCTCGCGGAAGAGCCTGAGAATCAGCTCCCGACAGGTCTTGCCGCCGCAAGCGCCCATGCCCGTCCGGACCGTCGCCTTCAACTGGTTCATGTCGCGGACCCCGGCGCGTATCTGCTCGACAATCTCCTTCTTCGTGACCCGCTCGCACCGGCAGATGATCGTGTCGTCGTCAGGCGGAATCCGATACGGCTCCGTTTCCTCGATCGCTTTCTGCACCCGGAACCCGGCGATTTTCTGCCGCTGCTCGAACGGGACTTCCAGCAGGACGAGCCTGCGCTTGCCGCTGGCCGCGCTTCGTTTGATCGCCTTGACAGTGCCCGTCCCGATCGGGTCGGCCTCGAACCCGACAGTGTCGACAACCTGTCCCGGCCTGATATTTTCGTCCGCGATCTCCCAGGGCAATGTGACCAGCGCCGTTTCGTGCGATGGATCCGAGCGCTCGTCGACTAGGACCACCGCAAGTCCCGGACATACCGTCACACATCTCGCGCAGCCGAGACAGTCGCCCGCGAACTCGGGCTGACGCAGAATGTTCCCTCCCGCCATGTCGATGTGGTGCAGCGGGCAGGTCTCGATGCACGGGTTGCACGGTATCTCTTCGACGCACCGGATGATCGGGTACACGCCGCCGCGATTCTCGGAGATGACAAAGTCCGCCCACGCTCCCGGCTTGCTTCGCAGTATCTTTCCGGTCGTGTGCCATTCCTGCGGAATCTCCGCGTCGTAGCCCATGTGCCCAAGAATCCTGCGTCCGGCGATTTTTCCCGAGAAAATCGCGGCGGAGGCCTCGGCGATCTCCTCCGCGTCCCCCGCAGCCCATACGGGAATGCCGAAGTCTTCGGCTTTCCTGTAGAGCTCATCGACAGGCGACAGTCCCACCGCTATCAGAACGGTATCGACATCGAACGACCGCTCGGTCCCCGCCACCGGCTTCCACTTTTCGTCGATCGCTGCGATCGTCACCCTCTCGACATGCTCCCCGCCGTCGACCCTCACAACAGTGTGACTCGTGTAAACCGGCACGCCCAGTCGCTTCAATTTGTCGAGATGCACTTTGTACCCGCCGCATTTGGGCAGGGCCTCGACAAGTCCGACCACCTCGATGGACGCCTGTATCGCATGATACCCGGCGATCAGTCCCACATTTCCGCCGCCGACGATGAACAGACGCTCGGTGGGCCGGACAAGGTCGCGATTGACCAGCGTCTGGAACGCTCCGGCTCCGTACACACCGGGAAGGTCGCAGCCGGGGAACGCCAGTCCCTTCTCCCGAGCGCCGGTCGCCACAAGAATCAGCTCGGGCTCGACCAGGATATATCTCCCGTCCCGGACAACCCCCACCTTCCTGTCCCTGAAAACCGCGACCGCCGATGCGTTCAGCCAGACCTCAACCGATTCGTGCGACCCAAGGTCCGAGGTCAGGATTTTCGCGATGTCGATTCCGCGGGTTCCAGCCCAGCAGTCCGCGACGGAGCCGAAAAATCCGTGGGTCTGCAAGGTCAGCTTCCCGCCGAGCTCGTGTTTGTCGTCGATCAAAAGTGTGTCGATCCCTGCGCGTCCGAGCTCGATGGCGGCGGAAATTCCTGACGGCCCTCCTCCGATCACGAGAGCCTTCACGTGACGCGCGCCTATGCCGGATGTCTTCAGCGACCTGTCGTCGGCGGGAAGCTCAGGGAGGCCGTCCAGGGACCTTACCCGCATGCCCGCCGCGACCTGCGTCATGCACGCCTTCAACGGCACATCGTCCGCAAGCACCAGGCACTGGGAACATTGCCCGTTCGCGCAGAAAATCCCCTGCGCGCCGTGATCCTTCGGGTGATGCCCGTATATGTGCACGCCGTTGGCGAAGAGCGCCGTCGAGATGACCTCGCCCTCATACGCGATCAGCGGCCTTCCGTCGAACGTGAAGGGGACCTCGCGACGTGTCGGCACGTCCAGGATCGGATGGGTCTTTATGCGGTATTGATCGGTCACTTCAGTGCTTATTTCGTACAGCCGTCCCCCCCCTTGGGGGGGGACTATCGCCCCGCCGTCCCCCCCCTTGGGGGAGGACTACCGCCCCGCCGTCCCCCCCCTTGGGGG
>CAYGZQ010000032.1:0-42524 GCA_964354375.1 uncultured Planctomycetota bacterium
AAGAGGTTCCGCTTCCTGCCGTTCTTGTCGAGCGGATTGTCTACATAGAGGTTTCTGACGACATTGTAATGATTAACCAGTCTGGGGTCTGTGAGCGGATAGGCCTGGACCGGCCATGCGACGGCGGTGGACAGGTCGCCCGGACGATCGTACAGGTATGCGCCGAATATGTCCCATGCTACGTAGAAGTGGGACGGCGCCGACGGGTCGGAGGACTCCGATGCATAGAATATCTCCTCGGCTCTGTCTCGAAGATCGCAGGCGGACTCTGCGAACTGACCGGCTCCAAGCAACTCGTTCGCCGCAACCAGCGCACTGGATGCTTCAAAGCTGGTGGTCGACGCCTGGCGAGAGGCCCATTGCTCGCCTTCGATTATGTTCCCCGGCAGCTCGTAGGCGTCGCTGGACGGTCTGATCAGACCTCTTTTGATGGTCGCTGCGGACTGCTCCACTTTGAGGAAATCGAATGGCGGAGGCGCGGAATATGAGATACCAACCTTTCGATCCTCCTCGCTGCCCTCTCGTGGTTCAATCGCCTGATTGATGTATTCCGCCAGCCGACTGATATTGTCCTGTCCGGTCGGCTCGCTGGTGAACGTGTTCGCGTAGTACCAGTTCGCCAGCATGACGAGACACATCTGGTCTTCCTCAATCACTTTCCCGTTCTTTATCCCGAGCTCCTGGCAGTCAGGCAGAACCCCCGGAAATCCAACGTATTCCGCAGGATCCGTGCTGCTGTAGCACTGGTACCACCTTCCCTCTCTCCGGAAATCATCGTTGGAGAAAAGGTAGTCGAGAAAACTCCGGGCGACATCATCGAAACCGAGCGCAATCCATGTGAGAGCCTGGTACGTGCCGTCTCTCGGCCATGAACCGTAGTACTTGGGGATCAGTGTCGGACAGGCGACAATCGCGCCCGTACCCCGGTCGGCCATCAGCCGGAGATTGATCGCCCACCACCTGAGGAGTCTCTCGTCCTCGTCGTCGTCGCCGTCACTGAGGTGATTGTCCTTAAGACGACCGGACTCGTACATGCCATCCAGGCTGTAATCCAGCCTGTCAAGCAGATTCACGCGCCACCACTTCGCGGTAACCTCTTTCAGCCAGTCAGGGAGGGGTAACGAAAAATCGGCAAGAGTATTCCTGTGATTCTTCTGGAGGATGTCGTCAAGGTTCCGCACTACTTCGTTTTCGTTGGAGCCCGCTGCGACAAGTATGCAGAACGGCTTGCTCTGTCCCGCAGGGATGTTCCCGAGGTTCCAGATCATCACACCATTGAGTGCGCCGTTGCAGAGCAGCGATGTCAGACACGGCTTCTCCCATGTCGTGCCGTCCTGAGGAGTGCGACAGTCATATGACTGGTACTCAGTCCTGTACACTCCGTTGCTGACCTCAAAACTCTGCCCCCAGAAGAGCTCGGAATAAAGGGGATTCACCGACGCCTCGGCGGCGTCGACATGCATCAGGCTGCCGGCGCCGAGATCGGAGGTCACGCCAATCCAGCTTGTGTCGACGCCCTCCTTCCACCACAGAAGCTTGCCGTCCACGTACCTGGCCTTTCCCTGACCCTGCGTTTGCCAGCCCGTCCCAGGAGTCGCTTCCTTCACGCCGGGCACCGGCATCACCAGTGGATTCTGATTCACCCTTGCCGGGTCAAACAAGCCGTAGTAGGCAAATCCGAACTCTCGATCCGCATTGCTCGTATTCGTGACCGTTATCGCATAGGCCACCGCATCCATGTCGGGCACGGAGAAGACTCGCTCCGCGATGTCCGCGTAGTTGGTCTGATACAGGAAATCGAATGCAGGGTAATCCCACTCATGGCTGATTTTTGGTGAATCGGTCAACCAGTTGACCGAGGCCGTCGTTGTCGCATTGCCCCCGGCTCCCTCCCCTTGCGAGCCGATCAGGTCGCCCAGAGACTCCAACGTCTCGGAGATCACGTCCGACGGCTGGTGCTCCACGGTCGAAAACTCCACCAGACCCGTGAACGCGCCCAGCCGATCAGGGGCACCGTAAGGCGGATTCGGATCCTTGGTCGTGTAGTACGGCACCATGTCGTACGCCCCGACCGTCGGGTAGAAAAATGTGACCAGCTTACCTTCCTGCGAGAAACCCGCCGAAATCCTACCGTCCCCGACCAGCGCCACCACCGGAGGAATGCCCATCACATCCACTTCGGTCGGCACGGCATCGGATGCCAGGCCGGGTCCGGGAAATATGGATGTCAGCGCGAAAATGCTCGACACGAGCAGGAGCTTGAGACAAACCCTCATCCGCGCATTCCTGGACGACTTCTTGATCCCCATGTCAATTCTCCCCGGCTCCGAGCGGATCACGCACTCGGACCACCGCTTTCAACGGTCTTGTGATCGTTCCCTGCGTTGCCGCCTTGAACGCTTCGATCCGCTTCCTGCGCCATTTGCGCGTCCCCTTTCTGCGGCTGGGGTGCGGTGAATTTCTGCACCATCGAAAGAATAAACACAACCGCAAGGAGGAACAGGATGATCAGCCCCATCGGACGCCATGTCCGCCACAGGAAGCTGGGCATATCCTTGAACGCTCTCAGATAGTCATGGAGCATAATATTGAAAACGAAATGCAGAATCGACCACGACACGGCCATCAGCACACCGGTAATGACTCCGCACACAAGCGCCTGTCCGAAGACATTTGCTCCCACCGACGGATAACCGGCCGACACCCGCCACGCCATGAAAAACAGAATAATGACAGGCAGCGCGACCTGAAATACAGTCAGGAATATCAGAAGCTCGACCGCGCGCTTCTGATCGAGATCGGGACTCATCGCAGCCTGTCTCAGCTCCGGGGACAGCTTGTCGACGTAACGCTTCAGCTTTCTCTCGTTCGGCTGCAGTTTGAGAAACTCGTTCAAAGGGGTCAGCTGATCGAAATTGCCTGCAAGAACGATCTCCCGGACAACCGGAAAATCCGCCGCTTGAGACAACGCATAACGCCCCACTTCGAGGCCGGCGTAGGTCACGACAAACAGTGCGAAGAAAATCCAGAAGCGGCCCAGGTATTGTCTGAAGCCGAGTCGAAAAATGCCTCTGCCCGAAGGCCTCTGTTCCATGAGCGCCCTCACCTCCACTAAGGCGACGGTTTCCGAAAATGGTCTCACCGGGTCCGCGGACTTTCCAGTCCGCTCTTATTCATCAGAAGAAAGCAGCCTGGAAAGGCTGCGCACCCGGCCCTTTCAAAGCTTCGCCAGGATTTTTCTTCTGTACAGGTTGATCTTCCCCCTCAGGTAAAACAGGAAACGCAGGAAATCCATCGACGTCCTTATCACCCTCAGCTTGCTCTTACCCTCTTCCCTCGCGCGATGCGTCACGCCGCGCTCGACCATTCGATATCCCAGCGCATTCAGCTTGAGAACGATTTCCGTCGGAGTCTGGAACCCGTTCGTCTCGATGGACAAGCTGCGAAGGACATCGCCCCTGACCAGTTTGAACGCGCAGTTCGTGTCCCTGTGCCTGACTGCGAACATCGCCCTCACGATGAAGTTCAGACTTCGATCGGCGAGCACCCGCATGAATACGTCCTTTTTCTTCATACGATAACCCGCGACACAATCGATCCCCTCCGCTATGCCTCGCAGCAGATCGGGAAGATCGCCGGGATCGAACTGTCCGTCGGAATCGATCGTCGCCACCCATTCACCGCGTGTCGAGGCGATCGCGTCGGAAAGCGCGCGTCCGTAGCCCTCATTTTTCTTGACATGCGTGACGATCACGAGATTAGGCATTGTCCCCTGGAGCCTTTTCAGGATTTCGCCTGTCGAATCCCTGGAGCAGTCGTTCGTGACGACTATCTCGCCCCACTTCGCCCCGTTCTCCGCGCCGGTCGGGGGAACTGAGCCGATCCCCGCCGCTTTGAGTGCCGCCTGACACTCCCCGACCGTCCTCTCGATGTTCTTCTCCTCGTTGTAGGCGGGCATGGCGAAACTCACGAACGGCGGGACCGCATCCCTGTCGGCCGCAATACGCTCAACACGAAGATTCGGTCTGGGGAACCCTGTGACTGTGTCGGGCATGGGCAGATGATACCCCTTCGAGGGCCGGGAATGCCAGAGCGCCGCCGGTAGCAGCTGCTTTTCGAGGACGAAAAGGTGGCAGCTACCGGCACAACTACCGGCACTGTCATATAATATGCATTCAGGTTGTCTTTCAAATGCCCCAAATGTTCTTCCGAGTTCTACGACAGGCTCAAGTACTGCCCGGACTGCGGCTTCGACTTCACCGCCGGACAGAAACGCTGCCCGAAGTGCCGCGAGCACGTGGCGGTCGACAGCAAGACCTGCCCGGAGTGCGGGCTCGATTTCGAGCGATGGGCGTATTTCGTCCCGCGAGTTGTCGTGTTCAGCTCCCTGGGTCTGATTCTCATCCTGGTGCTGGGATTTCCGTGGGCCTGGAAATACTCGCCCTGGATGCACGACAAGGGAACCGTTATCGACGGTTATCTTCACACCGATGTCGGGGGGCAGACGATGGTCCCGCTGTTCATCAACTGGAAAACCGGGGTCCGGTACATCCAGGTCAGCGCCGAGCGAGCGGGGCTGGGTTATGACACGGACTACATGAACAAGCTGATTCCGCTGCCTCCGGAGGTGGTCTTTCATTACGACATGCCTCTCGGGGAGCGGGTATGGATCATTCGGAGAAGCGGTGTCGGGCCGACCGGCGAGTGGGTGCAGATCGGTCGATGGAAGCGCGGCCACGACAGGTTCGGATGGGTGCATTCGACTAATGTCAAGGTCGAGTAGGGCGGTCGGCGACTTGATCGCGGGCACGCAAGCGCCGGCGGGTGCATATTGCCCCTGTGGCGCGGCTCTGGTAGGATTCTACGCTTGGCGACGGAAGGTCGCTGAATTTGAAGTTGTTGCGGGAGTTCGAATGTATCCCATCCAGGACGATCTCATTAAGTACTACAAGGGCATCAAGCCCCAGACAGGCTATGTCTACTACTTCCTCGATCAGAACCTGAAGAAAATAGCGCGGGACCAGCTCAAGATCGGAGTGGGCTTCTATCGCACCGACTGGATCGATGGTGCGTTCCTCTTCGAGTCCGACAGTTACCTCCTGAAAAGCCTCAAGGAATTCCTCGCCGCGGAGGCCCTTCGGAGCGGCAATTTCGCGGTCTGGGCCGAATGGACCGACTACTACGCGAGAATGTGGGCTGCGGTCGGTATAAGTCGACTCATGGGCACCGGAAGTTTCTACCTCACCGGTCACGGCCCGACCATGATTTTGCGCAAGAAACTGGACGAGATTCCCGGCACGGTCGAGATCGGGCTTCTCGAAATCGAAGGACAGAACGGCCCGGACACGACCGAGGGTTACCTCGTGTATCGCGATCCCGGCGGCGGCGCTCACCTCAGGAACTGGAAGCTCTTCTACGTGGTGCTCGCCGAAATCCTCAGCAAAACGGGCGTCTACAGCATCGACGAGGAATTCATCCAGGCCATGTCGTCCGGCGACCCCGAGAGCCGGTTCGTGATCAAGAGCGAGGAGGAGATATACGGGTTCCCCAGCCTGTATCGGGTGAAGCAGCTGTCCGAGTCCGAGGCGGCCAAACTGGCAAGCGACACGGTCCCGCCCCTTGACAAGTGGATCGAGGACGAGGCTCAGTTTGATGGAGGCGGATTCACTGAAGAATTCAAGGCTTATTATAAGTTTATGATGGACCACTACATCCGCGAGGACGGCCTGTCGGAGACCCTTGCCATCCTCGAACACGGCGTCTCATGGTTCCTCGCAGTTATCCCGGAACATCTCAGGGCGCCGTACCGCGACCGCTACTACGAGCTCACCGCCAGGTTTTCGCCGAACGACGAGACCAGGAAACTTGTCTGCAACTGGCTTGACCAAGCCACAGCCGTCCAGGCACCCAAATGATCACACCATGGAGTGCATGATGCCCCGTTGCGGGTGCACTCTTCCGGGTACGCCGACTTTCCAGTCGGTTCTTGTTTATCAAGAAGATGCCGCCTGGAAAGGCGGCGCACCCGGAAGAGCGGCTTGATAAGCGCCACTTCGGCGACTATTCTTCGTTCAGCGTGACTGATGGTTTCGATATTGTCGTCATCGGCGGCGGACATTCCGGTTGCGAGGCGGCCCTCGCCTCGGCGAAGCTGGGCATGAGAGTTCTGGTCGCTGTGACCAGGAAAGACCGCATCGGCTGGATGCCCTGCAACCCGTCCATCGGCGGACCCGCCAAGGGCCACATCACGCGCGAGATCGACGCTCTCGGCGGCATGCAGGCAATCGTCACCGACAAAACCAGCCTTCACGTGCGCCGGCTCAACACGAAGAAAGGCCCCGCGGTCCAGGCGCTCAGGGCTCAGTGCGACAAAATCCTCTTCGCGTCCTTCTATCAACAACTCCTGGATGAACACGAGCAGATTACCGTTCGAGAGGGAATCGTCACCGATCTTCTCGTCGACGGCGCGAGCCGGTCGAACGGGCCCCGCATCGCCGGAGTGCAATTCCAGGACGGCGAAATCATCCGCCCCCGCCTGGTCGTCCTCGCGACCGGCACTTTCCTGGGAGGCGTCATCTTCCGCGGAGAGGAGCGCATCGGCGCCGGTCGCGAGGGAGAACAGCCCGCCACAGCCCTGGCCGATTCGCTCAGGCTTCTCGGCCTCCCTCTGGCACGTCTCAAGACAGGAACCGTCCCGAGGGTCCTGAAGGACTCCATCGACTTTTCCTCTATGGAGATTCAGCCGCCCGACCCGACGCATCCGGGATTCAGTTTCCTTGATCTTCCTCCGAACGATCTTCCCCGCTTCCCCTGCTACGTCACTCATACAACCGGCAGAACCAGGGAGATTATCCAGTCCAATCTCCATCGAGCGGCCCTTTTCTCAGGCGACATCACCGGAGTCGGGCCGAGATACTGCCCCAGCATCGAGGACAAGTATCGCAAGTTCCCCGACAAGGCGACCCATCCCGTTTTCCTGGAGCCGGAATCCTCGAGGGATCCCCTGTCCGAGGAAATCTACCTGCAGGGTCTGTCGACCAGCCTTCCGGCCGATGTGCAGGACCTGTATGTCCGATCGATCCCCGGGCTGGAGAATGCGAGGATAGCCCGGTACGGGTACGCAATCGAGTACGATTTCGTCGATCCGCTCGCGGTCATCGTTTGGGGCGCATCGAGGCAATATCCCAACCTGTTCCTGGCCGGACAGATTCTCGGCACGACCGGCTATGAGGAAGCGGCCGGTCTGGGACTATTGTGCGGGATCAACGCTGCCAGGTTCCTCAGGGGCGAGGAGCCGATCGTGCTGCGACGCGATCAGGCGTATCTCGGGGTGATGACCGACGACCTTGCGACCAAAGGGGTCACCGACCCGTACAGGATGCTCACCGGACGGGCCGAGTGGCGTCTGCTGCTCAGGTTCGACGACGCCGACCGAAGGCTCACGCCGCTCGGGCGAGAGATCGGGCTTGTCGATGACGAGCGGTGGACCCATTACGTGGACCGCGAGAAATCCATCGAGGAGCTCACACATTTCCTCGGCGAAACCCGGGTCCGCGCCGAGCTGATTCCCACTTCCTTCGAAGGGGGGCCGCAAGTGCAGTCTCTCGCCGACTGGCTGAAAGTGCCGGGCGTGACTCTCGAGGACCTCCAGAGAAACGGTCTCGTCCCCGGAAAATTCACATCCAATACGATCATGACCGTGGAAGCCCAGGCAAAGTACTCGGGCTACCTGGGTCGCCAGCTCGGCCAGGTAAAACGTCTCGCGCGCGCCGAGCATGTTCGCATTCCCCCGGATTTCACCTACTCCGATATCCTCACGATAAGCCACGAGTCGAGGGAGAAACTCACGCGCATCCGTCCGCTCACACTCGGCCAGGCGTCCAGAATATCCGGCGTCAAGCCCAGCGACATCGCCGTCCTTGACGTCTTGCTCTCCCGGAAGAACAGGTGAACCCAAGCGCCCCAAGCCCGGAAGTGGGGTAAATCCCCCCTCCATGCCGGGACGAATTCCCGCACTGCAGCCAACTTTCACTTGTGAAATTTTTCCCATACTTCAAGCACCCTTCACATGTTCGCGTCATCCGCCCGCCTGAAAGCAAACTCCGCAATCCTCCCGGACCCGGCAGGTCGCACCCTGTGTTGCTCCCAATCCCGCATCAAATCTGGATTTCGGATGGTTCCATCTTCAGAATCGCTGCACTGCGCAACCATATCCACCCTCAACGCGGGCATGTGACATTTTTCGCTAAAGCTCTTTACAAGGCCGTTCCCTCCGGCTAAACTTCGTTGTCCGGATTTTTGGTGAAACATTAAATAGTCCGGTCAGGGCACAAACCGAGAGGTCGCGAAATGACGGATTCCTTTCTTTTAGGGTTCCTTATTTTGTTTCCGTTCGTAGCCGCTTTCATTGCCTGGGCCATACCCTCTCACGGCCTCAGAGGCGCCTGGGTCTGGATAACCGCCGCGGCGATGGCGATCGCCTCGATCGTTTTCCTCCTGGTGACAAAGGGCGCCTACGCTCCCGACCTCCCGAACTCAGAATCCGCCGGGATCCTGGTAGGCATCCTGGACCTTCTCCTCCTTCTCTTCTTCCTGTACGTCGGAATCAGGGCCAAAAGCTGGGTCATCACGATCCTCACTCTGGTCCAGCTTTTCCCGTTCATCTGGCTCGAATGGATGTCCGGGCGCCATCCGGCCGTAAGCCCGACTTTCATCGCCGATCCCCTCGCCATCATCATGGTGCTTGTCATCTCCATCGTCGGATCGGTCATCTGCATCTACGCCACCCGGTACATGGTCGAGCACGAGGAGCACCTTCATCTCGCAAAGTCCAGGCAGCGGAGGTTCATGTTCTACATGATCCTCTTCCTCGGCGCGATGAACGGCCTCGTGCTGTCGAATAACCTCCTTTGGATCTATTTCTTCTGGGAAGTCACGACGTTTGTCTGCTATCAACTGATTCTGCACGATCTGACCCCGATCGCCGTGACGAATGCTCAACGCGCGCTGTGGATGAACCTCATCGGCGGCGTCGCGTTCGTTGCAGCGCTGATCATCGCCGACGTCAGCTTCGAAACTCTGTCTCTGAGGACCCTTGCGACCGAGCATCCACGCGAGCTTGCCATCCTGTTCCCCGTGTTCCTGCTTGCGCTGGCGGGATTCGCGAAAGCCGCGCAGGTCCCGTTTCATGGATGGCTTCTGGGCGCGATGGTCGCTCCTACGCCTGTCAGCGCGTTGCTGCATTCCTCGACCATGGTCAAAGCGGGCGTTTACCTGGTTCTGAGACTCGCCCCGGCGTTTCAGGCTACGCCGTTCAGCATTGTTGTCGCCGTCTTTGGCGGCTTTGTCCTCCTCATGACCGCTGTCATGGCCCTGGGACAGTCCAACGCGAAGAAAGTCCTGGCCTATTCCACGATAGGAAATCTGGGCCTTATCATACTGTGTGCCGGGATAAACACGCCCCTGGCGATATCGGCAGGCATTATCCTGGTGATTTTCCATGCCATCTCCAAGGCAATCCTCTTTATGACTGTAGGCGCGATTGAGAATCGCATCGGATCGCGCGATATCGAGGACATGGAGGGGCTGTGCAATGTCGCCCCGATACTCACGGGTGTGCTCGTGATCGGGGTCCTCAGCATGATCGCGCCGCCGTTCGGAGTCCTCATAGGCAAGTGGGCGGCCCTCGAGGCCGGCACGGGAGTCATGAGCCGCTGGTCGTTCGTCCTGATTCTCCTTCTGGCCTTGGGCAGCGCGGTCACCGTTGTCTTCTGGCTGAAATGGCTGGCGCGAGTCCTTTGCGCCGTCCCCGAGACCGAGACATGCAAACCCATACCCCTCCCCGCCGCTTACAACGTCAGTCTGTGGGGAATGGTATTCCTGCTCTGCATTCTCTCGGCGGTAGCGGCCCCGCTGGTAACCGAGCTTGTCGTTCCGGCGGTGGACTCCTGGTACCACGCGAAGACGGCGATCGGCATGACGACAAACTGGGGTCTCACCCTGGACAACGGATTCGTGCCGATCCTCTATTTCGTCATCATCGGACTTGTGTTTCTTGTCGCCCCGGCCCTGACGATCAGGGTTCAGCGCGAGCGGGTGAAACCCGTTTACATGTGCGGCGAGAATATCGAGTACAAGACGTCCTGGCACGGACTCGCCGACGGCACGTTCGATCTGGCCGTCGGCGGCTCCTACTTCTCCCGGGACATCGGCGAGGAAAAGCTGAACCTGTGGGCGATCTACCTGGGCCTTGGGGCGCTGGTTTTCGCTCTTGCCATGACCTTGATGATGTTCCAGATTTGAGCGCTCGTACTGTGTCACCGACTTTTCGCCTGGTGGACGTGAGACTATGGGAATTGGAATGACGATAGCCGTAGCGGTGGCGACATTGATCCTGGCGCCGATTGTCGCAGGCGTCCTGAACGGCATCGACCGGCGCTTCACCGCCCGCCTGCAGGGTCGAGTCGGGCCTCCGCTGGCGCAGCCGTTCTACGATGTCATCAAGCTCCTGGGAAAAGAGCTGATCGTGGTCAATCGCCTCCAGTTGATCTGGGCCTGGGGCTTCTTCGGATTCGCCGCCGCCAGCCTGGTGCTGCTCATTCTCAGGGGCGACCTTCTGGTTGTCGTTTTCTCCGTGGGCTTCGCGGCGGTTTGCCTGGCCCTCGGCGCGCTGAGCGTCAAGTCTCCCTACAGCTACCTCGGCGGCATCCGCGAGCTCTGGCAGATGCTCAGCTACGAGCCGATCCTTCTCGCGAGCGTAGTGGGAATCTACCTTGCGAAGGGATCGTTCCTTGTCGACGCGATTCTGAAGGATTCATGGCCCCTTATCGCGCAGCTTCCCCTTGTCTTCATCGCGCTTCTTCTCGTTCTGACCATCAAGATGCGCAAGAGCCCGTTCGACATCTCAACGAGCCATCACGCTCACCAGGAGATAGTCAAGGGCGTCACCACCGAGTACTCCGGACCCTACCTCGCGCTCATTGAGCTCGGACACTGGTACGAGCTGATGTTCATACTCACCCTGATCGCGCTGTTCTGGGCCAACCCGATATGGATCGGCATACTGATCGCGCTGATCTGTTTCCTGCTGGAGATGATAGTGGATGTGACCTGGGCGAGGATGACTTGGCGGTGGATGCTCAGGGTCAGCCTGGCTGTCGGGCTTGCGCTCGTCGGCGTCAACCTTGCCATCCTCACTTTCTTCAACAGGTAAGGAGCGTTTTTCATGTCGATATTACAGACATCAAGAATCAAGTCGCCGTGGCTGCTCCATTTCGACTCCGGGAGCTGCAACGGCTGCGATATCGAGGTCCTCGCGTGCCTTACACCGCTGTACGATATCGAGCGCTTCGGGATCGTGAACCAGGGCAATCCGAAACACGCCGACATTCTGCTTGTGACCGGCTCGGGAAACCCTCGAAACGCCCGCGTTCTGAAAAACCTCTACAACCAGATGCCGGACCCGAAAGTCGTGGTGGCGATCGGGGCCTGCGGGTGCTCGGGCGGAATTTTCAGGGACGCCTTCAACACTCTGGGCGGGATCGATAACATTATTCCGGTCGACGTGTATGTTCCGGGATGCGCGTCGCGACCCGAGGCCATCATCGACGGCGTGGTGAAGGCCCTTGGTAGGCTGGCCGAGAAAGGCGCTGCTATGGACCGCAAGAAAGTTCCCCAGGAGGCGAAGGTATGACCGCCACCGCAGTTGACACAGGTTCTCTCATACCGGCAGTGCAGCAGATGGCGGGCGCAGGGGCGCGTTTCGTAACCGCGAGCTGTATCGATCGGGGCGATAGCTTCGAAATCATCTACTCCTTCGACACCGGCAATCTGCACATCGAAAACGTCAGACTGATCGTCCCCAAGGATCGGACGGTTCCCAGTATCAGCGCCATATTCCCCGCGGCTTTTCTGGTCGAAAACGAAATCCAGGATTGCTTCGGCATGGATTTCACGGGTATCGCGATCAACGCGGGCCGGCATCTCATTCTCGAACAGCACGCGATGAAAGAGCCGCTGGTCAAGCCCGAAATCCCTGATGAGCCTGCGTTTACCAGAAGGCTTCCCCCGTGCCGTGAGGCGTGTCCGGCCGGGGTCGACGTGCCCCGCTATGTAAGGCTCATCTCGCAGGGCAAAGAGAAAGAAGCTCTCAGAACCGTGCTCGAACAGAATCCCCTGCCCGCCATTTGCGGACGCGTCTGCTTCGCACCGTGCGAAACCGCCTGCCGCCAGAATATCGACAGCACCCCTGTCGCAATCAGGTTTCTCAAAAAATACATCTCCGACAAAGTGGGGATATCGAATTACCCCACCCCTAAGCCCGGACCTGACACCGGCAAGAAAATCGCGATCGTCGGAAGCGGTCCCGCCGGGCTGTCGGCGGCGTTTTACCTGCGGTCATGGGGCCACCGGGTGACTATTTTCGAGAGAGAGAAGGTCCCCGGCGGCATGATGCGCACAGGCATCCCCGACTATCGCCTCCCGCCGGAAATCCTCAACGCAGAGGTCAAGCGAATCACGGACATGGGCGTCGAGCTGAAGCTCAGCGCAGAAGTGAAATCGGTCGACGAGCTTCTGCAGCAGGGCTTCGATGCGGTCTTTGTCGCGACCGGCGCTCACCAGAACAAGGCGCTTCGATGCGAGGGCGAGGACCTTCCGGGTGTGCTGAACTGCGTGACTTTCCTGAAAGAGGTAAACCTCGGGAGCAAAGCGAACCTCGGTAAGAAGATCGCGGTCATCGGCGGCGGGAACTCGGCCATCGATGCGGCCAGGGTGGCACTTCGGGCAGGCGCTGGAGAGGTCCATATTCTCTATCGCCGCACACGCAAGGAAATGCCGGCCACCCCTGCGGAGATTGTCATGGCCGAGGAAGAGGGCGTCAAGATCACTTATCTCGTCGCTCCGGTCAAGGTGAAGAAGTCATCGAGCGGACGGCTGGCGCTCGAGCTCATCAGGATGGAGCTCGGTCCGCCGGATGAATCGGGTCGGCGACGCCCGGTCAACATCGAGGGCAGCGAGTTCATCGAGGAGTTCGACAACATAATCACTGCGGTCGGACAGGATTCCTCGGTGCCGTCTAATTTCGGCATACCCGTGCATCCCAAGTGGGGAACCGTCATAGCCGGCAAAGAGGGCGTCACTGAACGTAAGGGCGTCTTCTCCGGCGGCGATGTCGTCAGGGGTCCGGCTTCCGTGATCGAGTCCGTCGCCGACGGAAAACACGCGGCGACATCGATCGATCATTATCTCGGCTTCAATCATCTGCCGCCCTCGGAGGCGCTTCAGAAATCCGAGCTCGTGCACCGGTCCACGCATGATGAACGCGAGAAAGCCGGGACCTCGCGAGTTCCCATTCCCGAGCTGGAGGCTCAGAAGCGTAGGTCCAACTTCAGCGAAGTGGAGCTTGAATACACATCGGAGCAGGCGGCACGCGAGGCGTCGCGCTGCTGGAAATGCGACTGGAACGAATGACGGGTTTCATGGGTCTGTTTCGGGCGGATGGAGGATTTAGATGGCGAAAGTAGTAGTACCGTTCGGACCCCAGCACCCGGTTCTGCCGGAGCCGGTTCATCTTACATTGGTGCTGGAAGACGATGTCGTGCAGCAGGCGATACCCGCCATCGGCTACTGCCATCGCGGCATCGAGAAGCTGGCGGAGAAGAAGCCGTTTCAGCAGGTGCCGTTTCTTGTCGAGCGCATCTGCGGAATCTGCAACTTCATGCACGCGATGGCGTTCTGCCAGGCTGTCGAGAAACTGGTCGGCGTGGAGGTTCCGCCGAGGGCGAAATTCCTCAGGGTCATCTGGGCCGAGCTGAACCGAGTGCGCTCGCACCTTCTCTGGCTCGGGCTGCTGGCGGACGCGATCGGGTTCGAGAGCATTTTCATGCAATTCTGGAAAATCCGCGAGAGCGTTATCGATCTCATCGAGGAATCGACCGGAGCGCGGATCATCTTTTCCACCAACATTGTGGGAGGATTGCGCAGGGATATCTCGGGGGAGCTTCTGACGAAAATCGACCGGGTGCTGAAACAGATTCGGCCTGAGATCGAGGAGCTGGGGCACGTTCTTCTGAACGACTACTCGATCAAGCAGCGCGCGGTCGGCAAGGGAGTGCTGTCGATAGAGGATGCGCACAAGCTGGGAGCAGTGGGGCCGACGGCTCGCGGGAGCGGTCTGAATGTCGATGTTCGCACGACCGGCTACGCGGCGTACGATGAGGTCGCGTTCGAGCCGACGGTCGAGACCGCGGGCGACTGCTACGCCCGCACGCTCGTTCGGTACCGGGAGACGCTGCAATCGATGGACATGATCCACGAGGCCATCGCGAAAATTCCGAGCGGGGAAATCGCCGGCGCTTTCGAAAAATGGCCCGAGGGCGAAGCGTTTGAGCTTGTCGAGCAGCCGCGAGGCGAGGTCTTCTATTATGTGAAAGGAAACGGGACCATCAACCTTGAGCGCCTCCGGGTCCGGACGCCGACGTTCAGCAATATCCCCCCTCTGCTCCACATGCTGACCGGATGCCACATGGAGGATGTCCCGATAATCACGCTGTCTATAGACCCGTGCATTTCGTGTACTGAGAGGTAAGCCATGCCCTGGATGTTTCCGACCGTCATGAAGAACCTGTTCAAGGGGCCCGCCACGCGGAGGTACCCGTACAAGAAGAGAGAGCCGTTCGAAGAGGCGCGCGGAAAGGTCTCATGGGACATGGCCAAGTGCGATCTGTGCCATGACTGCGAGCGGATGTGTCCTGTCGGCGCGATTGTCGTGGATGAGGGGAAGAAGACCATCACGTACGATCCCTTCCTCTGCGTCTATTGCAGCAAATGCGCCGAGAGCTGCTTCCACGGCTGCATCATAGTGAGTCTCAACTACTGCGAGCCCGCCTACGAGAAGAGCGTGGACGTTTTCGAGAAAAAAGAAGCGCCGGTGGAGACAACTTGAGTCAGCTTCCTTGATCGTATACAGATTTACCGAAACGCGCCCTCGCGGGCGCGTATTTTTTTTCGAAATCCCCGTTGTATGGCAGGCTGGATGCGCTATTCCGGAACGGCGACCACGGAGCTGACCTCCGGAATCTCTTCCTTCAGGATCTGCTCCACACCCATCTTCAGAGTCATCTGTGCATGCGGGCACGTCGCGCAGACCCCGTAAAGCGTAACCTGCACTTCCCCGCTGTCGTTCACGTCGACCAGCTTCAGATCCCCGCCGTCCATCTGGAGTCCGGGACGAATCTGCTCGATGACCTCCGCCACGCGGCTTCGGAATTTCTCGATATCGCCGACCTTCCCGGTCTCTTTGTTATCGCTTCCACAGCAATGACACATGGCTTCTCAAGCCTCCCAATTGCGTTTCATTTCAGTATAGCCTGTCTCCCGACCGATGACAACAGCCGGCAGCGGTTATCCTCTTGCCGGTAGCTGCTACCCTTGCCGCGAGCGCAGCGAGCGGTAAGGTAGCTGCTACCGGCGCAGTGATCCTCCGGTAGCTGCTACTTTTTCGAAGACGAAAAAGCTAGCAGCTACCGGACCGGCTACTCTTGCCGCGACCATCGCTCTAAAGTAGAATGGCCCCACACCTTTCCCGGCTGAAGGAGTCCTTCCATGTTCGATCCCGAATTGTTCGCCGACCGTCGCGCCCGATTCATCAAACTGATGCGGCCGAATTCGGTCGCCATAATCCCCACCGCCCCGTCAGCGATATATTCCCTGGACACCGAGTATCGCTACAGGCCCGACTCCGACTTCTACTTTCTCACGGGCTTTCGGGAGCCTGAGGCGGTCGCGGTCATCTCAACAAGGCCCGCCGACAAGCCCTTCACGCTTTTCGTCCGGCCCCGCGATCCCGAGAGAGAGACATGGACCGGTCGACGCGCAGGCGTCGAAGACGCCAGGGAAAAATATCTTGCCGACGAGGCGTTTGAGATCGGCGCCTTCGACGAGAAGTTGCCGTCATACCTGGAGAACATCGAAGCGATATACCATTTTGCCGGGAAGAACAAGAAGTACGATCGCAGGCTTCTCAAGGCATGGCAGGTTGTGCGCCTGAAGTGGCGGACGGGAATTGATCCTCCGTACGAGCTGATTGATCTCGGTCGCATCATGCACGAGATGCGCCTCGTCAAGACACCGGAAGACATGGAGATTCTGCGACAGGCGTGCAGGATCAGCGTGGAGGCCCACCAGCTCGCGATGCGCGCCATCAAGCCTGGAATGAACGAGAGAGAGCTCGAGGCCCTCATCGATCATTACTTCCGGGCCGCCGGCGGATTCGGGGCCGCCTTTCCCACGATTGTCGCGTCGGGCATCAACGCATGCATCCTCCATTACACTGAAAACGAAAGGGACATCGGGAAGAAGGATCTGGTGCTCATCGACGCGGGCTGCGAATACGAGATGTTCAACGGGGACATCAGCCGAACCTACCCCGCATCCGGCAGGTTCACGCCCGAGCAGAGGGCGATCTACGACGTCGTGTTGAAGGCGCAGCTCGAGGCCGTCGAGCTTTGCACATCCGACAAGACCCCCGACGATGTGCACAATCACGCCGTACGGGTCCTGACGCAGGGTCTGATCGATCTGAAAATCCTGGAGGGCCCATTAGATCAGGCGATCGAAAAGGAAACCTACAAGAAATTCTACATGCACCGCACCGGTCATTGGCTGGGAGTGGACGTGCACGATGTCGGGAGCTCCCGGAAGGACGGCAAGACGCGACGTTTCGAGCCGGGAATGGTCACCACCGTCGAGCCGGGGCTCTACATACCGGAGGAAGAGTCGGTCCCGGAGGCGTTTCGAGGAATCGGGGTCCGCATCGAGGACAACATACACATCACGCCGAAGGGTCCGGAGAATCTCACATTCGGGTGCCCCAAGGAACCTGGAGAGCTGGAGGGGATAATCAGCCCCCGGTGACAGCCTGAACCCCGGTAGCAGCTGGTACGCTTGGTTACCCCCGGTAGCAGCTACCTTGCCGAAGACGGCAAGTTAGCAGCTACCGGAAAACATCGTTCCTGGTGTCCCGGTAGCTGCTACCCTTGACGCGAGCGTAGCGAGCGGCAAGGTAGCTGCTACCGGGGCTTAGTCTATTATCCAAAGACAAGCCGGAAAAACAGATATGTCGCAGGTAGCGCAAACAGGAACCCGTCGATCCTGTCCAGCAGACCTCCATGGGCACCCATGAGCTTTCCGGTATCCTTCATGCCGGCTTCCCGCTTTATCGCGCTCACGGCAAGGTCCCCAAGCTGACTGAACGCTCCTGCGAGCGCCCCGAACGCGATCATCTCGGATACCTGCACCTGCCCGATCAGCCCGATTATCCACGCATACAGAGTCACACCGGCAGCGCTTCCGACCATCCCGCCCACAAGCCCCACGACCGTCTTGTTCGGAGATATTGTCGGCGCGAGCTTTCCCTTCCCGAAATATTTCCCCGCGAAAAACGCCGCCGTGTCGCAGCACCATCCCGCCAGAACCGGGAAGAGCGTGAAGTGGATCATGTTCGGGTCGTGAAAGAAACCGTGGGTGAATGTCACCGCGCCGATGTCCTGCAGATGGATCTGCAGGTTTCTCAACTTGAGAATGAGGCTGAGAAATCCGCCGATGTAGAGCACGCCAAGCGCGACCACCGCGACCTCCCTGACGAACCCTGCCGCTCCCCTCGCTCTCGCCATGAGCTGGAAAACGAAGAAGATCGGCAGGAGAAGCGCAAGCAGGACATCGAGCGATCCGATGGGGTAAATCCATTCCGAAACCAGCAGGATCGCCGTGGCGATCTCCCCCATCCTCGACAGCGGAAACCGGGAACCCGGATGATCCACCTGCGTGATCGCCCAGAACTCTCTCAGGGCCAGCCACGATCCCAGAAGCAGCAAAATGATCAGCGACACATTCCCGAACGCAAAAACACAGACCACGATCGTGCCGACCGGAATCCCGATCAGGAATCTCATGAGAAGATTCGAGGGTTTTTTCCCTTCTTGCGCCACCGAAGGATTACCGCGGTCCCAACCAGCATGATTGAACCTGATCCTGACGCCCTAGTCAATCTCCTCACACGTCCAAAAACGGCAACCGGGAATGAGTTATACTGCCCCTGTAGCATGCGCATCTTGCGCATGTTGCGGAGGAGACGGACATGTCCAACTTTACTCCCGAGAACATCGCGAACATTCTGAGACGCGGTGTGGGCCTGTCGCCGCTGAGGGGACTTGCGGTTGCGCGAACCGAAGCGGTCAGGCGCAAGCGTGCGTCATCGTACGATCGTACCGGCGGGAACAATGATTTCATGTGGATTCCAAAGGGTGAGTGGACCACTATCGCGGATATCAAGGGCGCCGGCGTCATCAACCACATATGGATGACCTACGGCACCGAGGAGAGATTCGCCGGACGCAAAATCGCGATCAGAATATTCTGGGACGGCGACGAGAAACCCGGGGTGATCGCTCCGCTGGGCGATTTTTTCGGGCTCGGGCACGGCCTCGTCACCAACTACTCCTGCGCGGTTCTGTCGGCAAGCCCGTCGAAAGGTCGCGCTCTCAACTGCTGGTTCCCGATGCCGTTCTGGGACGGCGCGCGCATCCAGATCCTGAACGAGACCGACAAGGAAAAAATGGCCCTGTATTTCTACATCGACTACGAGGAATTCTCCTCGACGTCGTCCACGAGTCTCCCCGAGGCGTTTCTTACGTTCCACGCTCACTGGAAGCGTGAGAACCCGTGCTCCGGCTGGTCGAAAGAGCAGATGGAATCGTCCACCACCAGGGAGCTCCAGCTCGGCGGCGAAAATATCACCGGCGCCGACAACTATGTGATCCTCGATGTTCAGGGACGGGGGCACTATGTCGGCTGCAATCTCCATGTGGCGAATCTGCGCCCGACTCTTCAATGGAACTGGTGGGGCGAGGGCGACGACATGATTTTCGTCGACGGTGAAGAATGGCCGCCTCACATCCACGGCACCGGCAGCGAGGACTACTTCAACACCGCATACTGTCCGCAGGAGGAAATCCGGGAACCCTATCATGGCGTGATTTTCGGAGGCGATGCGAACTGGGCGGGCCGGATAAGCATGTACCGCTATCACATCGAGGACCCCGTCCCGTTCCTCAGGAGCATCCGGGTGACAATCGAGCACGGTCACAACAACAGGCGCAGCGACGACTACTCGTCGACGGCCTACTGGTATTCCGACGCCACGTCGCATCCCGAGCTCCCCGATCTGCCCGACCTGGCCGGGCGTCTCCCGGTACCGCTCGGCGAGATTGACCACTAAACTCATTATTTCGCATGAATAACTCCTGCACTCCACCTTAAAGGCCGACCTTGACCCCTCCCCCCCCTTGGGGGGGGATTAAGGGGGGGCCATAGACCTGCAGCGCTCACTCCGGATCGTAGATGACCCTGATCCCCATCTCCTTCTCGAGCCATGCCGAAATCCTGCGAGCTATCTCGTCCCGAGCGTCGCGGTACGCCTGCAGCTTCAGCGCCGGCTCGTTCGACGCGGTTATCGGATCGTGTATCGACCAGTGAAGCGTCTGGGCGGGTCCCTTGTCGCTCTGAAATGCCGGGCAGAAATCCCGGGCGAAGTCGCACAGGGTAATCACCCAGTCGAACTTCTCGTCCTTCAGGCTGTCGATGGATTTAGTGGAGTGACCGGAGATGTCGATCCCGACCTCATGCATAACCTGGATAGCCATGCGGCTTACGTCGTCCGCAGGGTGCGATCCCGCCGATTTCACGTTCACACGGTCGCCCGCCCAGTGACGCATGAAGCCCTCAGCCATCTGGGAGCGGCACGAATTGCCTGTGCAGACAAAAAGAACCGATATCTTTCTCTCATCGCTCATAGTGCCGGTTATGTTATCCGGTGCGAAGGACATCCGCAACTCTTGACGGCGGAGAGAGTCTGTGCTATATAACTGACTGGTCAGTTACTTAATGTCATGGCCGTAGCCGAGAGAAAATCCCCACGAAGGCCTCGATGGAAACGAAGGCCCGCCGCGCGCCCTGCCGAAATCGCATCCGCGGCGCTCGATGTCTTCGCGCGCGACGGTTTCGAGTCCGCTACCGTCGATGAAATCGCTTCCGAGGCCGGGGTCTCCAAGGGCACGGTCTACCTGTACTACCGAAGCAAGGAAGACCTCCTCGCCGCGTGCATCGAAAATCAGATTCTGGAGAATCGAGGGAAAATCCTCCCCCTGCTGAACCTGAGCTCGGAACACGCGGACGGCGAGATCACCCGCGAAAACGTCCGAAACGTGCTGGAAAAAATCCTCGAAGGTGTTATACAGGTCACAACGGGCAGACGGAGTCTGGCGGCTCTCAAGGTCGTCATGACCGAGCGTCACAGGTTCCCGAGAATCCACGCGATGCGACTTGAGTTGATAAACGTCGCGATCGATGCGGTCAGGGAGGTCTTGAGGCGCGCACATCGCGCAGGACTTGTCGATTGCCCGTCCCCGAGAGATTCCGCACGCCTGATCATAAGCCTGGTCCTGACTCTGCCGGTCCTGCTGGACTTCCTGAGCGAGGAAGAGGCAAGGCAGGCGATCTCGGCTCGATCCCGCGGCGCGATCAAGGATTTCACCCTCAGAGGACTGGGACTTGACGAAGGAGGGAGACGCTCAAGATGAGAACAAAACACATACTGGCGTTCCTGCTGCCGGCCGCACTCGTTTTCGCGCCGGCGTGCGGACAGATGAACCCGAAAGAGCTTACCCTGTCGGGGACCATTGAAGCGGAATCGGTACGCGCCGGTTCGAGGATCGGCGGACGGGTGTCCGAGGTCCTTGTGGACGAGGGCGTGATGGTGAAGGAGGGGGACGCTCTGTTCAGACTGGAGACCGATGCTCTGGACGCGGAGCGCCGTCGAGCCGAGGCGGTCATCAAGGAAGCCGAGGCCGCATATGCCGTCGTCGCTGCAGGCGCGAGGGCCGAAGACATCGCCCGCGCACGCCAGGAGGCCGAAGCCCTCAAGAAGGCATGGGAGCTGGCACAGGCGGGACCCCTTCCCGAGGACGTGGCCGCTCTGGAGAACCTGGCTAAGAGCCTCGAGACGGTCTACTCGAATGCGCAGGACGCTGCCGATCGTCTGGCTTATCTCTACCAGGAGGGCGCCGCGTCCGAACGCGAGTATGTCGCCTCTCAGAACGTCGCACAGGCCGCCAACGATCAGTGGCAGGCTTCGCTTCAGCAGCTTGAGGCACTGAAGAACCGTCCGAGGGTCGAAGAAGTGGAAGCGGCACAGGCGAGATATCTGGCGGCCACAAATGCCGTGCGAGCACTGGAGGCCGGTCCGACTGCGGAACAACTTGCGAGTGCGCAGAGCCATGTCGCAACCGCGAGGGAGGCGCTGAACCGGATCGATGTCGACCTTGGGGAGGCGGTCGTGGAAGCTCCCCTGTCCGGCCTCGTGAGCGTTTTCAGCCTCGAACCCGGCGATTTCGTCGCGCCCGGACAGCCCTCCTGCGAGATCGCCGACATGGACACCCTCAAACTCATCGTCTACCTCCCCGAAAATCGCCTGGGTTTCGTCCATGAGGGCGAAGAACTGTGGGTGAAAGTGGACAGCTTCCCGACAGAGACATTCAAGGGAGTGGTCCTTCGCGTCGCGGCGGAAGCCGAGTTCACGCCGAGGAATGTCCAGGTGGTCGAGGAGCGCGTGTCGCAGGTTTTCGCGGTCGAGATCACTCTTCCGAACCCCGAGCATCGCCTGCGACCCGGCATGGCCGCGGATGTAACCGTGTCGCTTTCGCAGTAAACATATTCCTGATCGTCCAGTCATGGCGCACGAAACTTCCATAGTGATCGACCACATCACCCGACGATTCGGGAACATAATCGCGGTCAACAACCTCTCCCTGACCGTTGACCGCGGTGAGATCTTCGGTTTCCTCGGCCCGAACGGGTCCGGGAAATCGACCCTGATCAAGGTGCTCTGCGGTCTGCTTGCGCCAAACGAGGGAAGAGCCACGCTGGACGGTTTCGACGTGGTGCGGGAGATCGAGAAGATCCGGCAGAGAATCGGCTACATGGCGCAGGGGTTCACCCTGTACGACGATCTGACGGCGAGGGAGAACATCACTTTCTACGGGATGGTGTACGGTCTTTATGGATCTCGTCTGAGAGACAGAACGGACGCCGTGGTGGGTCTCGTCGGAATCGAAGAATACATGGAACGCAGGGGCGGCGCTCTCTCCGGAGGCTGGAAACGTCGACTGGCTCTCGCCTGCGCTCTCTTGCACGAGCCGTCGATCATTTTCCTGGACGAGCCGACCGCGGGAATCGATCCGGTCGCTCGTCGCGAGCTCTGGGACCTCCTGTTCAAACTGGCCGACGAAGACATCACGTTGTTTGTCACGACGCATTACATGGACGAAGCCGAGCGGTGCACGCGGGTGGGCTACATCTACATGGCGAACCTGATAGCGCTCGGCACGCCCGGCGAGCTCAAGCAAATGCCCGAGGTGACCCGGGAGGGCACGAAGCGGTACGAGATCGATGCGCCCGATATCACTCGTATCCACGGCCTCCTCAGGAAATGGGAATTGGTTCAAGACTCAACGATCATCGGCGCCAGAGTGCACACGCTTGTCGACGACCGGGTGGGTCCCGACAGCATCCGGGACTACCTGCAGAAAAACGGGGCAGAGGTCCGCACGGTCAGACCTGTCGAGCCCACGCTCGAGGACGTCTTCTTCACCCTCACCAAGTTCCACGACTACCGTCGACAGAACAAGGAGGAGGGCTGATGTTCAGAGGACTCAGGGCTACCATCTACAAGGAATTCATACACATGCGCCGCGACCGGCTCACGATCTTTGTCGCGCTCATGGTTCCCGTCATTCAGCTAATCATCTTCGGCTATGCGGTCGACATGGATGTCAAGAACATCGCCACAGTCATCTGCGACCAGGATCGCACCGCTGCAAGCCGGGCGCTCCCCGATCAGTTTCAGAACACCGGATACTTCAAAATTCTGTACGAGGTGGACGGCACGGATGCGGTCTACGCAAAGCTGAGGAGCGGCGAAGCGAAGATAGGCATAATCATACCGCCGGGATTCGGCGAGGACAGGTTCTCTGGAACGCCCACTCAGGCGCAGGTGCTTATCGACGGTTCCGACATCACGAACGCGAACCAGGCGCTCAATGTCGCCAACGCCATCGGGCTCAGGGCAAGCCTCACCGAGTCCGCGCAGCGCATGGGCATTGCGGATCCCATGAACAAGATGCCGCTGGAGATCCGTCCGCGCCTCCTTTTCAACCCCACGATGAAATCGGCGAACTTCATGGTCCCGGGTCTGATCGGCATCCTTCTCTGGATCGTCACCGTGTTTCTCACGGCATCGGCGATCGTTCGCGAAAGAGAGAAGGGCACGATCGAGCAGCTTTTTGTGACGCCGCTGTCAAGGCAGGCGTTCATTCTGGGGAAACTGCTTCCGTTCGCGCTGCTGGGGGCTTTCGAGTCGGCGGTCGTCCTGGCGGCGGCGCGGTTTATCTTCGGCATCACGATCAACGGGTCCGTGATTCTTCTCGCCCTGCTGATCATCCCGTACCTGCTGACCGGATTGATGGTGGGACTGATGATCTCGACCAGGGCCGCGAACCAGGCGCAGGCGCTTCAGTTCTCCGCTCTCACGATGCTGCCGTCGGTGATCCTGTCCGGATTCATGTTTCCGCGGGCCAGCATGCCGCATATAATTTATGAGCTTACTTTCTTCGTGCCGCTGACCTATTTCCTCGAGATCGTCCGGGGGATCATTCTTCGCGGGGCGGTTTTCGCAGACCTGTGGGACGAGACGCTGGCGCTCCTCGGGTTCTTCTTCTTCTTCCTCATCGTCGCGATCATGCGTTTCAAGAAGCAGCTGGGGTAGTGAATTCCAAGGCCCGAACGTAAGGGGTTGTTGAAGAACCTATTTCGATGCAGAATCGGGTGGCACCCTCAGGCGAGTCTTCGAGCCTGGGGGTGCTGGACCAATCACCTGAACACCTTATGAATAGAGGGATTAATCCATCGAACACCCCCAGGCTCGAAGACTCGCCTGAGGGTGCCACGGCTGATATGCCATGCTCGGGCGAGATTGCACTTTCTCAGCAGCCCCTTACGTTCGGGCCTTGGATACACGGATCTGTAAGTGTGATCCGGACCCGCTCAGCCCTCGGCTTCTTCTTCCTCCGGCGGATCAAGCCAGGTCACGTCCGGAATCGTCGCATCCTCGCCGCCCTCGAGGTCCCAGCCGACGCCGTAGTTGTCGTACCCGTAGTTCTCGCTGTCCGGTGCAGGATTCTCCCAGCGCATGTTGTTTCCCCAGAGGGTGGCGGGCACGAAGCTCTCGACCTCTTTGGCCTCCTCGCCCTCGCCGACCGTCTCCTTCACCCATTCCTCATAGATGTCATTCCCGCCCGCGTCTATGAAGAGTCCGATCGAGTTGCAGTACCGGTAGAACGGACTGAACGGATGCGGAGTGCTGTAGTTCTGCCAGTCGGCCGCTCCCAGACCCATCGCGCCTCTGCCGAGGATGTAATGATCGTCCCCGGCGAGGTCGAAGAAGAACGCGTTCGAGCGGATGTCCGCGCAGCCTTCCGAGATGATGTTCGACTTGTAGTAGTCGTTGCCGGACTTGTCGACCAACAGGTTGACGGAGAAATCCCACCCGAACGACAGCGCCGCGCCTGCGTTGCCGAAAAGATCGTGCCTGTCGTCGCCGGCTTCGTCGATGATCGCCCCGATGCAGTAGTGCGCCCCCGACGCCTGCGTGAAATACACCGACTTGTACAGGTCGTTCCCCTCCTTGTCGTACATCAGGCCGGTACCGAACCAGTAACCGGTCCCGAGGGAGAAATTCCCGGCCTCGTACGTGTCGTTCCCGTGGATATCGGCGATGAAACCGAGCCCCCCTGCCCAGGAGTGACCGTCAGTGCCGTCGCCGCGACGTCCGGAGCCGACCCCCTGCGCATTCGATACGTTGATCTCGAAACCGCTGTGATAGTCGCCGCGATTCACCACGCTGGTGTACGGCTCGGCATAGTAATGCTCATCCCCCGACCAGTTCGCGATGACCCCGACACCGTTGCAGCCCCCGTAACCCTGCCCCTCGCCGAAGATGCCGTAATAATCGTCGCCCTCGCCCGAATCCAGCGCAAGCCCGTGCCCGAAGAATCCAGCCCCCTGGCCGCTCTCCTCCATCGTGTAACTGTCCTTGCCGTCGCCGTCATAGAGGACACCGGTCCCGAGAAAACCTGCGCCCTGGGCGGTCTGCATCGCCTTGTACACATCGTCGCCCTCCGCATCGTAAAGAACTCCGCAGCCGAGAAGTCCGGCGCCCTGTGCGGGACAGGTCTCCGAATCGTATTCATAGACATCGTCGCCCTCCAGATCGAGGCACAGGCTGACGCCGATGTCGGGACGAGTCGTGGCGCCGACCGGACCCGTATACTTGTCGTTGCCCCCAAGATCGATCAGGACGAAATAGTCGTCGTACGGGTGGGTGTCGGGACCCCTTCCGCCGATGACGATTCGCCCATAGGGGGTCATTGTCTCGAAGCTGAAGATGGCGGCTGCCGGATTTTCCGCAAGGTATGCGTCCAGGGCATACCGGCAATCCTCGGTAGCCTGCGCGAGCTTCATGGCTGCGTAGGCCATGCTCTCCTCATCGATGAGCTGCGCCGCGTCATCGACCTCAGGGTAATAGACAATCCCGTCCCCCTGGGTCTGCGCGAAGTCCCTGATGTAGAAGACCTTGTCCTGGGTCTCCTGAGGTATTCTGCGCACGGCGGTGTCGCGCCACTGTCGGGCATCCAGAGCATTCAGGATGCACTCGGCGATGATTTTCTCAAACGCGGGATCAACGCCCTTGAGTTGATCGAGAATGTCGGTCTCGGCATTCGGCCACGCGGGAGGGGAGCCGAAGGATGTCCTGAGGAGCTGATCGTCCGCGGCGACATACACCCGGCGGACGGCGTCGAGGATCGGCGTCTCCTCGTCGGCTCGCGGGAGCAGATTCACCGAGTAGTTCCTGAACCCATCGACCCGGCGCTCCACCGCGAGGTAGTAGACGAGCTGGTGCAGCCTGTCCGGCGACTTCACCCCGTCCATCCTGTTCTCGCCCTTGTACTCCGGATCGAGGAACCGCTCCACAATATTGCCCATCGTGCGCGTGTAGTCGTACACCCTCATCGGCTCGCTGAACAGGTCGTCGAAAAAGGGCAGCTTGTACGGTACCCTCGGAAACCTCGTCCAGTAGCCTTCAGGACGGAATCCGAGGTCCTCTCGAGTGAAGCCGACGGAGGCAAGCGCGTCGCCGAGAAGGTCCCTTTTGTCGGTGGTCCAGGTGGGCGTGTGCTGTCCCCTGGCGGGCGTCCAGGATCCGCACAGTACGCAGATTAGCGTCACGACCGCTATAAAGCCGATGATAGACGAGATGTGATGCCGCATTGCAGGCCTCCCTTGTGCTGAACGGCACGGTTGATCGAAGTGAGAACGGATTTTATCACATTCAAGCCGCGAAATGCTCAAGCCGTTGGCATTCGGAAGAAAAAAGGGACTCGTGCCGAAGCGAGACAAGCGGAACTGCAAGATTTTTTCAGAAAAATCGCCCTATTCCGGTGGTGAACTAGAGGACACTGGAGTTTGCCGACCTTACTCCCCTCTGCAAGCCTGCTTGACGGGCCTGCATCACTCTGCACACAAATTCCGGGCAAACTTGTACAGCCCTATGATGGTGCGAAATGCGTCCCCCTTTGGAGGTCGCTTGACATGCGGCCTGCAATGTGTTAATTCGTTAACGCACACTTCGTGAGTACTGCGTTGGTCCAGTCTCACGAGACTCTGAAAAATCGCCGGGGAGATAGTCACGGCCGTAGCAAGTGTTTTTGAACTGCAGGGCTGTCGATGTCGAAGGGGACAGGGGTTGAGAGACAATCATGAAATAGCGTCACCTTCCCCGCAGAAAAAGGCATCCTGAGATGGGAACCGCACCTGTCCTGTAGCTCGTAACTGCCACGGTGATCAGGACTCAAGACCAGACATAGCAGGTTGGACGATCATGCCGTCCCCTTAAGCGCCGCCATCCGGACGGTCAGCCGACGAGGATCTGGGTGGGGCTTCCAGCCTTCGAAGATGGCAGAAAATATAAGTTTTGCGTAAAATAGTTGTACAAATCTTAGGGTTTTCCACAAGATACGGACCAATGACCTGCAAGGCGAAATGAAGGAGCTGGGGATGTCAGATTACGAAAAGCAGCAACCATCAACCTCGGAAGGACAGGTGGCGACGCATCGAAGACGTCCCCGGCACCGCGTGAAGAACGCGATTTTCGACAGGCATTTCACCGTCCCCGGGAGCCACCCGTTCGACGAGGTCGAGTGGGAGGAGCGCAATGCCCTCATTTCGTCCGACACCGGCGAAGCCGTCTTCGAACAGCGCGGCATCGAGGTGCCCGCGTCCTGGAGCCAGATGGCCACAAATATCGTCGCAAGTAAATATTTCCATGGACCTCTGAACTCCGACCGCAGGGAGAAATCCGTCAAGCAGCTCATATCCAGGGTGACCAAGACCATCGCAGACTGGGGCCGGGAGGACGGCTATTTCCTCAGCCCCGAGGAGGCGGACACTTTCGAGGCCGAGCTTACCCACCTGTGCCTTCATCAGAAAATGGCCTTCAACTCGCCCGTCTGGTTCAACGTCGGCGTCGAGAAGCGCCCGCAGTGCTCGGCTTGTTTCATAAACTCGGTCGAGGACAACATGCAATCGATCCTGGGTCTGGCCAAGACCGAGGGGATGCTTTTCAAGTACGGATCGGGCACGGGGACGAACCTTTCGACCATAAGGTCATCCAGAGAACGTCTCGGCTCCGGCGGGATCGCGAGCGGTCCGGTGAGCTTCATGAAGGGCTTCGACGCTTTCGCGGGGGTCATCAAGTCCGGCGGCAAGACCCGTCGCGCCGCCAAGATGGTCATCCTGAACGTGGACCATCCCGACATCCGCGACTTCGTGAACAGCAAGGTCCGCGAGGAAAAGAAGGCCTGGGCGCTGATCGATGCGGGCTACGACGGCAGCATCGGAGGAGAAGCTTACGGCTCCGTCTTCTTCCAGAACTCCAACAACTCGGTCAGGGTGATCGACGATTACATGGACGCGGTGCTGGACGACCGCGAATGGGCCACCAAGGCGGTCACCGACCAGCACGTCATCGATCGCTTCCGCGCGCGCGACCTCTGGCGCGAGATCGCCGAGGCCTCGCATTGCTGCGGCGATCCCGGCCTCCAGTTCGACACGACGATAAACGACTGGCACACGTGCGCCAACTCGGCACGCATAAACGCATCCAACCCCTGCAGCGAGTACATGTTCATCGACGACTCCGCCTGCAATCTCGCCAGCCTCAACCTGATGAAGTTCGTCGATGAGAACGGCGAGCTGGATATCGAAGGCTTCCGGCACGCAGTCCGCATCATCATCCTCGCGCAGGAGATCATCGTCGACAACGCGGGCTACCCGAACGCCGGGATAAGCATCAACAGTCACAATTTCCGCGCTCTGGGCATCGGCTACGCCAACCTCGGCGCGCTCCTGATGATGCGAGGACATCCGTACGATTCCGATGCGGGACGCACGTGCTCCACCGCCATCACGGCGCTTCTCACCGGAGAGGCTTACTACTCGTCCGCCCTCATCGCCGAGAGAATCGGAGCTTTCCCCGCCTACGAGGAGAATCGCATACCGTTCCTCAGGGTCATGAACAAACATCGCGACGCCGCGGGACGCATCGATCCGTCGTACATTCCCCTGAAGCTCTGGGAGGAGGTCAGCAACACCTGGGAACGTGTCTGCGACTTCGGCGCGCGGGTCGGATTCCGCAACGCGCAGGTGAGCGTTATCGCGCCCACCGGAACGATCGGGTTCATGATGGACTGCGACACGACCGGCATCGAGCCCGACATAGCGCTGGTGAAATATAAGAAGCTCGTCGGGGGCGGAGTTCTGAAAATCGTGAACAACACGGTGCCGCTCGCGCTGGAGCGCCTCGGGTACGAACATGACGAGATCAGCTCGATCCTTGAGCACATCGAGGAAAACGACACGATCGAAGGCGCCGAGGATCTGAAGCCGGAGCACCTTCCCGTTTTCGATTGCGCGTTCAGACCTGTGACCGGACGGCGATCGATCCATTACATGGGGCATGTCCGCATGATGGCGGCGGTGCAGCCGTTTGTGTCGGGCGCGATCTCAAAAACCGTGAACATGCCTCACGAGGCCACGGTCGAGGACGTCATGCATGTCTACGAGCAGGCATGGCAGCTCGGACTCAAGGCGATCGCGATCTATCGCGACGGGTGCAAGCGCACCCAGCCTCTCACCACGTCGTTGAAAGAAGAGAAGAAAAAAGAGGAATACAAGCCCCTGAGGAGAAGGCTTCCGGACGAGCGCAAATCGATCACCCATAAGTTCGTCATCGGGGGCGTGCATGAGGGCTATTTCACCGTCGGACTGTACGATGACGGCATGCCGGGCGAGATTTTTATCACCATGGCCAAGCAGGGGAGCACGATCTCCGGCCTGATGGACACGATCGCCACGATGACCTCCATAATACTGCAGTACGGGGTTCCGCTGGAGGTGCTGGTGAACAAGTTCTCGCACGCTCGGTTCGAGCCGTCCGGCTTCACGAAGAATCCCGACATCAAGATCGCCAAGAGCGTCGTCGATTACATCTTCCGCTGGCTCGGGCTCAGGTTCCTGAAGAACCAGGAGAGCGAGGCGTCCGCCGAGGAAATGAGGAAGGCGACCAAGTTCGAGATGCCGACGTCCCAGCAGTTGGCGTTCGACCTTTCAGACAGCGAGCGTGTGTCGATGGAGCGAGCCCGCGAATTTTTCATCGGGCAGGAGGACGCGCCGTCGTGTCCGGACTGCGGCGCGATAATGATCCGCAACGGGTCGTGCTATCGCTGCTACGAATGCGGCACCACATCGGGCTGCAGTTGACCGAGATCAAATGGCCGACAAAAAGAGCGCGGACCCTCCGCGCCTCTTTTCTTCCTGGTGCCCTTCGTGCCTTGGTGGTTAGTCTTTCTTTTCTTACCTGTAGTGAAACTGCGGATCTCTTTTCTCGACAAACGCCTTGAGGCCTTCCTTCGCGTCCTCACCGTTGAAGGCTTGTTATGGATCGAATACTATCCGGATCCCTCCTGCGTTTAGTGCAGTTGACAGACCGTATCGATCTGCACACCTGAGATTGCGATTTTCGTAGGTCGTTGACCAGTCCCCGCCGCGTAGTCCCTTAAAGTCCTCCAGGGGCCATGGTTCTGATGGGGGTGTGAAATCGCCGGCTGCGTACTGCTCATAGATCTTGAGGTCCAGCCAGTCGAACACCCACTCTTTGACGTTACCGCTGGCATCTGCGAGACCATACGGGCTGTCCCCCTCGGGTGAATACGATCCAACCGGCTCCGGCACACTGAACGGACCATCGTCATAATTGACCTTCGACGGATCCCATTCATTGCCCCAAGGATAGATTCGTCCGTCGGTACCCCTTGCAGCTTTCTCCCACTCAGCCTCGCTTGGAAGTCTCCCCGCAGCCCAGTTGCAGAACGCCTCCGCCTCGTACCAGGAAATCTGGTATATTGGATAATCAGGGAACTGAATGCCGATGTGTGAGTGTACTTGTGGCCATTCGTTCCATGGTGATGGTTTTGTGATATCCGCGGCGACACGCCACGCCCATCCGTCCGCGGACCAGTACAGCGGGTTCAGGTAACCGTTGTCCGCAATGAATGCGGCATATTCCTCAGATGTGATCTCATATTTCCCGATGTAATACTCGGCTGTCGGGTGCATGTGCTGCGGCATCTCCCCGCTAAACGGGAGCGCCTGCGGATCGGAATCCGGATCGCTCCCCATAACGAAATCACCCGCTGGAATCAGCACAAGCTCTCTTATCCAGACGCCGGTCAACGACACATGAGCGGTCGCCATCTGGTACGCCGCCATGGGCCCCAGGTTCGGGTCTTCTTCCGTGTCCTTCACCGTCACAAGTATCGGGTAGTCTCCGACAGGCGCATGTAGACTGTTCTGTATGTGCGCGTAGTAAACGAAGCTCTCTTCGCCGACCGTCGAGAGCTGGCCCTCAATCTCGCCCGCAAACAACTCGGGCGCCTCCACAAGCACCTTCTCGATCGTGTCAGCCCCCTGCCAGTCGAAAACCTCGATCCGCACATTGGCGCTGCCGGTCCCAGTCGGGGTCAATCCCTTTCCGATCGACACCCATATTTTGTACGCCTCCGCGCAGTTCACGGAGATGGGGAAATCGTCGGGTATCTCGTTCACTTCACCGTCCATCAGCTCCCAGCAGCAGTCGACTGCGTAGCCGAGCTCTATCGGCCCCGGCGGGAGTTTCAGATCGTACGTCCTCGACGCCGATTGCCCAGGTGGGAAGTAGTTTCGCTCATAGTCGCCTGAGGGCACAAAAATCAGGTATGGATTAAGGCTCGCGACATCCACTCCCGGCATCGCGAACCTCCCGGTGATGTAGCCCAGGGCCGGCGGACCCTCGGAATCCTCCGGGAACTCGTCGGGATTGAAAAGCCTTGTATAGCCGTCCGCGCCGACGAGCACCGGATCACCCGCCTGCTCCCACGAAACATCCACTCCGGCATTGGGAAACTGGTAGCTTCCGGGAAGCATGACAATCCCGCGCACATCAAACGCGGTCAGTTTGGGATATTCCGGCGGGAACGGGTGCGTGAGCCCGATCTTGACCTTAACCCGTCCCTCACCCAGCGCCTCGATTTCCTCGACGGCCAGACAGTCAGTGCACGGGTCGACCTCGAGCAGTCTGAGCGCATTAAGGTGCAGCATCCCGCTGCGATCGGGAACTATGTCAACCTCCCTGCGATCAGCGGAGATGCGGACCGTGTAGTACCCCAGCATCGATCGGCTCGGCAATTGCGCACCCGCCGACGCCGCTTGATAACCGTTGTCCGGAACGGACGGCAGGCTCGGGTTCGCGCCTGAACATCCTGTTCCCACAAGCAGGGCAACAGCGATGGCTGCAAGAGACCTGCATCTCAACGTCCCGGTTCCCCAACGATTCGAGGTATCACGCACGAGTGCACCAGCCCTCTGAATTCCACTACATATTTACAATACCACATCCAATCCAAACGAGCAAGGCCCAATCGACATTCCGCGGCTGAATGCCTCAGGCTGCAGTTGATCGAGATCAATGGCAGACAAAAAGAGCGCCGACCCTCCGCGCTCTTTTCTTTTCTTCCTGGTGCCCTTCGTGCCTTGGTGGTTAGTCTTTCTTTCTCTCTCTCACCTGTAGTGAAACTGCGGATCCCTTTTCTCGACAAACGCCTTGAGGCCTTCCTTCGCGTCCTCGGTGGCGAAAGCGAGTCCGAACAGGTCGGCCTCGAGGTTGCCGCCCTCGATCGGGGTCATGGTCAGGCCGTGATGGATGCTCTCGAGCGCGAACCGGCACGCGAGCCCGCCGTTCTTGAAGATCTCCTTCATTATCTCGAAGCACTTGTCCATCAGCTTGTCCGGCTCGACAACGTGATTGACCAGCCCGATCTTCAGCGCGTCCTCGGCCTTGATCATCCTGCCGGTGAGGATCATCTCGACAGCCCAGCCCTTTCCGACCAGCCGGGGCAGCCGGATCGTGCCCATCGCGCCCGGCATGATTCCCAGATGCACCTCGGGCTGTCCGATGCGGGCCTTCTCGCTCGCGACCCTCATGTGGCAGCTCATCGCGAACTCGCATCCGCCGCCGAGGCAGAACCCGTTGACGGCCGCGATCGTCGGCTTGTGCATGGATTCCACCTTCATGAAAACGTTCTGAAGGTATCTCGCCCAGATGGGCGCGTTGACCGCGTTCAGCGTGCTGAGCTCCTTGATGTCGGCGCCTGCGATGAACGCCTTCTCGCCCGCGCCGGTGAAAATCACCCCCCAGACTTCGTTGTCCGCAAGAAGCTCGTCGACAACCGAGTCCAGCTCCTTGATAACCGGACCGTTCAGCGCGTTCATCGCGGTCGGACGATTGAACGTGACAATCGCGACGTGGTCTTTGACCTCGATCAGGAAGTTTGAGTATGTGTATGCCATTTCGTCTTCTCCTCCCTTTCCGGATAGTCGGAATTATCGCACTGTCATTGCGGCTCGATCACTGCTGTCCGCTCGAATAGTCGTAAAAACCCCTGCCGGATTTCTTGCCGAGATAGCCCGCCCTGACCATTTTCCTCAGGATCGGCGGAGGCAGCATGCGCGACTCGCCGAATTCCTGGAACAAAATCTCGCCCACCCAGACGGCGACATCGAGGCCGATGAGGTCGATGAGCGCGAGCGGACCCATGGGATGCCCTGCGCCCAGCTTCATCGCATTGTCGATGTCCTCGGCGCTCGCCAACCCCTGCTCGTACACCCTGGCTGCATCGATCAGGTACGGAACCAGGAGGCGGTTCACAATGAACCCCGGCGAGTCGGGTGTTCTCACCGGCTTCTTGCCGAGGCTTTCGGCGAACGCGAACGCGCTCTCGTACACATCGCCCGCGGTCTGCAGCGCCCTTATGACCTCGACGAGTTTCATCACGGGCACGGGATTGAAGAAATGCATCCCGACAAATCTCTCCGGCCTGCCGGATCGCGCGGCCATCTCGGTGACGGAAAGGCTCGATGTGTTGGACGCGAAAATCGCCTGGGGTTTGCAGACCTTGTTCAGCATCGACCAGATCTCGCATTTGACATCCATGTTCTCAAAGACAGCTTCGAGGACAATGTCCATCTCGCGGAATTCGTCCACTATGTTCGTGCCCCTGAGATTCGCGAGAGCTTTGGCGCTCACGTCCGCCTCCATCCGACCCTTGTTGACCTGTCTCTCGAAATACGTTTTTACCCTGTCCAGACCGGCTTTGAGAAGCTCGTCGTTGGCTTCCATCGCCAGGACTTTGTATCCCGCCATGGCGGTCACGATCGCGATGCCGTGACCCATGGTCCCCAGTCCGAAAACCCCGACCTTTTCGATTGCCATCTCTCTCACCTCAGATCTTCTCCCCGCAGACTTCGGCGGGCGTTTTGGAAGGCTGAAAATATACCATCGATGGGGCTTTCGGGGAAGAGTTGGGGAATTCGCAGGCAAACCTCACCCCCCTTGCCCCTCTCTCCCTCACCCCCCTTCCCCCTCTCCATCCGCCGCGGCGGATGGAGAGGGGGAAGGGGGGTGAGGGAGTTGAGTGGAGGAGAGGAAGCGGGATGAGGATGAAATCCATCGAATTTGAGGTATACTAGCAGCCCCCTCAGGGAGACAGGAGCTTTCGAGATGAAAACGAAGAGTCTACGAACCGCAGTTGCTGTTCTCCTCCCGCTGACTTTCCTCTGCCTGTGTTTGATGGCTTCCGCTCAGGAGGCGACCGTGACCTCAGACGAGGCCGCTCAGTTCCCGCAGGAATGGTCGGACGCGATCGAGCGGGTTCCCGATGCGGATCGCGCACTGGTAATCCAGGCGCTGACCCTGGCAGGGGCCAACGCGAAAATCCTGACAAATGCCCTCTTGCAGTGCCCCGACGAGTGGCTTCCCGGCGCGATTTTCCTCATCGGAAACATGCCCGCGGAAGACCTGATCGTCGTTACGGAGGAAATGTTCCTTGACAATCTCCGCTGCGCGTACGAGGTGCGCGCGACTTTCCCCTGGGCCGCGACAGTGTCGGAATCGGATTTTCTCCATTACGTCCTACCAATGCGCGTGAGCCAGGAGCCCCTCGAGAACTGGCGCGGGTATTTTCTGGAGCAGCTCAGAGGGAGGGTTCAGAGCTTGACAACTCTAAGCCAGGCTGCGATCGAGGCCAACCGATGGTGCGGCGAGAACGTGGGCTACAAGCCGACCCAGCGTCGCGACCAGGGCCCATTCGAGACGCTCGCGTCGGGCTACGGACGCTGCGAGGAGATGATGATCGTCTACATCGACGCATGCCGCGCGATCGGGGTGCCCGCACGCCAGGCCTGGACCCCGTACTGGGGTTTCTGCGACGACAATCATGCCTGGACGGAGGTCATGAGCGAGGACTCAAGATGGCACTACGCGGGCGCGTGCGAGCCAAGCGATTCGCTGGACAACGCGTGGTTCAACGGTCCCGCGCGACGCGCGAATCTCGTCATGTCCGTCCCATTCGGGCTGCCCGATCCCGGAACGCCGAATATCTATCGAGTTCAGGATACCCCGGGGGCAAGGTACGGAATCCTTAACTCCATCGGATTCTACCGGCCCTCGACCGACCTGACCATCCGGGTGGTGGACATCTCCGGAAATCCCCTGCCCGAGACAAACGTCTATCTCTCGGTCTTCAATTACGGAGCGCTCCGACCGATCGCGCGCGGGGTCACCGATGAGAACGGCCTGTGGAAAATCCTCGCCGGACCGGGCGGCTATTTCATCTCCGCAGGCGATCAATCGTCCGGAACGTGCATGCCGTTCCAGGTGCTGCCGGGCGATCCCTCGGAAATAGCACTGCGAGTCGGGCTGGGAGCCGAGCTGCCCCCCGAGACATTCTGGCTTAGATTCCCCTACCCCGAGGAGGAAGCGCAATGAACTGGAAAATCCTCACATACAGTTTTCTTCTTGTCGCCGTGACCTGTCTCTTCCGGCCGACCGCATCGATTGCACAGGAAACCGCCCCTCACAAAGAGGGATGGTTCTATGCCGATGAGCATCCCGAGATAGTCGAGGCTCTGGCCTCAAGCGAGTTCTGCCAGGGAGTTCTTGATGCGCTCGCCGATGCGGGGACGAACTGGCCCGAGCTATGGGCAGGCATAGAAGCTCTCTCCAGGGCACAAAGGGAGGACGCATGCTGGCTGGTCGTCAACATGCCTCACCTCGACAGGCTCGAAATGACTCAGTCCACACTGCTCGAGCACGTCAGGTTCGCGTACATGACCAGAACAGACCTCCCCTACACTGTTCCCGATGACCTGTTCAGGGAGTACATCCTCGCCTACCGTATCGGCGACGAGCCTGTGCGACCCTGGAGATCGCAGATCTGGTTCAAGTTCCAGGATCTCATCCGCGATTCCCCGGCAAACACCGCCAGGGCGGTCAACCAGTGGGTCTACGACAATCTGACGAAGCGGGAGCGCGGATTTTTCGGAGCGCGCCCCGATCCGATGGCGGTGATTACCTCCGGGACAGGCACGGAATCCGACATCGCCGCGGCGGCGATCGCGATGTGCAAGACTTTCGGAGTCCCCGCGAGGCAGGCGATGGTCTCGGTTCTCGGGGAAGAGAAAGGCTCAAGGACATGGCTCGAGGTTTACATCGGCAACGGCCGCTGGGTGCCGATGTACCCGGACAATCCGCCGATGTTCGGCAATGCCCGGCTGATCGAGCATGAGCGGCCGCACAATGTCACGGTCGTGAGTGCGTCCACGGCATTCAAGAGCACACAGGTCACGTCAAGATACTCGGAGACCGGCACGGTGCATCTCATTTTCACGAAGAACGGCGAGCCGGTCGACAACTTCGAGCATTTCACCATCTCCGCCTGGAACGACGGCGCGTGGATGCCGCTCGACGATCTCGGGTTCGACCTCGAGGAGGAGAAAATCGCTGCCGAGGCCGAGGAGGGCTTCACCGCGATTCTCGGCGACGGTTTCTACGTCGTGCAGGTCGGGGTCAGGAATTCGCGCGGCGACGCATACGTTCAGACCGTGCCCGTGCAGGTCGATCCCAACGACGAGATCGATCTCACCTTCGCGCTCGACATCCCCGCAGGCGAGAGCCAATCGGTGGACCTGATCCAGCGCAATCTCGATCCGCTCCCGGAGATTCAATTCGGCTACGCCAACCCATCGGAGTCGGGCTACATGTTCCCGAACGATCTTGCCGCCAACACTTATACCTGCATCGTGATTTTCGATCCCGGACAGGAGCCGACGATACGCATGCTCCCGATGATCAGCGAATGGGCGGCATCGGCGACGGTGCAGCTTGTCGGAGTGGGCGTGGGCGATCCGCAGCAGGCGATCGATGTCTGGACTCAGGGCACATCGCAGGGCGAACTCGCAACAAGGTTCTTCGCGGACCCTGACGGCACGATCGCGAAAGCGTTCGGGCAGAGTCCCGACGATCAGGGCGCATACACCAACCTGCCGTTTGTGCTGCTGATCTCGTCGGATCGGAAAATCCGTTTCCTGTGGGATGGGTTCAACCTGTCGGTGGCGGAAGGCCTCGCCCGCGCAGTCGAACTCGACAGGGCTCAGGGGGCGGAGTAGGGGCAACCCCCCGTGGTTGCCCCTACGATACCCAGAGCCACGAGGTGGCGACGGAAGCCATGCCCCCCTGTAGTCCCCCCCAAGGGGGGGACGGTTTATACGTCAACTTGTTGCAGAGTCCGTGATTCATAAGGCCTGCGAAGAACCCCATCCCCCCCTTGGGGGGGATTATAGGGGGGCTATCAATAGTTGAAGCCCCTCCTCGCATGTAGACGCCACCGGTCAGAGTGCATACTCAGGGGAAGGCCATTTCGGAGGGATCAGGCTCATCTCCGCCGCGCGGGGGAATCGACTTCGCAACGCGGCGTCGCATAAGGCGTAGCCCCAGTTGATGAGGCGTCCCTGCTCATATGGTGTGAATCGATCCAGTCTCGTCCTGATCTCGCAGAGCTTGCGGGTCTCGTCGGAGTCCTTCGACAGGGCGTCAACGATCCCGTAGCTTTCGATCTTGTCCGCGTTGCACCACCACACGAAATCGATCTCCCTGTCCCGCTTGTCTGTGAATCGGCCGCCTGTGAGCGCACGTCTGCGGGCCTGACCGTTCGAGACGGTCTGGAGGATTGTCGACCGGCCGGTTTGCCTGATCCAGAAACTCGACGGTGTGCGCCAGACCTCTTTCGTCACGCTCGCGTCGCTGACCAGGATCGTATCGTATACGTTCTCGTCCAGAATCGGATCGAGCCCGATCGGATCCTGAATCCCTCCGTCGGTGAGAATGAGCCGTTTGCGAAGCCCGGTTTTGTCAAACAAGTCCGCTCCGTCGGTTTTTCGCCATCTCGACGGATCGGTCTTCAGGATGACCGGCGATAGAAACGGCGGCAGCCCCGAAGATGCCGCGACCGCTTTGGCCAGCGGGATGTCGGGCGAATCCAGCACACCGAGACGCTCGTCATGCAAACCTTCCCGCGAAAACCACACCCATCCGCCTGTCTGTAAATTTGATACCGTGAAAACGAACCGCGGGCCCTCGCCCTCCTTCGGCAGGTCGTCCAGAGTGTTCGCACCGAAGAGGTGTTTTCTCAGGCCCCCTTCCAGGCCCGATGTCACTCCTCCGAACAGCATCGCCGCCATGTTGATGTACGACGGTCCCGCGTCGATCCCTGTCGAGCACATTTTTCGAAGCGGCTCGACCACCAGATCATTCAGATTCTTGGCCACGCCCCCATCGTCGAAGCCGAGCTCCCTCCATCTCAATCCGAGCAAGGCTCCGACCATTGCTCCGCCCGAGATGCTCGACACGCATTTCAGGCCGGGGAGCATTCCCAGCTCGTTCAGGCGCAGAAGGCTGCCCACGTGGAAGAGGGTCGCCCTGAATCCGCCTCCCGAGAGCGCGAGGGCCGTTTCTCCGATTGCTTCTTTCTCTCCGACCACCTTGAGGCGTATTATACTTGATTCCTCGCCGGTAGCAGCTACCTCGTTTGCCGGTAGCGTCGCCGGTAGCTGCTATCCTTGCCGCGAGCGCAGCGAGCGGTAAGGTAGCTGCTACCGGCGGTTGGAGAAGACATCATGCGTCGCCGGTAGCTGCTATCCTTGCCGCGAGCGCAGCGAGCGGTAAGGTAGCTGCTACCGGCGGTTGGAGAAGACGCTATGAAGATATTCGCGATACTCACTTCCGGGGGCGACGCGCCGGGGATGAACGCCGCCATACGCGCGGTGGCAAGGACCGGTTTCCGGAACAATGTCAGGATGCTCGGCGCGATGCACGGCTACCGGGGTCTTGTGGAGGACGATTTCATCGAGCTCGACCGCCGATCGATCAGCAACATCATCCAGACCGGCGGCTCGATCATTCGGTCATCCAGGTGCGACGAATTCGAGACCGTGGAGGGTCGCGCAAAAGCCCTCGAGAATTGCCGGCGTCGCGGAGTCGACGGCCTCATTCTCATCGGCGGCGACGGCACGATGAAAGGCGCTCTGGCGTTCGAGAACGAAGGAAGCCCGCCATCCGTGGGACTCCCCGGCACGATCGACAACGACATCGAGGGAACCGAGTTCACGATAGGCTTCGACACGGCCGTTAACACGGCACTGAGGGCGATCGACCAGATTCGCGACACCGCCGAGGCGATGGAGCGCATGTTTTTCATTGAGACGATGGGACGTCGATCGGGGGCGATCGCGTTGACGGCCGGAATAGCCGGCGGCGGAAACGTGGTCATCGTACCGGAGATACAGACCGACATAGCGAAAGTGGCGAAGACCCTGCTGGACGATCGCAAGGCGGGGGCAACCAGTCTCCTGGTGATCGTATCGGAGGGCGACAGCGCAGGCGGAGCTTACGAGATCGCCGCAAAGGTGAAGGAATTGACCGGGCTTGACGCCCACGTTACGATCCTCGGTCACATCCAGCGCGGTGGAAGTCCCACGGCACAGGACCGGATCATCGCCAGCGTGCTCGGCGTGACCGCAGTGGAAGACCTCCTCGCGGGCAGGCACGGACATCTGCTCGGATGGAAATGCCATGCCGTGACCCGAATCCCCTACGCCGAAGCTCGAACGTCCACATCTTCGCTGCCCGTGGAGATCCTGCAGCACGCCGACATGTTGATCACATAGGTCGAGAGATTTCTTTTCGGATTTGGCCGGTTGACTGTCATCAGTCCGGCCATTTCGGTGATATAATCGTTTCTGGTTTTGCATTGGAGCTGTTTCTGTATGAAAAGATCGAGTATTTTCCTTCTGGCGTTTTTCGTGTTCCTCTTCTGTGCCTGGCTTGGTTTGGTTGTTACATACGGTCAGGAGACCCAGGAACCTCCTGCGGATGAAGTCGAGCTCAAGCCCCCCGACTTCGTCAACGCGGACTACCTCTTCGGGCTCGCGCTCCCGGAAGACTACATCACCTTCGATTACGAGGACAGCGGGATCTGGGTGCTCAACCTTATCGGCGAGCTCGACCAGCCCACGGCCATCGTCTCCGCCGAGAAACTCCCCGACGACGTGATCGATGTCGCGGGCTTCTGGCAGCTTGTGAAGGACCGCGACCCCCTGGTGGCCAACAACATCACCTACGAGAAAGTCGGCTCGGTCGCCGATACGGGCGCCATCCAGGCCAGGATTGAGCGCATCGAGAACGGCAAGTATATCCTCGCCATCACATGGGTGTTCGTCCATGACGGCAGCGGTTTCATCCTCTCGGGTTATCCTCCGGAAGGCGGCGACAACAACACCGCAAGGGACATCGCGCTGGAGGTCGCCCAGCAGTGGCGCTGGATGACCGACGAGGAGATCCAGGCATTCCAGTCCCAGGAAGAAGAGAATCCCCCACCGCAAGGCAAGGAGTTCTGAACCGAAGCCGCTCCGTTCGCATGCGCACCCCCGTATGCCAATAATCCAAAGACGGAGCGGAGATTAAAGGAGATCGAATACGAGTAAACTCGTTTAGCTCGATCACGCTATGGTTTCGCAAGATGTGACAGACGAAGATTCCCCCGATTCACTCGAAGCGACGACGGATTCCGCTGACCGCGCCCGACTGAAAAGACGCTCGGCCTCCCGCGTTGCGCTGTGGCTCACCGGACCCCTCGTTCTTGTCGCCCTGCTCGTCCTCGCTTTCATTATCTATCTCTCGTCCGCAGGAATAGACCTGGCCTACGCGATCGGCGCGAGCGGATGGGCGGCGCCACCGGGAACCACGCTCGCGCGCCGGGACATCGGAGGGAAATCTCCCGACCAGGTCGAGGGTCTCATCGATCAGCTCTCAACCGACTTCGGCAATCTCTCCGTGTGGCTTGCCGAGACCTCTCTCATTTCGGTCGCAGACAACGAGTTCACTCCTTCGACCGCACTGGACGAAGTGGCCGTATCCGTGTCGCCGACCGAAATCGGGCTGAGTCTGGATGTCCACTCGATGCGTTCCGAGATCGCCGACCTCGGTGAGACATCCGCAGATCCCTGGTCCGTACCCCACCGCCTGAGACTCTGGCGCGAGCCTCCCGTAATTCCCGTCAGGCTTTCCGTCGACGAGGAAGCCGCTCGCGAATTTCTCAACGGCACCAAATCGAAAGTGGATCGCGAGCCGGTCGATGCGAGCCTCGATCTCGCGAACTTCCGGATTTCGCCGTCGCGCGACGGGTTGAAAATCGATGTCGACGCCACGGTGGCGAAAATCCCGCGGACTCTCGAGGCGCTCGACGATCTCGCCGTCGAACTGGTGCTGGATCGTGTCCCGCCGCGGATCACCGAGGATGCATTTTCCGGGATCGATGTAAAGAACCCTCTCGCCGACTACACCACGAGATTCCCCATGTACAAGCGGAATCGCTCGTTCAACATCGAGCTGATCGCGTCCCGTTTCGAGGGCGTGGTGATCGAACCGGGCGAGGTCCTCAGTTTCAACGGGACCACCGGTCCGCGCACCGCGAAGGAAGGCTACCTTCTCGCGCCCATGTACGAGAACAGGCGGATCATACAGTCGCCCGCCGGCGGAGCGTGCCAGGTCTCGACGACGCTTTTCAACGCGGCTTTGCTTGCGGGTCTCGAGATTGTCGAAAGGAGCCCCCACTCGCGTCCGTGCAGCTACGTGCCGTACGGTCGGGACGCCACGGTGGCGTACGGCTCGGTCGACCTCAAGTTCCGCAACACTCTGAAACACGCGATCATCATCCACCAGGAAGTCGATCGCCATAAAGCAGGCACGATCAGGTTCGCGATTTTCGGTCATCCCGACGACCGCGTAAACGTCAAGATAACCAACGCGTACTCGTGGGTAGGCCGCACGGAGTCCATGGATACGTATGTTGTGGATACCTCCCTTGCTCCCGGCAGCCGGGTGGTGGATGACGACGGCGTAAACGGCATTTTCCAGCGCGCCTGGCGCACATGGTATGACAGCGCCGGGAACGAAGTCCGCACGGAGGAGATCAGCTCCGACCACATCAGGCCCATCGGCGCGTTGATCCGATACAACCCTGGTCCCGACGGAGAATCGGGGATCGGGACCGGCGAAAATCCCGCTCCTGCCGACGAGCCGTCCGAAGAGCCGTCGCCCGACCAGCCTCCCGAGGGCATCTTCTGAGTTATCCGCCCCTGCGTTTTAAATTTACGCCAGTACTATAATTTTCGCCCGATTTCCTGAACCTTCGGATTCGATTTGCGGTCTCTGAAAAATATAGAGGGAGACAAAGCCATGATAATCAGGAGGCTGTTCGCGACAATCGCGTTAGTTCCACTTTTCCTCACTTTCGCATGCAACAAGGGTAACGGCCCGATCGCGCCGACGACTAACGAAGGCATCACCGCGTGTTTCACGTGGGAAGATA
>CAYGZQ010000033.1:0-41791 GCA_964354375.1 uncultured Planctomycetota bacterium
ATGGGCCGGATTCTGACATGTGGGATTTTGCACACACCCGCGTAAAGTGCGTGGTAGAATTGACTCGATGATTCTCCGCCTTCTCGCAATCGTCGGGGTCTTGCTCGCCCTGTTCGGCCTGATCGTCGCGCCTCGAATCATGACGAGGGGAAGCCGTCGCCTGAGGCACGCCATACATCAGCTGCATCCGGACGAAGACGACGTTCCGTGGGACCTTTCCGGCTGGATACCGGTCGGCTTCACCGACGGGATGGGCCCGTACGCTCGCAGGGAATGGAAATGGATGCCCGAATTGAAGCTTGTGAAGTGAGCTAATCCACGCTCACACTTCGGCCCCAGCGCTCCAGTTTTCTCATGATAGTGTGGCGGCTGATTCCGAGAGTCTTCGCGGTCTGGCTGATGTTGCCGCTATTGGCGTCGAGAGTCCTGAGAATGTAATCCTTCTCGAGCTCCTCCAACGTCATTGGACCGTCATGGCCTTCCCCGCGCTGGATGTTGCCCTGTATGTTTGCGGGCAGGTTCTCAAGCTCGATGGTCGGGCCCTCCTCGAGGATCATGACGCGCTCGATGGTGTTTCTAAGCTCGCGGATATTGCCGGGCCAGTGGTATGCCCTCAGCGCCGCGGCCGCGTCCGCCCCGATCGATTCGATGTTCCGGCCCATTTCCTGGTTGAGATGCGCGATGAAATGTTTCGCCAGGAGTATGACATCGTCGTCGCGCTCCCTGAGCGGCGGAAGAGTGATGCTGATCACGTTCAGCCGGAAGAGAAGGTCCTCCCGGAACAGCCCGTCCCTCACCATCCGGTCAAGGCCCTTGTTGCTCGCCGCTATGAACCTGACATCCACCGTGATGACATCGTCGCCGCCCAGCCTCGTGAACGTTTTCTCCTCGATCACCTTGAGGAGCTTTGCCTGGAGCGGGAGGGACAAGTCTCCGATCTCGTCGAGAAAAAGCGTCCCCTTGTCGCCCTTCTCCACCAGGCCGATCTTGCGTTTCTTGGCGTCCGTGAACGCCCCCGGCTCGTAGCCGAACAGCTCGCTTTCCAGAAGCGTCTCGGGAATCGCGGCGCAGTTCAGTTCCACGAAAGGCTGCTTGGAGATAGGGCTCGCATAGTGGATCGCTTTTGCCAGCATCCCCTTGCCCGTGCCGCTCTCCCCCAGGATGAGAAGAGTGCTTGTCGGACGCGCCGCCACTTTCCTTGCCACGTCGAAAACTCTCTGCATCGCCTGGCTGGTGCCCACTATACCCTCGATGCTGAACTCTTCCTTCTGCTTCTCCACGTGATCGTCGATACGTATCCGCAGCTCCGACAGCTCCAAAGCCTGTTTCACAAGGAGCTTGACCTCCTCGATGTCGAACGGCTTCTGCACGTAATGGAAAGCCCCCAGCTTCATGCACTGCACCGCCGACTCGACTCCCCCGTGAGCCGTGATCATGATCACGAGCGCCGACTTGTCGATCTCGCGTATCTGCCTCAGGACCTCGACCCCATCGATTCCCGGTAGTTTTATGTCCAGTATGACCAGGTCGAACCTGCGTCGCCGGAACTTGTCCAGCGCCTCTTCCCCGGTCTCGGCGACATCCACCACATAGCCTGCGTCCGTCAGCGCCTGGTTGAAGGACCAGCGGATCATCTCCTCGTCGTCAACCACCAGAATGCGCTCGTTGCTCATCGGGACCTCCATCTCCGCTTCTCGGGCACCAGTATAGAAGGCATCCCGTGCAAATGCCAAGTAGCCCGGGATCCCATTTCGATTCAGACCTCGAAACACTTCTGTGCCTCGCCGAAATGGGATCCCGGGACGCATCATTTTCCGAACCCGGGAACCTGTTTTCTCGGAGATTGTCGGTAAGCCGCAGCTTGCCGTCTGAAACAGGTTCCCGGGCTACATGGGCTTCTCCAACATCGGACTGCAATGTCGGGGGTTCACTCCAGCGTAATCAGAATCTGGTCCAGCACTACTGTCTCGCCTTTCTGCACGAGAACTTCCCTGATCTTCCCGTCTCGAGGGCTCAGAAGCTCGTTTTCCATTTTCATCGCTTCCAGCAGGCAGAGAATATCGCCGGTTCTCACGGTCTGCCCGGGCTTCACCCTCACGCCGATCACCTTTCCCGGAAGCGGTGCGCGGACCTGGTCGCCTTCGCCACGGAGCCCGGTCATCTCCGGACGTCTCAGCTTACCTTTCCCGGGGAAATCCACCGCGACATCCACCGACTGCCCGACGGCCCAGACGACGCAGGGCAGGCCGTTGGAGTCCAGCTCGAACTCCACCTGGTAGGATTTCCCGCCGATGATGAGGCACTTGGAAAACTGCTCGATCCAGTCGGGAGAAACCGCGACATCCACGGGCTTTCCGTCGACAGTCACTCGATCGATCGTTTCCTGGAACGGCAGTTTTTCGATGTCGATCTCGTAACGCTTATCGCCTACATGTACTGTAACGCGCATGGTCGGGATGGTTGATAATGTCTTTGCCGTCTAGATGTCGGTACCGTCCAGGGATTCGTCAAGCCCGGGATCATGGTCCTTCTCGGCCCGGGCTTCCGGCTCGCCTCTTTTGCCGGACGCGTCGAGACTTCCACCGGGCGTCTCCATGTCGGACGACGAGGGCCGCTCGAGATCGCCGCGGTGCTCGTCAAGGTAGAAAATGTCGAAGCTGGCCTCCATCTCGAGGTCCTGCGCGATCGAATCGCGCCATGCCGCCAGTTCGACGCGTTTCCCCAGCGATTTGACCGTGCGTATAGGCTCCAGGAAATCGCTGTCGCCGGTCACGAGGATGGCGGTGTCGAACGCGTTGTTGTAGCCGAGCGACACCAGGGTCGCGGCCATCCCGATCGCGGCGGCCTTCTCCGAGTAGCTCGACCACTCATTGCCGCACTCGTTGCATCGCATCTGCCTCTTTCTCAGCGGGTACAGGTGCACCTCGAAATGCAGCGCCAGCTTCAGATACTTGTAGAGGTTGGTCTGGTCCGCGTTCGGCGGATCCTCCTCGCTTGCGAAAAAATATGTCTGCCAGATCGGACCGGACCTCGACAGCGTGTCCACGAGCTTCCTGAAGTCCACGCGCCACTGATGCTTGTAGGAGCCCCTGAAAATATAGGAGTTGTCGATGAAACAGATCGTTCGTCCTCTTGGGTGTGCCATGATGCATCAACCTTCCCGACCGCCATCAATTTGTTTACTTCTATATCAACTCGACCTTCATCCGTCTCAGCCGGGCGTTCCCCGTCCCGACTGTTTCCATGCGTTGTCCCCACCGACCCGTCCCGCCGCCGCTCCGGGAAGCCTGCGCAGGGTCCTCAGGCAGGTCTCGATCGCCACCGCGATTGCGGCCACTTCCGGATTGGCGAACTCGCCCTGATTGATCCTCTCCATGTTCTCATCGATGTACGAAGTGTCGAAATCGCCCGACGCAAAGACGGAGTCGTTCATGATCGCGTAATGAAAATTCGCGTTCGACCTTATCCCCCCGATCTTCAGCTCCAGAAGCGCCCTCTTCATACGGGCAATCGCATCCGCGCGGGTGTCGGCATGGACGATGATCTTCGCGATGAGCGAGTCGTACTCTTTCGGGATGTTCGATCCGGGAAACGCCGCGGTGTCAACCCTGACCCCGGGGCCCATGGGGAATATGATTTGATGGATTTGTCCCGGGGTCGGCAGGAATCCCTTCGTCGGGTCCTCGGCATTGATCCTGCATTCGATCGCGTGACCGACCAGAACGACATCGTCCTGAGCGAAATCCAGGGGCTCGCCCTGCGCGATCCGGATCTGCCTTCCGATCAGGTCGATGCCGGTGACAAGCTCGGTCACCGGATGCTCAACCTGGATTCGTGTATTCATCTCCATGAAGTAATACCGGCCGTCCTCGTCCAGGAGAAACTCCACCGTCCCCGCGCTGAGGTAGTCGGCCCGCCCGGCGAGCAGGCATGCGTCCTCGCCCATTCTCGACCGGGTCTCAGGGGTCAGTGCGGGGGACGGCGATTCCTCGATCAGTTTCTGGTGCCGTCTCTGGACCGTGCAGTCACGCTCTCCCAGGTGAACCACGTTGCCGAATCCGTCGGCCAGTATCTGCACCTCTACGTGTCTCGGTCTTTCGATCAGCTTCTCCAGGAAGACGGCATCGGAGCCGAACGAGGCCATGGATTCGTGCCTGCACGACTCGAATGCGCGATCCAGGCGGTCCGGGCTGCGCACGATCCGCATCCCCCGTCCCCCTCCTCCGGCCGCAGCCTTCAGCATGCACGGATAGCCGATCTCGTCGGCGATCTCCCGCGCCTCCTCGATTGTCCGGATCGGGCTCAGGACACCGGGTATCACCGGGATGCCTGCGTCGCTCGCGAGCCGCTTGGCCATGGTCTTGTCGCCCATGTCGCGGATGTTTTTCGCGGTCGGGCCGATGAAAATGAGTCCCGCCCTCGTGCAGCGCTCCGCAAAGGAGGCGTTCTCGGACAGGAAGCCGTAGCCGGGATGGATCGAGTCGCAACCCGTCCGCCGGGCTGCTTTGATGATGACTTCCTCGTTGAGGTAACTTCCCGAGGGATCGGCCGGCCCGATCTGGGCGACTTCGTCCGCCATGCGCGCCTGGAGGCTGCCGGTATCCGCCTCGGAAACCGCAGCGACCGTGCGAATACCCATCTCCCGAGCGGCCCGGATTATTCGGCAGGCGATCTCTCCCCGGTTGGCGATGAAAATCTTGCGGATTCTTCGCCGTCGCATGCGCGGCATCAGATTTATCCTCTAATTACAGGGACGCTCATGCTCGCGTCCGAAATAGTCGTTCCGTTCAACTGCAGGAGAGCTTCCACGATTCACGAGACTTCAACCAACCAATCGCGATCGCCTTCCCAGCGCCTCCGACCTTGAATAATGAAGTATAGCAGATTTTCGATGAAAGCGTTCCCGGAATCTAGGGCTCGCGGTCCCCCGACCCCTTCAATTTGTCGAGGGTCCCCTTTAGTTTCCGCTGCCGCGCACCCAGGTCCTCGTCGATCCCGTTGTTCTTCTCCTCCCCCATAAGCGACTGCAGGCGGTCGCGGAACGGGTTGAGATCGAAGTTCCCCTTGTACTCGACATCGCGAAGGATCAGGGCGACCTCGTCGGGCTCGGTGATCTCCCCGAGCGTTCTCAACCCTCCTTCGCCTGCGCCGATGAGAAGAATCCTGTCGGCGAGCCTGACAAGATAGAGCGTGCGGGTCGGGGACAGACTGAGTGTGTAAAGGATCTTCAGGCTTTCCGACGAGCGGGCAAGGCCCCTGACAGTCACGAATCGCCTGAACACCGCGCTGATGCCCCAGATTATGATAATGACGACAACCAGGCCGATAAACGTGCGCAGGTAATCCGCGGCGGAAGGTCCGGGCGCAGGGGACTGACCGCCCGGAGGGATGAAGTCCTCGCGGTGGGTCCCCGGCGGAAGCTCGTTTTCCGCCGCGACGGGTTCGGCGACCACGCCGGCGGTCGCATTCTGATCTGGTGCGACAGTATTGGCTGTCCCGCCGGATTCAGGGGATTCGTCGCCGGACGCTGCGAATTGAGCCGTAGCGCGGGACGCGCAGATCGCAAAAACGAAGGCCACGGCCAGAAACGTTACCCACGGGCGCACGAAACGCAGCATGCATGAATCTTACCGCCATACGGCTCCGACGGCAATCTGCAGGGGACATTCCGACGAATCCCATCCCCGGTTTTTCGGGCCGGCATGCTGTAAAGGCGTTGATAAACGGGTATAATGACTAGTAAGGTGAAATCAGGGAATGGATGCGGGTCTTCGATTCCCTGAGAAATCACACGCGCAGGAGGCTGATTATGGCTGCCCGAAGTCATCGAGCGCGTTTCCCCATAGCGCTGACGGTTTTAACGGTTTGTGTCGCGATCCTTGCCCTGTCGTGCGGGGGCGGAGTGGGCCCCACAGCTCCCGCTGCAGGCGTCGACAATTCCCCCCAGGTCCTCACGCCGCCGAACGAGAGGAATGCGCGAGCCCCGGAAGGTCTGGGAAATCACGCGGTCTGGGGCATCTACACGATGGTCATCGATCAGGACGCCAGGACGATTGAGGTCCTGGACAATCGCGAGCTCGCCATGCACCTCAACGTCAAGGGCATCCTTCAAAGCAGCTGGTGGTGCCCCGCTCACAACTGCATCAAAATCCAGTTCCTGAATGTCGATGAGGTTAACAACATCTACACGATCAAGGGCACCCTCGTAAATCCAAGCTGGTTCAACGGGTTCGACGTGAGAGCGATCATCTTCCTCGACGAGAAGGGTCACCAGCTTCTGAACGCCGACGACTTCACGATGCTGTATGAAGAGGAGGACGATATCAACCCGTTCAGGGCATACGCCAAGAATGTCGACCTCAGGAAATTCGCCTCCTTCGCCAGCTTCTCGGAGATCTTCGAGATGTACATCCCGCCGGTCCCGAAGAAGTTCATGATCGATTTTGCGATCGATGCAAGCTGGCCGACAAACTGCGAGGAGCCTTACGATCTTGAGGAATTCGGCTACGAAGGCGACATCTATCCGGACGATCCCGACCTGGACGGCATCGATCAGGGGGAGGGCACCATTTTCACCAAGGTGTACGACTGGCAGTCCAATGTCTCCGAGGTGTCGGTCGACACCACCCCGATCACCGGCGGAATAACGAGCCTATCGTATAATCCCGACCTCGATCGCTGGGAAGCCGTGATAACGGACAGCATGGACGCGGCTCCGGGCGATTATGTCTGCCTCATCGCCGCGTTCAGCACCGATGATCCCACGCTGGGCCTGTACAACTACTTGACCGTTACGGTCAACGAGACTCCGCCTCCCGCAGTGCAGACCATCTCGGGCTTTGTCCGCGACGCTTTCTTCATGGGAGATCTGGACGGGTCGGTCGTGAGCGTCGTGAACCAGGACCCGCTCGGGTTCCAGCCTCCGCCCACCACGGTCGTTGGCGGCGAATACCTCGTGAACGTAACGATCGGCGCCTACGATGTCAGCGTTGTGCCGACGGATATGGTCCACCTGACGAACATGTGCTGGGACATCCTCGTCACTCAGAACGAAGATGTGAAAGTCAATTTCGGGCTTCAGGATCCCACCCTGATGGACCCGTACGATCCCTGGAACGGCCTTGCGAACTGGTACCAGATCATGGGCTTCGCGGGAAGGGTCGTCGATGATCTCGGTATGCCGATCTCAAACGCCACCGTAGAGGTCAACTCCCCCGACAGCGGTCTGTATGCGCAGGATTACGTCCAGTCTGAGATTACCGACGAGAACGGATATTTCTCCATGCTCAACGTGCCCGTGATGCCCGACGAGTACTCAATCTCCATTACGCAGTACTACATGAAAGTGCGCGCTCCCGGATTCCAGGAGGCGAATCTCGGCCCGCTCCCCGCGACGGTTAACGAGATGCACTACCGGGTGATCACTCTCGTTCCGGAATCCAACCAGACCCCCATCTGGACCGAGAGCTTCGAGTCCGACTCCGGCTGGACGTTCGTCGGTTATTATCACCGCCAGCTTTACGATCCGGCCATCAAGAATATCTCTTTCAATCCCTACTATTTCCTGGTTGTGCCTGCCGATGAAAACCTCGACGGGTCCATACCGCCGCCACCCGACGGAAGCTACTACCTGTGGTACGGCGTGGAGGCCGATGGGAACTTCCTCGGTACCTGGAACCCGGGGCAGGGGTCCTATACAGGCGGAATCTCCGACTGGCCGCATTCCGGGTCCGCCACCAGCCCGGATATCGATCTCACCGCCTACACTACAGCCCGCGTGGAGTTCGACATGTGCTACGAGATCGAAAGCCAGATTCCCTCGATGTACGACATGATGTATTTCTATGTCACGGTCAATTTCATGGACAACATGGTCCGGTTCTACAACCCGTTCATGGATCCGGGACCCGTAGAGTACACCTTCACTCAGCGGGGATACAACCGGACAGCTATTTGGTGCCACTATTCCTATGACATCTCCGGTTACACCGGCAACATCGTGAAGCTCAAGTTCACTTTCGCAACGAATGACGAGCTCTACAACGGCGGCCGCGGTCAGTTTATCGACAATATCAAGGTGTTTGCCCAGTAATCGGAGAAGGTGGGAGACGAATTGATCGGACGGCGACACCGCCGTCCGTTTTTCATTGACCGGGGTTTGCCACGATCTCGCATCGTTGCTATATTGAGCGCCTGAATCGGCATGAAAATCCTCATAACAAACGATGATGGAGTCCGCGCCCCGGGACTGATCGCTCTCGTCCGCTCCATGATGGAGCTCGGCGAGGTCGTCGTCGTCGCCCCCCACTCCCAGCAATCGGCGGTAAGCCACTCGATAACGCTCCACAAACCGCTGAGATGCATCCCCGAGCCCGATTTCCCGGTTGAAGGGGTTTCCGCGTTTTCAACGAACGGCACCCCCACCGATGCAATCCTGCTGGGAATTCACGCGGTGCTCAACGAGAAGCCCCAGCTCGTGGTCTCGGGCATCAACGCCGGCCCGAACCTTGGCGGAGATGTCACCTACTCCGGGACAGTCGCAGGCGCGATGGAGGGAGTGGTCGGCGGGATTCCATCGATCGCAGTGAGCATGGGCGCATTCGAGAACCTTGATTACTCGGAGTGCGCGGACTTCACGAGATCGCTGGGCGGGATTGTCGCGTCCGGCGTTTTCCCCAAAGAGGTTCTCCTGAATGTCAACTATCCCAATCTTTCCCGGGATCGGATAAAAGGCATCGCCGTTACGCGCCTGGGCATACGCTGGTACGACGATGTGGTGCACGAGCGCGTCGATCCGAGGGGTAGGAAATACTATTGGATAACGGGCAAGAAAGTCCTTGTGGGCCGTGACCCCGGCACGGACGCCTTCGAGCTTGAGAGAGGCTACATCTCGATCACCCCCCTGTCGCTGGACCTTACCTGCACAGCCGCCCTCGATAGTGTGGCGGAGACCCTGTCTTGTCCCGCACACGCAGGCTTGAAGGATTGTGACTTGGCGTTCGAGGTAAAAGGGCAATCAGCGGGCTGAGTCGGTGGCCGCTTGTGATGCTGGCCTACCGCGTGACCTCGCACCGCAGCTACAAGCTCTCCGGAGGCACAGTCCCGGAGCTAGCGACATCCTCAGTTATGCGTAATGGCTAGTCAAGGTTAGTATAAGGATAGGCTCCCAAACTTGCACCACATGTGGCGTTTGTTCGTTACTTATGCGCTATTAGTCGGTTTTCCGCGCGCATAACTTCGGGGTGCATCAGGCCCCAAGGGGCTGAGGAGGTCCGGGATACCAAGATGCCCCCCGCCGCGAGCCTACAGGGTGAACTCGCTTTTCCCTCTTGAGCTCCTGAAGCAGGTTCTGGACTCGTGTCCGCGTCAACTCCGGCAAGACATGACGAAGGTCAGCCAGCTTGCACCCTGGATAATCGCCGATGTGCTTCTCCAGCAACGCCTTCTTCTCTCCTCTGTCGAGGCCCAGTCTCCGCGTATATCGACCCGTTTCTCCCAGGAACTCATAGAACGCTCTCGACAGTATGTGCCTTGTTCCTCTTCCGATGCCGGTCTTCTCGACGATGCCCTTGTCTTTGAGTCTCTGGACGAAGGGCTTCAGTTTGTCAGGGATCGGCTGCTCTCTGTGGACAAGATCCAGCAACAGCAAATCCTCAGTCGTGAAGCTACTTAGAGTATCGTTACCGACCCTTTCGAGAAATCGGAGGAAACGTTCGTCTTGAACTTCGCCTATGAGAACCAGCGAAACCTTATAGTCGTCCGATCCGCTGTAGTCCGGAGTCGGTTTGCTTTCAAGGATGCATTTCTCGAACATCCGGTCAACGCCCTGTCCGGCGCGTTCGACAAGGCCACATCGCTGGAAGGTTTCAGCGATCCGTTTGTTCCGAGGAACCTGGCTGGTGAGAATGTTGTCCGGGGTAACGCCGGGCGGGAACCCTCCCGGGCTGTCGATTACCAAACTGTGGGGATACTGGCGCACGAAAACCGAGCCTTGCAGCCTGTAATCGCGGTGCGTGATCGCATTCAGGAGCGCTTCACGCACAACGGCCTCGTTGAACGTCGGGATGTCCATTCGATACAATCCATCCAGATATTGATGTACGTCATTTCTTAGATTAACATTGCTCCAAAGCTGGTCGAAGAACAGGAAAAAGCCCAAACGGTATTCTTCCCGCTGACTGTAGGATATGGATGCCTCGCTGCTGCGGTATTCAAATATGACCTCCGCTTGACCCAGATGCTTGCCAAGACCTCCATGTGTGCCAAAGAGAATGAGTGCCGCATATGAGATGCCTTCCGGTCTGATCAGCTCTGCATCGGAAAGCAGCTTCTCATCGGACACGTTCAGAAGCGATTCCTTGCCACTCCTGGAGGCCCAAAGCTCTCTGAATCTCCGAACACCTGCCGCATTAAGATCCTCCGTACGAGCTCCGGGGCAGATTTCGGCCGAGAAATCAGGTGTTGACTCCGCAAAGATCCGCCTGAGTTGTTCGTTAGTCATATACTGGAGCTGCTCGCCGATACGCATAAAGTATCTACCCTTATGGTGCAGCGGGACTCCAGGCAGCCTTCCGGGAATCTCGAAGACAACAACCCGACCGTCTGGATGATCTATCTCGTGCACTCCCACTCGAAGCCCTATTGCTGCGAAAATGTCCTCCTTGACCTTGCCGGGACTTCTGTAGGCCTCGGTGCCAGTGACCTTCCTTGGCGCCGAATCGCTCACGCCGAGGACGAGACATCCTCCTTTCTCATTCGCTAGGGCGACGCAATAGTCAACGAGCTTCTGAAAGTCATACTGACTTGCGGCCTCTTTGAACTCTATGTTCTCGTTTTCGCTCTTTTTGAGCCATTCTTCGAGTTGTTCCGCTGAGATGTCCAAGTTGCGGCCTCCATCGATCACGATGCATCCCCCGCCGGGCACAGATATGTTAACGCATGAAGCACGAGGCCTCAACTTTCGGACCGGCTGTCTACGGTGGCGCGGGCGAGGAAAGGATGACTTCCCCTCTGCCCCTGAGTATACTTTCGATTTCCCCGCCTTGAGACGTGCGGGGATACTGTTCTTTAGCGGAAGGTGCTGTCTAAATGGCTGACAAGAAAGAAAGGACTCCCCAGGGACCCGTCGAGACCGTCGACCTCGACGATTACCCTCTTCCCCTGGCGAAGGCGCACCCGTCTCTGACCGCCGACAAGTGTCGATGGCGGGTGGACTACAAGAAGCTGGGGTTCAAAACCACGGATGCAGTGAAGCCGCTGCGGGCGATTGTCGGACAGCCCCGCGCGGTCGAGGCCCTGAAACTCGGGGCCCAGATACGGGGCAGGGGGTTCAACATCTTTGTCACGGGCCTGTCGGCAACCGGACGGTCGACCGCTGTAAGAAACATCTTCAAAGACCTCAGGCTGAGACGGATGCCGAGCAGAGACCACTGCTACGTCAACAATTTCAAGTACCCCGATCAGCCCCGGCTGATAACCCTTCCCAGGGGAAAGGGACAGGAATTCAAGCGCGAGGTGGGGAAACTGGTCGCAACCCTGCGTCGCACGATCCCGCACGCTCTCGAAGACGAAACGGTGCTCGAGCGCAAGCGAGAGCTTGCGGAGGAATACGCGAAAAAGGAAGCGGCGGTCTTCAAAACTCTTGAGGAGAAGGTAAGCAAGGATGGCTTCGCGCTGGTTCAGGTGCAGATGGGCCCGTACACTCGTCCCGACGTGTTCCCGATCGTCTCAGGCGAACCCGTTCCCCCGAACCAGGTCGGCAGACTGGTCGAGGAGGGCAAGTTCCCGAAGGAGCAGCTCGACAGCCTGTACAAGCGGTACCAGGGTTACAAGGCCGACCTCCGCGCCGTCCTGAAACGCGCCCGTCAGCTCAACCGCGAGCTCCAGGAGAAGACCGAGGCCATCGAGAAGGAGGTCCTCGAGGACATTCTCAAGGATCACTGCCAGGACCTCTCCGAGAAGTTCGCGATTAAGGTGGTGGACGAGTATGTCTGCGAGATCGAGGAATTCATCGTGGCGCACCCGGAGATTTTCTCCGCCGATGAATCCGAGCAGCAGCAGCCAGGTCCCCCCGGTCCTCCGCAGATGGCAAACCCGATGGAGGACTCCGCGATGAGCGACCCGTTCAGGTTGTTCCAGGTGAACGTGGTCCATGACAGCGCGCAGGAGGATCGCGCACCCGTGGTGATCGAGCATCATCCGAGCTACCACAACCTATTCGGAACGATAGAGCGCGAGGTGCGGATGGGGGGCTACTGGTCAAGCGATTTCACCCAGATCAGGGCCGGCAGCCTTCTCAGGGCGGACGGGGGATACCTGGTGCTGAACGCGATGGATGTCCTTCAGGAGCCGCTTGCATGGCGCACACTGATGCGCACGCTCAAGACCGGGAAGCTCCAGATCCAGGGACTCGATACGCTTCTGTCGATAGCGCCCGCGACTCTCAAGCCGGAGCCGATAGACATCGATGTGACAGTCGCCCTGATCGGGGACGCGTACTTGTACTATTTGCTCACATACTATGAGGACGATTTTCCGCGGGTCTTCAAAGTGAGGGCGGATTTCGACAGCCTGATGCCTCGCACGGGCAAGGGCATAGGGTACTATGCAGGGCTGGCGGCGAAGATGAGCAAGACGGAGGGTACGCTGCCGTTGACGGCCAAAGCCGTTGCGCGGCTGGCGGAACAGGGCGCGAAAATGAGCGGGCGGGGCGGCAAGATGAGCGCGAGGTTCGGGGACATCGCCGACATCGTCAGGGAAGCCAGCAACCATGCTCAGGATCAGGGCTCCAGGATCATCGACGACACTCACGTCGGGAAGGCGATCGATCTCGCCGAGTACCGCCAGGACCTCGTCAGGGAGCGTGTCGAAGAGGCGATCGGCGAAGATATCCTCGTGATCGACACTCGCGGCGAGAAAGTCGGGCAGATCAATGGCCTGGCGGTCTACAGTCTCGGCACGTTCTCGTTCGGACGGCCGCAGAGAATCACCTGCGAGGTCTCCATGGGGGATGCGGGCGTGGTGAACATAGAGCGCGAGGCAAAGCTGTCGGGACGGATCCACGACAAGGGCGTCCTGATTCTCGAGGGCTTTCTGAGGCACATGTACGGCATGGACGGTCCCATCAGCCTGTCCGCCAGCCTGTGTTTCGAGCAGTCCTATTCACAGGTTGACGGCGACAGCGCATCGCTCGCGGAAATTCTCGTGCTGCTGAGCGAGCTTTCCGGCGTTCCATTGAGGCAGGACCTCGCCCTCACCGGAAGCGTCAACCAGAAAGGTCAGGTGCAGGCGATCGGCGGGATCAACGAGAAGATCGAGGGCTTCTACCGAATCTGCAAGCTTCAGGGACTCACCGGCACCCAGGGAGTGGTGATACCGCGGGCGAATGTCGGCGAGCTTATGCTCAACAATGAAGTGCTCGGCGCGATAGCCGCGGGCACTTTCTCCGTGACCCCAGTGTCGAGCGTCGACCAGGCCGTCGAAGTCTTCACCGGCGTCGCGGCAGGAAGAAAGCTCAAGAAGGGCGGCTTCACCAAAGGCAGCATCCACGACCGCGTCGATCTCGTCCTCGCCGATTTCTACTGGCACACAAAGGGAGCGGGGGAGAAATCCGATGCGGAACAAAAAGCGCCGGCGGTGAAGAGGCCGACCAACCGCAAGCAGAGGAAAGAAAAAAACGGCGGCGGTCCGACCGATCCGAGAGACACGAACGAACCGGCCTGAGCATTGTTGGGGTTCTTTGATCAGGAACCAGAAACCGCCTTTCCTTCCCGACGCTAATGCACTTCCGGACCCAGCTCCGAATCGCCGGAGCCCGACCCGTCCGACTCTCCATCGGATGTCGACCCGCCAGACTCCTCGCTTCCGCCCTGATCGGCTTCATCGGACGTGCCTTGTTCGGGAGCGGGGGGCCCCATCACGGATTCCTGAGGTTTCTGCGGCTCGAGCACCCACCCAACGTCGGCGGGAACCCATACGAACGTGTTCCCATGTTCCTGGAGCACTATCCTCTTGTCCGAAAACTCGACGACCTTGACCTCCGTGTTCGTGTAGGGCATCACCACGATTTCTCCCTGGCGGAAACCGACATTGCCCTGCTGGTACATGTTGGCCAGTCTCACGGTATGAACAAACTCGTCTGAATCCTGAAGATGTATGTCGTTCGAGATGGGCTTCACGGTGGGCTGGGGAAGAAGGTCTTTGTCCGTGAGCCTGAGCCCCAGATCGTTCCCGGCTCCGCTGCCCTGCGTCTCGATCGGCTGGACATTCCTTGCCCCGAACTGCCCCTCCGATTCCGGGGTTTCCGACGGTTGTCCGGCTTCCGTCGGACCGATGTCAGGCAGAGGCGGAAGCACCGATAGATTGCTACCGTCGGTCTGCGGAGGAGGTGGTCCCATTGACTCCAAAAGCGGCTGTCCGATGTCGGGGGTCACCCCGGCGGATTCCGGGGCATGGGCCATGAGGATCTGATACTCCTCCTCGCGATTGATGTCCTCGATAATGCCCTGGACGATGCTCAGGGTGGTTTCGTCGGTCGTCAAGCCGGCCAGGCGCGACAGACGCTCGCGCGCCCCATCCAGCTTGTAGTTGGCGACATCCACCAGCGCCAGCCCGATCTCGGGAGCGGGATCCGACGGCAGATGCTCCAGGGCAAACTGAAAATCGAATACGGCCTGCTCGAGAGGATTGACCCCGGCCCCTGGAGAGAACGCGAAGTCCTGGGGCCAGTTTAGGGGGGTGACGTCGGAGAATTTCTTCAGGAGATATCCCCTGAGCTGGTGCGGGTCATCCGACGGCACACATCCCAGGGTGTAGATGCATCCCAGTGCGAGACGGCTCTGCCTGTCTCCGGGGTTGATCGACAGCTCATCGTTGAAGTTCCTGAGGGCGTCCTCGCCCTGCGCGTTGGCGATCGCGATGCGCCCCAGAGCGGCATGAGCGCCCGGAAGCCTCGGGTCCAGCTCCAAAGCCATGGTGAATTCGTACAGCGCCCGGTACAGATCCCCGTCCACCATGGCCGATTGCCCTCTCGCCAAACGGCTTCTCGCCTGGTTAGACCTCTCCTGGGACTTGAGGGTGAAAACCACTGCGAAAACAATGGCCACGATGAGGCAAATCCCGATCGCCCCGACAACGTAAGGCCAGGGACCCGCCGACTTGACCGAAGTCGGCGAAGGTTCTTCCCCGGCCTGGGCTGCGGGTTCAAGTGTTGCCTCGGGCTCCTGCTGAGGGGCTTCACCTTGCGGCTCGTCGACAGGTTCGGGTTCGTATTCCGGTTGATCGCTGGACATGGTTATCCGTGACAATATGATAAACGCAGGCTCTCCCAGGTTCGAACGATTTCATCCTCTCTTGGAGGGATCGATACCGAGAGCCCGCATTTTCTTGTACAGGTGGCTTCGCTCCAGGCCGAGCTCCTCGGCCGTTCGTTTCACGTTGCCCTCGCAGGCATCGAGCCTGCGCTGGATGATCTCACGCTCGCAGGCGGCGACCGCATCCTTCAGCGTGCTCGAGTCGAAATCGGCCACTCCGATCTCGCGGCTCGTTCCGCTGCTCGCTAAAGGGATCGCGAACTTCCTCTCAATCCCGGGAATTATGCCGGCCAGGTCCGCCGGAGTGATCTCGTCCCCGGGGGTAAGGATGACAAGTCGCTCTATGATATTCCTAAGCTCTCTCACATTTCCGGGCCAGTGATATCCCTGAAGGATTTTCAGAGCATCCTTTGTGAGCTGCTTCGGTCTCTGGTTGTGCTCGGCTGCGTATCGCGCGAGGAAATGATCTGCGATGAGCTGTATGTCGTCGGGATGCTCGCGCAGCGGGGGAACATTGATCGGGATGACATTCAGCCGGAAATATAGGTCCGGACGGAACTCGCCATGCTTGATTTTCGCCTCGAGGTCCTGGTTGGTCGCCGCGATCACTCTCACGTCCACCTTGATCGGTTTCTTCCCGCCGACCCGCTCGAACTCCTGCTCCTCGAGCACTCTGAGCACCTTCGCCTGCGTCCCCTGGGACATGTCGCCCACTTCGTCGAGGAAAATAGTGCCCCCGTCCGCAAGCTCGAATTTGCCGGGTTTGAACGATGTCGCGCCGGTGAACGCGCCTCTCTCGTGTCCGAACAGCTCGCTTTCGATAAGCTCGCCCGGGATCGCGGCGCAATTGACTTTCACGAACGGCTTCCCGCGACGTTTGCCCGCCCTGTAGATCGCTCTTGCGACGATCTCCTTGCCCGTCCCGTTCTCGCCGGTTACGAGGACCCGTGAATTGGTCGGCGCGACCTGCTTGATGATCCCGCGGAGGCGCTCCAGCAGCGGGCTCCGGCCCACAAGCATGTGCTCGTCCTCGGCACCTTCTTTCAGGAGAAGGTTCTCGCGTTCCAGTTCGAGCAGCCTGAGGGCATTCCGAAGCTCCAGAAGCAGGCGGTCCAGGTCGAGAGGTTTCTCGAGGAAAGTGAACGCTCCCAGCTTGGTGGCCTCGACCGCCGTCGAGATCGTCGAGTGTCCGCTCATCATTATAACGGGGCGCGTGGCGTCGTCCCGCTTGAGCTCCCTCAGTACCTGCAGCCCGTCCGTGTCGGGAAGCCAGACATCGAGCAGGATACAGTCGATCGCGGTCTCGGAAGCTCGTGACAGACCCGCCTCTGCGGTTGCGGCGGTAACGGCCTCGTACCCCTCGCTTTTGAGGATGCCTGAGAGCGTCTTGAGGATGTTCTCCTCGTCGTCGATGACCAGAACGCGAGCCATGTTCGGTGCGATTAGCATATCACAAAAAATGGGCGGCGATGGTCGCCGCAATGGAATTCGGCTGCCGGGCGGTGTCGGGCTCGGTGTGGACAGGCTCGTGATGCTCGTCACCGGCGCACACTCGATCAGAGATGGCATCCTCTTCCCAACGATGAAACGATAGTTGCACCTCCCTCCCCTTGGGGAGGGATTGAGGGAGGGCATCGGTCGACGGGCACAGGCGCGCTCGAGGACTCGCTCAGCCTGTGCCCGGCACCCGGGCACCGATTTCAGTACTTGATCAGCGAGAAGACGTGGGCGTCCTTGAGTTTCTCGATCCCGTTGAGGAAGCCGAGCTCGATTACGAATCCGAACCCGACTACCGTGGCGCCGGCTTTTTCTACGAGGTTTCTCGCGGCGGCGGCGGTACCCCCGGTTGCGAGGAGATCGTCGACGATCAACACCCTGTCGCTCGGCCCCACTGCGTCGGTGTGCATCTCGATGCAGTCGGTGCCGTACTCGAGTGAGTATTCCTCGCTGTAGGTATCGTAGGGGAGCTTGCCGGGCTTGCGTATGGGTACGAAACCCACGCCGAAGGAGTTGGCGATCGGGCAGCCGAAGATGAAGCCGCGCGATTCGATCCCTGCGACTGCGGTCACGCCCGCGTCGGCGTAGTGCTCGTGGATGAGTTTCACCGCGTGCTTCAGCGCGTCGGGGTCTCTCAGGAGCGGCGTGATGTCCTTGAAAATTATCCCTTCCTTGGGGAAGTCGGGTATGTCGCGGATGAATTGCGTGAGGTCCACTGGATCACCCTTTTTATGAGCGTTTCTGACGGAAGACGAGTCTGAATAGTAGTCAATGGGGCCGGAGGGGTCAAGGTCGAAAGCCTTACGAGTAGATGCTTCGAGCTGTTCGCAGAAAAAAAACGGTACGTGCTCCGTACCGCAGGGTAAACAGACCCCCTTCATGCAGCGCAGGTTGGCTAGCGGATCCTGAAGGGCTCCTCGGAACCGGCCTTCATCGTTTCCGCGAGCGCCTCGACAAGCTTGTGGGTGGCTTCCACGATACGTCCCGCGCGTGCGGTATCGATAGCCTCCGCCTCCGGAGTGCCTTCGCTCTCCCAGTACTTCTGGATCTTGGCCAGATAACCTTCGTACTCGGGCGAGATGAGACGCTTGTCGATGAACTCGCGGCGATAGGTCGATACGACCGTGCGATGGCTGGCGACCTCGAATCCCCTCTTCATCAGCGCCGCTTTCGCCGCCATGAACATGACGTTGTAAGCGTCGGGGATCATGTGGTCAATCTCCCCCCGCTCGACACGGTTCATCATGTCCCGGACCTTGATCCTGGCTCTCCGCATCAGGCTGTCCGCTTCCGCTCCGTTGGTCATTTCAGGCCTCCTCTACCGATTCTCGTCCAGCCTCAATACCTGTCCATCTAATATTGTAACACACAACTAAGTCTCCTAGAATACCCCTGGGTTTTGTTTAATCAACCTGAATGTCCTTGAGCTCGAACTCGACCGCGGAATTCCCCTGCCACGTGTTGATTGTGAAATGCCCGGCGGCGCGAGCGGATTTTCCGGTTGCGTCCAGCTGCATAACGGATGAGGCGAGTGAGAATCCGATACCCTTGGTCACTTTGCCGTCTTTGCCCTGCAGAGCGAATTGGACATGCTCGAGGTCGCGTCCGACGGCACGGGTCTGCTCGATTACGACCGGTCCCCAGACAAATGCGGGCTGGGGATTGCCCCGTCCCCAGGGGCGGGTGCGATCCAGCTCGATGACCTCCCCGGCGGAAACGGGAGGGTTCGCGATCTCGAAATCGAGGGTCAGCTCGGTCGGTTTCGAAGTCCAGGGGATGCCCCGGCAGGCATGCATGAAGTCATCGAGCCGCTCCGGACGGACGGTGACGCCGAGGGCGGACGGGTGGCCTCCCAGAGAGTGGGCGGGTTCCCGCGCCGGCTCCATCAGTTCGATAAGGTCCTCCGACCCCCTCGTGCGCATGCTTCCCCGGTACAAAGGGCCGCCGGTATCCCCGGACGGCGCCAGGATGCAGGTGGGCCTTCCGGTCTGCTCGGCGATGCGCGAGGCCGCGAGTCCGGCAAGTCCGGGCGTGCAGTTCTCATCCACCAGCACGAGCACTCCTTCATCCTTCGCCCACGCCACCTCGGGGAGGCTCATCAGGCGCGAGCAGATTTCGCTCTGGATTCGCTTTCGCTCTCGATTCAGGCGATCGAGAGTGCGGAAATGCCTCCAGGCGGTATCGGGGTCTTTCGCGAGGAGGAGCTTGGCGGCCGGGAAGGGATCACCCATCCGCCCGGCGGCGTTCATACACGGGGCCATGCCGAACGCGATATCGCGCTCGGAAAGCGGACCGGTGTCGCCCGACCTGCGTGAACCTTCAAAAAGCACCCTGAGCCCCGGGAATTCGGTGGACGGAATCATTGGAAGGCCGAGGGCGACAAGGGCCCGATTCTCGCCCGTCAGCGGGCACACGTCGGCGACCGTCGCGAGAGCGATCAGCGGGAGGAACCTGTCACGGGCCTCATCGGCGTCGCGACCGAGCGCCTCCAGAATCGCCAGGCAGAGTTTGAAGCTGACCGTCGCGCCGGCGATTTTCCCCCCCGGGTGATCCGCGTGCAGATCGGGATGGACGAGGATCGCCCCTTCCGGAAGCACTTGCGGAAGGGGGTGATGGTCGGTGACGATGACCTCGATTCCCGCATCGGTCGCGGCCCGCACGGAGTCCGGCGACGATATTCCACAGTCGACCGACACGATCAGCCTTATGGACGACTCCTTGGCTTTCTCGATGGACTGCAGCGCAAGCCCGAAACCGTGAACGTCCCGTCTCGGCAGAAAAATCCTCGACGGGCAGTCGAGCTCCTTCAAAGTGAGGTGGAGGATCACCGCGCCGACAATGCCGTCGACATCGTAATCGCCGTGAACGAGCACCGGCTCTCCGTTGCGTATCGCCATCAGGAGGCGGTCGCGAGCTTCCTCCAGTCCGGGGATTTCACCGGGCGGCCGGATTTGGTCGAGACCGGGATTCAGATAGCTGCGTGCACTCGCCCCGGAGTCGAGGCCGCGCGCGAGGAGAACCCTTGCGAGCAGCGGCGAGCATCCGATGTCTTCGGAGAGCGCCTGCATGCGCCGCGCAGCATCGCTCGGATCGGTCTCGCGAAGGATCCAAAGGTGTTTCGGGAGAGTGTGGCTCCTTGAGGTCCTGAGCATGGGCTTGGGGTCAATTGTACAGGTCGGTTCGAAATTTATCTATCGGTCCGTAGAATCGAGGTGCGCGTGGAAGAAGGCGACGAGACGTGAGAGGAATTCATCGGAGTTGTGATACCCGCAATGTCCCTTGCCCTGGACAACCCAGGTCGTTACGTCCACTCCGCCCTTGCCCGCTGCATCGGCCAATTCGTCGAGGCTTGCGGGATCGATGCGACTGTCGCGTTCCCCGTGGATGAGAAAGAGGGGGCACTTGATATCGGAGACGACTTCGACAGGGTCGGGCGAGTCCGCCCATTTCCCGATGACGAAGCCGGACAGGGAGAGAAAGATCCTGACCACCGACGGCTGCAGCCGGTATGAGGTCTTGATGGGGGACTTGTCCATGTTCAGATCGTGATAGGCCTGTCTTTCGAACTCTGCGTAGGACGAATCGGCGACGGCGCAGGCCAGGAGGGGGTCCTGCGAGGCTGCGTAGATGCAGGTGGCGCTGCCCATCGATGCGCCGTACAGCCCGATAAGGTTCGGATCCACCTCGGGCTGTTCCCTGAGCCACTGAACTGCCGCGAGAGCATCGACGGCCTCGGCGGGTCCGAAGGTGGTCAAATCCGTCGGGCTCTCACCATGTCCGCGCTGGTCGATCAGGAGCACGCCCCAGCCCTCTTTGCGAAGTCTCTTCGCGATGGGCGCGAGCTGGGCGCGTGTCCCGCAGAGCCCGTGCAGGAGTACTATTGCGCCGCGGGAGCGTGTCGGGTCGCCCGCATGGTACCAGCCCGGCGTTCGATAGCCCTCGCTGTTGAGGATGCTGACGGAGATTGTGCCGGGACCGAGCGCGTCGCGGGGCGTCACGAGAATGCGTCGCGCGGACGGGGGAACCGTGTAGGACCGCCTCGTGAGTCGAATGCCGACGGATAGAACAAAAGCGGTCGCCGCGACGAGGACGATCAGCGCGATCCCGATTCCAATTTTCAGTTTTCTGGATTTTACTACAGGCATAGATTAAATTATCGTTTCATTCAGAATATCCGGGCGCCTCGGTCAGGACCTGTCGAACTGCCGCTTGAGTCGCGCAAGAAGCTTCGGGGCGAGGTGCCTTATGTTGATGTTGCTCGCGGGACCTCCGCCGATTCCTTCAATGTTCACCTCGACCCTGGTGCGGTCGCCCTCCTCCATGATGCGCCACTCTGCGGCGAGCTCGCCGCTCGCGGTCTGCATCCGCGTCACCAGCCCGGCACCGGGGCGTGTGAGATGCAGCTCCACTATGCACGGGATGGCGTTCCGTCCCAATCGATAGACCCCGTTGACCCGGCTCACCCCGTTCTCCAGCTTGTCGAGGTCCGACACCGTGATGTTGTCCCAGAGAGCCATCTGGCGCTTGAGGTCGGCAAGGGCCGAGTAGACGGTCGGCAGGTCGCGATCGATCAGTATGGTCGCCTGCGAGAACATCGGCCCAAAGTATAATGCATCCGGCGGACCGTGCAAGAATCCAGCGGGTAGGGAAGATAAAAACAAGTGGTAAGTAAGTGATTACCGAATAGACACAAGCGAAAAGTGAAGATACGGGCTTGACAAAATCCGGGGGGGGGGTAAAATATTCTCAGAACCGTCAAAGCGGAGGGGAGCCATGAAAAGAAATTGGAGTGAGGTCTCGATTTTGCGAGCGATACTGGTCGCGATCATTTTGATGTTCATCATTAGTTCATCCAATGACGGTCCGAGTGGACCTGCAAGAGCGAACCAGCCGGATGAGAGGCTCGTCGGCGGCAACAACATTGCGCTGCTCAACAGGGCAGTGCTTCTCAACATGGCCTGCGCGTGCTGGTCGTTCGGCCATGACGGCGATTTCAGCGGAATGGATCTTCCGAAAGTGAGCGAAGCCGGGTATCTCCCGTACTGGGTGATCGACCCGCTCACGGAGAAGCCGATCGAAATCCTGCGAGAGAAAAACCCGTCGGGAACCCAGGTGACCTTGAGCCCCGTCGGAGATGGGAGCTGGGATTACACCCTTGTGTCGCCTCCGATGGTTGATGACCCGGACGCGGCTGCGGAGACGCTTGCCGGCTCCGAATTCATGTACTCATGGCAGGATTTCGTGAGCGACGCGGCTGCGAATCCCGAGACCGCCGATCTCATCCCCGGCACCGAGTGGGACATCATCAGGTGGGGCCTGATGCAATCTCTCCCGATACTCATGGACGCCTATCTCATGGAGCACAACGCGATGCCCGGCAGCATCTCCGATCTGCTTGACGGCCGATTCATCATCGATGAGGACTTCCTCATTTGCGCCAAGGAGCTATTCCTGAATGGGGATGTCGCGAATTTCGAAATCGGCGTCATTCCCTCTTACAACACTCTCTACTTCGAGTACGCGACTGCCGGTGGCGAGAACAAGACTGTCGGCACGGTGTACGAAATCGGTCCGGACGGATATGACATCACCGACCAGGGAAGGTCCAAAATGGTGGGCACACTTCGTGACGGGGAGCGCATCGTGCTGCTCTCGGACGAGATGATCGTCGACTGGGAAAATTCCATCCCCGACGAATGCAGAGCGCCGCTGTCGCAGTTCTATACCGCAGACTAGTTGCAGCGTAATTGAACCGATCTCGAGAAGGCCCCGCAATCGGGGCTTTTCCTATACCTGACCGTTTGGGCCAGAGTATGCGTTCGGAAGAGCACCGCATTCTCGCAGAGAGTGGGAGAATGAGGTGCAGTTGCGCGAGAAGGCTGACTTTCGAAAATAGATAGTCAGTGGAAATATACTTGCGATTTTCGAAACTATGTGATATAATAATCGGTATGGAAATCAAACAAGCGGTGGCGATGGGCGGGCGAATCCGGCGTTTCAGGGAAGCGCGCGGCCTGCGCCAGGAAGATCTGGCGAAGCAACTCGGCGTTTTGCCTCCGACTATGAGCAAGATCGAGAGCGGCGAACGTCAGATCAAGGCTGCGGAAATCCCGACCCTGTATCGAGTTCTCGGCTGTACTGTGCATGAGCTCTTCGGCGAGGAAGAGTCCCCGAGCATCAGCGGAAGCAGTGTCCACTTGCGCAGCACGGAGGGCATATCCCCTTCGGACATGGCGGAGCTCCAGCGGATTCTGGATCGACTGGGAAGACAAACAAAGAACCTCCTTTCTCTTGAGGCCCTTCTCTCAGTGATACCTAAGAGACGTTTTCCAAGGAGCTTCGATCCGCCTGCGGGAAGGCATGAGGAGCGCAACGTGGAGGCAGGGGAGAGAGCTTGGCTCCTCAGGACCCAGTTGAATCTCGGCGACGGCGCAATCCCTCTCTTTGAGCATGTTCTTGAGGATCACTCTGTAATAATGACACGGTTGCGTTTACCTCTGGCGTTCTCAGGCCTGTGCGTTCTGTACGGTGAGAGGCCTGTGATTGTCTTGAACGCAGACGAGCCAAGGCATCGACAGAGTTTCTCTCTTGCACACGAGCTGTGTCATGCAATGCTGGACGATCTCAGAAGCGCGATTGTCACGAGAAGGCAGGACCTTGACGCGTGGTCTGCGAGCCATCCTAACAAGAAGGAGCATAGAGCGAATCTCTTCGCCGGGAAATTCCTTATGCCGCTTGGTGCCGCCAAATCGTTCGCTGCACAGAACGCATTTGACCTTCATTCGCCCAGCGCGGGTGACATCATGCGATTGGCGTACCATTTCGGAATGAGCGGGGCAGCCGTTCTCAACACGCTGCGCAACTATTATTTCATTAAGCCGGCAAAACAAGGGGAGTTGGAGCCGTCAGTCGGGCCATTACCTCAGGATGCTATCCCCAAACCTCACCCTCTTGACGAATGGTGCGAGGAAACCGCCACCGAGATCGAGTCCATTCCACGCCTTGTTAAGCTGGCCTTCAGGGCGGCTTTCGACAAACGCATCAATGAGAGCGCGTTGGTCGAGCTTCTGGATATAGAACGGACCCGTGCAGTGGCACTCTTGCGTGAATATAAGAATCAGTTTATAATAAATCTGTGAATGTTGCGTATTTCATCGATGCCAGCGTTCTGTTCGACTTCATTGAGGTAGGCAGGCTCGATCTCCTGAAACGCTTGTACGATGTCGTCTGGGTCACAGACCGCGTTGATGCACAGGTCGTCGGAAATAGAGAGAAATACGAAGTCTACAGAGATGTATTTCGCTTGATCTACCCTGAGCCGGAATGGGAAGCGGAGCTTGTTCGCATGAAGCGCAAGTACGGCCCGGGAGTCGGTGATGTCGACCGCGGGGCCGCGATCGCTGCCAAATACTCCAAGGCGGTGTTGCTCACTCGGGACAAAATGCTAATTGCGGAGGCGAAGGAGTTGTTGGGCATGCCGGATGACGCGTTTGTTGGCACGGTCACTATCCTTCGCCGTTGCGTCGAGAAAGAGTTAATCAACAAAGCACAGGCGATCAGGCTGTGCCACGACATATCTGAAAAGCGGTGTCAAATAGAGGACCTTGACTGCAGTGAGCTGGAGCGACTGTGAGCCGTGTAGTGCGTGAAAGAGCTGATTCGGTGCTGCTAGTCCTTCGTCGATATCTGCAGATCCACCTGTTCGAAGCGGCCGGGACGGACCTGCACTATCGTCTCCTCCCCGATGGGAGCCGCTCTCGCGTTGAGAACGATGAGCTTGTATGTGCCGGGCTTAAGATCCTTGATCGTAAAATGTCCGGTCTGGTTGCAGCGTTCCTGACTGGCAAGGTTTCCTTCGCTGTCAAAGACCTGAACGGTCAGGTACGCCTGCGGATTTCCGTCAACATATACCGTGCCGCCTATCGAGCCCACGAAATTGGCCGGGTCCGCGGCTGAGAAGAACGCCGGGTCGGTCGTGTCCTTCTTGTCGTCCCTCCTCGCGTTGTCCTCGGGAGGGCAACCGACGAGGATTGCAGCGAAAGCTACGAGCGCGACGGCAAGAGTCAGTCGAGGAATCAAGCCGGTCGGTTTCATGAGTGTCACCCTTGATGATTATATCATGCAGCAAGTGTCGGCTTGAAAAGACCAACCACCAAGACACAAAGGGCACCAAGGACACCAGGAAGAGAGTCTGATTGAAGTCATTCGATCATTTCGGATGCGGGGACGGAAAGATGCTGTAGAATACGCAGGAATGAGCCATATCGCGGAACAACTTGAGATCAGGCTTTTCGGGTCGGAGGACTCGGTCAGCGAGCTTACGGGGCTCGTGAACCGCGCGTACAAGCAGCTTGGCGACATGGGGCTGAAGTATGTCGGGACCTGGCAGGGGGACGAGATGACCGAGAGGCGCATCACCGACGCGGAGTGCTATGTCGGGCTGCTCGACGGGCGGCTGGCGGCGACGATACTTCTCAGAAGTCCCGGGAAAAAGCGAGGTCCGGGCTGGTACTCGCGCGACGATGTGGCGGTGTTCGGACAGTTCGGGGTTGAGCCGGAACTGCGGGGGAGGGGGATAGGGTCGATGATGTTGAAGCGCGTGGAGGATCGCGCCAGGGAGATGGGCGCCGCCGAGCTCGCGCTCGATACCGCTGAGCCCGCCACGCATCTCATTGAATGGTACACGCGGCGCGGGTACAGATTCATCGAGTACGTGCAGTGGTCGGTCACGAACTACCGCAGCGTGATCATGAGCAAGACCCTGCGACCGGAGGACGAATAGACGCCACCGGGAAGTCAGTCCAGCTTGTACCAGAATTCGTCCGCTTCCTTCTCGAGTTTTGCGAGGCGCGTGTAGTAGTCGGGGAATTCATTCAGGTGAGCCAGGGCTATCTTGCCGGTCATCGTGGGGTCGTCGTTGGTCACATTAGTGACCGGGTCGACGGTACCGTGTTCAAGCTCTACATCCAGCCCCATCCTGAACTGCTCTATATTCCACTTGGTCCAGTCGATCCCCAGCCTTCGTCCGATCTCCGTGGCTTCATCGGTAGTGAAAGTCTTCTTTTGGGTCATGATTACTCGGTCCTCCGGTTCGAATGAATTTGCGGGAACTATTTCCAACTACGGCTGACGTGGAGAAGCGCGATCTCCGGAATCAAGGATTCAATTTGTCGGGAATCGGTTCATGCGCCCTGCGGCCGTACACTCTCTCATATGCTTTGCAGGCGGGACACATGCCTCCCTCGATGGTTTTCACGAACCAGAAAGCAAAACCTCTTTGAGCGCCACGGGCGGTCCTGCACATGGGGCATTGAAGGCACTGCCGGGCCAACTGCCTGTCTTTCTCGGTGATCTGGATATCGGCTACGGACATGACGAGGGAGGAGGTTAGAGGAAATCGAGCGCCCTGTCAATCCGTCTATGTCTTCGGATCGTCCCACATCCGTCGGGTTTTCCTCATGGCGACCCTTATGAGCGAATCCTGCAGGCCTGCCGGAAGGCCGCTCGCCCATCTTGCGATTGACAGAGTGTACCAGGGGAACGCGATGAGTCGGGGGTTTCTTTCGAGGCGTTTGGCGATGATCCGCACCGCCCGGTCGACAGTGAGCCAGCCCGGCATGTCCCGGTAATGGGACTCGGTCATCGGAGTGTGCACGACACCGGGGCAGATGACGGTGATCTCGATGCCCTCGTCCCGGTATCGAAGCCTCAGACCCTCGCCATAGATTTTCACTGCGGCTTTGCTTGCGGAATAGGCGACCGACCATGGCAAGCCCATGTACGCGGCGATAGAGCTCACGATGGCGATCTGCCCACGGCGGCGTTTTCTCATTCTCTCGAGCGCCGGATGGATCGTGTTGAAGACGCCGTATACGTTCACGTCGAAGACTCGCGCCGTTCTTTCCTCGATCCTCTCATGTGGTTCGCCAATGCCTGCGTTTGCGATCACGAGGTCGAGCGGGGCCATGTCGTCGATTTTTTCGATCCACAGTTTCATTGCGTCGCCGTCAGTGACATCCAGCGCCGCTGCATTCACATTGGCGCCCTTGTCGCGGATGAGCGCGGCGACCTCGCCGATCCGCCTTTCATCGCGTCCGGTGAACGAGACCGTCACGCCTTCAGCGGCATAGGCCACGCAAAGGCCCTTCCCGATGCCTCCCGATCCGCCGGTTATCAGTATGGATTTGGGATTTTTCATTTGTTGTCCGATCGGTTCGTGCAAGCCCGCAGCTCGCAGACCGAAGCTCAGGCAGGAGTTTAGACTGTCGGACCCGTTCCTTCAAATCGCGGTGCGGGGGCGGTCGATCCGTCAGTAGAGAGTCAGAGCGAATTCGTCGCAGATGAGTGGGAACACGGTTGGATTGGAGCTGTAATCATATCCGGAACCGTACTGCTTTCCTCCGAAGCAGACGCCGACGAACCCTTGGTTCTCGTCGATGACTTTCGGGACGGCGTACTTCGAAACGACGAATCCCGAGGCGAGTCCGCTCCAGCCGTTCGCAGGGTCTGCGGATTCGGTGGCCTGATCGTTGTAGCGGTAGTCAAGTCCGTCGATGTAGTCGAAGTTCATCTCGTTCCCGTCGGCGAAATCGTCCTTGGCGACCACATCGATCCTGTAATCCCAGGTCTGGAGGTAAGGGATGGTTATGCCGAGGGGTACCTCGGGGCTGTCGATCTCGGGAGTGCTGCAGATGGAGTATCCGTGCGGGTAATCTCCCGAGTACCATGTGTCCGTGATACACGGGAAGTTGACCGAGCGTTTGTGAGCGAACTCAAAGAAGCAGGAAGAGGCGCCGTCGACCTGGGGCAGCTCGGGTGTAACGCAATATGAGACGGATCGTCTGGCAAACCACTGCGAAGGGCTCAGAATCAGGGACCCCGAAGAGTCCACGCCAAAGGTCTGCTGATTCGCCATCACGAAATGGCTGTAGTTCATGTCGACGTAGCTGCGAATCCGCCACATATCGGCGTTGTACTCGGACAGGTCCTCGAAACCCTCGATATCGATGAACGCGCGTTCGGACGGCTCCGAGTCCGACGAGGGGTAACCCTGGATTCCCCGGGCGACCACGTAAAGCATCCACTGCCCGTTGGCCTCGCTGCTCGCGATGTCGTGATGGTATGTCGATTCCGTGACAGTGCCGTCGGGGGCAAGCTCGAATGTCATTGGACCGAGAGCTTCGTACGGGTCCGCGGACCAGTAAACCAGATACTGCTCAGCTTCCGGGCAATCGTCCCAGTCGAGCGTGAAGCCTGTGATTTTTCCGTTCGCGTTCCTGTCGGCCCGGATCGTCACATTCTCCGGGGCTGCAGCTTTGGGGATTCCCTCGTAGATCTCGGCCTCATACATCATGTAGGCGGCAAGCGGTTTGGTCGGAGCGGGGGCGCTGAATCCCTGGTTGTAGGTGCCAAGGGCGCAGATCGCGTGGACCAGAATCTCCTGGTGGTCGGCATCCCCCGGTGTGACATCCGGGATCGACACCTCGAATACCGCGATGTCCTGGTCCTGCGACACAAGGCTGGTTTCGTCGACGATGATCGGCGGCGAAAAGAGCGTTGGACTTTCGAGGACGATCTTGTCAAGCTCACCCATCACCCCATCCGGGTTTGTTGTGCCGCCGTAGTCTCGTACGCCGATCCTGATCCTGAGATCCCTGCCGTTCAGGCCTGTGCCGGGATCGTAGAACGCTGTGGATCCGTTGTCCTCGACGGTGATCTGATAGGGCTCGGGCTGGTTTGCCTCCGGCGGGAAGTTGTTCACGTCTTGCGGGTCCCCGATCGGAGATTCCCAGCAGGCGTCAACAGCGTAGTTGAACTGCACGATGGGTTGGCCGCCGACCACCGGGAAGTGGATCACGTAGCGTCTCGTACAGTTCTTCGTCGCGGAGAACTTGTTCCGGGAACCGCTCTTCACGTAAAAAGAGGCGTCGGCACTGAGGTGATCCGCGAAATACTTGAATGCGTGCAGCGTGCAGTTGAAGCTCACGCCTTTCGAGCCGAGCAGACCCGGGGTGTAGCCGAGCAGACCTGGGGAGTAGAACTCGACCGGGTTCCACCAGCGCGTCCAGCCATCGGCGTTCAGAAGCCGCGTTTCATCCCAGTCGGCGAACTTCAGGGATGAGTCGTATGCACTCGCCGCAGTGCCCCTGGAGATGAGTATTCCCTTGACGTCGAAGCCGGTCAATGATGGGTCCGCGAAGGGGTGACTGAGCTTGACATTGAGATCGAACATGCCCGTCGGTATGTCCATGCTGTTCATGTGGATAGCCATGCCGATCGGGAACGGCGGCTGCAGGTAGGTCACGACATTCGCGTGAAAACCCGCCTCCCGAACAGGGACGATCTCAACCTGACCGGAGGCTGTGTCGATCGCGACCTGCCACATCCCCCAGAGAACGTGAGGGCCGGAAGAAGAAAAGGTTTTCCCGGGACAGAACGTCGGAGTCGTTGGTGCCTCGTGCCGATCTCCCGCACAACTCAAGGCGGTGAGCACCAAAAGCAACAATGACCCTGCAACGAGTGTTCTCACAGTGTTATCCTTGCGGTACAGGTCGGCATGACGCGGATAGCGGCGGCGTTCCGGCCAGCTTCTGAATCAGATGCCATAATGTGCCGCCTTGCTAGCCTTTCAACCCGAACGAATGCTATATTATAAGATAAAAAGGAAAGGCGGTCAAGGATTTCGTCTTAGTGAATATCTTATAGACTAGACGTTCCGGACACGGAAGGCACTGCTCGGCAGTCGAAAAAGTGATAACCCCAATGCGCACCCGTTTCGCCCCTTCCCCTACAGGTCCGCCGCACCTCGGCTCGCTCCATACTGCCCTGTTCGCTTTTCTCGCCGCGAGGCACGCAGGCGGGACGTTCATCATCAGGATCGACGACACAGATGTTGCGCGGTCCAAACCCGAGTGGGAGAGGGACATTCTCTCGGCGCTGAAGTACATCGGGATGACATGGGACGAGGGCCCGTACCGGCAGTCGGAGAGGGGAGAGTTGTATGGCGAGGCCATAGATCGGCTTAAGGGCGACGGCTTCCTGTACCCCTGTTTCTGCACCGAGAACGATCTGGACCTGCAGCGTGCCGCAGCGAAGGCTGCGGGACGTCCGTATGTGTACGACGGCCGATGCAGATCGCGCAGCAGGGATGAGATGGATGACAGGCTGGGAAAGGGCGAAAGATGTGTCTGGCGGTTTCACGCCGATCCGAAGCGGCTTGGCGAGACCGTTGCGTTTCGCGACCTCGTCTGGGGAGACCAGATATTCAGAACGGAGCTGATCGGGGATTTCGTCTGCATCAGGGGGGACGGCAAGCCGACTTACATGCTGGTCAGCCCGCTCGACGACGTATCGATGGGCATCACGCACGTCATTCGCGGAGCGGACCATCTGCCAAACACGCCCTCCCAGATTCTGGTCCTCAGGGCACTTGGGCACGAGCCTCCCGAGTTCGGGCACCTGCCCCTGATCGTCGGGGTCGGCGGGAAAAAGCTCTCCAAGCGGGACGAGCTTACGGGTCTCGACGATATCAGGCGACATCTTCCCCAGGGACTTGTGAATCATCTCGCGCTGCTCGGCTGGACGCATCCCGATGGGAAGGAGACTCTCTCCCTGGATGAGATCGAATCTTCTTTCGGTTTCGACAGGGTGTCCACGTCGCCTGCCGCGCACGATCCCGCACGGCTCGCCCACCTGGAGCGGGAGCACCTGGCGAGAATGTCGCCCCAGGAAATGATCGACGCGTGGAAGCGCTCGGCGTTCTCTTCCGGCGTCGAGCTTGACGACGGAAGAACGGACTGCGCCCGAATTGTGCTGGGAGTTGTGGGGGACGAGATAACGTCTCTGGAGTCGATCGGGCAGGATGTGATTCCTCTGACGGATGCGCCCGCGGAGGACGATTTGAGGAAAGCGTACGGGGAAATCGAGCCCGAGAAAGCTCTGACCGTGCTGGAACGGGTGCTCGAGACATCCCCGGACGCCAGAATGGATGTCATCCGGGATCTCGCGTCGCAACATGGAAAGAAACACGTATACATGCCGCTAAGGCTTGCCCTGACCGGTCGACAACACGGGTATGAGCTGAGCAAACTGATGCAGGCGTTCGGGGCGGAGGAAATCGATCGCAGGCTGGAGAGTGCTCGTAGGGTTCTGAGGGAGATGATCGGCGGTATGCAGGGATGTGGAAAATAGTGACGGCGAATCGAGCAGGAGTCGAGTGGAGTCCTAGGGACCGGGTCGTTCCACAGGAGGCCACGGGGAATCATCGAGGGAGAAGAGAACCTCCACGCCCCTTTTCCTGAGGTCCGGGATATACTCGTCGATCGATCTCTTGTTCAGAGGATTCCCGCTCAGACCGACGGTGCAGCCTGCTCCCAAACCGGGGTTATTTGCCAGCGGGCTGATGTCCGTTATGTCGTTACCCCCAAGATAAAGAATTTTGAGGTTAGTCAGTTTCTCGAAGCCGGTGATGTCGGTCACGCCGCAGTCCTCGAGGTCGAGTTCCCTGAGATTGGGCAGCCAGAGAAGAGGTTGAACGTCCTTGATCTTGTTCTGCGACAGGCCCAGCTTCAGAAGATTCGTCAGACCGCGAATCGGACTGATATCCGTCACATAGTTGAAATTCAGATTCAAATCTGTTAGGCCGGACATGCTTTCGAGCGGACCGATGTCGGTCAGACTGTTGAAGGAGAGCTTGAGCTTCTTCACATTGGCGCAGTACTGGATCCCTTCGAGATCGGTTATGTCCCAACCTTCGAGGTTGAGGTCGGTCAGGCGTTCGAGTTCGGACCGGTAGATGTCCTGGCATGGACCCTGCCCGAGAAAGCTCATGGCTTGCTCTACGGGAGTGCCCTCGTAGACACCCTCGCACGGCTTGCCGATGTTCATGCGGATAAAAGCATCGAGCTTCCTGTCCCTGAAAACGACGACTGGATTTTCGTCTCCCGCGTTCTCCTGAGGATTGCCCGAGGAGCTCTCGTTCTGATCGCCTGCAGCGGGAAGAATCCCATCGTTGCGGAGCGCTTCCGGCAGCTCGATCAACGATCCGAGGATCCAGATGACCCTGAGACCTACGACGACAATCACAAAGATTGCCAGCGCGGTAAGTACGAGAGCCTGTATCGGAGAGGTCCGAATGCGAGGAATGGCGCCGGCTCCCGATCCCCGTGCACTCCCCGGGAATCCCGATGTCCTCGAACGCGGTTTCCTCACGAGCTTCAGAAGCTCGGCTATCATTGCGTCGTAATAGATGTGGGAATACTCGACCTTCTCACAGGTGGGCAGTGCCCTGAGATCGGGCGGCAGGTTCTCCTGCGCGGGAAACTCGAACCCGTCTTTCAAAAGTGAGACGACATTCCGGCGCATCGCGATCGCGTAGGCTATCTCCCGCCTCAGCCAGTCGTTTTCGTTCGAGCACCTGTCCAGCGATCCGGGACCCAGGATGACAAGAAAATTCTCAGCCAGCTCGATCTCCCGAAGAATCCTGTCGTCGAACTGTTGCGACCCCAGGTCGTCGACATCGATGAACGACCTGACCCCGTGGTCCGAAAGCCCTGTGCGAATCGCGCGCGCTGTCTCGGCCCCGGTCTCTCTTCGATAGCTTATGAACAGGTCGTATGCCATCGCGATAAACTCAGAATCGATGCATCCCCGGCGGCAAGCTGTAACCTATCAGTGAGATTCCCTGCGCGAGGCTCCCGAACTGATCGACCATGATGAAAAACGCGTCGTGCTTCCCTTCCGACGTGAACTTCAGAGAACCCACACCCGGGTCCAGATCGGTCTCGCCCTCGAACCAGCCTCCGATGCAGAGGTCCCCCGACGAACTGGCGGCGATGCAAACTGCGGCATCATTGCCCGGGCCGCCCCATGTCCTTGCACCCATGAATGCGCCCGAGGAGTCCAGCCTGACCACGAAAGAATCCGATCCGCCGGACGATTCAGCCAGATAGCTGTCCTTGCCGGGATCGAAGTCGGCGTTGAGTGTGAACGAGCCGGCGGCATAGACATCGCCGGAGCGGTCGGTGCAGACGGCGTCTGCCGTGTCGGCACCCGGTCCTCCCCATGATAGTGCCCACTGGGTCGTATCCGATTCGTCGAATTTCATCAGGAAGACATCGGAGTCTCCGACCGAGTTGATGAAATGGTCGGCCGCGCCGGGATCGAAGTCCGCTGTGCCCGCGAAGTGTCCCAGGACATAAGTATTGCCGCTCTTGTCGACACTCAATGCGCACGCTGAGGTCCAGCCGGTTCCTCCCCAGGACTTGCCCCACTGGTAGTTGCCCGAGGGAGTTATCTCGATGAGAAACGCATCCTGGTCGCCCGCGGCGGAGCGGATGTCGGTCTGGGTGCCGGGATCGAGGTCGGCCGATTCCTTGAACGAGCCTGCGACAAGCGCATTGCCGAAGCTGTCGACAGCGACATCATTGGCTGCGTCCCAGCCCTCGCCTCCCCAGGTCCGGGCCCACTGGAATTCACCTGCTGAGTCAAGCTTGACGAGATAGGGATCACCGCCTCCGCTCGGGACATGGGTGTCGTCATTAAGGCCGGGATCGAGGTCGATTGCCCGCGCGAAATGTCCGATGATGTACATGTCGCCTGCGCCGTCGATTTCAGCCTTGACAGGCCGCGGCGTGAAGTCCTCGCGATTGCCCCATGACCTTGCCCATTGATAATTGCCGTCCAGATCAAGTTTCAGGACGAAGGAGCCTGACCATTCCGGATGCATATCGGTTTCGGGACCGGGATTGAGATCGGCGTCGCCCTGGAAATAGCCCGTGACACAGGCGGAGTCTGAGCCGTCCGCGACGATCCCGGTGGCGGAATCCCGTCCCCGACCTCCCCAGGTTTTCGCCCACTGAAATTCGCCCGACGAGCTCAGCTTGATGACATAAGCGTCGGTGGAGCCCTGCGAAGTGCGGGAATCGGCGTCGACTGATGGATTCAGATCGGCGGCATTGCTGAAGGCGCCGACAAGATATATGTTCCCGTCGCCGTCGAGGGCAACGTCTTCTACTGAGTCGTCATCCGAACCGCCCCAGCTCCATGAGGATTGAATGCCGGCATATTCGACATGGGCCAAAGCCGGATCGGGTAGGTCCAGAAGCGACGGCCAGGGCTCGGAGGCTGTTTCCCCGTCAACGGTGGATTGCTGGACCGCCGATCCCTGGTTGTCCGGCTGGGATTCGGAGGTGGAGGAATCGGCTCCGCTTGCGGAAGGTTGATGGGGTGCGTTGAGAGCGAGCCCGATGATCACGGCCAACATCGATAGCGCGAGGAAGACGATCGCGGGCAGCAGCCACCTCGTTCTCCACCATCGCGACCGCCGCCGGGCGGTTAGTCCGGAAATCCTGCCGGGCTTGGCGACATATGCGACCAGCCTCTCGACCATCGCATCGTAGTACGTGTGCGACCAGTGGATCGCGTTATACCGCGGCAGCTCGGCTATGTCGGGCGGGAGATCGGATTCGGGCGGGAACTCGAAGCCTTCGCAGAACAGGGGGATTATGTTGCGCTGATGTCTGATCGCATGACTGATCTCTCTGCGAAGCCAGTCATTCTCGTCCGCGCACAGGTCCAGACATCCCGGAGACAGTATCAGGATGAAATTGGGGGAATTCCGGATTTCGGTCAGAAGGCGGTCGTCGAAGTAGTGCGATCCCAGGTCGTCGACATCGAGAAAAACGTCGAACCCGTGTCGCTCCAGCTCGGCGCGGACGGCGCGGGCAATCTCGGAGCCGCCTTCCCGACGATAGCTTATGAAGACATCCCTCACCTGCAGACTCCTCGGCTGTTGCCGCAGGTCGACGGTCGTCGCCTTGTTGCGATGCAGCGCATTGTAGCATGAAGGAGGCGCGCGTTTCCTGCCGCCTCAAGGCTGGGCCGGACAAGGGTGCGCCTCACCACCGGATCAGATTCCCGTTGCCGGTGACGACAATGAGGTAGCCTGACGATTCCCCCTGTGCTGCGCGTTCCAGAACGCCGCGACCCGGATCCAGGTCCGTCGTCCCCTCGAAACTCCCCACGACGTAAAGTCTGCCGGAGTCGACGCTGCAAATCCCGTTTGCGCTCTCCCAATCTGTAACGCCCCAGTTGAGCGCCCATTTGAATGAGCCGTTGGAATCGAGTTTCATCAGGTAGGAGTCAAAACCGGTCTGTGAGGTGAACTGACGCGTGCGCGGGCCCGGACAGAGGTCCGCTGTTTCACAAAATCGGCCGACGGTGAAAACGCCCCCCGACCTGTCTGCGGCGACGCCGCACGCCTCGTCAAAGTCTTCCCCTCCCCAGGTTGCCGTCCATTGATGTGCGAGCGAAGAGTCGAATTTGGACACATACGCATCCCCTAATGTCCAAGACACATCGGCATCCCCTGATCTCACTGCCTCGTGCGATTCCTCGCCCGCTCCAGGGTCGAAATCCACTTCGCCCGCGAAGGAGCCCGCTACATAGATGTTGCCCGACCGGTCCAGGCACACACCAGAGGCGAAGTCTCCGTCTTTTCCGCCCCAGTACATCCCCCGCTGATACGCAAATGAAGCATCAAGCATGACAAGCGCGGCATCGGTTTCGTGTGAAGTGAAGTTGGCGACGGACGGGCCGGGGTCGAAGTCAACATCCCGCGAGAAATCCGCCGCAAGATAGACGTTGCCTGCGTTGTCCAGCGCGATTCCGTTGACGCGGAGTTCCCTGGACTGCCACACTATGTGGTTCAGCAGCCTGCCCGATGAGTCGAGCTTGATGAGATACGATGCGACACCATCGTCGGGAGTGACCTCGCATGTTCCCGGGCCCGGGTCCAGCTCACCGGATCCTATGATGCGTCCGACGACATATATGTTCCCGGCTGAGTCAACCGTGACGCCCAGGGCCGAGTCCCCTCCGCTCTCATCATCGACCCCCCCCCATGTACTCGCCCAGAGGAGTTCCCCGGACGGTCCGAGCTTGGCGATGCAGGCATCCGATTCGCCGTGCGAGCGGAGTTCGTCCGCATTCCCGGCCGGGTCCGGATTCGTGCCGCCGGAGAAAGGTCCGACAATGTAGATGCACCCGCTCTTGTCCACGTGAACCCCTGATGCGACGGTCTGTCCCTTGCCTCCCCAGACGAGGACGGCCGGCCCTCGGACTCCGCCGCGCCCATTCGGGGCCGGAGTATTGAGCATTCGCCTCGCAATCAGAACAGCCAAAACGCCGAGCTCGACAACCAGAAGACCGATCACGAGCAGGAAGACGAGACGCCTGTCGATACCTGTGCGTCGGCGGCCCCGGACCGGTCCGGATTTCGCCGGAAGTCCGAGCACGGTGTCGATCATCGCGTCGAGATAGGGCTGGGACCACGCGACGGTCCGGAGCGCAGAAAAGCCGGCAAGGTCGCGCGGAAGATCTCTCGCAGGGGGGATGAGAACCCCGTCCTTCAATACGATGACTACTCTCTTCTTGAGTCCGAGCACGCAGCCAAGCTCACGACTTAACCTGCTGTTCTCGTCGGATAGACGGCTCAATGCGCCCGGGGTCAGGATGACAACGACACTTGCCGCTTTCGCGATCTCCTCTGCGATCACGCCGGAGAACTGGTCGGGCTGGGGAGCATCGACATCGGGGAATGACCTCAGGTTGCGGCGACCCAGAGCGGCCTGAACCGATCGGGCGGCCTCCGCTTCATCGGGATGGGTGTAGCTTATGAAGACATCGGCCACAGGCGAGTCCCCGGCGATGATGTCTCATTTGTTGCTGTGTTTGTCATAGGCCCTATTGGGGCATGGCATGCCGTGCCCACGAGGATGATAGTTGAGAATGGAGCGGACATTCAATCGTGGGACCGGATTTCTCCGATGTGAATGCAGATGCTATTGCGAATTGAACCGGCTATCGATACGATTAGTCTGGACCAGTCACGTGAGAGACCGGGCAGAACCGTAGGTGAGACCATGGACAAGTTTCCCTGGGGCACGCAGCCCCCGATCAGGATTCATAACTCGATGACGCGTCGCGAGGAGACATTCCCGTGTGTCGAAGAGCACCCAGAGGTCTCGATCTACGTCTGCGGTCCCACCACCTACCAGTTCGTGCACGTCGGCAACATGCGGAATCCGGTTCTGTACGATGTCATTCGAAGAGTATTCCGGGCGCATGGCTACCGTGTCAGGTTCGTCACCAACTTCACCGACATCGACGACAAGATGATCCAGGAAGCCCGCAAGGTCGGGGAGAAGGATCCGATTCAGCTCTCCGCACGCTTTGTCCACGAATACTACACCGATCTCTTCGGCCTTGGGGTCGAGCCGGCCGACTTTTTCCCCAAGGTGAGCAGCCATATCCCGGATATCATCGACTACGTCAAGCTCATCATGCAGAAGAACCACGCGTATGTCGGCGCGGACGGAAGCGTGTACTTCGACGTCAAATCCTATCCCGAGTACCTGAAGCTCTCGGGTCACAGCATGGACAAGTTGCTTGAGAACATCACTCAAGGCGAGGAAGTCGAGGCTAAGAGGGACCCCAGGGATTTCGCTCTCTGGAAGGCCGGAAAACCGGGAGAGCCGGAATGGGAATTCCGTCAGACCGAGGAGGAGATCCAAAGATTCGGGAAGGTGGCGGACGGCAGGCCGGGCTGGCACATCGAATGCTCGGTCATGAGTGCGAAATACCTGGGCCCGAGCTTCGACATCCATGGAGGCGGCAAGGAGCTGAAATTCCCGCATCATGAGAACGAGCTCGCCCAGGCCAGGTGCGGCCATCCCGAGGCCGATTTCGCCCGTATCTGGATTCATAACGAGTGGGTTATGCTCCCGGGGGGCGAGAAGATGGCGAAAAGCGGCACGAGTGTCCTTATACGGGACGTGCTGAAGCGGAACGATCCGGAGGTCGTGAGGCTTTTCCTGCTGTCCGCCCAGTATCGCAAGCCGATTGAATTCTCGCAGGAGAAACTTGATGAGCTGGCAAAGGCGAAGGCGAAGATCATTGAGACCTTCTCTCGCCTTGTTGAATTTCTCGGGTGGCGCTCCGAGGAGCGAAAGGAGAACTGGCTTCAGATCTGGCGTCAAATGGACTTGAAGCACCGGTACGACGTGGACGTATTCGCGACGCGGATGTCGGAGGGGGTGCCTGCGGAGGAGCTGGTAGAGCACGGCTACACGCCTGCGGAAAGGCTTGTGGACGCCGCGAGGGTGGCGCTCTATCGCGCTCACCAGCACCTTGCAGCCGACTTCAACACTCAGGGGGCGATCGGAGAGCTGTTCCAGCTCGTGAATCGAGTGAACGCGTACCTTGCAGAGATGTCGAGCGGGGACCCCGACCACTTCGATGCGGCGAATGTCGCGCTGGGATCGATCGCCTATTTGTGCGACCTTCTGGGGATACTCGCCCGGGAGCGTCGCAGTCTTTACGAGACCGAGGAGACCCGTCGGGAAGCGCTCAAGGGCGGCGGCGATGCGGCGAAACTTGCGGATGTGCTTCTGAAGGTTCGGGAAATCGCGAGGGCCGAGAAGGATTTCGGTCTGGCCGACAGGATCAGGGATGACCTTGCCGCGATCGGGGCCGAGGTCAGGGATTCGCCCGAGGGTCCGAAAATAGTGTGGAAATAGCCGGGCATGCGCGAGTGGCGGAATGGCAGACGCGCTAGATTTAGGATCTAGTGCCGCAAGGCGTGGGGGTTCAAGTCCCCCCTCGCGCATTTTTGGACCTGGGAAGGGAGTGAACTGGTATTCTCGAAGAATGTCCGAACTGGGCTCTTGCGCAATCCGGGGACAGGGTGGTAAACTCAGTCAAGAGTCTCACGGTCCATCTCATACCATTATTGAACCCGGAACGTGAGGTTGGTATCTCAAGAGCTAGAGAAGCGAGCCGTCTGGTCCGGCGTTGCAGAAATCGAAATGCTGGCAGCTTGACAAGCCGATGACCTGACCGTTATAATCCCGATACGTTATCTTTCATAAGAATGCCTTCAACACAGAGCTAGCAGAAGGGTTATCGGGAAGCGAACAAGCTGTTGGAAAGAACATTTCGAGGTAGGTATTCAGGCCGGTTTTCATTCTATTATCCCCGCATTATCCGCCTGTCACCCTCGACGAAGCTTGGAGACCCGAGCGGTTGTCGGTATCAACCCACAAACAAGGTCATTGTGTTTCATTTCCAGATAGAAGGGGAAAGGATACGAAATCATAATTTCATATCCTGGAACCCGATAGGGATTCAGGGGGATGCAGAGGAACAGTAGCCTTACTAAATCCTGTGCTGGAAAGGAGGTGCAATTATAGTGAAGCACAACAGCAAGAATGAACTCGGTTTTACCCTCATCGAGCTGCTGGTGGTTATTGTCATCATCGGCATTCTGGCCGCGATCGCCTTGCCGAACTTCATCAAGGCCCGTAACAAGGCCCGTGAAGCGGAGGTCAAGTCGAACATCCACGCCATTCAGATCGCTCTGGAGCGGTATGCTGTCGACAGCGGAGGCATCTACCCACCGTTCGTGGTGGGCGCTGAGCGTGACAGCAACATCATCAAATGCTCTATCGATCTGGGCGGCAACGGGGTCAGCCAGTTCCCGGTGTATGGTATGACTCCATTTGCCAAGACGACGGATCCGTTGAAGGAGGTCGGCCCGGAGCATCTGAGGATGCTCATGGACCCGCTGATCCAGTTCGGCTATCTGTCGGAGTACCCGGTGAATCCTTTCGCCAGGCGCGATACCGGCATGTGGAACTCGTCCAGCATCAACAAGACTGGCATGACCGGCGTGTACCCCTACGGTGGCCAGCATGGTGACAAGATGTTCGATCTCGGGTTCGGATGGGGTGACACCCCGGAGACCGACTTCGTACTCTATACCACCGAGTCAATCGAGGAGAACCAGTCCCAGAGTTCCGGCGGCACAGTGTTCAGCGATCCTGACCTGGACTCGCCCGGCAATTTCTACTACCACCCGATGTTCAACGACATGATCCCGGTCTATTTCCACTATGCGGCCAACTACGGCGCAGTGGAGCTGGGCATTCTGGATTGGTACCAGTACGGTATCACGTCGGATGAGGTCGCGGGGTACATGCTGTACGGTTACGGCGCCGCAGGCGATCGTGACAGCCTGGTTGAGGGCGGTCTTGACTACTTCAACCGGATGCCCGAGCGCGACGCTCTTCCCCCGTACAAGGACTCAGACGGGAACGATATCCCGAACCAGATTGAGACCTTCCCGATCGGAGTGGTCATCGATACTTCGGTCGGTGCCGGCAACAAGCTGCAGTTAAGGGTCGAGACCACCGGCTATCCGTCCCAGGAGTTCGATCCCTGGACCGGTTCCTATGCCGACGGTATTCATCCCGATAACCCCAACGTTATCGACGAGTACCGGAAGTCGGGAGCCGACGGTGTCTTGGACTGGGTCATCATCGAGGTCTCTTCGGGTGTCGATGTCAAGTCGGACACCGTGAAGGATCAGCTCCAGTTCGCCACCTGATGTGGACGGACCGGGGATCGATGTATTGACATCACTCTAGGGGTAATCACATAAACGGCTCGGGACGAGAAGCAGTAATCCCGTGAGACCGAAGGGCAGAGTTCATAGAATATTTATCCGATCTTTATATCATAGCGCCTTTCGGACCAGCGGAATCCGAGCCGGGTTTTGAGAGAACCTTGAAACCCTGGAAAATCGAGCGGGGACAGCTGACGGCCCAGACCGGCTCTCAGCTTACTAAACCTGGTCTGAAAGGAGGTGCGTCCGAGCACGATGAAACGATCGCAGCACGGATTCACCCTGATAGAGCTGCTAGTCGTCATCGTCATCATCGGCATCCTGGCCGCAATGGCGCTGCCTAACTTCATTAAGGCGCGCGAAAAGGCTAAGGAAGCCGAGGTGAAGAGCAACATCCATGCGATTCAGATCGCGCTGGAGCGCTATGCCGTGGACACCGGCGGATTCTATCCGCTGATCCTCTACGGTGGCGATTTCACCGACACTTTCGGCAGACTTGGCGCTCCGGATAACCCGGACACCGGCATGAGCTATTACATGCCTCCGGATGATCCTGGTTATCAGGCGTTCCCTGGAGACCTGGATGTTCTGCTCCAGTTCGGCTACCTCGCACAATATCCCAATAACCCCTTCCAAAGGACCCGTGACGTATCGAAGTTCGGAAAACTGAAGACCAATCCCGCAGAGAACGGGTTTGGCCCCCTGGAATTCCATTTCGACACTCAGGGTCTGGCTCGCGTAAACATCTGGGCGGCCCCTTATGACCGCGCGCTGGTTTACGTGCGCCGACTGGTCGGTGGCGAGCAGGGCAACCTGATGTGGGATGTGAGCGAGGGTCAACGGCATACGCCGTGGCCGATTGTGGTCGTCCCCGAACCCGAACCGCATTGGTCTGGGTATGTTAATCCCCAGTTCTCCGCCTACGCGTTCGAGAGCACGACCAACTACCGCGATGACTACCAGTTCTGGCTCACCCCGGGTAACTTCTACTACTACGCGCTGTTCGAGGGCGTAGGCGGTTACTCCAGCTTCGTCTCCGATTCCGGCGGACCGAACCCGAATGCTCCCATTACCGGAGCTATCATCGGTTTCCACCTTGCCGGTTACGGAACGATCTTCAATGCTGGACAGGACACCTACAACCTCTGGGGAGACTACACCGAGCGCTCTCTGTTCACGGTGAACAACCCCCTCAGTGGCGCCCCGACTTCGTTCGCCGACATCTATGTCGGACCTGACGGACGACGCGACGGCGTGATCTTAGTGGTAGACTCCGGCGTTGATATCCAGGCCCCGAGAAACCAGCAGCAGGCTGGCGTCGAGGAGTGATTCTCCTCTCTCGGTTCTGGTAGATTACGACTGGAACGGGGCGCGACCAAGGTCGCGCCCCTTGCTATTAGGTGCGATCTGCCCGGATGCGCTCAACTTGACATCCTGTGTGCTCTGGGGTAGATTAAGCCCGTAGAGAACCATACCGACTTTGGGCGCGCGGGAATAGCTCAGTTGGTAGAGCGCAACC